>NZ_KB905747.1 GCF_000381045.1 Thermus scotoductus DSM 8553 | reverse complement strand
CCATGTATCCCCGGTTTAAAAACCGGGGGATTATAGCTCCCCCACACCCCCTCTTTTCTCTAAAGGCGGACGACGATCTTGCCCACATGGCCCCGGTCCAGGAGGGCTTGGAAGGCGGCTTCAGCCTCGGGGAAGGGGAAAACCCTTCCCACCACGGGCTTGAGCTCCCTGCCCAAACGGGGCAGGAGAAACCGCAAGGCCTCCTGCACCAGGGCTTTTTCCCTGAGGAGGGGAGCAAGCCAAAAGCCCATTACCGTGAGGTTCCTCCGCATGAGGCGCAAGGGATTCAGGGGCGCCACCTCTCCCTCGGCGGCCCCAATATAGACCAGCCTTCCCCCTGGGTTCAGAAGGGAAAGGCTTTCCTCCAGCTGGTTACCCCGCACCTCCAGAAGGATATCCACCCCGCCGAATGCCTTGGCCTTTTCGGGGAGCTCCGCATAGGTGGCGACGGCCTCAGCCCCCAGGGCCTGGGGAAGATCCAGCTTCTCGGGCCTCGAGGCGGAGGCCAGCACCTTTAGGCCCATGGCCTTTGCCACCTGCACCGAAGCTGTTCCCAAAGCTCCCGCCGCTGCCTGCACCAGGACCTTTTCCCCGGGCTTGGCCCCCGCCTGCCTCAGGGCCAGGTAGGCGGTGAGGAAGGAAACCGGGTAGGCGGCGGCCTCCTCCGGGGAGAGCCCCTCGGGCACGGGTAGAAGGGCTTCCCTGGGCACGGCTACCTTCTCCGCCAGGGCCCCATGCCCTACCAAGGCGGCAAAGCGCCGCCCCTCCACCCGGCCCACCACCTCCATGCCCGGCACGAAGGGCGGATGAATCCGGGTGAGGTATCCGCCAAGCCGCATGAGGTGGTCGGCGAAGTTCAGGCCCACCGCCTCCACTTCCAGCACTACCTCTCCCGGGCCCGGCGTGGGGTCGGGGATCTCCTTAAAGGTCATGGGGCCTTGAAGGCGTTCTTGCACCCAGGCGCGCATGGCAGGAGTCTACCCCTTTACCGAGCCAGCCAGGAGCCCCCGAAGGAAGTACCGGCCCAGGAAGATGTAGACCAGAAGGGTGGGTAAAGCGGCCAGAATGGCCCCGGCCATGGGCAGGTTCCACTTCACTGCCTCACCGCCTGCCAGTTGCGCCAGGGCCACGGTGATGGGCTGGCTTTCCGGCCGGGTCAGGGTCACGGCGAAGAGGAACTCGTTCCAGATCTGGGTGAACTGCCAGATGGCCACCACCACGAAGGCGGGGGCAGAAAGGGGCAGGATTACGTGGCGGAAGATGCCGAAGAAGCCTGCCCCGTCTATGCGGGCAGCCTCCACCAGCTCATCGGGGATTTCACTGTAGTAGTTCTTGAAGATAAGGGTGACGATGGGGATGCCGTAGACCACGTGGACCAGGATGAGGCCCCATAGGGTGCCGTAAAGGCCTATGGCCTTTACGAACTGGAAAAGGGGGATGAGGATGCTCTGGTAGGGGATGAACATCCCGAAGAGCATGAGGGCAAACAGGAGGTTAGAACCCCTAAAGGGCCACTTGGCCAGGACGTAGCCGTTGAGGGCTCCCACCAGGGCGGACAGCGCCGTGGCGGAAAGGGCCAGGACCACGCTGTTTTGGAACTTGGGCCGGAAGGCATCCCAGGCGATTTTGAAGCTTTCCCAGTACACGGGGTCCGGCCAGCGCCAGACCGTGTCCAGGGTAATCTTGGCGGGTTCCTTCAGGGCGGTGAGGATCACCAGATAGACGGGGAGAAGGAAGAAGAGGGTGGCGAGGAGTAAGAAGGCGTACAGGAAGAACCGGCCCATCAGCGCCTGACCTCCTTCCGAAGCTGGCTTACCAGGTAGGGGATGACCACCAAGGCCACCAAGAGCAAGAGGAGTATGCCGATGGCCGCCCCCTTGGCGAACTGGTTGCCGCGGAAGGCGAGGAGGTACATGTAGATGGCGGGTACATCGGTGGGGGCGTAATCCAACCCGGCCATGGCGAAGATGAGGTCAAAGATCTTCAGGGCGATGTGCCCCAGGACGATCATGGCGGAAAGGGTGATGGGGGCGAGGAGGGGAAGGATGACGTGCCGGTAGGTCTGCCACTCGCTGGCCCCGTCCACCTTGGCCGCTTCCAGCACCTCCACGGGGATTCCCCTTAGACCCGCCAGATAAAGGGCCATGGTGTAGCCGGACATCTGCCAGACCGCCGCCAGAATCACCCCCACCAGGGCTAGGCTGAAGCCGTGGGGCTCGGGGTAGGGGAGAAGGTGGGTGGTCCTGCCCAGGGTGAAGGCCCAAACCAGGAGGACCCCGCTGGACAACAGGCTCCAGAAAAGCCGCTTCCTTTCCCCTTCCTGGTGGGCTTTCCAAGCCACGTACAAGAGGGTTAGGCCCACCGCCAAGGCGGTGTAAAAGGGCAGTTGGTTCCAGTCAAAGACCCAGGTCTGCTGCCTGGTGGTGAGCCAGGGGAAGTGGAAGGGGGGTAGGCCAAAGAGGGTGGGCAGGACGTTGATCCCACCTTGGGGCTGCAAGAGCCAGCGCCAGATGGTGCCGGTGACTACGAAGGAGAGGGCCATGGGAAAGAGGAAGACGGTGCGGAAAAGGCCTTCTCCCTTGGGCCCGCGGTCCAGGGCCATGGCCAGGAGGAGGCCTAGGCCCAGGCTTCCCCCCATGAAAAAGAGGGTGAAGAAGATGAGGTTGACCACGCTTTGGCGGAAACGCACGTCCACGAAGCCGGTGAAGAGTTCACGGTAGTTTTCCAGGCCCACGAAGTGGAGCTCTGGCCTCAGGGCCAGGGCCTGGGCTGGGTTCTTTCCCCAGTCGGTGAGGGAAACCCAGAGGTTTTGCCCGATGAAGCCGTAGACGAAGATGCCCACGGCCACCAAGGAGGGGAGGAGGACCAGGAAGGCTACGATCCGGTCGCGCATGCTCTCTCCGGAAAAGCCCGTGGGGGCTTTTGCCCCCACGGGCCGAGGAAGCTTAGCGGCCCAAGCCCACCTGGTTGGCGATGGCCTGGGCGGCGTTGGCGGCCGCCTGGGGGCTCTTGGTCTGCAGGAAGATCTCCATCACGGTGCCGAACTGGCTCATGAAGCTTTCGGGTGCCACTGCCCCGTGGACCAAAGAGCCCACGATGCGGTTGGACTTCCAGTCCTTCATGGCCGACTGGCCGTAGGCGTTGTACTTGGCGGGGTCGGAGTCCAGCCGGGCGGAGATGGAGCCCTTCAGGGGGTTAAAGGTGTCCTGGCCCTCCTTGGAGCCCACCAGCTTGAGCCAGTTGATGGCGTTTTGCCGGTTCTTGGCTCCCTTGGGGAGGCCAAAGGAGTCGGAGAGCATCATGAAGACCCCTTGGGTGCCGGGGGAGGGGGCCCAGGCGAAGTCCACACCGGGCTTCAGCTTCAGCGTGGTGCTCATGTAGCCGGCGGCCCAGTCGCCCATGATGTTGAAAGCGGCCTTGCCCTGGACTACCCGGTCCACCGCCTGTTGCCAGGAAAGCCCCGCGGCGTCCTTGTTGGCGCAATCCAGCACCTTGCCAAAGGTTTCCCATACGGCCACCGCCTTGGGGTCGGTGAACTTTAGCTTGCCGCTCCAGAGGTTATTCCAGCCGTCGGCTCCCAGGGTGGCCAGGGCCACGCTTTCCCAAAGGTGCTGCTGGGTCCAGTTCTCGCCCAGGGCCAAGGGTGCTTCAAGGCCCTTCCGCTTCAAGGTCTGGCAGGTGGCGAGGAACTCCGCCCAGGTCTTGGGCGGGGTCACCCCCCATTCCTTCAGCTTGGCGGGGATGTACCACATGACGTTGGAGCGGTGGATGTTGACGGGCACGCTCCAGATGCCTCTCTTGTAGGAGAGGAGGTCGATGAGGCCCTTGGGGAAGGCTTGGAGCCAACCCTCCTGCCGGAAGAGGCTGGTGAGGTCCTCCATGCGGTCGGCCACCACCCAGGTGCCGATGAGTTCCTGCCCGGCGTGCACCTGGAAGGTATCGGGCGGGTCACCGCCCAGCATGCGGGTCTTCAGGACCGCCTTGGCGTTCACCCCGGCCCCGCCGGTAACCGTGGCGTTGATGACCTCCACGCCGGGGTACTTTTGCTTGTAAAGCCGGATGAGGGCCTCGAGGGCCGGTCCCTCATCCCCTGCCCACCAGGAGAAGATCTCCAGCTTGCCCGTCTGGGCCAGGGCGCTAAGCCCCAAGGCCACGCCGATCGCCAAAAGCCACTTCCTCATACCTACCTCCATTGCGACGTGGGCTTTCCGCCCACAGGCCGCCCAGCTCGAAAAACCTCACCAAAAAGAGGCTAGCCCCACCCACCGCCGGGGCAGGTGACCATAAAGGGAAGGTTGCACGGGCAAGGAACGATGGGCTTCCAGGAAGGCATGGGCCGCCAAGGACTGGCGCAAGGATTGCTCCAGGTAGGGGAAGAACTCGGCTGCCTTGCCCCCTATGACCACCCGGGCCGGGTCGTAGGCCACCGCCAGGTTGGCGAGGAACCGCCCCAAGGCCTCGCCCAGATGATGGATGGCCTCGAGGGCCAAAGCCTCCCCCTGCTTGGCCTGCTGGAGCAGGGCCTCGAGGGCCCCCGCCTTTCCGCCCAGGGACCGGTAATGCTCCAAGAGGGCACCGAGGCCCAGTTCGGTTTCCAGGCACCCCACCCGGCCGCAGGCGCAGGGCTTGTGCCCCTGGCCGAGCCAGTGGCCCAGCTCCCCAGCGGCCCCACCCGCTCCCCGCAGGATCCGGCTATCCGATACCACCCCGATTCCCAAGCCCGTGCTGAGCACCAGGTAGGCGAGGTTAGCCTCGCCGTGAAAGAAGACCTCGGACAGGGCCGAGGCCTTGGCATCGTTTTCCAAGGCCGTGGGCAGGGGAAAGTGGGAAAGCAGGGGCCGGAGGTCCAGGTTTTTCCAGCCCAGGTTGGGGGCCAGGAGGAGCCGGTCCTCCACCACCACCCCAGGCAGGGTGAACCCCAGGCCCAAGGGCCCCGGTACATGGGGAAGAATCTCCTGCAGAAGCCGTTCCAGACGTTCCCTGGGACCGGCCTCCCGGGGGTGGCTCCATTCCTTGGCCCATAGAACCTCTCCCCGCCAGTCCAGGGCCAGAAGGACGGTTTCCTCCACCCCCAGTTCCGCGCCTAGGGCAAAGCGGGCGCCAGGGCGTAGGTGCAAGAGGGTGCCGGGCCGGCCCACGGGGGGAGAGGTAAAGGCCCCTTCCTCCAGAAGGCCCTCCTGTAAAAGCTCATCCACCAGGCGGCTTACCGCGCTTTTAGCCAAACCGGTAAGCCGGGAAAGGTCCGCCCGGGTAAGGGGGCCCCGCCTCAGGTGGGCCAGAATAGCCCGGCGGTTGAGCCTGCGGATTTCCTGCGTGTCCCCTTTGCGCATCCCAGTTCTTTTCCCTTTGCCCTTTAGTTCGTTCTCGGGACTAAGTAAATCACCCGTCCCCGAATGTGTCAAGCCCTTGCCTTTTTGCCCCATTAGGCTTAGCCTGGCCTTAAGGCCCGCTAGGGCCTCAAAGCCAGGTCCGTTGCCCTGGTGCCTGGGCGCGTAGTCCAGGCTTAAAGTGGGGAAGTCCGGTGCAAGTCCGGCGCTGTCCCGCAACGGTAACCGGCCATTCTTTAAGCTTAAACTTCGCAGGCCGGAAGCCCGAATACCTGCCAGGGCCGCCCGCCAAACCCCTTAGGCGGGCACCTCACGCGGATGGGGGAGCGATGGGGGTTTGCAAAGCCATTTGCGCCTCTGCCGCTTTCCGGCAGGGGTTTTCCCTACCTCCCCCGGGCCTGGCCCTAGCGGCCTTAGGGAGGTAGGCATGAAGAGAGTTTGGGCGGTTCTTTCGGTCCTTTTGGCCTTGGCCTTCGCTTTTCCCTTAACCCTCACCGACGACCTAGGGCGCACGGTCACGGTCAAGGCACCCCCAAAGCGCATCGTTACCATGCTCCCATCGGTGACGGAAACGGTGTGCGCCCTCGGGGCCTGCGATCGCATCGTGGCCACCGACAACTACTCCGACTGGCCCGAGAGGGTGAAGGCCCTGCCCAAGGCCGGGGGGCTTTACAACCCCAACCCCGAGCTCATCGTTTCCCTGAAGCCGGACCTGGTCCTGGTTTCCAAGTACGGCCGGCTCTATGAGACCCTGGAGCGGGCGGGCCTAACGGTGTATGCGGTGCGCACTGAGACCTACGAGGATATCTTCCGCACCACCCGTACCCTGGGGAAGCTTCTTGGCCTCGAGGCCCAGGCGGAGCGCCTGGTGGCCCAGATCCAGCGGGAGGTATACCAGGAGGAATCCCGGGCGGCCAAGGCCAAGACCCGGCCCCGGGTTTACTACGAGATTGACCCCACCCCCTACACCGTAGGGCCCGAGAGCTTCATCGGGGTGCTGATCCAAAAGGCCCGGGGGGTGAACATCATCCCCAAGGAGCTGGGTCTTTTCCCCAAGATCGCCCCCGAGTTCGTGGTGGAGAAAAACCCCGAGGTGATCGTGGCCACCTACCCGGGTGCCCTGGAAACCATCCGGGCCAGGCCTGGCTGGAGCCGGGTGAAGGCGGTGCAGACTGGGCGCATCTGCGTGTTTACCGGGGGCCAGGATAGCCTCCTTTCCCGCCCAGGTCCTCGGGTGGCCCAGGGCTTGAGGCTTCTGGTGGATTGCTTCCACGGGCGCTAGGCCATGACCCAGGCCCTTCCCCTAGCCCTTAAGCGAAGCCTGGTCTTCCTTTGGCTGGTTTTCCTTCTCCTCCTGGCTTTGGTGCTGGGGGTAGCCTTGGGGGCGGTCAGCCTCCCGGTGGGCGAGGTGGTTTCCGCCCTCTTGGGCCTGAAGGAGAATCCCATCGTTACCGAAATGCGGCTTCCCAGGGTCCTAGGGGGCATGCTGGTGGGGGCGGCCTTGGGGGTGGCGGGAGCCAGCTTCCAAGGGCTTTTCCGCAACCCCTTGGCCGACCCCTACCTCATGGGCTCGGCGGCGGGGGCGGCCTTTGCCGTGACCCTCTTGGCGGCTTTTCTCGGGGGGCTTTCCCCTGCCTTTGCCCAGCACGCCGTTTTCCAAAGCCTACCCCTTTCCGCCACCTTGTTCGGCTTTTTCGGTGCCCTTCTGGCTACCCTGGTCACCTTGGTCTTGGCGGGGGGTGCCGCCCGCACGGGGGAGCTGGTGCTGGCCGGGGTCGTGGTGGGGAGCGTCCTGACCGGGGCCACCACTTACCTGATGCTCCAGGATGCCGACCGGGTGCGGGCGGTCTTCGCCTACACCCTGGGCAACCTGGCCTTTTTGGGCTGGCCGGGGGTGAAGGCCTTGCTCCTCTTCTTCCTGGTGGCCTTTCCACCCCTCCTGCTTCTGGGGCGGGTCCTGAATGCCTTGCAGCTGGGGGAGGATGTGGCCAAGAGCCTGGGATTGCCCCTCGAGGGCCTGAAGCTTCTTCTCCTCCTGGCCGCAAGCCTCCTGGTGGCCGCCGCCGTGGCCCAAGCGGGGATCATTGGCTTTGTGGGCCTCATCACCCCCCACCTCCTGAGGCGCTTCCTGGGGGAGGACTACCGGCTGCTCTTGCCGGCTTCCGCTTTGGGAGGGGCGGCCCTTTTGGCTCTGGCCGACCTTTTGGCCCGCACCCTCACCCGACCGGCGGAGCTTCCCGTGGGGGTGGTGACCACTCTTCTTGGGGGGCCATTCTTCCTGTACCTGATGTGGAGGCGGCGTGGAAGGGCTTGAGGCCAAGGGGATCGTGGGGCCCTATGCCCTCTTAGGGGTGGGCCTGGCCGTAAGGCCGGGGGAGTGGGTGGCCCTTTTGGGCCCCAATGGATCGGGGAAGAGCACCCTTCTGAGGGTTATGGCGGGGCTCCTCCGGCCCAGGGCAGGGGGGGTCTTTCTGGAGGGAAAGCCCCTTCGGGCCTATGGAAGCTATGCCCGGGGCCGGCTCCTCGCCTACCTGCCCCAGGGAGGCCCCTACCCGGAGGGGCTCTTGGTGGAGGAGGTGGTGCGCTTAGGAAGGCTTCCCCACCTGGGCCTTTGGGGGCGGGAAGGGCGGGAGGATGTGGAAGCGGTGGAGTGGGCTTTGGAGGTTACGGGGGCTTCCCGTTTCCGGGGCCGGTACCTGGGCAGCCTTTCCGGCGGGGAGCGCCAGCGGGTTCTTCTGGCCCGGGCCCTGGCGGCTAGGCCCCGCTACCTCCTTCTGGACGAACCCACCACCTTCCTGGACCTGGAATACCAGGGTGGGCTTCTGGCCCTCTTCCAAAACCTGGTTGCCAAGGGGATGGGGATTCTTTCCGTCCTTCACGACCCCAACCAGGCGGCTTTGGCCGGACGGGTGGCGGTGTTGAAAGGGGGACGGCTTTTGGCGGAAGGAAGGCCGGAGGCGGTGCTCACGGAAGCCCTTCTGCAAAACCTCTACGGCCCAGGGGTGCGGGTGGCCCACCTCATGGGGAGGCCGCATGTCTACCTGGACGGATAGGGCTAGGCTCTACATCCGGGGCCGGGCTTTCCTCCTGGACCTAGGGGAGGAGGTGGCTTTTTACACGGAATCCGGACCCAAGAGGGCCCGCTACCTCCTGGTGGGTAAGCTTTCCCTACCCGAGCGCCTGCGGCTTGGCCTGCCCCTTACGGGGGTGCTCCACTATCCCCTATCGGTGGACCCCTTGGCCTTTGAATGGGAGGGGGAAACGCTAATCCTGCCTGGGCTTAGGGTCTATCTGGGAGGCCCACCCCTTTTTGTGGAAACGCCCTATTACGCCTGGCGGCTATAGGGGCTGCCTGAGTCCCTGCTTTGGCGTAGGCACCCTCAAGGGGTGTTTACCCGCCCTTGACCGCCGGCCGGGAGAAGGGGTAGGGTAGGCCTACCGACCGTTCGGTCGTGGCAAGGAGGAGGTGAGGGATGCGGCTTAAGGATAAGGTGGTCCTGATCACCGGGGCGGCCCACGGGATCGGCCGGGCCACGTTGGAGCTTTTCGCTGGGGAAGGGGCGAGGCTTGTGGCCTGTGACCTCGAGGCGGCTTCATTGCAGGAGGCGGCGAAGGCCACGGGGGCCTTGGCCGTACCCATGGACGTGGCCGATCCCCTCTCGGTGGAGAAAGGGTTCCGGGAGGCCCTAGAGGCCATGGGCCGCTTGGATGGCGTGGTGCACTACGCGGGGATCACCCGGGACAACTTCCACTGGAAGATGCCCCTCGAGGACTGGGAGGCCGTGATCCGGGTGAACCTCACGGGAAGCTTCCTGGTGGCCAAGGCGGCCAGCGAGGCCATGCGGGAGAAGAACCCGGGTTCCATTGTTCTCACCAGTTCCCGGGTGTACCTGGGGAATCTGGGGCAGGCCAACTACAGCGCGGCCAAGGCGGGGGTGGTGGGGCTGACCCGGACCCTGGCCTTGGAGCTTGGCCGGTGGGGGATCCGGGTGAACGCCCTGGCTCCGGGCTTTATTGAGACCCGGATGACGGCTAAGGTGCCGGAGAAGGTGCGGGAGAAGGCCATCGCCGCCACCCCTTTGGGGCGCACGGGGAAGCCCATTGAGGTGGCCTACGCTGCCCTTTTCCTGGTTTCCGATGAGTCCAGCTACATCACCGGCCAGGTGCTCTTCGTGGACGGGGGTAGAACCATCGGCGCTGCTCCCGCTTGAGAGGCGAGCATGGACTTTTCCCGACTAGATGAATTCTTGAAAAGGCAGGTGGCTGAGGGTCTTCTTCCCGGGTACGTGGCCCTGGTGGCCCGGGGGGGAGAGGTGATCTACCAGGGAGTGGGGGGGTATCTGGATCCGGAAAAGGCTCTTCCCATGCGGGAAGACGCTCTTTTCCGCATCTACTCCATGACCAAGCCATGGGTTTCCGCCCTAGCCCTCACCTTCGTGGAGGAGGGCAGCCTTTCCCTTCTGGACCCTGTGGAAAAGTACCTGCCGGGGTTCGCCGGGGTCAAGGTGGGGCGGGAAGTGGGGGAGGAGGTGGCCCTCGAGGCCCTTAGGCGGCCCCTCACTGTCTACGACCTCCTCCCCCACACCGCGGGCTTTACCTATGGGGTCTTCTTCCGCTCCCCGGTGAAACGGCTCTACCTGGAGGCGGGGGTGGATCGGTTTGACCTTCCCCGGGAGGAGTTCCTTACCCGCTTGGCCTCTTTGCCCCTGCGCTTCCAGCCGGGAGAAGCCTTTGAGTACGGGCTTTCCACCGATGTGCTGGGGCATCTCTTGGAGGCCATGGCGGGCAAAAGCCTGGCGGAGCTCCTCAATGAGCGGGTGTTTTCCCCCTTGGGTATGTGGGATTCGGGCTTCGTGGCCCAAGACCCTACCCGGCTGGCCCAGCCCTTTTCCCGGGATCCGGAAACAGGCAGGTCCATCCGCCTCATTCCCGTGGAGGCGGAGCCCCCCCGGTATGCGGGGGGCCTGGGCGGGGTAAGCACGGCCTGGGACTACCTGCGGTTCCTGGAGGCCCTGCGCACGGGACGGGGGTTTTTGCACAAAAGCCTCTGTCGCCTCCTGGTCCAGGATCACCTGGGTCCCCTCTACGAGGCGGGGTTGAGAAGGGGCCTGGAGTACACTCCTGGCCCCGGCTACGGCTTTGGCCTTGGGGTGGCGGTGCGTTTGGGCCCTGGGGGTCTGGCGCCGGGAAGCCCCGGGGACTTCTACTGGTGGGGGTTTGCCGGCACGTATTTCCTGGTGGATCCCGCCCTGGAACTGAGCGCCTTGCTTTTCACCCAGGCCCCCAATCTCCTTTCCGTGCTGGAGCCGGAAAGGGCTCTTCACTCCCGGCTTGGGCAGCGGCTTGGCCTGGCCTTCCGCACCCTGGTTTACGGGGCCCTTTCCTGAAGGGCCTCTACCCCAACGGCCTGGGCCAGCTCCTCGGGAAGGCGCAATACCTCCCCTGCCATTTCGATGCCCACCCCGTCTCCTTTCTCCACCACCCTAAGGACCTTTCCGGGAACCAGACCCAGCTTGGCCAGGAGGTTGAGGGTGCCCCGGTCCTGGGCCAAGGCCCGCACCACCCGGGCCTCCCCTAAGGGAGCCTGGGAGAGGGGGAGGGCTGGGGCTTCCGGCAGGGCCAGGTCCTTGGTGGGGATGGGGTCCCCGTGGGGGTCAAAGGGAGGGTGGCCTAAGAGCTCGGCGATCCTTTCCTCAAAGGCCTCGCTGATCACGTGCTCCAGCCGTTCCGCTTCCTGGTGGACTTCCTCCCAGCCGTAGCCCAGGGCTTGGTGCAGGTAGGCCTCGAGGAGCCGGTGGTGCCTTAGGACCTCCAGGGCGATCCGCCGCCCGGCCTCGGTGAGCCGGGCCCCCTGGTAGGGGGCATGCTCCACCAGGCCCAAGGCGGTGAGCTTCTTGAGCATCTCCGTCACCGAGGGGGGTTTAACCCCCAGGCGCTCGGCAAGCGCTTGGGTGGGCACCGGGCCTTGCCGCTCCGCCTCCAGGAGGAAAAGCTGCTTCAGGTAGTCCTCCTGGGCCTCGGACAGGGGAGGGCGCGTCATCCCCCTCAAGGTAGCATGAAACCCTAGGGGTTAAAGAAGCTTCTTGGCCCAGGGAGGAGGGCCTAGGCCCAGGAGGCCTTTAAGCCCCAGGGCTGCCTCCACGCCCTGGGTGCCATAGTTGTTGTTAAAGATGACGAAAACCGTCTCGGCCTTCTCCGCAAGGGTCAGGGTAGCCTGGGCCAGGTCTTGAAGCTCCTCCTCTGAGTAACGCCAGTTGAAGCGCTCGTAGGGCTTTTGGTGAGGGCCTTTCCAGGACTCTGCGTTTCTTCCGTGGCATCGAAGCACCGCCACGGGGTGGGTGGGTTCCAGGACCCGGGGTGGGGCCTCGGGATGGAGTGGGGCATCCACGCTCACGTGGATGAGGCCGAGCCGCTCCAGTTCCTTCCTCACGAATCCCCAGGCCACGTACCACCTGGGGTTGCGAAACTCCACCGCCACCCAGTAGCCCTGGGTCCTCTCCGCCAGGCGCTCCAGGTAGCGAAAGCTTCGGGGCTTGGGTTCGGTCCAGGGCGGAAGGCCGAAGTGCAGGTACCCCAGCTTGCCCGCCTCCCTTAAAGGGGTGATGGCGGCGAAGAAGCGGTTCCAGGCTTCCTCCACCACTTCCTTGGGAACCTCCCGCTGGGCCAGGTGGCCTTCGGTTTTGGGGAGAAGGGAGCGAAGGTCCTTGGGAAGGGTGGCGGCCTCGAGGCCATGCCCGGTAAAGGCGGAATAAGCTTTCACGTGGAAAAGAAAGCCCGCTGGGGTCCTCTCTGCCCATTTCGCCACCACCTCCCGCCGGGGTAGGGCGTAGAAGGTGCTGTCCACCTCCACGGTGTCAAAGTGCTCCGCATAGTAGCGGAGGCGCTTCTCGGGATGGTGGCGTACCTCGGGAGGATACCACCCGGAGGCGAGGAGGGTTTCGTCCGTCCAGCTGGCGGTACCCACCCGGATCTCTCCCATGCCCTCATGGTGGCAGGGGTGGGGTTTTTAGACAAGCGCTTACCCCGCCTTGGCTGCGGGGGCCTCCTTTGTGGCTGGGGTAACACCCTTGGGTTGTTCTTTCTGGGAGAATACCTAAAGTCGTCCCCAGCCCTGGAGCTGGGCGGTGGAAGGCAGGTTGGGGCAGTCTACCGTTAACTCTCTAGATGCAAAGGAGGACGAAGAGAGCCTTGGGACGCTTGGGATGAGGGTTCTGGTCGTTGGCGGGACGGGCTTTGTGGGCCGGCACCTGGTGGCCCGGCTTGTGCAAGGGGGCCACATCCCCTTGGTCCTTTCCCGCACCCCCAGGGACCTTCCCAAGGGGGCGGTGCACATCCCCGGGGACATTACCCGGGAGGTACCGACCCTCGAGGGAGTGGAGGCCGCCATCTACCTGGCGGGGATCATCCGGGAGAAGGACCAGACCTTCCGCCAGGTGCACGTGGAAGGGGTCAGGAACCTTCTTGTGGCCCTAAAGAGGGCTGGGGTGGGCCGTCTTCTTCACATGTCCGCCCTGGGGGCCAGGCGGGGCACGGGTAGCCGTTACTACCAAACCAAGGCGGAGGCCGAGGAGCTGGTGCGGGATAGCGGCCTAAGCTACGCCATTTTCCGCCCCAGCCTCATCTTCGGCCCAGGGGATGAGTTCTTTGGCCAGGTGCTCAGGAGTCTCGTCTGCGGGTCCTTGCCCTTTGTGCCCCTCATCGGGGATGGAAGCTTCCCCTTTCGCCCCGTCTACGTGGGGGATGTGGCCGAGGCCTTTGCTGGGGCTTTGGAAAGGGGCCTCGAGGGTACCTTTGACCTGGTGGGGCCAAGGGAGTACACCTTCCGGGAGCTTTTAGGGCTTTGCATGGAGGTTTTAGGGCGGAAAAAACCCTTTCTCTCCATTCCCCTAGGGTTTATGGACCTCGCCGTACCCCTCCTGTCCCGCCTGCCCTTCGCCCCCATCACCCAGGACCAGTACCTCATGCTGAAGGAGGGGAACACCGCTCCCTTTCCCCCTCCCGCCCACCTCCTCCCCCGCCTCACCCCCTTGGAGGAGGTCCTGCCCGGTTACCTCCGCTGCTGAGCTCAAAGGGGCTTAGCCGCCCCCAGGCGGGCGTAGAAGGCGTGGGTGAGGGCGATGGCCAGGGCATCGGCCAGGTGGCTGGGCTTGGGAGCTTCCTTTAAACCCAGGATGCCCCGGACCATCAAGGCCACCTCTTCCTTACCGGCGTGCCCGTGCCCGGCCAGGGCCTGCTTCACCTGCATGGGGCCGTAGGCGTAAACGGGAACCCCGGCCTCAAAGGCCGCCACCAGCACCGCCCCCAGGGCCCAGCCCACCCTGTAGGCCAGTTCGTTCTGCCGGTAGAAGAACTGCTCCTCCACCGCCAGGGCCTCGGGGTGGAAGCGGGCAAGGGCCTCCTTTACCCGGGCGTGGATGCGCCCCACCCGTTCCTGGGCGGGTTCCTTGTGGGAGGTCCTCACCACCTCCCCGTGGAGGAGGCGGGCTTTTAGGGTGCCCTTGGGCTCCACCTCCACCACCCCCAGCCCCAGGTGGGTGATGCCGGGGTCTATGCCCAAAACCACCATGCCTCGAGGTTCCTAGTTTCCCTTTCTAGGGGGGTAGTCCGCATCCCCGTAGCGGATAAAGGCGGGGATGTCGAAGTTATAGGGATCGGCGTGGGTCGGGAAATCCACAGGGCGCAGGGGCTTGGGGACCACGGTACTCTCGCCGAAACCTGCGGCGATGAGGATCACCCGCAGTTCATCCTGGGCCCGTTCATCGTAGGTGACCCCGTAGAGGATGTCCACATCCTCGTTGCCCGTGGCCTCCCGCACCCGCTCCACCACCTCCGCCGCCTCCATAAGGGAGAGGTCCTCGGAGCCCACCACGTTGAGGAGAAGCCGCTTGGCTCCCTCAATGGAGCGTTCCAGGAGGGGGCTGTGGGTGGCGGTCTTGGCGGCTTCCTCCACCCGGTTTTCCCCCCGTCCCGCCCCGATGCCCATGAGCACCTGGCCTGCCCCCTCCAAAAGGGTTTTCACGTCGGCAAAGTCCACGTTGATGAGGCCCGGGAGATTGATGACGTCGGTGATGCCCTTGACCCCGTGGTAGAGGACCCGGTCGGCGATGAGGAAGGCATCCTTGAGGCTTACCTTCTTGTCCACGGCAGAGAGGAGGCGGTCGTTTTGCACCACCACCATGGCGTCCACCCGCTCCTTAAGGCGCTTGATACCCTCTTCCGCCGCCTTGAGGCGTTTCGGGCCTTCGAAGCTGAAGGGGCGGGTCACCACGGCCACGGTGAGGGCTCCAAGCCGCTTGGCGATATCCGCCACCACCGGGGCGCTTCCCGTTCCGGTACCTCCCCCCATGCCGGCGGTGATAAAGACCAGGTCGGCCCCGTCCAAGGCTTCGGCGATGAGGTCCTCGGCCTCGAGGGCCGCCTTCTCCCCGATCTCGGGGTTGGCCCCGGCCCCAAGGCCCCGGGTGAGCTTCTCCCCAAGCTGAATGCGCTGGTCGGCCAGGCTCTTGGCCAGCACCTGGGCGTCGGTGTTGGCGGCGATGAACTCCACCCCCAAAAGCCCCGCCTCAATCATGCGGTTCACCGCGTTGTTCCCCGCTCCCCCGAGACCGATGACCTTGATAACCGCTCCCTCCATCTCTGCCTCCTCTCCCCAAATAGATCCAGAACTAGAACAGGTTATTCAGAATCTCCTTGATCCTCGCCCAAAGACCCTCACCCTTAGCCTTTTCCTCACGCCGTTCCCTCCTTTCCCGGGCCCTCCGGGGCTCGGGTGCGGTGAGGGGCAAGGTGGTGGCGTACCGGACCAAGCCCACGGCGGTGGCGTGGGCGGGGGTGGCCACCACGTCGGTGAGCCCGGAAACCCCATGGGGCTTACCCACCCGCACGGGAAGGCCGTACTGCTGCCTTGCCAGGAGGTCAAAGCCCTTAAGAAGGGCGCTTCCCCCGGTGAGGATGACCCGATTGACCTTGATCTCCAAGGGTCCTAGGGCCTCGTCCACCGACTGGCGGGCCAGGTGCAGGATCTCCCGCAGGCGGGGGCGGATGATGCGGGCGAGCTCGGGGGCGGGCACCTCGCCCAAGGACCCTCCTTCCTGGTTGATCTCCAGAACCAGCTCGGGATCCGCCAGCTCCGGCAAGGCTGCCCCGTACTTGCGCTTCACTCTTTCTGCCTCCTCGAAGGGGATCTTGAGGAGCTGGGCGATGTCCTGGGTCACGTGATCCCCACCCAAGGGCAGAACGGAGGAGTGGGCCAGACGGCCTTCCCGGAAGACCGCCACCTCGGTGGTGCCCCCACCCACGTCCAGGAGGAGTACGGTCATGTGTTCCTCCTCGGGGGACAGCACGCCGAGACCGCTGGCCAGGGGTTGGGCCACCAGGGCCTCGATCTCCAGACCCGCTTCCCCCACCGCCCGGCGCAGGTTGGCCAAAGGCCCACGGCCTGCGGCCACCAGGTGCACGTCCACCTCGAGGCGCACTCCCGCCATGCCCACGGGATCGCGGATGCCCTCCTGGCCGTCCACCTTGAACTCCAGAGGCAGGGCGTGCAGGAGCTCCAGGTCGGTGTCAAAGGGGTAGGCCTTGGCCTGCTCGATGGCCCGCTCCGCGTCGGCGGCGCTGATGCTCTGACCCCGGCGGATGGCGGCCAGGCCGTGGCTGGTCACGCTTTTGAGATGGGGTCCTCCCACCCCCAGGATGACCCGCTCCACCTTCACCCCGGCCACCCTCTCCGCCTGGTGGACGCTTTGGCGGATGGCCTCCGTGGTGCGCTCCAGGTTGACCACCACGCCCCGCTTCAAGCCCTGGGAGGGCACGTTGCCCTCGCCGATGATATCCAGCACGCCATCGGGGGCCAGTTCCCCGATCACGGTGGTGACCTTGCTGGTGCCGACGTCCAATCCAGCGATAATCATGGGCTTACACTCACCCCCCAAGAATACAGGTAAACCCTGCCCTTTGGTACGCCCGCCTGGGCATACTTTACTAGAAGCTGGGCTTCCGGGGCAAAGGCCACGCCCTGGGGTGTTTCCACCCAGAACCCGGCGGGCGTGTAGCGAAGCCGGGTGGCCTCGGGGTAGGCGCGGGCTAAGGCCAGGAGGTCTTGGACCGGTAGGGGACCTTCGCCCTCCACCCGGGGGCCCTTGGCCATGGGGGCCCCTCCGGGAAGCACGGTCCCGTCGGTGGCCAAGGCGTTGCCGTCCGCCAGGGGAAGGAAGGGCTCCCGTTCCCTCAGGATCAGGCGAACCTCTCCTACTCGGGGCTTCTCCAGCCGGGCTTCCGCCACCCAGGGATCCCGCCGAAGGCCTTGGAGGCGGTCGGAGCGAATCCAAAGCCAGGGCTCGCCCGCATAGAGCTGGGTGCGGGCGAGGATCTCCTCGGTTTTCAGATGCTGGTTGCCCATCACCACGATGTGTTCCACGGGGAAGAGCACCAGGCTGGCCACATATAAGGTGGCGGCGAGGAGCAAGGCCAGCAGAAGCCTCATCCCCCACATCTTAATCCCCACCTGTGAAAAAGCCACTAAACCTCAAGGCCACACCTCCCACTCCAGCTCCAGGGGAAGTTCTTCCTGGATCCGCTTTAGGAGTTCCAACACGTCCTTGGCCGTGGCCTGTCCCAGATTAACGATAAAGTTTCCATGTTCTAGGGATACCATGGCATCGCCCACCCTGAGGCCCTTGAGGCCCCGTTCGTCTATGAGCCTTCCTGCGGAGTGGCCCGGGGGGTTTTTGAAGGCGCAGCCGGCGCTTTTCCGCTTGGGCTGGCCCTTCCTGGCGGCGTCCACCTCGGCCATGCGCCGCCTTATCTCCTCCAGGGGGCGCTCTTTCAGCTTCAGGCGGACCCGGGTTACGATGCCCCCGGGGGGGAGGCGGCTTTGGCGGTAGCCGAAGCCCAGTTCCTGGGGGAGGTAGATGTGAAAACGGCCCTCGTGGAAGATCTCCACCGCCTCGAGGGCATCCGCCATCTCCCCGAACCGGGTGCCCGCGTTCATCTTGACCGCACCCCCCACCTGGGCGGGGATGCCGAGGAGGCCCTCGAGACCGGAAAGCCCTTGGCGGGCAGCCTCCTGTACCAAGAGGGGAAGGAGGACCCCCGCTCCCACCCAGCCCCTTAGGTCATAGGTGGCGAACTCCCCTGCAAGGCGGATCACCCTTTCGGGCACCCCCTCGTCCATTACCAGAAGGTTGGAGCCATTCCCCAGGACCCGGTAAGGAGCCTCCGTGGCCTTAAGGAGGTCCTCCTGGGTTTCCACGGTCCAAAGCTCCGCCGGGCCTCCCACCCCTAAGGTGGTGTAGTCCTTAAGAAGCACCCGTTCAATCCTCATGGACGAGCCTCCAGGCGAGCTCCGTCACGTCCCCGGCCCCCAGGGTGAGCCAGAGGTCCTCTGGGGTGGCGGTGGCCCTGGCGTAGGCCAAGGCCTCCTCCTTGTCCAGAAAACGGGCAGATTTCCCCAGGGCCAGAAGCCGTTCGGCGATCCTTCGGGAAAGGGCTTCGGGGGTGATACCCGCCTTTTCCCCTGCGGTGTACACGGGAAGAACCACCACTTCGTGTGCGGAGGATAGGGCCTCGGCAAAGCCTTCCCAAAGCTCCTGGGTACGGAGGAGGCGGTGGGGCTGGAAGAGCACCCGAACCCGGCGGCCCAGGAGCTTGGCGGTGGCCAGGGTGGCCTTTAGCTCCGTGGGATGGTGGGCGTAATCGTCCACCACCCACGCACCCCGCACTTCTCCGATTTTTTGGAACCGGCGCCCCACCCCCGGGAAACGGGCCAGGCCCTCGAGGATGGCCTTGGGTTCCACCCCGAAGCTTAGAGCGGCTAAGGCGGCAGCCAGGGCGTTTTGCACGTTGTGAGCGCCCGGGACTTGGAGCCTGGCCTCCCCCAGGGTCCGGCCTTGGTACACGAGCTGGAAACGGCTTCCCGTGGGTCCAAGCTCGGTTTCCTCGGCCCAAAGATCCCCTCCCTCCCCGAAAAGCTTCCTGGGGAATCCCTGGGAAAGCCTTAGAAGCCTGGGGTCGAAGGTGGGCACCACCACCGTCTTGGCCCTGCTCAAAAAGCCCCGCATGGCTTTTTCCAACTCCTCCAGGCTCGCATGGTAGTTGGGGGCCCTTTGCCCGGCGGGAGCGATGTGGTCCGCCTCGAGGTTGGTGGCCACCGCCACCGCCACCTCCACCTCCTGGAAGAGGGGATCGGACTCGTCCACCTCCGCCAGGCGGGGGCCGAGGCCGAAGCGGGCGTTTCCAGGTAGGAGGGAAAGCTCGCCCCCGAGGAGTACCCAGGGATCCAGGCCCGCGGCCAGGAGGATGCTGGCCAGCATCCCCGTGGTGGTGGTCTTGCCGTGGGTACCCGTAACCCCCAAGGAGGGTCTTTGCCTTAGCAGATGGGCAAGAAGCTCCATCCTCCTCAGCACCTGCATCCCCTTGCGCCTGGCTTCCTCCACCTCGGGGTGGTCCAGGGGGATGGGAGTGGGAACCACCAGGGTGTCCTCCTCCTGGAGATGGCCGGGATCATGGCCCCTATGGACCGGGACCCCCAGGCTTTCCGCCCGCCGGCCAGGGGCTAGGTCGCACCCGGTTACCTCTATTCCTTCTCCCCGTAGGAGGCGGGCCAAGGCGCTCATGCCCACTCCCTCGAGGCCCATGATGTGTACCCGTGTCATAGGAATTCCTCCAGCCAATCCGCCAGCCTGCCCGCGGCGCCCTCAGGGGAAAGGCGGGCCATACCCTCCCGGTAGGGCTCGGGGTGGGCCAGGATCCCTTCCACCTGCTTGGCAAGCCTCGCCAGATCCCCAAGCTCCGCACCACCTGCCTGCCGGTAGGCTTGGGCGTTGGCCGCCTGGGCACCTCCGTCCAGGCTGGGGGAAAGGGGAAACAGCAAGGCGGGGAGGCGGTGGTAGGCAGCCTCCGCCAGGGTGCCCGCCCCGGCCCGGGCAAGGAGGAGATCCGCGGCGCTCATGGCCAGGGGTGCGTCCACGAACCCCGCAATCCGGTAGCCATCTTCCTCCAGATGCCGGTAACGCTCCAGCCAGCGCTCCCCCACCTGGTGAAGGACAGGGAGGCGTAGGGGTTTCAGCAGGGGAGGGAGCTTCTCGTTGAGCTCCAGGCTGCCCTGGCTTCCCCCGAGAATGAGGAGCAAGGGCTTGTCCGGGGGAAAGCCCAGCCTGGCCTTGGCCTCGGCCTTGGGGTAGCGTACCTCCCGCACGGGGTAACCGGTGACCCGGGCCTTGCGGGCAAGCCCGGGGGAAAGGGTTACCGGCACGGAGAGGGCGAGACCCCGGGCCAGGGGGGCGAGGAGCCTTATGGCCAGACCCAGCTTGGCGTTTTGCTCGTGGAGGAGGACGGGAATCCCCTTAAGTTCCCCCACCATGGCCCCGGGAAACCCGGCGTACCCTCCGGTGGAGAGGATGGCCCTGGGCCTTGTCCCAACAAGAAGGCGCCAGGCGGCCCTAAGGCCTAGGAGGAGTTTCTGGGCTTCCTTTGGCCTGAAGGCACTTCGGTCCAGCTTGCCTGCGGGGATCAAGGCGTGGGGGAGGGAGGTCTCGGGGAGGAGGCGGGCCTCGAGGCCCCCTTGGCTTCCCAGGTAGAAGACCTCGAGGCCCCGCCTCCTAAGTTCCTCCGCCACCGCCAAGGCGGGGAAAAGGTGCCCCCCGGTTCCGCCCCCGGTCAGGAGGACCATGGCTCCACCCCCTTCCTGGACGCTTCCCGGGCCAGGCGCATCAGGGCGCCTACGGCGAAGCCGGAAACCAAAAGGGAGCTTCCCCCATAGGAAACCAGGGGAAGGGGTACCCCCGTGACCGGCAGGAACCCCACGGTCACCCCGATGTTCAGGGCAGCCTGCAGGGTGAGGTAAAGGGTAAGGCCCAGGGCCACCAACCCCAAGGGTCCAGGGAGCCTGAGGGCCAGGGAGAGCCCCCGGGCGAAGAGAAGGAAGTAGAGCAAGAGCACCACGAACCCTCCCAGCCAGCCGGTGGCGAAGACCACACTGGCAAAGACCATGTCGTTGTGGGCCTCGGGCAGGTGGGGGAGGTTGCCGGAGGGTCCCTGGCCGAAGGGGCCACCCAGGATCAAGGCTTTCTGGGCCTGGAGAACCTGGTAGGCGGTCTGGGAGGGGCTGGCTTCACCTTGAAGGTAATCCACAAAGCCCGTAAAGCGCTCGGACACATAGCGGAAGCGGGCGAAGTAGATCCCGGAAAAGGGGGCTAGGACCATGGTCCCTGCCAGGCTCACCATGATGAGCCTCCGCCAGGGTACCCCCGCAAGGATAAAGAGGAGGCCAGCCAGGGTTGCCAGGAAGAGGGCAGTGGCGAAGTCGGGTTCCACCAGCACCAGCCCTGCGGTGAGGCCCACCAGGGCTGCGGCGCCCACGATGGGGTAGTCGTTTCCCTTCCGCCCGACGAAGGAAGCCAGGTAATAAACCAGCACCACCTTGGCGAGTTCCGAGGGTTGGAAGGCTAAGGGCCCCAGGTAAAACCACCGCCGCACCCCTCCCGGGCCGCTTCCCACCATGAGGACCAACGCGAGGAGAACGAAGGTGGCGGCAAGCAGGAAGCGGGCGTGGCGAAGGAGCCTTGCGGGAGGCAGGAGAAGGCCTAGGATCATGGCCCCAAGCGCCACGCTGATGCGAAGGAGATGGTTGGGAAGGAGGGTTGGCTCGGCCACCCCCACCCCCAGGAGGCCGAAGGCCATGAGGAGAAGGGCGCTTAGGAGGAGGATGGGATCCATGGCTCACCTCCTAGGGCGTAGACCGCTTCCCGGAAGGCTTGGGCGCGGTCCTGGTAGTTCCTGAACTGATCGAAGCTGGCGGCCAGGGGAGCCAGGAGGACGCTTCCCCGTTCCAGGCGCTTTAAGGCCTCGGCCACCGCCTGCCGTAGGGCGGCCCGCCCATCGGTCTGAGGGAGGACCACCACCTCCACCCCACCCCCTAAGGCCTCGGCCATCTTGGGGCCATCCCGGCCGATGGCCAAAACCACCCGTACCCGGGAAAGGAGAGGGCGTAGGGCCTCGAGGTCGGCTCCCTTGTCCTCCCCACCCAGGATCCAGGCGATGGGGGCCGGGGCGGCCTCCAGGGCAGCGGCCACCGAGGGAGTGCGGGTGGCGATGGAATCATCGATGAAAACCACCTCCCCCTTCCGGGCAAAGATCTGGAAGCGATGGGGAGGGGAGGGGAGGGTTTTTAAGCTTTCTTGAAGAAGATCGGTGTTCAAGGGGCGGCCCAGGAGTTCCAGGTAGGCCCGGGTCGCCTCGAGGGCCGCCCTCAGATTGGTTTCCCTGGGGGAGTTCCCCGGGGTAAAGGGGTAGAGCCGGGCGGGGGAGGCCAGGGCCGCTTGCCGCACCTTGGGGTCCCCTTCGTTGTAGACCAGGGCGTCCTCGGGGGTGAGGTTCTTGAGAAGTTTCAACTTGGCCTGGTGGTAGGCTTCCACGCTTCCGTGTCGGTCCAGGTGGTCCACCCCCAGGTTGAGGAGGACCGCCACCCGGGGGTGGAAGGTGTGGATCCTTTCCAGCTGGAAGCTGGAAAGCTCGGCCACCGCCACCTCAGCCTCGTCCACCACGCTTACCAAGGGGGGATCCACGTTGCCCCCCTCGAGGGCCTTAAGCCCCTGCCCCCTAAGGAGATGGGCGGTGAAGAGGGTGGTGGAGGTTTTGCCGGCGGTGCCGGTGATGCCGATGATGGGGGTGGGGGAGAGGCGGTAGGCCAGCTCGGCCTCCCCAAGGATCAGGGCCCCGCGGGCCTTCAGGGCCTCGAGGTGGGGGTGGAAAAAGGGTACCCCAGGGGCGGCCACCACCTCCGGGTAGTCCCCCTCCAGGTTCCAGTCCGGAGTAAAGCCCAGGCTCAAAGCCTCCTGCACCTCTATTTCCTTGGAATGGTCGTCGTAGAAGCGGGCGGGAAGTCCCCGCTTCCTCAAGAAGCGCAGAACCCCAAGTCCGCTTCGTCCCAGCCCATAGACCAGGATCATGCTCCTCCCCCCAGGCTGAAGGCCAAGGCCGTGGCCAGGGCCGTGAGGATGGCGAAGCGGAAGACGATCTTGCTTTCCTCCCATCCGGAAAGCTCCAGGTGGTGGTGCAGGGGGCTCATGCGCAGAAGGCGCTTCCCCGTCCTCCGGAAGTAGAGGACCTGAACCACCACGGAGAGCACCTCCAGTACGGGGATGATGCCTGCCAAGGGCAGAAGCCAAAGCTTTCCCGTAAGGGTGAAAAGCCCGGCCAGCATGGCCCCCAGGGCCTGGCTTCCCGTGTCCCCCATGAAGACCTTGGCCCGGGGGGCGTTGTGCCACAGGAAGCCCAAAAGCCCCCCGAGGAGGGTTTGGGCAAAGGGGTAAGGGTAAAAGGGAAGGAGGAGCACGGCGGCGATGCTGGCTAAAAGCCCATCCAGACCATCCGTGAAGTTGAAGGCATTGGCCGCGCCCACCACCGCCAGGAGGATGAGGAGCACATCCGCAAGGGGCCAGGGAGTGTAGGCCACCTCCCGCACCGCCCAAAGGGCAAAGATCAGGGCCATGAGGGTCTGCAGGGCGAGTTTCTCGCGGGCCCTTAGGGGCCGGGCGAGGCTTCCCCCCAGGTCGTCCAAAAGCCCCAGGAGGGCGAAGCCCAGGCCCAGGAGCCAAAGACCGGCGAACCCGTCCCGCCCTATCAGGCTGTAGGCCAGAAAGCCGGCCAGGAGAAAGGCCACACCCCCCATGCTGGGGGTACCCTGCTTGGCCAGGTGGCTTTGAGGCCCGTCGGTACGCACCTTCTTGCCCAGGCCCAGGCTTCTCATGAACACGATCCAGACTGCCGTGAGGAACCAGGAGAGGAGAAGGGCTAGGGCCATACCACCTCCTTGCAGGAAACCACCCGCCTGCCCGGGGTGAGGTAGAGGGTTTCTCCCCAGGCGGCAAAGTCCTGGGCTTCCGCCACTGGTTTGGCTCCCTCAGGCCGCACCAAGTAGACCCAGCCTTCCATGAGGGCCACCACCCCGCAGGCCCCGGGCTGGGCTTTGCGGACAACCTGGGGCAGGGGGAGGAGGAGGCCCTCCGGGTAGAAGTAGGCTTCCTGGCCCAGGGCCACCACCCCGGCGTCCAAGGCCACTACCTGGGAGAAAGCCCCCGGGCGGAGAAGGGTGGCTTCCCGGTAAAGCCCCTTTTCTCCTACCCAGAAGAGCCCTTCATGGCTCCAGGCGGCGTCCCGGGCAGGGTAGGGGAGAAATTCTTCCTCCGTGTACACGCCTTCTCCTAGCCCCACGACCACTTTCCCTGAAGAGGCCCTAAGAAATCGTGGGATGCCCGGCAGGGGAAGGCTTTGCCAATAGCCATCCCGGTAGATGAGAAGCTGGTACGGGTAGGCGGCGTAGAGGCTTTGCTGGTCAGCATCCAGCAAGAGGGGAGGTCCTGGCAGGGCCACAAAGAAGCGGCCCGTCACCCATCCTCCCTCAGCAAAGCCGCCTGGGTAGGAAAGCACAGGGGCAGTGGCCTGGAGGGGAGCACAGGCGCTGAGGAGGGCGAGAAGGGCCAGGGCGTTCAGGCGTCCCATAGCTCCAGAATCCTTTCCAGGCCCACGCTCCTCGAGGCCTTCAGATAGACGAGGTCGCCGGGCCGTACCCTTTCCTTAAGCCAAAGGAGGGCCTCCTGGAGGGTTTCCACCGCTTCCCCACCCAGGGCCGCCTGGGCTTTGGCGTGGCTTCCCACGTAAAGGGGTCTAAGGCCCAGCCGGGCTGCTTCCTGGGCCACTTCCAGGTGAAGCCTTAGGGCTTCCTCCCCCAGTTCCCGCATCTCCCCCAGGACCACCCACTTCCTGCCGGGTTGCAGGGCCAGCCAGGCCAGGCCCGCTTTCACCGAAAGGGGGTTGGCGTTGTACGCGTCGTTCAAGAACACCACCCCATCCTTTTCCCGCCGCTCCATCCGCCCCGGGGGAAGCACCAGGTGGGCTAGCCTCTCCGCCACTTCCTTGGGATCCTGGCCCAGCATCTCCGCCACCCCCAAGGCGGCCAAGGCGGCCAGGGCCGGGCCCATGCCGGGGTAGGGGATATGGACCTCGAGGGTCCCATAGCGGAAGCGGGTTTCGTGAAGGAGAAGCCTCAGGTCCTCTCCCCGGAAGGTGGCCTCGCCAAAGCCGTAAGTGGGAAGGCCCCGGCCCCGGCCGAAGCGCTCCAGGACCTCGGCCGCCTGGAGGCTCACCAGGGCCTGGGGGGCGGAGAGCAGGCCGGCTTCCTCCTCCACCACTCCCTGGAGGCTGCCGAAGGCTTCCAGGTGTTCCTCTCCCAAGGCGGTGAGCACCGCAAGGTGCGGCCTGGCCAGGCCCATGAGCTCGGCCATCTCGCCCACCCGATCCACCCCGAGCTCCACCACACAGCCCGGGGCCTGGGGATCCAGCCTCAGGAGAAAGCGGGCGAGAGGCGGAGCCGTGTTCTGGTTGCCCGGAGGAGCGGGGAACCCCAGGCCTTGGGCCAGGGCTTCCTTGGTGGTGGTTTTGCCCGAGCTGCCTCCCACCGCCACCACCTGGCCGGGGAAAAGCTCCCGCAAGGCCCTTCCCAGGTGGAGAAGGGCCTGGTGGGTGTCCGCCACCTCCACCGTGGCGGGTCCTGGACGGTCGGAGAGGACCAGGTGGGCTCCTTTGGCCCGGGCTTCGTCCACATACTCCCGTCCATGGACCCGTTTCCCGGGCAAGGCCACGAAGAGGCTGCCGGGGGTGGTCTCGCGGCTATCCCAGTGGAGGTCGCGCACGGCTTTTCCCCCAGGGTGAAGCCTTCCCCCGGTGGCCCTGGCCACCCACTCCGGCGTTACTTCCCTAACATGATGAAGATACACAAGCCACTCACCGCCCTTCAGCATAGGGGGGTACGCCCCGGTACGCCAAGAGCCCGGCGGCCACCTCCCGGAAGATGGGGGCGGCCACCTGGCTGCCGTTGATCTCCCCCTTGGGGTGGTGTACGGCCACCACCACGGTGTAAAGGGGCTCATCCCCGGGAACGAACCCGGCGAACCAGGCGGTAAAGACCTCCTTGGAATACTTTCCGTTTACCACCACCTGGGCGGTTCCGGTCTTGCCCGCCAAGGGGTACCCTGCTAGGGAGGCACGGGGAGCAAGGCCTTCTTTCAGGGCCTGGCGGATGGCCCTGGCGGTGGCGGGGGAGAAGACCCGCTCAGGCTGGCCTTCTTGCTGGGCGAAGAGCCTGGGTGGGCGGTAGAGGCCGTCCACCAGGGTGTTGAAGGCAGCGGTGAGGTGAAGGGGAGTGATAAGGAAACCCTGGCCGAAGGTGTGGTTGGCGTAGGCGGCACGGCTCCAGGTTCCCGGAGGACTGACCACGGGGTTTGCCACCCGCACCCCGGGGAGGGGACGGGAGTCGGTTAGGTGCAGTTTTTCCATGTACGTGTAGAAAACCTCTTTGGGCAAAGCCTCGGCCATTAGGCTGATGCCCACGTTGGAGGAGTAGCGAAGCACCTCGGCCAGGGTGAGGACGGAAGGGTGGGGCACTGCATCCCGAATGGTCCAGCCATCCACCACCCGGTGCATGGGGGCTTCCACCCGGGTGGCCAGGGTGGCCTTGCCCTCTTCCAGGAGCATGGCCGCGGTGAGGGCCTTCATGGTGGAACCGGGCTCCAGGGGTACCAGAAAGGCGTGGTTCCGCCAGGAGATGTCCCGGTTGGGATCCCCCCTGGGGGCTAGGGGATCAAAGGCTGGCCCGTTGGCCACGGCCCTGAGGTTGCCTTCCCGGTCCATGACCAGCAGGGTGCCAAAGGCTCCCCGGCTTCGCGCTAACCCTTCCCATAGGGCCCTTTCCGCCATGGCCTGGATCCAGGGGTCCAGGGTGAGGGTGAAGGAGCGGCCTGCCTCCAGGGCCCCGTTCAAATCCCGTTCCAGCCCCTCAAGCCCCTTCCCCGTGCCCCGTTCCCCGAAGCCCAGGAGCTGGCTGGCGCTTTTTCCCAGGGGGTAGTAGCGCCCTTCCTCGAGGTCCAGGGCCAAGGGGGTGCCATCCTGGGCATACAGGGTGCCTCGAGGGGGAGCGGCGGGAGGCAAGGGAGCGGAGAGCCTTGGAGGGCGGGCGATCAGGCTGTAAAGGCCCAAGCCGAAGAGGGCCACCCAGAGGGCGAATCCCAGAAAAACCCAGGAGACCCGGCTTACCCCTACGGTCACTCCCCCCACCTCCCTTGGCTCATGGGCACGAAGCCCTTTTCCTTGGCCCAGGAGAGCACCCGGTGGGGCTCGTTGGCCTGCCACCTCTCCTTGAGCAAGGCTTCCTCCCGGGCTTTGAACCTGGCGAGCTCCTCTTCCATCTTGGCCAGGTGCGCCTTCTCCGCTTGGTTGCGGTGGCCCACGGCGAAGACCAGAAGGAGGGCTAGGAGGTAGAGGAGGCCGAAGCGAAGGGTTGTGCCCAGGCTTCCCTGGCGGTGCATCAGGCCACCTCCTTCTCCGCCGCCCTGAGCTTGGCGCTACGGGACCTGGGGTTCTTCGCTACCTCCTCTGGGCTTGGGGTGATGGGCTTTTTGGTGAGTATCTTGAGGCTGCTTTCCTTCAGGAAGCGCTTCACCACCCGGTCTTCCAGGGAGTGGAAGGTGATGACCAGAAGCCTTCCTCCAGGGGCCAAAACCTCCTCGGCTTGCCTGAGGAACTCCTCCAGGGCACCCAGCTCGTTGTTCACGTACATCCGGATGGCCTGGAAGGTTTTACGGGCGGGGTGTCCTGCCTTCCGGAAGCCCACCGCCCGCCGCACCACCTCGGCCAGCTCCAGGGTGGTGCGGATGGGGGCTTTCTGCCTTCTCTCCACGATGGCCTTGGCGATGCGATGGGCCTGCTTCTCCTCCCCCAGGTCCAACAGGATCCGCCGGAGGTCTTCCAAGGGAAGGGTGTTCACCACCTCGTAGGCGGTGGGGCCCTCCTCCCCCATGCGCATGTCCAGGGGGCCTTCCCTCTGGTAGCTGAAGCCCCGCTTGGGATCCTCCAGGTGGAAGCTGCTCACCCCTAGATCCGCCAGGATGCCCGCCACCTGGCTAACCCCGGCCTCCTGGAGGACTTCCTTTAGATGGCGAAAGTTCCGCTGAAAAACCCTAAGCCCAGGGAGTCCCAGGGCCCTTGCCCGGGCCACGGCCTCGGGGTCCTGGTCCAGGCCGATGACCAGGCCTCCGCGTTCCAGGATGCCCTTGGTGTGCCCAGCCCCCCCCAAGGTGGCGTCCACGTACACCTGCCCCGGGCGGACTTGCAGGAGGTTTAGAACTTCTTCGTAAAGAACGGGAATGTGCTCGGTAATGGCGTCCATAGTCTCCTATCCGATAAGCCCCTTGAGGGCCTCGGGGGCCGGGGGGCTTTGCATGATCTCCTCAATGGTCTTCCACCAGCGTTCCTGGCTCCAGATCTCCAGCCGTCCCGGGGCACCGGCGATCACCACCTCCCCACCTTCCTGAAGACCAGCGAACTGGCGGAGGGGTGGGGGAATCAGGACCCGGGAGGCGTTGTCCATGCGGGTTTTGTGGGCCCCGGAGTAGAAGAAGCGCACGAAGGCCCGGGCCTGGGCGTCGGTGAGGGGGAGGTTGACCAGCTGCTCCTCAATCTTGCGCCAGCGGTCCGAGGGAAAGACGTAGAGGCAGCCCTCCATTCCGCGGGTGAGCACCAGGCCGTCCTCGAGGAAATCCCGGAAGGGGCCGGGGATCACCACCCGCCCCTTGTCGTCCAGGCTGTACTGATACTCGCCGAAGGGCATTTCCCACCTGGTCCCACCCTCTGGGGCTGGCTGGGCTTGGGCGTCCGGTTTGGAGCCTTGCCCGCAGAGGAGTTCTTGCCCAGGAGTATAGCACGGATTCCCCACAGTTTTCCACTACCTCCCACCTAGGTCCCACTTGGTTCCCACCCCGGATGCAAAGAAAAACCCCAAGCCGAAGCTTGGGGAGCCCCAGGATAGGGCGTAAGCCGGGTTCTGTTTTCGGCGGTCATCTCTCTGGGACCGGCGTCGCCGCCGGCCTCAAGCGGCCCATCCCAGGGGTTGTGGCGGGCCGGGCAAGCCCTTCCCCTCTACTGGGCCTTGCACCGGGTGGGGTTTGCCGTGCCGCCCCTGTCTCCAGGAGGCGCGGTGGGCTCTTACCCCACCGTTTCACCCTTGCCCGCACCAGGCCTTGGCCTGGCCGCTGGCGGTCTTTTCTCTGTGGCACTTTCCGTCGGGTTACCCCGCCCAGCTGTTAGCTGGCACCCTGCCCTATGGTGCCCGGACTTTCCTCACCCGGGAGGTTCGGCTCCCGGGCGCGACCGCCCCCCTGTCCTGGGGCATCCTTTATTCTAGTCCAGTTAGGGAGTAAAGTGAAGGCGTGAGGCTTCCCTGGTATCTGCCCCTTCTCCTCCTCTTTTTCGCCCTGGTGGGGCTTGGGGTTTTGGGGATTCTCTGGCTCCTGGCGGTTTTGGGCGTGGGGGTAGGGGTGTTCTGGATGGCCTGGGAGCGGCTACGCCGCCGCCTCTTCGGACCCAGGTGGCGTCGCCTGCCCCCGCCTTGAGGTTGCGGGATGCCCCGGGGTCCTGGTAGAGTAGGAGATGGTTTTGCGCACGGCCAAGACCGTGCGAAAGGAGGCGAAACGTGAAGGAAGGCATCCACCCCAAGCTGGTTCCCGCCCGCATCATCTGCGGTTGCGGCAACGTCATCCACACCTATTCCACCCGCCCGGAGATCCACGTGGAAGTGTGCAGCAACTGCCACCCCTTCTACACGGGGCAGCAGCGCTTTGTGGACACGGAAGGCCGCGTGGAACGCTTCCAGCGCCGCTACGGGGGTTCCTACCGCAAGGGACGGTAAGGGCAGGTTTTTGGTCTCCGGCGAGGCCCTTTAAGGCCTCGCCGTTTCCGTGGTTAGGGTCAGGAACAGGGTTTCCCGTGGCGGCTCCCTTCGGCTTATTCCCAGCACTTCTATGGGGAATGGGGCAGGTGTGCTTTTATCGTCCCCTCTTCCCCAGGATCGCTCCCTCCGCTCGCTATTCGTCATAAGCGCGGGCCAGGGCCTCTTCGTGGGGGTTGAGGGGAGGAGAGTTGGCAAAGAAAGACCAGGGCCTTCCCCTCAGAGCCTTCCTCCAGCATCCTCCGAACCCGGTCCAAGGCCGACATTTTGGAGAAAGTATATCCTATGCCCGGGTAGAATCTGGGCCAGGATGCCCCCGGTACTGCATCGTCAGGGTTGGATTGAGGTTATCACCGGGCCCATGTTCTCGGGCAAGAGCGAGGAACTCATCCGCAGGGTCAAGCGGGCCCTCATCGCCCGGCAGCGGGTTTTGGTGTTCAAGCCCCGGCTGGACACCCGCTACCACGAAAGCCAGGTGGTGAGCCACGACGGCCAGCGGGTGGAGGCCATCCCCGTGGGCGATGCCAGGGAAATCAAGGCGTACCTATCCCCCTTGCCCCAGGTGGTGACGGTGGACGAGGTCCAGTTTTTGGATGCCGGCCTTCTCTCCCTGGCGGAGGATCTGGCCTGCCAGGGCGTACGGGTGATCCTGGCGGGGCTGGATTTGGACTTCCGGGGTGAGCCCTTCGGCCTCATGCCCGAGCTTTTGGCCCGGGCGGAGTTCGTGGAGAAGCTTACGGCCATCTGCGCCCAGTGCGGAGCCCCTGCCACCCGCACGCAGCGCCTGGTGAACGGGAAGCCCGCCCGCTACACGGACCCCGTGATCCTGGTGGGAGCCAAGGAGCACTACGAGCCCCGTTGCCGGGCCTGCCACCAGGTGCGCTACTGAGAGAGGGGCAGGGGAGCCCCTTTGCGCTTCTTGAAGCGCACCTCCAACACCCCTTGCCGGAGGCTTGCCTGGGCGGTGCCCTCCTCGATGGGGCTGGGCAGGTCCAGGGTGCGGCGGAAGGTGCCCATGGGCCGTTCCTCCAGGAGGTAGACCCCGGGCAGGGGATGGCGGATCCCGGCCAGGGTGATGCGGCTTCCCTCCTCCAGAAGCTCCAAATCCTCGGGGCGCACCCCGGGGAGGTCCACGAGGAGGACGTAGTGGTCCTCGTCCTCGAGGAGGTCCACCTTGGGGGTCCAGGCGGCGGGTTCCTCCCCTGTGAGCTGGTAGGCCAGCTCGGCGATGCGCTCCTGTAGCTCTTTCAGCTTGCGCAGGGTCTCCAGGCGGTCTAAGCGCTCCAGCATGCCCTTAGCATAAGGGATGTGAAGGCGATCCCGGTCCTGGCGGGCCCCACGGGGAGTGGGAAGACCCTCCTGGCCTTGAGGCTTGGGGAGGAGCTTCCCCTCGAGGTGGTTTCCGCCGACGCCACCATGGTCTATCGGGGCCTGGACATCGGCACGGACAAGCCCAGTCCGGAGGAAAGGCAAAGGGTTCCCCACCACCTGGTGGACATCCTGGAGCCCTCCGAGGCCCTGAGCGTGGTGCGCTGGGTGGAGCTGGCGGAGGCGGCCATCGCCGATATCCTGGCCCGGGGAAAGGTGCCTTTGGTGGTTGGGGGGACGGGGTACTACATCCGGGCTCTTTCCCAGGGGCTTCCCACCCTGCCCCCACCCGATCCAGAGGTCCAAGAGGCCCTTCGGCGGGAGCTCGAGGAAAGGGGTCTTGAGGCCTTGGTGGCCGAGCTTTCCCGGGTTAGCCCGGAGGATGCCCTGCGGGTGGATAGGAACCCTAGGCGGCTGGTGCGGGCTTTGGAGGTAGTAAGGCGCACGGGAACGCCCCCTGCCCGCTTTCCCCTTCGCCCACCCCGGTTCGCCTACAGGAAACTGGTTCTCTGGCCTGAGCGCACCTGGCTTTTTCCCAAACTGGAGGAAAGGGCCAGGTGCCAGTTCGCCCGGGGTCTGGTGGAGGAGGTGAAGCGCCTGTTGGAGCGGTACCCCGCCATGCCGACCGCCCTTCAGGCCATCGGCTACAAGGAGGTGGTGGGGTACCTTCAGGGTGCGTACAGCCTGGAGGAAGCCCTGGCCCGGGATATCCGGGCGGTGAAGGCCTACGCCAAAAGGCAGTACACCTGGTTCCGCCACGAACCCGGGGACGTCACCTATTTGCCGAGGGGAGGGGAGGAGGCTTACCGGGGCTTTCGGGACTGGTTTGATCTCCACTTCGGGCTATAGTAGGGGCATGTTGGCCCACGAGATCCGCGCCAAGGTGGCGCAAGGGGAGGTATCTCCCCTGGAGGTGGCCCAGGTTTACCTGGAGCGGATCCGCTCCTTGGACCCAGGCCTTGGAGCCTTCCTCACGGTAAACGAGGGGGTGCTGGAGGAGGCCCGTTCCCTGGATCCTTCCCTTCCCCTTGCGGGGCTTGTCGTGGCCGTTAAGGACAACATCGTCACCAAGGGAATCCCTACCACGGCGGGAAGCCGGCTTCTGCAGGGTTTCCTGCCCCCTTACGAGGCCACGGCGGTGGCCCGGCTAAAGGCCCTTGGCGCCCTGGTCATAGGCAAGACCAACCTGGACGAGTTTGGGATGGGTTCCTCCACCGAGCACTCCGCCTTTTTCCCCAGCCGGAATCCCTTTGACCCCACCCGGGTGCCCGGGGGGTCCAGCGGGGGAAGCGCGGTGGCAGTGGCGGCGGATCTGGCGCCTTTGGCCTTGGGGTCGGATACCGGGGGAAGCGTGCGCCAGCCTGCAGCCTTCTGCGGGATCTATGGCCTTAAACCCACCTATGGCCGGGTAAGCCGCTATGGCCTTATCGCCTACGCCTCGAGCCTGGACCAGATCGGCCCCATGGCCCGCTCGGTGCGGGATCTCGCCCTGGTCATGGACGCCATCTCCGGTCCCGATCCCCTGGACGCCACCAGCCTGGACCTGAAGCCCCGGTTTCAGGAGGCCTTGGCGGAGCCCCTGCCCTCCTTGCGGCTTGGGGTGGTGCGGGAGGCCCTTTCCGGGAATAGCCCCGGGGTAGAGGGGGCTTTGCGGCAGGCCTTGGAGGTTTTCCGGGGGCTTGGCCTTCAGGTGAAGGAGGTCTCCTGGCCTTCCCTGCCCCTGGCCTTAAACGCCTACTACATCCTGGCCCCCGCCGAGGCCAGTTCCAACCTGGCCCGTTACGACGGGACCCTTTTCGGCTATCGGGCCGAAGGGGAGGAGCTGTGGCGGGTGCTGGAGGAGACGCGGGCCCGATTTGGCCTCGAGGTGAAGCGCCGCATCCTGGTGGGCACCTTTGTGCTTTCCAGTGGGTACTACGAGGCCTACTACGGCCGGGCCCAGGCCTTCCGCAGGCGGCTTAAGGCGGAGGCCCAAGCCCTTTTTCAGGAGGTGGACCTCCTCCTCCTCCCCACCACCCCCCATCCCGCCTTTCTCCTGGGAGGCAGGCCCGATCCCTTGGCCATGTACCGGGAGGACCTCTACACCGTGGGGGCTAACCTGGCGGGCCTTCCCGCTCTATCCTTCCCAGCCGGCTTTGAGGATGGCCTTCCTGTTGGCCTTCAGCTTTTCGCTCCCTGGTCGAGGGATGAACTCCTCCTGCAGGCGGCCTTGGCTTTTGAGGAGGCTACCGACCGGGTTTTCCTTCGTACCCCTTTGGGCGAGGCTTTGTAGTGGAGGCTTTCTTTCGCCACCGCCTGGCCACCCGCCTGGCCCGAAGGCTTAGGGCCGAGGGCAGGCCCTTGCCCCTTCCCGCCCTGGGGGAGGCCCTGGGGCTAAGGGGTCCGGTGGAGCCCGTGGTGCGGCCCCTCTTGGACGGGCGCTTCCGCTTGGGGGAGGAGGTGGGGCTTTGGGAGTGGCACTACCCTTTCCCCTATTCCGGGGAGGCGGTGGTGGTCTTGGACCTGGAGACCACCGGGCTTTCCCCCGGCCTCAACGAGGTGATCGAAGTGGGCTTGGTGCGGCTGGAGCAGGGAGAGCGCAGGAGCTTTCAGAGCCTGGTGCGCCCAAGCCGCCCTCCCAGCCCCTTTATCGAGAGGCTTACGGGGATTCGCGCTTGGGAGCTGGAGGAGGCTCCTTCCCTCGAGGAGGTTCTGGAGAAGGCCTATCCCCTCTTGCGGGGGGCCACCTTGGTCATCCAAAACGCCAGCTTTGACCTGGGGTTCCTGCGGCCCGCCCTGGAGGGCATGGGCTATTCCCTGGAGAACCCGGTGGTAGACACCCTCCGCCTGGCCAAAAGGGCCATGCCTGGCCTCAGGCGCTACGGCCTGGACGCTCTTTCCCAGGTCCTGGAGCTTCCTCCCAGGGAAGCCCACCGGGCCCTTGGGGATGTGGAGCGTACCCTTGCCGTGGCCTACGAGGTGTATTATATGCTTACTTCAGGGATTCCCCGTCCCTTGGTGGACCTCGGGAGGTGATATGACCGCACGCTATGTGCTGACCAGCACCTGTATTCAAACGGGAACCATGACCTTAACCGTCTCCCTCCGCCAGCATCTCCTCGGCAAGGAGCGGGTGCGCTTCGTGGACGAGGATGGGGAGGTGTACGAGGTGGAGGTGGACTGGAAACAGGGGGTGGTGCGGGGGCTTCTGCCCTACTATCAAAAGCGCCGCCTCGCCGCGAACGAGACCATCCTTCTCCACTTCCGCGGGGAGGAAGTGGAGCTTAAGGCCACCCCTAGGGGCCTCCCCCGGCTTGGGCAGGCGGAGTCCAGGGAGCCTGCCCAGCCCGAGAGGCGGGAGGCGAGGCCGGCTGCTTCCGGGAGGGAATCCAAGGAGGCAGGGGATCCCAGGCCGGAGAAGCGGCGGGTGCGGGTGACACCCTATCCCAAGGAGGTGCTTTTCCCCAACGAGCCGCAAAGGACCTTGGAGCCCCCTGGGGTTACCGAGGACTTGAGGCTGCTTGGCTTTCTCCTGGAAGGCGGCCCGCCGTGGGTGTACAAAGCCCCCTTGGGGCGCCGCCAAGTGCTTCTGGTGCTGCTGCGTCCGGGGGAAGGGGAGCCCAGCCTGCTCAAGTCCTACCGCCAGCAAGGGGCGTACGTGGTTATCCTGGCGCCGGAATCCCAGAAGGAAGGGGTGCCGGAGGGAGTGGGATACCTTTCCCCGGAGGCGGTGAGCCGCCTGGTGCGCCTTAAGGCCCGCTTTCCCCTTTCGCCTTTGGACCTGGAGGACCTTCTTCGGGAAGGTTTTGTGGACCTCGAGGCGGTGGAGTCCCTGGAGGACCGGCTGGTGGCCGAGCTTTCCGAGCGCGGGGCCTTCGCTGCCTTCCTCCTTTTGCTTTCCCGCAAGTCCATGGGGGAGGTGTTTTTGCTGGCGGATCTGGAGGCGGAGGCCGTGGAGGAAGGCCTCATCCCCGAGGTGGTGCGCCAGGGGGTGGAGGTGCTTTCCCAGCCTCCCTTCCTCGTGCTCAAGCGCCTCTCCCCGGGGGAGTTCCTCCTCCGGCAGGAGGTGGAGGAGGCCCTTCGGGACCTGGAGGCCTTTGCCCAGGGGCTTAGGGGCCGCTTGAACCGCGTCCGTGGGTCTTTTTGACCAGGCTGGCTTCCCCCAGGGCCAGGTCAAAGCTCTGCCGGGCCCGCTCCTTTAGGGCTTCCACCTTTTCCCAGTCGGGGTAGCGCCCGTACACGGCCGCCTTGGAGAGCTTGATGGGGTCGCCGGGGAGCTCCTGGTAGTAGGCCCCGGTTTCCTTGGCGAAGGCGGCCACCTTGGGGTCGTAGGAAAGGGCGGCGAAGGGGGTGCCCGCCGCCGCCGCCAGGATGAGGCCGTGCAGGCGCATGGAGATCACGTACCCCGCCTGGGCGGCCAGGTAGAGGACCCGCCTGGGATCGGCGGTCTTCTCCACCCGGTGCAGGCGGAAGATCTCGATGACCTCGTCGTCGTATCCGGGTTGGAGGAGGAGGACCAGCACCCTTTTTCCCTCGTGCACCAGGTGGTTGGCGGTGATGTAGAGGTTGGTGAGGGCTTCCTGGTCCACCCCAGCCCGAGGAATGACGAGAACCAGGTCCTCTTCCCGCTTTACAGGGGGCGGGGTGAGGAGGAGGGCAGGGTCGGCACCCAAGGCGGGGGAAAGGCCGAGGTTCTTGGCGTATTCCCAGGAATCCTGGTCGCGAAGGATTATGGGCACGCCCCGCAAGGCCCGTTTCACCTGCTTTTCCCCCCAGGGGGTGAGGGGGCCGAGGGACTGGTTGAATACCACCACCCTCTTGCGGAAGAAGCGGGCAGTCCGGAGCACGGACAGGTAGTAAAGAAGGCTTAGGGAGCTGGTGGCGTCCTGCAAAAGCCCTCCGCCCCCCAAAAGCCAGAGGTCCGCCTGGAGAAGGGCCAAGGGGTTTAGGCGATAGGCGGCCCGGATCCCGTGCTCCTTGGCGGTCTGTTTGGGATCGCCGGAAAGGGCGAGAACCTGGTGCCCCCGGGCCTTCAGCTCCCGGGCGATGGCCTCGAGGATGGCCTCGTCCCCGGCGTTTTTAAACCCGTAGTACCCCGCTACTCCAACCACCATGCCCGAAGCCTCCTTACCAGCATAACCCCGAGAAGCCCGAGGGAAACGCCCAAAAGCGCCCCGTTCACCACCCTGAAGAAGGAGATAGGAAGGGGGGTGTGGAAGTGGCTGAAGGTGTTCAGGATGGAGGCCACCCCGAGGGCGGCCAGGAAGAGCATGCTGTTTTGCACCCACCTCGGCCAGGGAAGGAGGAGGGCCAGGGGGAAGAGGGCGTGGCCGAAGACCTCCTTGAAGCGGGGGCGCACCATGAGGTCCTGGAGGAGGCTCCTAAGCTTTAGCTCCAGGTCCGGGACCAAGGGGGCCTCGTTGCCCCGGCGCAGGAGAGCCAACAGGAGAAGGGCGAGGGCCATCCCTGCCAGGGCCACCTCCCCCAGGCGCAGGGGATGCAGGAAAAGCCGGGTCAGGGTTTCCTTGTAGTTCCTGTCCAGGAAGCTGAGGGCCACCAGGAGGGGAGGCACCAGGAGGGTGAGGGAAACGCCCTTGAAGGCCTGAAGCCCCAGGATGGTCTCCGGGGTGGAGCCCAGGGCCGAGAGGAAAACCGTCCCGGCCAGGGCGTAGCCCAGGGTGCGAAGCCACATCCAGAGGCCATTCCGGGGACCCAAAAAGCCCAGCACGGGGAAGACCAAGGCGGCCAAAAGGGCCCCGGCTTGGCTTCCCGCATAGCCCAGGGCCAGGAGCAGGAGGAGGAAGGCCACCAGGGGTCCGTAGACGGAAAGCCCCAGGGCCAGAAGGCCCAAGCCCGCAACCACCCCCACCCAGGCGGCGTGGCGAAGGGGGCTAGGGGTGAACTCCCGGGGCTTGGGGTGACCCAGGGGGATGCCGCTAGCCGCGAGCCCCTCCTGGATCCGCGCTAGGAGGCGCTCCGTGTCCTGCCGGTAGGGGTAGGGCCTTAAGTAAAGGAGCTGGTGCCCCCGTTCCCTGGCGGCCAAAACGTACTTGTCCGCGGCTTCCTCGGGGGTCAGGGTGAGCTGCCACTCGTACCGTAGGCTGAAAAGCCTCAGGATGCCCTTTTCCCGGTAGGCGGCAAGCCCGGGCTGGGGCGTGCCCTCAATGAGGGCCACGGGTACCGGGACCCGCTCTTGGGCTTCCTCCAGGCGGTAGGGGTAGCCCAGGGCCTCGAGGCCAGCGAAGACCACGGCGTCCGCCTCCTTGGGAACGATGGGCAGGGAAGCATCCAGGCGGCGGTAACGCTGGTTGATGGGGCGGACCGCCACGAAAAACCCAGCTTCCTTGGCAGCCCGGACCTCCTCCAAGGGATAAAAGGCAGGGAAGGCCTGGACATCCAGGGGGAAGCCCAGCCAAGGACCCACCCATTCGTGGGGAAGGTCATAGGCCGCCTGTAAGAGCTCCAGAAGCTCCCGGTTGCCCCGGAGGTAGTACCAGTTGGGTTTGGCGGGTAGCCCCGCTTCCAAAAGCTCCCTCCCGCTCCGGTAAAGAAGTTCCCCTTGCCCCACCCAGTCCTTCACAAGCCGTTCCGGGAAGGCCACCCCTCTGACCCCCAGGGGGCGGTAGGACTCCAGCACCTCTAGAAGGCTTTTCCCTTGGCTTTGGGCTTCCTCCCGCAGGGCTTCCGCATCCAGGAGTAGCACCACGGGACCTGGCCGCTCCGCCCGCAGGCGGGGTGGAAGGGCCAGGAGGGAGGGCACCAGGGCCAGGAGGAGGAGAAGGTGGAGGAACCTTTTCATGCTACCCCCATCTCCGCCAGGCGGGCCAAGGCCTTGGCCTTGAGCATCTCCAAGGCTACCGGGTTCTGCCCGCCACCGGGCAGGATCACGTCCGCATGCCGCTTGGTGGGTTCCACGAAGGCCAGGTGCATGGGTTTTACCTTTTCCAAGTACTGGCGCACCACGCTTTCCAGGCTACGTCCTCGTTCCTGGACGTCCCGCTCCAACCGTCGGATGAAACGCTCGTCGGCGTCCGCATCCACGAAGACCTTGAGGTCCATAAGGGCCCTTAGGGGTTCGGGGTAGAGGACCAGGATGCCCTCGAGGATGACGACGGGAGCGGGCAGGACCCTTTCCGTCTTCGGGCTTCGGGTATAGGCCCGGAAGTCGTAAAGGGGCATTTCCACCGCCTGCCCGGAAAGAAGGGCGTGCACGTGCTCAAGATAGAGGGGAAGGTCAAAGGCCTCCGGGTGGTCGTAGTTGGCTTGGAGGCGCTCCGGGAAGGCCACGTGGGAAAGATCCCGGTAGTAGTGGTCCATGGGGAGCAGGGCCACCCGTTCCCCCAAGGCCTTAGCCAGGGAGCGGGCCAGGGTGGTTTTGCCGCTGGCGCTTCCCCCAGCGATGCCTATGATGAAGGGCTTATCCCGCCGGCTCACCCCTCCATGATAAGGGCGGGGGAGGGCATCCCCCGCCCAAAGGCCTATTCCTAGCGGGCCACCGCTTCCCGTTCCTGGGCGTGGCCGATGGTCTGGTCGCTTTCCACGTCAAAGGCATGGAGGCGGGAGGTGTCGGCCAGAAGCTCCACCCTATCCCCGGGCTTCACCGGAGCGTGGCCGTCCACCTTGGCCACCAGGACCGTGCCGTCCACGCTCACGTGGATCTCGGTTTCCGCCCCCAGGGGCTCGGCCACATCCACCTCGCCCCGGATGACGTTTTCCTCCTCGGGAATCACCGTGTAGCCCTTCAGGCCCAGGTGCTCGGGGCGGATGCCCATCCAGACCTCTTTGCCCCCGTAGGGTCTCAGGGCCTGGGCCAGGATGGGGTTGGCCCGGACCCGGAAGCCCGGGGCCACCAGGTAAACCTTCTCCCCCTGTACCTCCACCTGGGCGCGGATGAAGTTCATGGAGGGGCTACCGATGAAGCCCGCCACGAACCGGTTGGCGGGGAAGTCGTAGAGGTTTAGGGGAGTGTCCACCTGCTGGATCTCCCCATCCTTCATGACCACGATGCGGTGGCCCAGGGTCATGGCCTCCACCTGGTCGTGGGTCACGTAGATGGTGGTGACCCCAAGCCGCCTTTGCAACTTGGCGATCTCCGCCCGCATCTCCACCCGGAGCTTGGCGTCCAGGTTGGAAAGGGGCTCGTCCATGAGGAAGACCTTGGGCTCCCGCACGATGGCCCGGCCCATGGCCACCCGCTGGCGCTGGCCGCCGGAGAGCTCCCGGGGTTTGCGGTTCAAGAGGTGCTCAATCTTAAGGATGCGGGCGGCTTCCTTCACCCGGCGGTCAATCTCGTCCTTGGGGTAGCGCCTTAAGCGCAGGCCGAAGGCCATGTTCTCGTAGACGTTCATGTGGGGGTATAGGGCGTAGTTCTGGAAGACCATGGCGATATCCCGGTCCTTGGGAGGCACGTCGTTCACCAGGCGGTCACCGATGTAGATGCGGCCCTCGGAGATTTCCTCGAGGCCGGCGATCATCCGCAGGGTGGTGGTCTTGCCGCAGCCCGAAGGCCCCACGAAGACCACGAACTCCCCGTCCTCGGTTTCCAGGTTGAAGTCCTTGACCGCCACTACCTTGCCGAAGCGCTTCCAAACGTGCTCCAGCCTAACCTTGGCCATGCTTTACCTCCTAGGCCCCGCGCTTTGAGCCCGCAAGGCAGCCCTTCGGGCTGACCTTGGCCCATCGGGGGTTCGGGGGCATTATATACCGCCTGGGCTTCTCCCTTCGGTGAGGGTCTTTCCCAAAGCGGGCCAGGTCTGGAAGGCAGGAGAAGGGCGGGGTTGGCCTTTCAGGCGAGGGTTCTTTTCACAAGATTTTCAAAGGGAGCGGGTAGGGTGGCCGTCGGTCCAGGAACTCGGACCGGGTTTGGCGTTAGGGAGCGTGCAAGGAGGTACGTATGTTGAAGGGTTTTAGGGATTTCATCATGCGGGGCAACGTGGTGGACCTGGCGGTGGCCGTGGTCATCGGTGGGGCCTTCGGCCAGGTGGTGAACTCCTTGGTGGCGGATATCCTCACCCCCTTGATCGGGGCTTTGGGAGGGGCGCCGGATTTTTCCGCCATCAAGCTGGGGCCCATCGCCTTGGGGAAGTTTATCAACGCCGTGGTGAACTTCCTGGTGGTGGGGGCGGCCATCTACTTCTTGATCGTGGTGCCCATGCAGGAGATTGAAAAGCGGCGCAAGAAGGCGGAGGAGACGGCCCCACCCCCTCCTCCCGAGCCACCAGAGGAGGTCAAGCTTCTTCGGGAGATTCTTTCGGAGTTGCGGCGGAAGGCCTAAGCCGGTTCCAGAGGAAGAGCGCCAGGTACCCCAGGCCGAGCTCCGGCCTGGGGTTTACCGTTACGGAAAGGGCGAAGGCGTGGAAGAACAGGCTTTCCAAAACGTGGCGCGGGGTGCGCAGGAAAAGCTTTTTGAGGGCAGGCCCCTGCTGCAGGATCAGCGCCCCCAGGTAGGGAAGGTAGAACCAAGGACCGGTGGCCAGGCCCAGGGCGGAAACCCCCAGGCTGGCGAAGGCCAGGCCCCGAAGGAAGGGCAGGGGTTGGAACCCCAGGGGGTGGAGCTCTTGCCACAGGGGTTCCTCCCCTCCTGGCCAGGGGGTTCTTAAAAGGAGAAGTCTTTTCCCCTCGTGCCCCCCCAGGTAGAGGTGGGGCTCGGGGGCTACCCCCAAGGGGAGGAGGTGGGTGGGGTTTTCCTGGAGGGTTTGGTAGAGAAGGGGATCCAGGGGAAGCCCGTCCACCAGGTACCAGGCGTGGGGTTGGCCGGAGAGGAGAAAGCCAAAGGCCCTTTCTACCTTGTGTCCCTTGTGGGCCAGGATGCCGGGCCAGGCCTCCGGGGGTTCAAAGAGGAGGGTTTTCCCCCAGGGGGGGAGGTGCTTCAGGGGTTCGGTCTTCAAGGGGAAGCGCACCTCGAGGATCTCCCCCTCGGAGAGGGAAAAGCGGGCCAGGAGGTTCCCCTGGGCCTCGTACACCTCCTCGGGCCGCCGGGAGAGGAAGAGGTCCCCCACTTTCTGCCCGGGAAGGCTTTGGGGCAGGGGAAGCAGGAGGGTTTCCTGCCCTGGGCTTCGGTAGCGGAGGCGAAACATGGGCTCTGGCATAAAGGGGCCGCCGGCGGGACATGATACCACGTGGGGATGTTGACAGGGGGGGGGCGAAGAGGCCTAAGGTTGGAAGTATGTGGCTATATGCATATAGCCAAAGGAAGAAGTATGCCTAGCACCCTCCACCGCTACAAGGCGGAGTTCTTCAAGGCCCGGGCCCACCTCCTTCGCCTCTGCCCGAGCGGGGCCTTCCGGGAGGAGGGCGGGGTTTTCCAGCTGGACCTGGCCCGGTGCGTGGGATGTGGCCGGTGTGTTCTGGGCCGCCCAGAGGCGGTGGAGGAGGTAAAGCGCCTCGAGGTGGCCGTGACCCGGCGGGAGGACCTGGTCCAGCGGGTGGACCTGGACAGGGGAGGGTTTCTGGACCCAGGCCCTCCCCCTTCCCCTCGGACAGAGCTTCGCCTACCTACCCTGGCCTTTCGCGAGGTGAGCGCCGGGGGCACAGGCATTGCCGACTCGGAGATCGCCCTTCTTGGCAATCCTTTTAACGACATGGGCCGCTTTGGGTTCCAGGTGGTGGCTTCGCCCCGGCACGCGGACGCCCTTCTGGTCACGGGCCCCGTGAGCCGCAACATGGCCGAGGCCCTAAGGCGCACCTACGAGGCCATGCCGGAGCCCAAAGGGGTGGTGGCTGTGGGGAACGAGGCCATTTCGGGCGGGGTCTTTGCGGAAAGCCAAGAGGTGCTGGCGGGGGTGGATAAGGTGGTGCCCGTGGATGTCTACGTGCCGGGAGACCCGCCTAGGCCGGGGGCCATTCTCCACGGGCTCTTGCTTCTCACTGGCCGAATGGTCCAGCGCTTAGTGGGAGGCTTCTTACGCTAAACTTTTCCCATGGAGTGGCTCCTCACCCCTGGACCGGTTCGCCTTCACCCCAAGGCGTTGGAGGCCCTTAGCCGTCCCCAGCTCCACCACCGTACGGAGCCGGCCCGGGAGCTTTTCCTAAGGGCTAGAAACCTTCTCCAACAAGCCTTTCAAACCCAAGGGGAGGTCCTGATCCTCACGGGAAGCGGCACCCTGGCCATGGAGGCTTTGGTGTGGAACCTCTTCGCTCCCGGGGAAAGGGTGTTGGTGCCGGTTTACGGGAAGTTTTCCGAGCGTTTTGCCGAGATTGCCGAGAGCGCAGGGCTTGAGGTGGATCGCTTGGACCTCCCCTACGGGGAGGTGCCTGGCCCAGAGCAGGTGGCCCGGCCCGGTTACCAAGGGCTACTGCTGGTTCACTCGGAGACCTCCACCGGGGCCATGGTGGACCTGCCCGCCCTGGCAAGAGCCTTTAAGGAGGCCAACCCCGAGGGTCTGGTGGGGGCCGACATGGTGACCAGCTTGCTGGTACGGGAGGTGGCCCTCGAGGCCTGGGGAGTGGACGCCGCGGCCTCCGGTAGCCAGAAGGGCCTCATGTGCCCCCCAGGGCTGGGTTTTGTGGCCCTAAGCCCTTGGGCCTTGGAACGTTTGCGCCCCCGGGGCTACTACCTGAACCTCTCCCGGGAGCTCAAAGCCCAGAGGGAAGGGGAAAGCGCCTGGACCCCGGCCATCAACCTGGTGGGGGCGGTGGCGGCGGTGCTGGAGGAGGTGTTGCCCAAGCTTCCCGAACACCTGGCCTTAAAGGCCTGGCAGAACGACCTTCTGTACCGGGTTGGGGCGGAGCTGGGATTAAGCCCTCTGCCCGAGGTGCCAAGCCCGGCGGTGGCCGCCTTTTACCTGCCCGAAGGGGTTTCCTACCAGAAGGTGAAGGAGGCCTTTGCCCGAAGGCAGGCGGTGATCGCCGGGGGCCAGGGGCCCTTGAAGGGCAGGGTATTCCGCCTTTCCCTTATGGGTTATTACAACCGCTACGAGGCCCTCGGGGTGGCGGCCCTTTTCAGGGAAGCTTTTGCCGATATTCTTCCAGCTTCCTGAGCATCTCCTCCTGGGTGTAGACCGCCCTGGCCCCGCCCACCAGCTTGGGACGGGTTTTGGCGGCGATGAGTACTGCCTCGCCAATCCTGCGCAGGGAAAGCCTAAGGGGTACGGCCACGGGCCGCAGGTGCATGCCGATGAGAACGCCCCCGATGTCCATTCCCCCGTGGGCTTGGGCCTTTAGGGATTCCACCATCACGGGGTCCTGGAAGCGGAGAAAGGCGGCCGTGGCCAGACTCCCTCCCGCCTTGGGATGAGGGAAGACGGTGACCTCCTCCAGGCTGTAGGTCCGGGCTGCCTCCCTTTCCACCACCAGGGCCCGGTTCAGGTGCTCGCATCCCTGGACGGCTATCCATATCCCCCGTTCGAGGAGAGGGGGAAGGAGCCCCTCGAGGATGGCTTCGGCCACCTCGAGACTGGGCTTCGTTCCCACCTTTTCCCCCAAGACCTCGCTGGTGGACCCCCCCAGGACGAAGAGGCTTCCCCTGGGCATGGGGAAGAGGTCCAGAAACTCCAAAATCGCTTTTTCCGCCGCCTTGCGGATGCCCTCCATGACCTGGCCTCCACTGCGATTTTAGAGAAAAGTGGGGGTGTGGGGGAGCTATAATCCCCCGGTTTCCAAGATAGCCCTCAAGATACGCTAACGCGTGACACAGGCTGACCAAACCGGGGAT
>NZ_KB905746.1 GCF_000381045.1 Thermus scotoductus DSM 8553 | reverse complement strand
GCTCCCCCACGTCCACCACAGGTGGGCACGGATTTGGTACAATGTTCTTGGGGGCAAAGTTCCCCGTGGACCTTGAAACTTGGAGTAGGGGGTTCCATCGGGTAGTCCGATGGGTAAAACTCCAAACGAACACCCGTGGCAGAGCCAGAAGCATTGCGCTCGCCTGCCGATACGGAGTCAAGGTCTTTCTGGGCCCGGACGGGGCCTTCGGGAGCAATCCCGCGTGCTTTCCCGCAGGGAAACACCCTGGGAAGCCCCGGACTTTAGTCCGGGGAGTCGTCACGGAAGCTCCTCCTTGCGGTTGGCGTTCAGGAAGACCTGGGCGCCGAAGCGCACCACCACCTCCTCCGCTGGGATATAGGTGGCCCCCAACACCTCCATCACCCGCCTCAGGAGGAAATCCCCTTCCCGGATCTGCAACTCCACCTGGGGAAGGCAGTCCTGGTGGTAGAAGGCCATGAGGGGCTCGAGGTGGCCTTCCGGGTTGTAGGCCACCACCACCGGGTAAGGGGAGGCCAGGGCGTGCTCATAAAGAAAGGCCCAGTATTCCGGCCTCAGAAAGGGCAGGTCCGTGGCCGCCACCGCCACCCAGGGGTAGCGGGCGTGAAAGAGGGCGGAGTGCAGGCCGGAAAGGCTATCCGCCCCCGGGAGCAGGTCGGGATACACGGGCACGCCAAAGCCAGGATAGGGCCTGTTGGTCACGATGAACCGCTCCCCCGCCTCCTTTAGGCTATCCAAAACCCACTGGATCAGGGGCTTTCCCCGATAGGGGTAAAGGGCCTTATCCTCCCCAAACCTGCGGGAAAGCCCCCCGGCGATCACCGCCCCCGAGTACACGGCCTACCATTCTAAGACCTCAAGAAGCCTTTCCCCCAGCCAGGGGGCGTAGAGAAAACCCGTGGAGCCAAAGCCCGTAAGGGCAAAGCCACCTTCCACGGGAAACAGGTAGGAAAGGTCCACACCCCCAGGCGGAAGAGAGGGGTCCAGCCGGAAGCGCACTCCCCGCCATGCGGAGGCCACCGAAGGGCGGTAGCCCAGAAGGTCTTCCGCACCCCTTAGAAGCCATTCCACCTCCCCTTCCGTGGGAGGGGGAGCCTCCGGATCAGAACGATGGGGGAGGTAGCTTCCCCCTAGGGCGCTTCCCGCCAGGTAGACCCGGTAGCTGATGGCCCGGGGGAAGTAATCCAGCAGGAGGAGGACCAGCCCCGGGATGTGCCGCCCCTCCAGGCCCAAAAGATGGGCTCCCTGCCCACCTCCTGCGTAGACCAACACCTCCCCCCTTATCCGCCCTCCTCCTTCCAGGAAGAGGTAGGGAGGCTCCCAGGCCAGAACCCGGGACCTGAGAACGCCAACCCCCTCCGAGAGCTTCTGCAAAAGGGGCCTGGGCTCCAGCCAGAAAGCTTCTTCCAGCAAGACACCCCCTTGGTCCCAGGTGTGCTTCAGCCCGCCAAGCCGAGAGGCCACCTTCTCCCTCTCCCCTTCCGGCACCGGGCGATAGACGCCCAGGTGCAGGGGCACGAAGCGGCTGTAAAAGCGAAGGGCCGCCTCGAGGGCCTCCTCTCCCTTTCTCGCCAGGGTAAAGCGCTTCCCCCGCAAAGGGTTCACCAGAGCCACAGGCACCCGGCTTGCCCCCCCCAGGCCCTGGGCCACCACCCGCACCCTCAGGCCCCTTTCCTTGAGAAGCCAGGCGGCGGTAAGCCCCGCCACCCCGGCTCCCAGGACTACCGCCTCGGCTTCCTCCACCTTCCTCATCCCCTGCGGGGGGTCAGAAGCGAAAGCCCTCCCCCTCCCTCCGGCACAAACCCCTGGCCGCCAGGCCCTCTAGGAGGCGTTCTGCTTCGTCCTGGGGGAGGAAAGCTCCAAGATCCTTCGGACTCAAGAACCCCCCCTTCCGCCAGGCTTCCCTCATGGCCAGGCGCTCCAAGGCTACCCGCGAAGGCCCCTTGGCCAAAAGCCTTCCCTGCCAGCGGAGTAGGCCCAGATACAGAAGATAGGCAAGAAAGGCTGCCAGGACAAGCCCCCAAAGGGCGAAGCGGGAGGCCGCATAAACGAGAAGGAAAAGGGCCAAGGCCCCGCTAAAGGGGAGGAAGCGCTGGCGCATGCCACCTCCTCAGGCCACGGGCAAGGGGATGGGCGCAGGCTCCCTGGCCCCCACCACCTCCCCAAAGAGCAGGTGCGGGGTGGCCTGCTTGATCTCCACCTGGTAGAGCCCCGGGGTGGGAGCCTGGTGGGCGGGAACCAGCACCGGATGGTTCCCGCGGTCGTGCCCCTGCACGTACCCTTCCTCCTTGGCCACCCCACGCACCAAAACCTCCACGGTCTTCCCCACCCACTCCAGGTTGCGGCGGTAGCTCCACTCCTTCTGCTTTTCAATGAGACGCTGGAGCCTTTCCACCTTCACCTCGCGGGGCAGGTCCTGGAAGTGCTTGTAGGCGGGGGTACCGGGCCGAGGAGAGTAGATGAACATGTAGGCCTGGTCGTAGCCCACCTCGTCGTAGAGGGAGAGGGTTTCTTGGAAGTCCTCCTCCGTCTCCCCGGGGAAGCCCACGATGATGTCCGTGGAAAGCACGGCATCCGGCAGAATCTCGCGGATCCTCCCGATTCTTTCCAGGTACTGCGCCCGCCGGTACTCCCGGGCCATGCGCCTAAGCACCCGGTCCGAGCCAGACTGCACCGGCAGGTGGATGTAACGGGTGATGGCAGGGGTTTCGGCAATGGCCTCGATGATGTCGTCGGTGAAGTTCACCGGGTGGCTGGTGAGGAAGCGCACCCTGGGGATGCCCATCTGCCCCACCATCCTCAGGAGTTCGGCGAAGGAGGGGAAGCCCGGCTGGTCCTTGCCGTAGGAATTCACGTTCTGCCCGAGGAGGGTCACCTCCACCACCCCGGCCTTCTTCAGGGTTTCGATCTCCTTCAGGATCAGGTCCGGGTGGCGGGAAACCTCAGGGCCCCGGGTGGTGGGGACGATGCAGTAGGTGCAGTGGTGGTTGCACCCCCGGATGATGGTCACGTGGGCGGAAAGCGCTCCCCTGGGAGGTGGGGGGATGTAGTCCAAAAGATCGTCCTTGAAGGTGAGGTCCCAGAAGCGCTGGTTACCCTTCAAGGCCTCGGGCAAGGAGGTGAGGGCCCCGGGGCCCAGGAGAACATCCACCCCAAACTTCCGGGCCATCTGCTGACCCTCGTCCAGCTGGGCCAGGCAGCCCATGAGCCCGATGAGGAGCCCTCGCCTATCCTTCTCCTTCCGAAGCTGGCCTAGAAGGGAGCGCACCTTCTCCACGGGCTTCCCGCGGACCGCACAGGTGTTCACCAGGACGAAGTCCGCCTCCTCCACCGAATCCACCAACTCCCAACCCAGGCTCACCAGCTCGCTGGCCACCAGGTGGGAGTCGTACTCGTTCATCTGGCATCCGAAGGTAATGATGTGGGCGCGCATAAACCTCCTGGGGCGGCCGGGGGGATCCCGGGCCCCGTGGTTTCCAGTGTAGCAACCTCGAGGCCCTCAAGGCCAACCTCGGTCCCTGGATTCCTCAGCCTCGAGCCCCCCAAAAGGCCACACCCCCCGGCCACGTTACCGGGGGGTTAAGCCTCGCATCCCGATGCTGGTGGCGGCGGTGGGACTCGAACCCACGACACCACGATTATGAGTCGTGTGCTCTGACCACCTGAGCTACGCCGCCATGGGCGCACCAGGCAATCCCCATCTTAGGGGAGGGCCCCCAAGCGGTCAAGGTTCAAAGCCGATGTGATCCATGAAGTCGGGGAGGATTTCTTCGGCGAAAAGGTCCAATCTTCCGTCCCGGTGGGCCCGTAGGCGACCTTGCAGGACACCCCCAGTCTACACGATCCCCTTCTCCTTCAGGAAACGCCCTTCCCGGAAGCGATCCAAGCGGAACGGGGTTATATCCAGGCTCCTCGCCTTCCCGTGGACCACTTCCTCCGCCATAAGCCTCCCCACCATGGCCGCCTGCTGGACCCCGTGGCCGGAAAAACCCGCCGCCACCAGAAGCCCCTCCTCCACAAAACCCAGGATGGGGTTGGCATCCGGGGTCATCTCGTAGTAGCCCCACCAGCTGGCCCTTCGGTCCAGGGCAAGCCCTTCCAGGAAGGGAAAGCGGGAAAGGCCCGCCTCGAGGGTCGGAGCCAGCCATCTCCAGTCCATACCCTCGGAGAAACCCGGGGGCTCATCCGGGTTGGACCGGCCCATGAGCACCCTCGCCCCCTCCGAACGCAGGTAGAAGCCCATGGCCAGGTCTATGGTGAGGGGAAAGGCATGGGGAAAGGGAGCGGGGGCCGTGGCGAAGACCATGCGGCGCACGGGCCGGATGGGAATCTCCAGGCCAAGCCTTTTCCCCACCTCCCCCGTCCAGGCTCCGGTGCAAAGGAGGAGAAAGGAAGCCGCCACCTCCCCCTTAGGGGTTTTGGCCCGCCAGACACCTTTTTCCCTACGAGCTGAGATCAAGGGTTCGGAAAAGCGCACCCTGGCCCCAAGCCGCCTGGCCTCCCTGAGGTAGTGGGCGGTAACCCCATGAGGGTCTATGACCCCATCCATGGGACCGAAGGTGGCGTAGGCCAGGCCCTCCTCCCGGAAGGGCACGTGGGATTGGGCCTTCTTTAGGGAAAGCTTCTCCACAGGCACCCCCAAAGCCCGCTGGGTAGCCAAGGCTTCCTCCTGGGCTTCCCTCATGGCCTCCGGCACCAGGAAGAGGTAGCCGATGGGCCGGTAGCTGGCCTCCGGAATCCTTTGGTACTCCAGGATGGAGTGGTAGGAAAGAAGGATGTTTAAGGGCTCGGAGAACTGCACCCGCACCCCGGCGGCGCTCTTTCCCGTGGAGCCCTGGGCAAAGGTGGCCTCCTTTTCCAGGACCACCACCTTTAGCCCGGCTTCGGCCAAACGGTAGGCGCAGGCCGCCCCCACGATCCCCGCCCCCACCACCAGGGCATCCGGCATGCTCCCAGTCTAGGACACCCTTCCCCCAAAGAGAGGGTATGCTATGGCCCGGAGGGTAGCCATGGGCTACAAACACATCCGTATCCCCGAGGAAGGCGAAAGGATCACCATCCAAAACGGGGTTCTCCAGGTCCCGGACCAGCCCATCATCGGCTTCATCGAAGGGGATGGGACGGGGCCGGACATCTGGAGAGCCGCCAGGCCCGTCTTAGATGCCGCCGTAGAAAAGGCCTACGGGGGAAAGCGCAAAATCGCCTGGGCGGAGATCTACGCCGGGGAAAAGGCTAACCAGGTTTATGGGGAGCCCGTCTGGCTTCCCGAGGAAACCCTGGAGTTCATCCGGGAGTACCTGGTGGCCATCAAAGGGCCCCTGACCACCCCGGTGGGCGGGGGCATCCGCTCCATCAACGTGGCCCTAAGGCAGGAGCTGGACCTTTACGCCTGCGTGCGCCCCGTGCGCTGGTTCAAAGGGGTACCCAGCCCGGTGAAGCACCCCGAGCTGGTCAACATGGTCATCTTCCGGGAGAACACCGAGGACATCTATGCCGGGATTGAGTGGCCTGCAGGCAGCGAGGAGGTGCAAAAGGTCCTGGACTTCCTCAAGCGGGAGTTCCCCAAGGCCTACGCCAAGATCCGCTTCCCGGAGACCTCGGGAATCGGGATCAAGCCCGTCTCCAAGGAGGGCACGGAGCGCCTGGTGGCCGCGGCCATTGACTACGCCCTCAAGGAGGACCTGCCCAGCGTCACCCTGGTGCACAAGGGCAACATCATGAAGTTCACGGAAGGAGCCTTCCGGGAATGGGGCTACGCCCTGGCCCGGGAGAAGTACGGGGCCACGCCCCTGGATGGTGGCCCCTGGCACGTGCTGAAAAACCCCCGCACCGGCCGGGAGATCGTCATCAAGGACATGATCGCCGACAACTTCCTGCAACAGATCCTCCTTCGCCCCGACGAGTACTCGGTGATCGCCACCTTGAACCTCAACGGGGACTACATCTCCGATGCCCTGGCCGCCCAGGTGGGTGGAATCGGCATTGCCCCAGGGGCCAACATCAACTACCAAACGGGGCATGCGGTCTTTGAGGCCACCCACGGAACCGCGCCCAAGTATGCGGGCCAGGACAAGGTGAACCCCTCCAGCGTCATCCTCTCGGGGGAGATGATGCTCCGCTACATGGGCTGGAACGAGGCAGCAGACCTCATCCTCCAGGCCATGGAGCGCACCATTGCCAAGGGGCTCGTTACCTACGACTTCCACCGCCTCCTCCAGGCAGAGGGTAAGCCCGCCACCCTCCTTAGGACCAGCGAGTTCGGCCGGGCCCTGATTGAGCACATGGATTAAAGGAGGGTGAAGCGGGCCTCGAGGCGAGGGAGGTCCGCCTCCAGAAAGCGGAGGCGGACCTCAGCATCCAGGGGTAGGGGTTTGCTGAGGGCCACCTGGGCAGTCAGGCCCAGCTCCGGCAGGAGGAAAATCCCCTGCCCTCCCCTTTTCTCCACCAGGATTCCCCTTCCCTCGTACCCCTTCTCCATCAGGTAGACCAGGATCCAGTGGAGCTTGCTCTTCCTCTCCGCCTCCCGCACCAAATCGGCCATGGACTCCGCCGCCCCCACCCTCTGCAAAACCTCCTCCTGGGAAAGGGGCTTTTCCCCTTTTAGCCAGGCCCTCAGTTGCTGGTGGGCCACCAGGTCCAGGTAGCGCCTTAAAGGGCTCGTCACCTGGGCGTAAAGGGGAAGGCCCAGGCCCCTGTGGGGAGCGGGCACGGCCTTGAGCTGGGCCCTCTTCAGGGCCTTGCGCTGTTCCCACATGGCGCTCAGGCCCTCCCCCTCCACCCGCCTACTGGGTGCCTCCTGGGTGGCGAAGGGGAAGGGCAGTCCCTCCCTGAGGGCCAGGTGGGCGGCGGCATAACCCGCGAGATGCATGGCCTCCTGGACCCAGATGCGGCTTTCGTAGGCCTCGAGGGGACGGATCCTTACCTCCTGGCCCTCCAAGCGCACCTTCACCTCGGGTAGGCGGAGGTCCAGCCCCCCTTGGGCCAGGCGCTTCCGCCGGAAGGCCAAGGCCAGGTCCCGCAAAGGGGCAAGCTCCTCCACCCCCAGGGCCTCCCGGTAGCTGAGCCTCCTCACCCTTACCCAGCTTGGGACAATCTCCTCCTCCAGGATCTCCCCTTCCCCGGAAACCTTGAGGCGAAAAGTCAGGGCCGGGGACACCTCCTTCAGGCCCAAGCCCAGAACCCAGGTGGCCTCCTGGGGCAGCATGGGTACCGTCCCCTCGGGCAGGTACAGGTTGGCCCCCCGGCGCATGGCCTCCTGGTCCAAGGGGCTAAAAGGCTCCACCAAGGCCGCCACATCCGCCACGTGCACCCAAAGCTGGAAACCCTCGGGTACCCTTTCGGCGTAGACGGCGTCGTCCGGGTCCTGGCTTTCCTCGTCGTCGATGGCGTAGGCGGGGAGGTGGGTCAGGTCCACCCGCTTTTCCTGGGGAAGGGCAGGTAGGCGAAGCTCAGGAGGAACGAGGATAAGCCCAAGCCGCCTGGGATGGGGGTTTTGCCGCTGCCACACCCCGAGGCGCAGGAGAAGGCCGTGGGCGGCCTCAGGAGTTTCGGGAAGGCCCAGGGCTCTGAGCACCCGGCTTTCCCTTCTTTCTCCCAGGGCCATGGCCTCCACCTCCTGGATTAAGGGGCGGTCCTCGGGGGCGGGCACCCCTTCTCTAAGCCGCCTTACCCCCTCCTGGAAGCGCCGCTCCTGTTCCTCCCGCTTTCTCCTGGCCTCGAGGAGGGCCTCCACTTCCTCCCGGGTGCGGGCCCGGACCCTTTCCCCCTCCAGGAGGAAGCGCTCCCCCCTTTGCGCCAGAAGATAGGCTCCGTAAGCGGTCTCGGGCGTGTACGACCCGTAGACCAGCTCGGCCAAGTCCTTGAGATCCACCACCTGGCCCTGAAGAAGCTCCCAGGCAGCCTCCTCCTCGCCCTCGGGCGGGTTCAACTCCAGGGAAGCGGGCCCGGGGTGAAGCCAGAGGACATCCTTGGGACGTACCCTTACCCGAGCCCCATCGGGCAGGGTGAGTTCCAGACGGTCCCCCTTTTCCACCGCCAAAGCAGGCCTACCCTTGTAGACCACCAACGCGGCCACGCCCCTAAGGATACACGGGGTATAGTGAGCGGCATGGAGTGGGACCTTTCCGACCTGTACCTTAGCCCTGAGGACCCAAACCTCGAAAGGGACTTGGCCGAGGCTCTGAACCTCGCCAGCAGCCTGGACCCCAAGGACCTCCTCCATCCCAGCCGGGCGGAAGGCCTTTTCCGGCGCTACGAGGAAGCCCTGGAGAAAGCCTATAAGCCCTTGAACTACGCTTCCCTTTACTTCGCCACCCGCACCCAGGACCCCGTGGCCAAGGCCCTTCTGGACCGGGTAAGGAACCGCTACACCGAGGTGCGAAACCGCCTGGTACCCCTCGAGGTGGCCCTGCGCAAGCTTCCCGAGGAGGCCTTCCAGGCCCTCCTGGAGCACCCCGGCCTTGCCGATCTCCGCCACTTCCTGCAAGGGCAGAGGGCCTTCGCCCCCCACACCCTTTCCGAGCGGGAGGAGGAGCTTCTAAACCTCAAGGGCCTGGTGGGAAGAAGCGCCTGGAGCCAGTTTTACACGGAATACACCGGCCGCTTCCGCTTCCGGGTGGGGGAAAGGGAGCTTACCGAGATGGAGGTGCGGGCCCTGAGGCGGGACCCCGACCCCAAGGTGCGGCGGGAAGCGCACCGGGAGCTATACGGGAAGCTCATGGCCGAAGCCCCCACCCTAAGCGCGGTGTTCAATGCGGTGTTCCTGGACTACCTCCAGGACCTTCGCCTACGGGGTTACCGCCATCCCCTGGAGCCCGTGGCCCTCCGGGACGAGGTGGAGGTAAAGGACATCGAGGCCCTCCTCGAGGCCACCCGGGCCCACTACCCCCTGGTGGAGGCCTACTACCGCTGGAAGGCCCGGCGCCTGGGCCAAGAGAAGGTGCCAAGCCAAGACCTCCTGGCCCCTTTGGGCAAGAAGCCCAAGATCCCCTTTGAGGAAGCCAAGGATCTGGTCCTCACCGCCTTCGGCAACTTCTCCCCGGTGGTGGAGAGAATCGCCCGGGAGTTCTTTGAGAAGCGCTGGATAGATGTGTACCCGAGGCCCGGGAAGCGGGGTGGGGCCTTCTGTTCTGGCGGGCTTCCCTCCACCCACCCCTACGTCCTCCTCAACCACACCGACGACCTGGACGCCGCCCACACCCTGGCCCACGAGCTTGGGCACGGGGTGCACTTCTACCTGGCCAGGAAGCAGCGCCTCCTGAACTTCGGGGCCTCCACCCCCCTGGCGGAAACCGCCAGCGTCTTTGCGGAGATCCTCCTGGACGACCTCCTCTTGGAAAGGCTTTCCCCGGAGGAACGCACCCTCCTCCTGGCCGAAAGGGTGGAGGACGCCATTAACACCCTCTTCCGCCAGGTCATGTACACCTTCTTTGAGCGAAGGAGCCTCGAGGCCCGCCGGGAAGCCGCCCTTTCCCCCGAGGCCTTCCACGGGATCTGGCAGGAGGAGCAGGGAAGGCTTTACGGGGATGCCGTGGAGTGGACGGAGCTGGACCAAGCGGCCTGGGCCGGCATTCCCCACTTCGTCCATTACCGCTTCTACACCTACAGCTACGCCCTCGGGTATCTGGTGGTGCTGGCCCTCTACGGCAAGTACCAGGAGGAGGGAAAGGCCTTCGTGCCCAAGTACCTGGGGATCCTCGAGGCGGGGGAAAGCCAAAGCCCCAAGGAGATCCTGGCCCAAGCCGGGGTGGACCTGGCCTCCGAGGCCTTCTTCCAGTACGGCTTCGGGGTCCTGGAGTCTTGGCTAAAGGCCCTTCTCTAAGGCAAAATAAAGGGATGGACCTGGTCTATCGCCCCGGGCGTTACCCTTACCTCACCCAGGACCTTCCCGGCGTGGGGGGGGTTATCCGCCTTCTCCCCCAGGATTTCCAGGTGGAGGAGGTGCCCGCCTACCTGCCCAGCGGGGAAGGGGAACACCTCTACTTCCTCCTGGAGAAGGAAGGCCTCACCACCCGCCAGGTGGTGGAGTTCCTGCGGGACGAGGTGGGGGTCCCGGAAAAGGAGATCGGGGTGGCGGGGCTGAAGGACAAGCGCGCTCAAACCCGCCAGTGGTTCTCCATCCCCCGCAAACACGAGGATGCCCTCTGCTTGCTGGAAAACCTTAAGGGAACCCGGCTTCTGGAAGCCAACCTGCACACCAACAAGCTGCGCACGGGCCACCTCAAGGGAAACCGCTTCCGCATTCTCATTCGCGGGGCCCACCACGTGGAACAGGCCCGGGCCATCCTGAAGACCCTCGAGGCCAAGGGCATTCCCAACTACTACGGCCCCCAGCGCTTTGGCCTCGGGGGGCAGAACCCGGTCAAGGGCTATGAGCTGGTGAAGAAGGGTAAGGGAAGGGGAAATCCCTGGCTTAAGCGTTTCCTGATTGGAAGCCTGCAAAGCCTTCTCTTCAACGACTGGGTGGCCCTAAGGATGGAAAGGGGGCTTTACGACCGGGTCATCCCCGGGGACTGGGCCAAGAAGCACGCCACCGGGGGGGAGTTTCTGGTGGAGCGAGAGGAGGAGGCGGAAAGGGCTTTAAAGCTCGAAATCAGCGCCACCGGGCCCCTCTTCGGCAAGAAGTACCCGGAGGCTCAGGGGGAGGCCAGGGCCCTGGAGGACAAGATCCTGGCCCGCTATGACCTGAAGCGGGAGGAGTTCCGCGCCCGCCGGGGGGCACGGAGGCCCATCCGCATCCCCCTTACGGAGTGGACCCTGGAGGAAACCCCAGAAGGGCTTTGGCTAACCTTCTTCCTGCCCAAGGGCAGCTACGCCACCAGCCTCCTAAGGGAGGTGATGAAGGTGGAGGTGGATGCCCCGGAAGAGGAAGAAGCCCTGGGGGAGGGCTAAACCCTCCCCCAGCCCTGGGTAGCCGTTAGAAGCGGTAGCCCACCTTCAGCTGCCCGGCAAACTTACCCCCGGCGAGGCCCAGGTCCCCGCCCAGGAAAAGGGGCGTCCCCAGGCTGGCCGCCAGGTCATACTCCGCATCGGCCCGGAAGTAGAGGGCGGTATTTGCAAACTGGAAGCCCGGAATGACCACGCCAAGCCCCACCCCGGCCTTTAGACCCTCGGCCACAGGGTAGAGGTAGCGGAAGAGGAAGGATCCGTTCCAGTTGCCGTTCACGTTATAGGCGAGGTCCAGGGCTGGCCGCACCTCCCCCACCGGGGGCTGGAAGAGCTGGCAGTTCCAGGAGGCCTCGAGGCCAAAGCCCTGGCTACCCCCCACCACCGCCAAGGAGGGCTTTAAGTTCTCCACGGAAAACTGCGCCAAGCCTAAGCCCAATACCACCGCCAAAACACCCAGAATCCTCCGCATACAACACCTCCCATGGGCATGTTAATCCATGTTCACGGCCCTTTTCAAGCCCTCATCTAAGGCATCTCCAGAAAACACCCGATACCCCCTATCCCTAAGCACCTCACCCACCGCCTCCCCTATTCCCCGGACCAGGATGGGGGGCGAGCCCAGGTTGAGCATGACCAAAAAGCCCACCACGTACTCGGCCAGCTCCTCCGGGGCCATGGAAGGCCCACCCGTGCGCCCGTAGCCGGGGAGGTCCAAAAGATAGAAGGTATACCCTTCCGGAAGATCCTCGGGCCAAGCCCTTGCCTCCTCCGCCAGGAGAACCACCCCAGGCCCCCTTCCCACCCGGTCAAAAACCAGGTTGAGCCCATAGAGGTGAAGGTACCCGGTTCGCCTCATAGGGCAAGGCCTCCGGGCAAGGGACGGAAAGCTTCCCCCAGGAGAAAATCCGCCACCAGGTCCACCACCTCCTCCCTAGCCTCCCAGGGCACCAGGTGACCCGCCTCCTCCAGGGTAAAGCGCAAGGCCTCCCCCTTGGCGAAGTCCGCCACCTCCCTGCCGTAAAAAGGCGGGGTAAAGGCATCCCAGGCCCCCTGGACCACCAGGATCCGGGCCTCCGTGCCCCTAAGCCAGCGGCGTTCATCGGAAAGCCCTTCCATAAGGGCCAGCCAGGCCTGCACCCCTTTCTCCGAAAGCCCTTCCCTCCAGACGGCGAAGATCTCCTCGCTTCCCGCCGCACGGGGGCCAAAGAAAAGAGCCCGGCCCACCCGGGCAAACCCCTCCATCCCTCCCACCTCCAAACCAAAGCGGAGGGCGGCCAGCTTGGCGGAAAGAAGGGCATCCCGCCGCAGGATGGGGGAAAGGAGCACCAGGCTTCTTGCCCCCTCCTGAAAGCCCACCTTCAAGGCAGCAAGGGCCCCTTCCGCAAAGGCGATCAGGTGAAGCCCCTCCTCCGAGGGGAGGTCCAGGAAAAACTCCAGCCCCGCCGGGGGGGAAAGAAGCCCAGGAAAAAGCCGTATCTCGCCCACGCCCCCTTTATACTCCAAGGCATGGAAGGAAAAACCATTCCCCAGCGGGAAACCCTGGATGCCACCTTGGGGGTGCGCTACCTGAAGCTGGAAAAGGAGGAGGTGGTAGCCGAGCTGGAGGTAACCCCCAGGGTGCACCAACCCTTCGGCTTCCTCCACGGCGGGGCCACCGTGGCCCTGGCGGAAAGCGTGGCCAGCGTGGGGGGATTCCTCAACTGCCCGCCAGGGCATGCCGCCTTCGGCCTGGAGATCAACTGCAACCACATCCGCAAGAAACAGGCGGGGACCCTCCGGGCCATAGGCCGGCCCCTCCACGTGGGGCGGAGCACCCAGGTGTGGGAGGTAAAGGTCTACGACGAGGAGGGAAAGCTGGTGGCGGCAAGCCGTTGCACCCTGGCGGTGGTGCCCCTAGAACCAAGAACGTAACCACCGAAGCCAGTTCCTCCCCAGGAAGTCCTCGTCCCCCAAGGCCCTGAGGTCCCGGTGGCGGTCCAGACCCAAAGGAACCGCCTCGAGGCCAAACCCCCCGTCCCAGTCCGTGCCCAGGCCCACCCTCTTGGGGCCCAGGAGGGCTTCCGCATGGACCTTGTGGCGGAGAAAAGCCTCCAGGGGAAGCCTGGGATCCCCCCGCTTCCAGCCCGGGTCCAAAAAGGCGTTAAAGGGCACCAGGCCCAAGACCCCTTCCCGCTTCCTTAGGGCCTCCATGAGCCGGTCGGAAAGGTGGCGGGGGGAGGGCACCAGGGCCCGGGCGTTGGCGTGGGTGGCGCACACCGGGCCCGAGAAGACCTCCAGGGCCTGGAAGGCGGCTTCCTCCGCTAGGTGGGAGAGATCCAGGGCCATTCCCAGGCCCTCCATTTCCCGCAAAAGGGCTTTTCCCAAGTCGGTCAGGGGAGCCTCCTCGGCGTTGCCCCCTGCGTAGGCATTCCGGGTGGCCCAGGTGAGGGAAAGCATCCTGAGGCCCCTTTGCCGCAACGGAGCCAACTCCTCAGGGGAGGCGAGGGCATGGGCGCCTTCCAGGAGGAGCACCAGGCCCAGGATCCGGTCCTCCCGGTGACGGGCGAGGTGCGCCTCCAGATCCCTTCCGTGGCGGAGGATCCTCACCCAGCCCTTGGCCTCCCAGGCCTCGTAGAGGGCTAGCTGGGCATACACCTCATCCTGCCAGTCGGCCTGCCCCCCTTCCCTGGGATCCACGAACAAGGTGGCGAAGGCCACCGCCACCCGGGCCTCCCTAAGGCTTTCCAGGGTCACCAAGGGGGTTTCGGGATGGGGGTCCACCTCCCTAAGGCGGTCCAGGGGTAGGGAGAGGTCCCGCTCCAGGATCCGGGCGTTGTAGGCCAAATCCAGGTGGGCGTCCACCATGACGGGCTCCATAGGGGAACTCTACAATGGGGATCGTGCGGCCTTCCGAGCTTCCTCCCCTTCCCGAGGCCCCCGGGGTTTACCTGTGGAAGCAAGGGGAAGAGGTCCTCTATGTGGGCAAGGCCAAAAGCCTGAGGGCCCGGGTGCGGAGCTACTTCCACGCCGAGGGCAAGGCCAGGCGCATCGCCGAGGAGGCCACAGGCCTGGACTTCATCGCCACCCGGGACGAGGTGGAGGCCCTTCTCCTCGAGGCCAACCTCATCAAGGCCCACCGCCCCCCCTACAACGTCCTCCTCAAGGACGACAAGCACTATCCTTTCCTCAAGCTCACCAAGGAGCCCTTCCCTACCCTTTTGGTGGTGCGGCGGGTGGAGGAGGACGGGGCCAAGTACTACGGGCCCTTCCCCGAGGCGGGGGCCCTCCGCCGCATCAAGACCCTGATTGACCGCATCTTCCCCTTGCGCAAGAACTCGGGCTACCCCATGAAAAGGCGCCGCCACCCCTGCCTCAACTACAGCATGGGCCGCTGCCTGGCCCCGTGCGTGGGCCTTGCCGACCCCAAGGCCTACCAGGAGGTGGTGCGGCAGGTGGAGGCGGTGCTGGAGGGAAAGGTGGATGGGCTCCTAAGGGAGCTGGAAGCCAAGATGCGGGAAGCCGCACAGAGGTTAGAGTTTGAGCGGGCAGCGGAAATCCGGGATCAAATGGAGGCCCTAAGGGCCTTCTTCTCCACCGCCCAGCAAGCCTTTGACCCGGAGATGGGGGACCTGGACTTCCTGGGCTTGGCCCAGGCAGGGCCTTTGGCAGTGGTGCAACTGTACCAGGTGCGCTCAGGACGGATCCTGGGACGCATCAACCGGGTGGTGGAAAAGGAGGAAGCGAGCCCTGAGGAAATCCTCTGGGCCTTCCTGCGGGACTACTACCTGGAGGCTTCCCCCCTACCCCCCCTGATCCTGCTGCCCTTCCCCCTGGAGGACCTGGAAAGCCTAGCAGCCCTGCTTCACCGCCGCGCCGGGCGGAGGGTGGAGCTAAGGGTGCCCAAAAAGGGGGAGAAGGTAAGGCTTCTCGAGCTGGCGGAGAAGAACGCCCGCCTGGCCCTGGAAACCGAGCTCAAGCAACTGGAAAGGCGGGGGGACCACCCCGCCCTAAAGGCCCTCCAGGAGATCCTGGGGCTATCCCAAAGGCCCTATCGCCTCGAGGGGTACGACGTAAGCCACCTCCAGGGGGAGGCCCGGGTCTTTTCCATGGCCGTCCTGGAGGGGGGTAGGCCCAAGAGGGCGGAGTACCGCAGGATGCGCCTGGGGTCGGGAAACGACGACTACGCCGCCATGGAGGAAGGGGTATACCGGCGCTTCACGGGAAGCCTCAAGGATCTTCCCCTCCCCGACCTCCTCCTTATTGACGGGGGCTTAGGCCAGGTGCGGGCAGCAGCCCGGGCTTTGGAAAGGGCCGGCCTGAGCCTTCCCCTGGTGGGTTTGGCCAAGAAGGAGGAGGTCCTCATCACCCAAGAGGGCCGGGAGATCCGCCTGCCCCTAACCCACCCGGCCCTCCAGCTCCTCATCCACCTTCGGGACGAGGCCCACCAAAACGGGCTCCGCTACCACCAAAAGCGAAGGAGCCAGGAACTTTTCCAGGTGCTAAAGGGCATCCCCGGCATCGGGGAGGCGAGAAGGCGCCTTCTTTTGGAGCGCTACGGGGGGATTAAGGCCTTAAAGGAAGCACCTTTGGAAGAGCTTGCCCGCCTGCCGGGCATGAACCGCAAGGCGGCGGAGGCCCTGAAGGCCGCTTTGGAAGGGGCCCTGGGGTAAGATAACCCCCTGATGGTGCGCCGCGCCCTGGAAGAAGCCATTCGCCACGCCTTGAAGGAAATGGGCCTGGACCTCCGCCTGAAGGTGGCCAAGGCCCCCAAGGACAAGCCCGGGGACTACGGGGTTCCCCTCTTCGCCTTGGCCAAGGAGCTAAGGAAACCCCCCCAGGCCATCGCCGAGGAGCTCAAGGCCCGCCTGGCCCTTCCCCCTTTCGTGGAGGAAGTCATCCCCGTGGGGGGGTACTTGAACTTTCGCATCCGCACGAAGGATCTCCTCAAGGAGGCCCTGAGGCCCAAGGAGCCTTTTCCCAAGAGGGAAGGCCTGGTGCTCATCGAGCACACCTCGGTGAACCCCAACAAGGAGCTCCACGTGGGCCACCTGCGGAATATCGCCCTCGGGGACAGCCTGGCCCGCATCCTGGACTATGCGGGGCGAAGGGTCCTGGTCCTGAACTACATTGACGACACAGGCCGCCAGGCGGCGGAAACCCTTTTCGCCCTAAGGCACTACGGCCTCACCTGGGACGGGAAGGAGAAGTACGACCACTTCGCCGGCAATGCCTACGTGCGCCTTCATCAGGATCCCGAGTACCCCAACCTGCAGGGGGGCATAGAGGAAATCCTTCACGCCCTGGAGCGGGGGGAACTCAGGGAAGACGTCAACCGCATCCTCCTGGCCCAGATGGCCACCATGAAGGCCCTGAACGCTCATTACGACCTTCTGGTCTGGGAATCCGACATCGTTCGGGCGGGGCTTCTGGAAAAAGCCCTGAGGATCCTGGAGCAGAGTCCCCACGTCTTCCGCCCCACGGAGGGCAAGTACGCGGGGGCCTTGGTCATGGACGCAAGCCCCTTCATCCCCGGGCTGGAAGACCCCTACTTCGTCCTGGTGCGCTCCGGGGGAGCCGCCACCTACTACGCCAAGGACATCGCCTTCCAGTTCTGGAAGATGGGCCTTTTGGAGGGGTTGTACTTCCAGCCCTACGAGAACCCCTACTACCCGGCCCTGAGAACCAGCGCCCCCCAGGGGGAACCCTACACCCCCAGGGCCCGGGAAACCATCAACGTCATCGACGTGCGCCAAAGCCACCCCCAGGCCCTGGTGCGGGCGGCTCTGGCCCTGGCGGGGCACCCTGAGCTGGCGGAGGGCGCCTTCCACCTGGCCTATGAAACCGTACTGCTGGAAGGTAAGCAGATGTCCGGGCGCAAGGGCCTGGCGGTGAGCGTGGATGAGGTCCTGGAGGAAGCGGAAAGGCGGGCCCTTGCCGTGATAGAGGAGAAAAACCCCGACCACCCCGCCAAGGAGGAGGCGGCCAGGATGGTAGCCCTGGGGGCCATCCGCTTTGCCATGGTGAAGACCGAGCCCAGGAAACAGATCGATTTCCGCTACGCCGAGGCCCTTTCCTTTGAAGGGGATACGGGCCCCTACGTCCAGTACGCCCACGCCCGGGCCCACAGCATCCTGCGCAAGGCCAGGGAATGGGGGGAGATAGACCTTGCCCAGGCCACCCCGTACGAGCGGGAACTGGCCTTAGCCCTCCTGGACTTTGAGGAGGCGGTGCTGGAAGCTGCCGAGGAGAAAACCCCCCATGTCCTAGCCCAGTACCTGCTGGACCTTTCCGCCAGCTTTAACGCCTACTACAACGCCAAGGAGGACGGGAGGCCCGCCACCCCGGTGCTCACGGCACCCCCGGGCCTGAGGGAACTCCGCCTTGGCCTGGTGAGGAGCCTGCAAGAAACCCTGAAGACGGGGCTTTCCCTCCTGGGTATCCCCGCCCCTGAGGTAATGTAAGGGCATGCGCCTCGTCCTCGCTGCCCTCCTCCTTTCCCTCTTGGCCCTGGGCCAGCGCCTGGTCTCCCCCGAGGAGGTGGCCCGAAGCCAGGTGATCCAAAGGGCCCTGCCCGCAGTGGTCCGGGTCCAGGGCTCCCCAACCGCCCCTGGGGAGAACCAGGTGGTGGGCACGGGGTTCTTCGTGAGTCCCTTCCGGGTGGTCACCAACTACCACGTGGTCCAGGACTTGGCCGACCTCACTGTGCGCCTGGCGGACGGGCGCACCTTTCCTGCGGAGCGCTTCGCCGTGGACCCCGGGATCGATATCGCCCTTCTCACGGTACGCGGCCTCCAGGCTCCTCGGGTGCTGGCCTTCAGCAAGACCCCCAGCACCAGCCTTCCCCTGGGCATGGGGGTGGTGCTGGTGGGGTTTCCCTTCGGCCAGGGGCCCCTGGCCTCCTACGGGATTCTCTCCGGCATAGGCCCCCTCGAGGTTCCCTCCCCCGACCCCAGCGTGGGAGCCGAGGTGGGGGAATACCTCTTCACCGACGCACCCCTCACCGTGGGCAACTCGGGAAGCCCCCTTCTGAACCTGCAAGGGGAGGTGGTGGGGGTGGTGGCGGACGTGGTGGGAGGACCCTCGGGGGTGGGAGGAATCGGGGTGGCCATCCCGGCGGATCTCGTGGCCCAAAGCGTCCAGGACCTGGAGCGGTTCGGCATCCCCCAGCGGGGCTGGCTGGGGGCCAGCCTGATTAGCCTGGACGAACTTCCGCCGGTGCTCCTCAGGGCGGTGGGCCTCACCACCACCCAGGGGGCCATGGTGGACCGGGTGGACCCGGGAAGCCCCGCAGCCCGGGCCGGCCTAAGGGGAGCCCAGCGGGATGCCCAGGGGAGGCTTTTGGCCCTTGGGGATGTGATTCTGGCGGTGAACGGCAAAGCGGTCAAGGACAAGGCGGAGGTGGTCCGCCTCATCGCCCGCTACCGCCCTGGGGACCGGGTGCGGCTAATGCTTTGGCGGGAAGGACGGAGGCTCGAGGTCACCTTGACCATGGTGGCCCGGCCTATCAGGCGTTAGGCTACCTTCCGGAGGTAGGGGTGTACGTAGCCATAGAAGGACCCATTGGCGTGGGCAAAACCACCCTGGCCCGGCTCCTTGCGGAAAGGCTCGGGGCCGAGCCCCTTCTGGAGGTGGTGGAGGAAAATCCCTTCCTGTCCCTTTTCTACCAGGACCGGAAGCGCTACGCCTTCAAGACCCAGGTCTTCTTCCTCCTTTCCCGCTACCGGCAGCTTTCCCGCCTTCGGGAAAGGCCCCTCTTTGGCGGGGTGGTGGCCGACTACCTCTTTGACAAGGACGCCATCTTCGCCAGCCTCAACCTGGAGGGCCCCGAGTGGGACCTTTACTTGGACCTTTACCGGGAGCTTTCCCTGAAGCTTCCCCCGCCCGACCTCACGGTCTACCTAAGGGCCCCGGTGCCAGTGCTATTGGAACGCATCCGGAAACGGGGCAGGCCCTTTGAGGAGGGGATGGACCCCACCTACCTCGAGGCCCTCTCCGAAGCCTACGAGCGCCACTTTGCCCGCTACGCCCATCCCCTTTTGGTCCTCGAGGCGGACCAGCTGGACTATAGCCAACCCGGCCCCGGTCAGGACCAGGTGGTGGCCCTGGTGAAGACCCACCTGGCCCAGGACGGCAGGACCGCCTAAAGAAGGGTCCAGCATGTATCTGGCCATCGCCGGCAACATCGGTAGCGGCAAGAGCTCCCTCACCGCTTTGCTCTCAGAGGCCTTCGGGCTGAAGCCGGTGTACGAGGCGGTGAGCGAAAACCCCTACCTGGAGGACTTCTACCGGGATATGGGGGCCTACGCCTTCCACTCCCAGGTCTTCTTCCTGGCGAGAAGGGTGCGCCAGCACCTTCTGGAGGTGAACGGGGCGAGGGCCGTGGTGCAGGACCGCACGGTCTATGAGGACGCCCTGGTCTTCGCCCAGAACCTCTACCGGGAAGGCCACTTGAAGGAGCGGGACTGGCGAACCTACCTGGACCTCTTCCAGAGCGTGTCCCCAGCCCTTAGGAAGCCCGATCTTCTCATCTACCTCCGGGCGAGCCTCCCCACCTTAAGGGAGCGGATAAAAAAGCGGGGAAGGCCCTTTGAGCAAAACCTCCCCGACCGCTACCTTCTCGGGCTCAACGCCCTCTACGAGCAACTCATCGCCTCCTGGGACCTCTCCCCCGTCTACGTGGTGGAGGCGGACCGGATAGACTTCGTGGAAAAGGCGGAGGACCGCGATAGCCTTCTTGCCGCCCTCCGCCTGTGGATCCAGCCATGACCCTCGAGGAACTCTTCGCCCCCTTTGGCCTCAAGGCCCCGCCCCTTAGGGTCTTAGGCCTCACCCTGGACTCGAGGCGGGTGGAACCCGGCTATGTCTTCGTGGCCGTGCCCGGGGTGCCCCTTCCCCACCGCAAGCCCTTGGACGGGCACGACTTTATCCCCGAAGCCCTGGCCAAGGGGGCCATCGCCGTGGTGGGGGAAAGGGAGTTAAGCCTTCCCGTGCCCTACCTGCGGGTGGGGGACGCCCGGGAGGCCTTGGCCCACCTGGCCCGCCATTTCTTCGGCGAACCCGACCGGAAACTGGCCCTCTTGGGCATCACCGGTTCCAAGGGGAAGAGCACCACGGCAAGCCTCCTTCACCACCTCCTGCAAGCCGGCGAAAAACCCGCCGCCCTCCTCTCCACCGTGGGCCTCCGCCTGGGAAAGGAGGCCCGCCCTAACCTCGGCCATTTCACCACCCCCGAGGCCCCCGAGGTGTACGGGTTTTTGCGGGAAGCCGTGGAAAGGGGGCTGGAAGCTGCGGTGCTGGAGGTTTCCAGCCACGCCCTGGCCCTGAAGCGGGTGGAGGGGCTTTCCTACCGCATCGGGGTCTTCGTGAGCTTCTACCCCGACGACCACCTGGACCTGCACGGCACCGCCGAGGCCTACTTTGCCACCAAGGCCCTTTTGGTGGAGCGCTCTCACCTTGCCGTTTTAAACACCCGCCTGCCCCATCTGAAGCGCCTTCTTCCCAGGCCCCATCTTCTCTTCGGACCGGGTGGGGAGGTGTGGGGGGAGGGCTTGCGGGAAGGGGAGGAAGGCCTCCGCTTTACCCTGCATACCCCCTGGGGCTCGGGGGAAGCCTTTTTGCCCATGCTGGGGAGGTACAACCTGGATAACGCCCTGGCCGCCAGCGCCGCCGCCTTGGCCTATGGGCTTTCCCTGGAAAAGGTGCTTCAGGGCCTCGCCACCTTTAGGGGGGTGCCGGGACGGATGGAGGTGGTGCAGAAAAAGCCCTTCCGGGTGGTCATCGACTTCGCCCACACGGGAAAGAGCCTGGAGGAGGCCCTAAAGACCCTGCGGGCCACCACCCGGGGAAGGCTTCTTCTGGTGGTGGGGGCTGCCGGGGAACGGGATCCGAGGAGGCGGGAGGATATCGGGCGGGTGGCGGCGAGGCTTGCCGACAAGACCTTTTTCACCGAGGAGGACCACCGCACGGAGGACCTCCAGGCCATCCTCGAGGCCCTGGCCAAGGCCGCCAGGGAGGAGGGGGGCCTTTACGAGATCATCCCCGACCGCAAGGAAGCCATCTTCCGCGCCCTTTCCGAGGCCCGGGAAGGGGATACCGTCCTCCTTGCCGGCAAGGGGCACGAGCGCACCCTGGAAAGGGGTACCCTGGCCCTGCCCTGGGACGAGAAGGCGGTGGCCCTGGAGGGGCTAACGGCCCTGGGCCTAGGTGGAGGCGAGCATCCCTAGGGAAGCCACCCATTCCTCAAAGGCCCTAAGGCCCCTATGGTACATGGCTTCCCGCTTCTCCTTCTTGGCCATCCTTCCCTCCACCGGAGGGACCAGCCCCCAGTTGGCGTACATGGGCTGGAAGCCCTTGGGGTTGGCGGTGGCCAGGAAGCGGACCAATCCCCCCAGCATGCTTTCCTCCGGCGGGGCCACGGGTTTTAACCCCCGGTAGCGCCGGGCGGCGTTCAGGCCTGCCAGGAATCCTGTGGCGGCGCTTTCCAGGTAGCCCTCCACCCCGGCCAGCACCCCCGCGGCGAAAAGCCCTTCCTGCTCCTTAAACTCCAGGGTCTCCTGGAGTAGGAGGGGAGCGTTTAGGTAGGTATTCCGGTGCATCACCCCGTAGCGCACGATCTCGGCGTTTTCCAGGCCCGGGATCATCTGGATGAGCCGCTTTTGCTCGGGCCACTTAAGACCGGTCTGGAACCCCACCAGGCTCCACATCCGCCCCGCCTTGTCCTCCTGGCGAAGCTGCACCACGGCGAAGGGTTCCTTGCCGGTCCTTGGGTCCTTGAGCCCCACGGGCTTCATGGGGCCAAAGAGGAGGGTTTGGTAGCCCCTTCGGGCCAGCTCCTCCACGGGCACGCAGGCCTCAAAGAACTCCCGCTTCTCCCACTCGTGGGGGGTGTGCTCCTCCGCCTCGAGGAGGGCCTGGTAGAACCGCCGGTACTCCTCCTCGGTCAGGGGGCAGTTGAGGTAGTCCGCCTCCTGGCCGTAGCGCCCGGCCCGGAAGCATGTTTCCAGGTCAATGCTCTCGTACAGGACGATGGGGCTTGCCGCATCAAAGTAGCTCAGGAAGTGGTCGCCAAACCGGTGCCGTATAGCCTCGGAGAGGGCGTCGGAGGTAAGAGGCCCCGTGGCCAGGATGGCGAGGCCCTCAGGAACCTCCGCCACCTCCTCCCGCACCACCTCCACCAAGGGATGCCGGGAAAGCCTCTCCGTGATGTACTGGCTAAACTCCTCCCGGTCCACGGCCAAGGCCCCTCCCGCAGGCACCCGGGCCCTAGTGGCTGCCTCCATGACCAGGCTTCCCGCCCGGCGCATCTCCGCCTGCAGTAGCCCCTTGGCGTTCGCAGGCCCTTCGCCCCCCAACGAGTTAGAACAGACGATCTCCGCCAGCCTTTCTGTGGCGTGGGCCGGGGTCATGCGCTTGGGGCGCATCTCATAAAGGCGCACGGGAACCCCAAGCCGCGCCAGGGTCCAGGCGGCCTCGCTTCCCGCCAAGCCTCCGCCCACCACCGTCACCCGTTCCATCCCTTAGATGGTACCACCTGGGCTGGTTTGGGAAAAGGGCGAGGGCGGGTAGAATGACCCTATGGCGGTGCGGCACCGGTTTAAGGTGGATTCCCTATGAGCCTGGCCAAGCGCATCATCCCCTGCCTGGATGTCCACGCGGGCCGCGTGGTGAAGGGGGTCAACTTCGTAAACCTCCGCGACGCCGGGGACCCGGTGGAGGCTGCCCAAGCCTACGACGAGGTTGGCGCCGACGAGCTGGTCTTTCTGGACATTTCCGCCACCCACGAGGAGCGGGCCATCCTCCTGGAGGTGGTGGCCCAGGTGGCGGAAAGGGTCTTCATCCCCTTAACCGTGGGGGGAGGCGTCCGCTCCTTGGAGGATGCCCGTAGGCTTCTTCTGGCCGGGGCCGACAAGGTGAGCGTGAACTCGGCCGCGGTGAAGCGCCCCGAACTCATCCAGGAGCTTTCGGACCACTTCGGCTCCCAGGCGGTGGTCCTGGCCATTGACGCCCGCTGGAAGGGGGACTTCCCCGAGGTCTACATCGCCGGCGGACGCATCCCCACGGGGCTTCACGCGGTGGAATGGGCCCTTAGGGGGGTAGAGCTTGGCGCCGGGGAGATCCTTCTCACCAGCATGGACCAAGACGGCACCAAGGAGGGCTACGACCTTAAGCTAACCCGCATGGTGGCCCAGGCGGTCAATGTGCCGGTGATCGCAAGCGGCGGTGCAGGAAAAATGGAGCACTTCCTGGAAGCCTTCTCAGCCGGTGCCGATGCCGCCTTGGCCGCCAGCGTCTTCCACTTCGGCGAGATCCCCATACCCGAACTCAAGCGATTCCTGGCCGAACAGGGCTTGGAGGTGCGCCTAGATGGACCTATCCCAAGTGAAGTTTGATGAACAGGGCCTGGTGCCCGTGGTGGTGCAGGATGCCAAAACAGGCGAGGTCTTAACCCTGGCCTACGCCAACCGGGAAGCCCTGGAGGAAACCCTCAGGACAAGGCGGAGTACCTTCTATAGCCGGAGCCGAAAGACCCTGTGGCGCAAGGGGGAGACCTCGGGGAACATCCAGGAGGTGGTGGAGGTCCTCCTGGACTGCGATGGGGATGCGGTGGTCTACCGGGTCCTTCCCCACGGCCCCGCCTGCCACACGGGGGAGCAAAGCTGTTTCCACCGCCCCCTCCTTCCGGGTGAGCCCTCCCTGGGTTTTGTCCTTTCCCAGGTTTTTTCCACCATCCAGGAACGCCTAAAGACCCTCCCCGAGGGAAGCTACGTGGCCAAGCTTCACCAGGCGGGCCTGGACCGGATCCTGAAGAAGATTGGGGAGGAGGCCGGGGAAGTCATCATCGCCGCCAAGAATCAAAGCCCTGAGGAGGTGCGCTGGGAAGCCACGGATCTTCTCTTCCACCTCCTCATCGTGCTGGCGGAACTGGGGCTCACCCCGGAGGACCTGGCCAGGACCCTCTGGGAGCGGCACCGGCCCCCAGTTGGCCCTGCGCCCAGCTAAGCACCCCCTTTCCCCCTGGCCTTGGCGCCGCCCCCCTGGGCGGGAGCGCTCAGCCAGAGCCTTCCTTCCAGAAGGACCACCCTCCCGAGAAGGCGGATCCATCCCAGGAGGTAAGCAGTGAAGCCCTTCTGCCGCAAACGCCGGAGGTAGCACCTCCTTAGGCGGAGGAAGCGCTTTTGGGTGGCCTTTCGGTAAAGCCAGGGGCCGTCGGGCACCAAGGCGGTCATGCTTCCAGCTTAGCCCAACCCTTATGATGGAAACATGGAAATAGAGCGCCGACTGGTCCTCGAGGTGGTGCGGGTAACCGAACAGGCCGCCCTGGCGGCAAGCCGCCTGGCGGGCAAGGGGGATAAGGAAGCCGTGGACGAGGCGGGCACCCAGGCCATGCGCCGGGTCCTGAACGAGCTTCCTATAAAAGGCACGGTGGTCATCGGCGAAGGGGAGATGGACGAGGCCCCCATGCTGTACATCGGGGAGGTCCTGGGCCAAGGGGGCGTGGAGGTGGACATCGCCGTGGACCCCGTGGAGGGCACCACCACCGCCGCCAAGGGCCTGCCCAACGCCGTGACCGTGATCGCCATCAGCGAGAAGGGCGGCCTCTTCCACGCCCCCGACATGTACATGGAAAAGCTCATCGTTCCCCCCCCGGCCGCGGGGCTTGTGGATCTTTCCTGGCCGGTTTCCGCCAACCTGAAGGCCTTAGCCCTGGCGCTCCAGCGCTCCGTGGAGGACCTGGTGGTGGTGGTCCTGGACCGCCCCCGCCACGAACGCCTCATCCGGGAGATCCGGGAGGCAGGGGCCCGGGTGAAGCTGATCTCCGATGGGGACGTGATCGCCGCCTTGGCCGCCGCCATCCGGGGCACGGGGGTGCATGCGGTGATGGGGATTGGCGGGGCCCCTGAAGGCGTTTTGGCCGCCGCCGCTTTAAAGTGCCTGGGCGGGGAGATCCAGGCCCGCTTCACCCCCCAAAACGAGGAGGAACGAGCCCGGCTCAAGGCCATGGGAGGGGACGAAAACCGCATCTACCGCACCGAGGACCTGGCCCCGGGAAGGGAAATTGTCTTCGCCGCCACCGGCATCACCGACGGGGATATCCTCCAGGGGGTGCGCTTCTTCGGGGGCGGGGCCAGGACCCATTCCATCGTTCTGGGCCACGCCACCCGCACCGTTCGGTTCATAGACTCCATTCATCTTTTTGAAACCGGAGCCCGGGTGACCATTCGGGTTTAGACTAAGGGCGTGCCCCGCTGGTACGCCCGGGAAGAAGCCCTAAGGCTTGCCCTGGATTTCTTCCAGGGCGATGAGCTTAGGGCCTCCGTGTTCCTCCACCGCTACGCCGTGACGACTCCCCGGACTAAAGTCCGGGGCTTCTCGGGGTGTTTCCCTGCGGGAAAGCACGCGGGGTTTCCCCCGAAGGCCCCGTCCGGGCCCAGAAAGACCTTGGCTCCGTATCGGCAGGCGAGCGCAATGCTTCTGGCTCTGCCACGGGTGTTCGTTTGGAGTTTTACCCATCGGACTACCCGATGGAACCCCCTACTCCAAGTTTCAAGGTCCACGGGGAACTTTGTCCCCAAGAACATTGTACCAAATCCGTGTCCACCCGTGGTGGACGTGGGGGAGTCCATGTATCCCCGGTTTAAAAACCGGGGGATTATAGCTCCCCCACACCCCCTCTTTTCTCTAAAGGACCCGGAAGGCAGGCTCCTGGAAGCCACCCCAGAGGAGATGTGGCAGCGGCTCGTCCAAGGAGTCACCCGGGTGGAAAAGGGAGCCACGCAGGAGTTCTCCTGGCTCTTCTCCGACTTTCGCTTTGTCCCCGGGGGACGGATCCTCTTCGGCCTGGGGAACTGGCGCCGGTCCACCCTGTTCAACTGCTACTACATCCCCATCGGGGAGGACTCGGTGAAGGGGATTACCCGCTTCCTGGACGAGGCCGCCCGCATCTTCGCCTACGGGGGCGGGGTGGGGAGCAATGCGGATACCTTGAGGCCCAAGGGGGCTAAGGTGGGCAACGCAGGCATGGAGAGTTCGGGGGCGGTGAGCTTCATGGAGCTCTTCTCCACCCTGGCGGGGGTCATGGGGGCCAGCGGGGGCCGGCGGGGTGCCTTGATGCTCACCTTCTCCGACACCCATCCCGACCTCCTGGACTTCCTCCAGGTCAAAACCGACCCCGAGCGAAGCCGGGTTCGCCACGCCAACATCTCCCTAAGGGCCACGGACGCTTTTTTACAAGCCGCCTTGGCCGACAAACCCTGGGCGCTTTCCTTCACCACACCCCGGGAGCACCAGGTGTTTTTGGCGGAACATCCCCTCTTGAAGCGGTACCGCAGGGAACGAGGAGGCGAGGTGCCGGACTGGCCCACGGCCCATACCGTGGATCCTTTCCAGAGGGTACACCTCCAGGCCACCTTACAACGCCACGTGGACCAAAGCATCTCCTCTACGGTGAACCTCCCCCGGGAAACCCCCAAGGAGGTGGTGGAAAACCTCTTCCTCACCGCCTGGAAGGAGGGGTGCAAGGGCATCACCGTCTTCCGGGAGGGAAGCCGGGAGGAAGTCATCGAACCCCTGCCCCCGGTGGGGGTCTGCACCTTCTGCCGGACGGCATGACCCGCTACCGCATCGCCACCCGGCCCTACCTTCCCTACCCGGGAGAGCGCCTGGCCCGCAGGAAGGGCCTGGGAGGCGAGTTTTACGAGCTCCGCCCCTATGCCCCTGGGGACGAAATAAGGCGGGTCCACTGGCGGGCTTACGGGAAGACGGGAAGGCTCTACACCCGCCTGGAAACCACACCCGAGCGAAGCCGCTTCCGCATCTACCTGGACGAAAGCGAAAGCATGCGCCTCTTCGGCAAGCTGGCCTACGGGGAGGAGGTGGCGAGGCTCCTCCTGGGGATCGCCCGCCAGGAGGACGCCCTGGCCCGGCTGGAACGGGGCAGACCGGAAGCCCTTCGCCCGGGCCGGGGCACCCTGGTCTTCATCACCGATGGGCTAGACCCCTTGCCCTGGCCCAGGATCCTTCCGAAACGGGTGGTCTTGGTCCAGGTCCTGGCGCCCCTGGAGCTGGCCCCGCCCCTCGAGGAAGCCTTCCTCAAGGACGTGGAAACCGGGGAAACCCTCCCCGTGGGCCCGGAGGAGGTAAGGGCATACCAAAAGGCCCTCGAGGGGCACCTAAAAGCCCTCCGCCTCCTCGCCCTTCTTCGGGGGCGGTACGCCCTCTTAAGGGTGGGGGAGCCTCCCCTCCCCGCCCTCCTGCGCCAAGGGGTTTTGGAGCCCATCTAGGGCAATCCCGGGGCGGGGAGGGGCCGTGGCCCTAACGGATCTTGCCGGAAAGGAGGTCCTCGGCCAGCTTCTGGGCCTTGTCCAGGACCGACTTGGGATCCGCCTTGTTCAAAATGGCCTCCTTGATGGCCTGGCCCAGGATGTCAAAGCGGATCTGCTCCCACTCCGCCAAAGCCGGCTCAAACTTGGCGTAGCGGCTTTGGCGCACGATGGTGGCGAAGTGGGGGTTCTCGGTAGCGTAGGTCTGGTAGACCGCATCCTTCAGGGCTCCCTCGGTCACCGGCACGTACCCGGTGGCGGTGGCAAAGACCGCCTGGGCCCTGGGGGAGAGGACAAACTGCAGGAAGTCCTTGGCCACCGCCTGTTCCTCCTTGCTGGCCTGGCGGAAGACCACCAGGTTGGTGCCCTGGACTAGACCAAACCCAGGCTGGCCCTTGGTGCGGCCCGGCAGGGTGGCCACCCCCAGGTCAAACTTGGCTCCCTGGCGGTAGTAGGTGTAGCCAGCAGAGGTATCCACGCTGAAGGCGTAGGGGCCGGAGCCCAGGTTCTGGTTGATGTAGCCGGAGGTGATGGCCTTGGCCCACCCCTCCTTCACCCCGTTTTGCAGCAGGGTGAGGGCCTCCACCGCCTCCTTGGAGTTCAGGACCAGCTTGCCGTTTTTCAGGTAGCTCCCCCCCAGGTTGAAGAAGAAGTAGGCGAAGGTGGAGGCATCCGGCTGGAACCAGTAGACAGGTCCTCCTTCCGCCTGGGAAAGCTTCTTGCTTAAGGCCACGAACTCCTCGAGGGTAGCTGGCACCTTGGCCCCGTGCTTCTTCAGGAGGTCCTTGTTGTAGTAGAGGACCTGGATGCTCTTGTTGAAGGGCACCCCGTAGACCACCCCCCCGAAGCGCACGGCGTTCAGGAAAGCCAGGTTCACCCCCTGGAGCTTCACCCCCAAGGACTCAATGGGCAGTAGGGCCTTGGCCTCGAGGTACAGGGCGATGTTGTTCTCGTAGGCCTGGGCCATGGCCGGCACCTTCCCCGCGGCGAAGGCCGCCTTGATCTTGGTGGAAAGGTCCCGGTACCCCCCTTGGGGCACGGGACGCACGCACCGGCCCTGCTGGGTCTTGTTGAACTCCACCACCAGGTTCTCCAAGGCGGCCTTGGGTGCCCCGCCGGTGAAGCCGTGCCAGAGCTCCGCCACCACCTTGGCCTTGGCGCACTGCTCCTTGATCACGTCCTCGGGCTTGGCCTGCTGGGCAAGGGCTAGCCCCAAAACCGCCGCCAACAAAAGCGCTTTTCGCATACCCAAAACCTCCAGACTAAGTATATCCCTCCTGGTGTCAAGCCAAGGTCAGGCTATTTGAGCCCCGAGCGGGCGATGCCCTGGATGAACTGGCGCTGGGCGAAGAAGTACCCCAGGATCACGGGGAGGATCACGAAGGTGCTGGCCGCCATCAGGGCCCCGTAGTCCGACCCCGCCTCGGAAACAAAGGCCTGCAGGCCCAGCTGGACCGTGCGCATCTCCGGGCTCTGGGTAACGATGAGGGGCCAAAGGAGGGCATTGTAGGCCCCCAGGAAGGTGAAGATCCCGTAGGACACCAATCCCGGAAGGCTTAAGGGCAAGGCGATGCGGAAAAGCTGGGTCAGGTACCCGGCCCCGTCTATGCGGGCCGCATCAAAGAGGTCCTGGGGCAAGGAGAGGTAAAACTGCCGAAGGAGAAAGATGCCAAACACCGAGGCCAGCCAGGGCACGATAAGGGCGTAGTAGGTGTCCAGCCAGCCCAGCCTGGCCAGAAGCACGTAGTTGGGGATGAGGAGCACCTCCCCCGGCACCATCATGGTGGCGAGGATGAGCACGAACACCGCCTCCTTGCCGGGAAAGGGAATGCGGGCCAGGGCAAAGGCCGCCAGGGCCGCCAGGAAAAGCCCCACCGCCACCTGGGTCAAGGCGGTGAAGAAGCTGTTGAAGAAGTAGCGCCCCCAGGGAGCCGCATGCCAGGCCTCGAGGTAGTTGTGGAGCACGTAGCCCAAGGCCCCGGGCACCGCATTCACCCACTCCAGCCGCCAGTACTCCCCCTGGGAGCGGATGGCGTCGGGGGGCAAGGGTGCCGCCAGAGGGACTTCCTTGGGCCAGAGCACCACCAGGGGCAAAAAGCGGAAGGCTTCCTCCGTGGCGTTGGTCAGCCGCACCCGCCAAGCCCCTTCCCGATACACCACCTCCACCCGAGTGCCATCCGCCCGAGGGTCAAAGAAGGCCCCGGGGGTACGGGGTACCAAGGCCCTGGGGGGATGCCCTTCCCTCCCAGGGAAAACCAACTCCACGCTCCTTCCAGGTGCCAAGCCCCCCCATAGGGGGCTATCCCCCAGCCTTGCCGCCTTGAGCCAGTTTCCCGGCTTCATGCGCTCGGGAACCCAGACGGGCTTGGCCTGTAGAGCCTCCTGGGGGCTTTTCAGGCTGGTGGCCAGCATCCAGTAGAAGGGGAAGGCCATGACGAGCCCCCCCAGGAGGAGGAGCAGGTGCACGAACAGGACACCGGGCCTAAATCTCATAGTTCACCCGCCTCTCCAACACCCGCCTTTGAATCAGGGTGAGGACCAGGATGAGGAGAAAGGTCACCATGGCGATGGCACTGGCGTAGGAGAAATCCGAGTCGCGGAAACCCTTGTTGTAGAGGTAGAAAGCCAGGGTAAGGGTATCCTGCAACACCCCGACCGTGGGGGTCAGGACGTAAACCTGGGTGAACACCTGGAAGGCCCCGATGAGCCCCAAGGTGAAGAGAAAGAAGGTGGTGGGGGAAAGAAGCGGCCAGGTGATGAGCCGGTGCTTCTGCCAAAAGCTCGCCCCATCCAGCTCCGCCGCCTCGTAATACTCCTTGGGAATGGCCTGAAGCCCGGCCAGGAGGATCACCACCTGGTATCCCAGAAAGTGCCACACGCTCATGACCATGATGGCCACAAAGGCCAGGCTGGGCCCCGCCCAAAAACCCGGGGGCTGAACTCCCAGGGGCTCGAGGAGCAGGGCGAAGACACCCTTAGGCGTGTTCAGCCAGTCGAGACCCGGGGTACCAAGAAGCCAGTTGAGAAAACCGAACTCCGGGTGGTAGATCCAGCGCCACACCGCCGCCGCCGCCGTGAGGGCGGTGATGTAGGGGAGAAAGTAAAGGGTGCGGTAGAACCCCAGGAAGGCCACCTGGGTGTTCAGGAGGATGGCCACCCCTGTGGCCAGGAGAAGGCCCACCGGCACGGTAAAGACCACGTACCAGAAGGTGTTCCCCAAGGCCTTCCAGAAAAGAGGATCCTGGAGGAGAATACGGTAGTTCTCCAAGCCAGCGAAGGCCGCGGGGCGCAGGAAGTTAACCCGTTCAAAGAGGCTCAGGTAAAAGGCGTAAAAGGTGGGGAAAACATGCCAGACCAGAAGGAGGGCTAAGGCCGGCCAAACCAAGGCCCAGCCGTAGAGGGCTGCCTGCTCCTTTTGCCTCAGGCCCCGGCCAAACAAGAGGGCGAACAAGAGAGGAGCCAGAAAGGCCAGGGGTGGGAACCAGTACGCAAAAAGCCCAAGCCCCAAAAGGGCATGGTGCCGACCGAAACGAAGCCCCCACAGGACGAGAAGGGCGTAAAGCCCAAGCCCCACCCCCACCCAGGCCCACGGGAGAAAGCCGAGCCGGAAGGCGTACACACCCAGGGCAAGGAGCGCCCCCAAGGACAGAAGGGCATGGAGAGGAAAGGTCCGCATCCCGTGCCGGAGTATATAGGATGGAAGGGTGTGGACCCTCACCCTGGACACCGCCACTCCCTACCTTTCCTTGGGCCTTTTCCGCGGGGAAGAGGGAGTGGGCCGGGTGGTGCGGCTGGGCCGTAAGCACGAGGAAGCCCTGTTCGGCTTACTGGACGACCTCTTAAGGGAAGTGGGCGTGGAGCGGGAGGAGATCGGCACCCTGGTCCTGGGGGAGGGCCCGGGTTCCTACACGGGCCTTCGCATCGCTTTGGCAGCAGGGATAGGCATCGCTTTAGCCCATAGAGCCAAGGTGTTTGGGGTAAGCTCCCTCCTTGCCGCCTGCTGGCCCTTTTTGGAGGAAGGTGGGCCTCCCCTAACCGCCCTTTTCACCGCCAGAAACGGGCTCTACTATGGGGCCACCTATGCCAGGCGTGAGGGGAAGCCGCTTGTGCTCGAGCCTCCCAGGAAGCTCAAAGCCCCAGAGATCTCAAGGGCCCAGCTCCAGGGTAGCCACCTTCTCCTGGACGCGCCCCCAGACCCCAGGGCTCTTTACGAGCTTCTGCCCTTTGCCAGGGATGGGGTGGAGCCCTTGTACCTTTGAAGCGTCCCTGCTAGTCCGCCGCCACTCCTGGCAGCCTGGGCAGACGGTACTGGTAACTGGGAAGGGGTTCCCGGAAAGCGGTTCCCCTAAGCTTTTCCGCCATCAGCACCAGGTTCTCCCCGGCAATGCGGGCATCCTCCATGAGCTCGGTGTTCCCCTTGAGGCTCACGGCACCCCGGTGATGGGCGTAGACCAACCCCAGGGGCGCCAGGACAAACCCCATGTAGGAAAGGGGCAGGAGCATCTGGGAAAGCGCCTGGCTGGCCCCTTCCTCCTCGGCTACCGCCAACAGGACCATGGGCTTGCCCAGGTTTAAGAGGCCCTGGTTCTCCATGGAGGTCATGCGCTCCAAAAGGGCCTTCATCCGGGCGGAAACGCTAAACCAGTAGACCGGCGTGGCGAAAACCACCGCGTCCGCCTGGACGAGCTTGTCCGCTATCTTACCGAAGCCATCCCAGGGTCCCTGCACGCAGGTGTCCGGGCCGCAGGAAGTAGGGTCTTGGGAGTAGTTCCCCACGCAAAAGGGAAAGGGGTACCGCACCAGGTCCAGGCGCTCGGTGGTGGCCCCTTGCTGCCTGGCCGCTTCCAGAACCTCGTCCAACAACTCCGCCGTAAACCCATCCGTTCGTGCCGATGCGTTGACGCCGAGCACGCGTAGACTCATAAATATCACCCACGCACTAAACCTCATTTAGCATAGCACGCGCACTCCAAGGCCGCCAAGGTCCGGCCACAAACTCCCATCCCCTAGGCCAGGACGGGGTAGCCCTTAAGCTCCATCACCGGCCCCTCGAGGGGCCACGCCAGCACATACGTGCAGCCCAAGGGGCTTTTCCAGCGGTCCAGGGAAACGAAGTGTAGCCCCACCCCCACCCGTGGAGGGCACAAGCAGTCAACAAGCGGCAAAGCCACTGCATGGGTTCAATCCACACAACCGGTCCGGGTGGCCAGGGTGGGGGACCTCCCATGCTAGATTGAAGACATGGCCCTTTGGCTGGTGCGGGCGGGAAAGAGCGGAGAAACAGAGGCCTTTTGCCTGGAGAGCTACGAACGTCTGCCTGAGGAGCTTAAGGCCGAACTGCCCCTTAAGCGCATCTGGATCCTGGTAGAGGACGAAGAGAACGCATGACCGACACCCACGCCCACCTGGATTTCCTGGAAGAAGCCGAGCTGGAAGACGCCAAAGCCCACTTTCCGGAACTCAGGGCCATCCTCACCCTGGGGGTGGACCCAACCCGCTGGGAAAGGACCCTGGCCCTGGCCCAGGAAAATGTGTACGCCGCGGTGGGCCTCCACCCCACCTCGGCCCATCTGCTTTCCCCCGAGGTGGAAGAGGCTTTAAGGTATTACGCCCGTCACCCCCGGGTGCGAGCCGTTGGGGAAAGCGGCCTGGACTATTACTGGACCCCCGAAACCAAGCCCGCCCAGCTCAAGGCCCTGGAGTTCCAAGCGACCCTGGCCGAGGAGTTCGGGCTACCTTTGGTGCTCCACGTGCGGAGCAAGGATGGGCAAGCGGAGGAAGACCTGGCCGCCTGGCTCCTCGCCCACCGACCCCAAAGGGTGGTCCTCCATGCCTTTGGCGGGCACCCGGCCCTCGAGGCAGCGGGCCTCGAGGTGGGAGCCTACTTCAGCTTGGCAGGCCCCCTCACCTACAAGAAAAACCAGGCCCTCCGGGAAGCGGCCCAAAGGCTTCCCCTAGACCGGCTCCTGGTGGAAACCGACACCCCCTTCCTGCCCCCAGAGCCCCACCGGGGAAAGCGCAACCTTCCCCATTACGTGCGGCACACCTTAGAAAAGCTTGCGGAGGCAAGGGGCCTGGCCTGGGAAGAGATGGAGGCCGTCTCCGACCAGAACGCGGAAACCTGCTTCCGCTGGACATAGCCCACCCCCTCTGTTTGCAAGCTTCCTGACCCCCATGGGTCATAATGAAAGGCGGTATGAGAAAGCTCTTTTTACTTCTCTTCCTCCTCCTAACCGCCTTGGCTGCCCCCAAGTTGGTGGTGGAGCCGGACGATGGGGTCAAGCCGCTACTGGACCTCATCGCCTCGGCCCGGGAGGAGATCCTGGTGAAGATGTACCTCTGGACCCCAAGCCGCCTGGACGTGGTGGACGCCTTGGGGGAGGCTGTGGCCCGAGGCGTGAAGGTAAAGGTCCTTTTGGAGCGGGAGCCCTCCGGGGGACGGGTGGACCTCACGGTGTTTCAGGCCCTGAAGGAACGGGGCGTGGACGTCAAGCTCACCACCCCCTTCCGCTTCGTCTTCGTCCACGAAAAAAGCCTGGTGGTGGACCGGAAGCTGGCCTGGGTGGGTACCATGAACCTCACGGGAAGCTCCTTTACCGCCAACCGGGAGTACGCCCTCATCCTGGATGACCCCAAGCAGGTGGCCGAGGTGGTGCGGGTGTTTGAGGCCGATTGGGAAGGTAAGAGGCTGGACCTATCCCGAAGCCTCCTCGTCTGGGCTCCAAGCCGAACCCTAGGAGGGGTCAAAGAAGGCAGCGCCCGCGAAGCCCTCCTAGGCCTTATCCAAGGGGCCAAAAAGGAAATCCTGCTGGAGCACCAGGCCATGGCCGACCCCGAGGTGGTGGCCGCCCTCCAGGAAGCCTTGGCCAGAGGGATCCGGGTCCGCCTGGTGGGAAGCCCGCAGGAGCCCGGGGACACCTACTTCCTGGCAGGAGCGGAGGAGCTAAGGCGGGCCGGGGCGGATCTCCGCTTCCTACCCGATCCCTACGTGCACGCCAAAGCCCTGGTGGTGGACGGGGAGGTGGCCCTGGTGGGAAGCCTGAACCTAAGCGCCAACTCCATAAACGCCAACCGGGAGCTTGCCGTGCGCTTCACCCGCAAGGAGGCCCCCGAGGCCTTCGCCAGGCTCCTTTCCGTGATGGAAAGGGACTTCCAGGCAGGGCTTACCGAAAACCCCTTTGCCCTGCCCCCCCTGGAAGAGATCATCCCTTGGCAGGAAGCCCCCAGGTACTTTGGCCGCATCGCCACCGTGGAAGGCCTCATCCAGCAGGTGGAGGACCGGGGCACCGTGGCCTTCCTCCGGTTTGGCCCCGGGGAAAGCGACCTGAGGCTGGTGGTCTTCCCCAGAAACTACGGCCTCTTCCAACAGCCCTTCCCGCAAAGCTATCTGGGTAAGAAGGTAAGGGCCAAAGGACGCATCGTCCTCTACGCCGGGTATTACGAGATCATACTGGAGGATCCCTCGGCCCTCGAGGTGCTGGATGGAAGCCCTTAAGGCCCTGGGCTACGAGGTAAGCCCCATAGAAGGGGGCTTCTACGGGGAGAAGCGCCGAGGGGGCGTACTCTACCAGGTCTTCTACTCCGAGGCGGGGGACCTTCGCCTAAGGCGCCTCCGCTTCCTGAGGGAAGAGGCAAAGCCCTTGAACCTGGCCGGGGTGGCAGGGGAGTGGGCAGCCCGGTACCAGGTGGAGGAGAACTTCTTCGCTGTGGCGGACCCTCAGGACCTCCCCAGCCTGGTCCTGGCCTTTGAGCGCCTTGACCTAGGGGAAGAAACCCCCTAAACTCAAGGGCAATATGCGCCCGTCTTGTCTTAATGACGCCTAGACGGGGGGCATAACCGCCTGGCCCCCCCGGTCCCCTATGGCCGGGGGGGCCAAAGCTTAAAGGAGGAGAGATGCGGGTTCTGGTACGGGACTTGAAGAAGCATGCGGGCGAAGAGGTGGAGCTTTTGGGCTTTCTCCACTGGCGGCGGGACCTGGGCAAGGTGCAGTTCCTTCTGCTACGGGACCGAAGCGGCATTGTGCAGGTGGTGACCGGTGGGCAGAAACTCCCCTTGCCGGAAAGCAGCCTGCGGGTAAGGGGCCGGGTGGTGGAGAATCCCAAGGCTCCGGGGGGCCTCGAGGTGCAGGCAAAGGAAATAGAGATCCTCTCCCCTGCCCTGGAGCCCACCCCGGTGGAGATCCCCAAGGAGGAATGGCGGGCAAGCCCCGACACCCTTCTGGAATACCGCTACGTCACCCTAAGGGGGGAGAAGGCCCGCGCCCCCCTCAGGGTGCAGGCCGCCTTGGTGCGGGGTTTTAGGCGCTATCTAGACCGGCAGGATTTCACGGAGATCTTCACCCCCAAGGTGGTGCGGGCCGGGGCCGAGGGAGGCTCGGGGCTTTTCGGGGTGGACTACTTTGAGTACCGGGCCTACCTGGCCCAGTCCCCCCAGCTTTACAAGCAGATCATGGTGGGGGTGTTTGAGCGCGTCTACGAGGTGGCCCCGGTCTGGCGCATGGAGGAGCACAACACCAGCCGCCACCTGAACGAGTACCTGTCCCTGGACGTGGAAATGGGGTTCATCGAGGGGGAGGAGGACCTCATGCGGCTTGAGGAAAACCTCCTTCAGGAGATGCTGGAGGAAGCCCTTTCCAGCGCCGGAAACGAGATCCGGCTTTTGGAAGCCGAGTGGCCCTCCTTCCCCAAGGAAATCCCCCGCCTGACCCATGCCGAGGCCAGGAGAATCCTGAAGGAAGAACTGGGCTATCCCGTGGGCCAGGACCTTTCCGAGGAAGCGGAGCGCCTCCTCGGCCAGTACGCCAAGGAGCGCTGGGGTTCGGACTGGCTTTTCATCACCCATTACCCCCGAAGCCTTAGGCCCTTCTATACCTACCCCGAGGAAAACGGCACCACCAGGAGTTTTGACCTCCTCTTCCGGGGCCTGGAGATCACCTCCGGGGGCCAGAGGATCCACCGCTACCCGGACCTGGTGGAAAGCCTAAAGGCCAAGGGCATGGACCCCGAGGCCTTCCAGGGGTACTTGGAGGTCTTCAAGTACGGCATGCCCCCCCACGGGGGCTTCGCCATCGGGGCCGAGCGCCTCACCCAGAAGCTTCTGGGCCTCCCCAACGTCCGCTACGCCCGGGCCTTCCCCCGGGACCGGCACCGGCTCACGCCCTGAGGCAAGGTAATCGCGACCCCAATAGGTGGGCCCGGGAAAAGCTAGGATAAAAGCAGGCTCTGAAGAGCCGGAAGGAGGTAGGCATGAAGATCCTGATCCTCGCTGGAGACGCCGCGGAAGCCTTAGAAACCTTCTACCCCATCCAAAGGCTTCAAGAAGAGGGGTTCACCGTCCACGTGGCCGCGCCCCGGAAGAAGGTCATTCAAACGGTGGTCCACGACTTTGAACCCTTTATGGAAACCTACACGGAAAAGCTGGGCTACCGCCTGCAAGCAGACCTCAGCTTCGCAGAGGTGGATCCCGAGGCCTACCAAGGCCTCTACATCCCGGGCGGACGCGCTCCGGAGTGGATCCGCACAGAGCCCAAAGCCCTGGAGATCGTCCGTCACTTCTTCCAAGCCAACAAACCCGTGGGTACCCTCTGCCACGGCCCTTTGGTTCTCACCGCCGCCGGGGTAGTGAAGGGGCGCCGCCTGGCGGCCTACGGCGTGCTCAAACCCGACGTAGAAATAGCGGGCGGCACCTTTGTAGACGATGCTCCGGTGGTAGACGGCAACCTGGTCACGGGCCGGGCATGGCCCGACAACCCCGCCGTCCTCAAGGCCTTTATCCGCCTCTTAAAGGAAGGCGTAGCCTAGATCCCAGGACCAAAACGCGCCCCGGGGTTCCCCGGGGCGCGCCCTTTATCGCCTTTAGAAGCGGTCAAAGAGGATGGCCCGCTTGACCTCCTCTATGAGCTGGGTTACGGGGATATCCCGGGGGCAGGCCTCGGTGCAGTTGTAGGCGGTGCGGCAGCGCCAAACCCCGCTTCCCGAGCCCAGGGCCTTGAAGCGCTCCCTTTTTCCCCGGTCGCGGGAGTCAAAGATGAAGCGGTGGGCCTGCACGATGGCGGCAGGACCCAGATACGTCCCGTTCACCCAGAAGACAGGGCAGCTGGTGGTGCAGCTGGCGCAGAGGATGCACTTGGTACCCTGGTCAAACCGCTCCCGCTCCTCAGGGCTTTGCAGGCGCTCCCGGGCGGGCGGGGGTTCGTCGTTGATGAGGTAGGGCTTCACCGCCCGGTAGGCGGCGAAGAAGGGCTCCATGTTCACGATGAGGTCCTTCTCCACCGGCAGGCCCCGGATGGGTTCCACGGTGATCACGTTCCCCAGGTCCTTCACCAGGGTCTTGCAGGCCAGGCGGTTTCTGCCGTTGATGAGCATGGCGTCGGAGCCGCAGATGCCGTGCCCACAGCTCCGGCGGAAGGCCAGGGTGCCGTCCTGGTCCCACTTCACCTTGTGGAGGAGGTCCAAAACCCGGTCCCACGGTTCGGCCTCCACCTGGTAGGTGTGCCAGGTGGGCTTCTGGTCCTTGGCGGGGTCAAAGCGAAGGATCTTCAGGGTTACCTGCATGGCACCTCCTAGTAGGTGCGGGCCTTGGGCTCAAAGCGGCCCAGGACCACGGGCTTGTAGCGGAAGGTCACCTTGCCGTCGGCCACCTTGTAGGCCAAGGTGTGCTTGAGCCAGTTCTGGTCGTCCCGCTCGGGGTAGTCTTCCCGGGCATGGGCCCCGCGGGACTCGGTGCGGTTCAAAGCGGAGTGCACCAGGGCCTCGGAAACCTCGAGGAGATACCCAAGCTCCAGGGCCTCCACCAGCTCGGTGTTGTAGGCATCCCCCTTGTCGTCAATGGAGATCCGCTTGTAACGGTCCATGAGCTCCTTCAGGATCTCCACCTGCTTGGCCAAGAGCTCCCCGGTGCGGAAGACGGAGGCGTTGTCCATCATGGTTTGCTGGAGCTCGGCCCGGAGCGCCGCCACCTTCTCCTTGCCCGTGGAGTTCTTGATGCGCTCAATGCGCTCGCGGCTTTCGCGCAGGTGCTCCTCGGTGAGCTCGTGGTAGTCGGCATCCTTGGCGAAGCGGGCTGCATGGATCCCGGCGCGCCGGCCAAAGACCACCAGATCCCCCAAGGAGTTGGTCCCCAGGCGGTTGGCCCCGTGCAGGCTCACGCAAGCCGCCTCCCCGGCGGCGTAAAGCCCGGGCACCACGGTGTTGTTCTCGTCCCGGATGACCTGGCCCCAGAGGGTGGTGGGAATCCCCCCCATGGCGTAGTGGGCGGTGGGCATCACCGGCACCGGCTCCTTCAAGGGGTCCACCCCCAGGTAGATGCGGCTGAACTCGGTGATGTCGGGAAGCTTCTTCTCGATGACCTCAGGGGGCAGGTGGGTGAGGTCCAGGAGCACGTGGTCCTTCTTGGGGCCCACCCCCCGGCCCTCCCGCACCTCCAGGTACATGGCCCGGGAAACCATGTCCCTGGGGGCCAGGTCCTTGATGGTGGGGGCGTAGCGCTCCATGAAGCGCTCCCCCGAGGCGTTCCTCAGGATGCCCCCCTCCCCCCTGGCCCCCTCGGTGAGGAGGATGCCCAAGGGGTAAAGCCCCGTGGGGTGGAACTGGTAGAACTCCATGTCCTCGAGAGGAAGCCCCTTGCGGTAGAGGATGGCCTGCAGGTCCCCGGTGAGGGTGTAGGCGTTGGAGGTCACCTTGTAGATGCGGCCAAAGCCCCCCGAGGCGATGACGATGGCCTTGGCCTGGAAGAGGTGCAGTTCTCCCGTGGCCAGCTCGTAGGCCACCAGACCCTTGGCCACCCCGTCCTCAACGAGGACATCGGTAACGTGGAACTCGTTGTAGAAGGTGATGTTGTGCTTCACGCACTGCTGGTAAAGGGTCTGGAGGATCATGTGCCCGGTGCGGTCGGCGGCGTGGGCCGCCCGGTGCACCGGGGCCTTGCCCCAGTCCTTGGTGTGGCCGCCAAAGCGGCGCTGGGCGATCTTGCCGTTGGGGAGCCGGTCAAAGGGAAGGCCCATGTGCTCCAGCTCCAGGACCGCCTCGATCACCTCCTTGGCGAAGACCTCGGCGGCATCCTGGTCGGTGAGGTAGTCCCCCCCCTTCACCGTGTCGAACATATGCCACTCCCAGTGGTCCTCCTCCACGTTGCCCAGGGCTGCCCCTATCCCGCCTTGGGCCGCCCCCGTGTGGCTCCTGGTGGGGTAAAGCTTGCTGACCACCGCCACATCCGCACCTTCCCTGGCCGCATAAAGGGCGGTGGCAAGGCCCGCCCCGCCTGCACCCACCACGATGACCTCGTGCTTGTGCGCCATACTACTTCACCCCGAAATCGTGATTGAAAAGCGAAAGACTCCCCAGGAAGAAAAGGAAGGCGATGAGGCTGTAGACCACCACCTTGGTCCAAAAACGCCTCACCGGGTGCCGCACCCAGTCGTCCAGGACATAACGGAGCCCGTTCCCCCCATGGAGGAGGGCCAAGGCCAGGATCAGCCAGTCATAAACCTTCCAGGTGGTCTGGGAAAGTCTCTTAGCCACATAGTTGTAGTCAATCTGGTTCAGGTCTATTAGGATGGCGTTCATCCACATGTGGCCGATGAGGAGGAAGACCAACACCACCCCGGAGATACGCATGAAGACCCACCAGTAAAGCTCCAGGTTGGTGCTGGCCTCGAGGCGGGCTTCCTCATAACGCTTGGACTTAATCGCCATGGCCACCTCCCAGGATCCCCCCTCCGATCTTCAAAAGGAAGGGAAGGTAGAAGATCACGAAAAGAACCCAGACCCCGTACCAAAGCTGCCGCTGGTAGCGCACCCCCCAGGCGGTGAAGTCCATGAGGATGATCCTGAGCCCGTTGAACCCGTGGTAAAGCACCCCGGCGATGAGAAGAAGGAGCCCTATCTGGAAAACCGGCTGGTGGTAGAACTTCATGAGGGCGTTGGACACCTCCGGGCCCCACATGGCGCTTGCGATGTTGGCCACGTGGAGCATGAGGAAGACCAGAATGCCCAGGCCCGAGATCCGGTGCAGGTAAAACGCCCACTGCCCTTCTCTTCCCCTGTACATGGCACCTCCTTGCCGGGGACATCATACCACCTTTCTTAAGGAAACCACCGTCTGGGGCTTATTTCCTCCCCATCCATACCCCATCCCCGTATAAGAGGCGCATGGAAGGGAGCTTCCCTCCACCTCCCCTTCCCCCCTTCCCCGGGGCCACCCCCAGGGGGAGCAAAAGGGGGTTTTCCCGCCAGGGGACAAGGTATTGACAGGGGGGGGAGGGGGGGGCATAATGGGGGGCGTGCCGCGGGGGATACCCCGGGGGGCACGGGAAGGAGGTGGTCAGGATGGAACTCTTTGGATTCGGACCGCATCTGATGGTGGACGGCTACGACGCCAATCCCGAAAAGCTCCGGGACGCCGAGCTGGTGCGCCGCGTCCTGGACGAGCTCCCCGAGGAGATGGAGATGACCAAGGTGCTTCCCCCCTTCGTCTACAGCTACGGCCCCGAGGGGGAGGACGGGGTGACCGGGGTGGTGATCATCGCCGAAAGCCACATCGCCATCCACACCTTCCCCAAAAAGCGCTTCCTTTCCATCGACATCTTCTCCTGCAAGGCCTTTGACATGGCCCAGGTGCTGAGGAAGCTCACTGCTGTCTTTGAGATCGGCCGCTACGAAACCTACATGATCAACCGGGGCAAGGAGTTCCCCAAGGACCCCGAGCTGGCCCGGAAGATTGTCCTGGGGGAGCGGGAGTACCTCGAGGCCCGGGTGAGCTAGGAAAACTGCCCCCCTTTCCCGGGTTTGCCCCGGGGTTTTCATTTTGGACTCATCCTTCCTCTCTAGCTTATAGGAGGAGGCTTAGGTATGGTGCGCAAGCTACTCACCCTGGTTCTTCTGGGATTCGGCGTGGCCTTAGCCCAAGCCCAGGGCTTTCGCGGTCTTTCCCTAGGCACCTCCTATCCGGAGATCGGGGTGCAACCCGGGGAGAGCGTCAACCTGACCCTCACCCTCAAGAACTATGGCCTTCCCCCCGGGGTGGTGCGGGTCCAGGTGGCCGAGGCCCCGCAAGGCTGGCAGGCAAGCCTCATCGGCGGGGGTCGCCTGGTGCGGGCGGTCTACCTGGCCCCCGACGGGGAGGCTACCCTTACCCTTCGCCTCCAGCCTCCCAAGGAGGTGAAGCCCGGCACCTACCGCTTCCTGGTGCGGGCTGAGGGGCTTGGCCATACCGCCAGCCTTCCCATCGGCCTGGTGGTGGGGCAGGGCCTACCCCAGAGGCTTAGCCTCGAGGCGGAGCTCCCCATCCTCAAGGGTCCTCCCACCAGCTCCTTCCGCTACCGGGTGACCCTGAAAAACGAGTCCGACCGCGACCTATTGGTTTCCCTGGAGTACGAGGCCCCCAAGGGTTGGCAGGTGACCTTCACCCCCGCCTTCTCCAGCCAGCAGGTGACCAGCCTGCCCATCAAGGCCGGGGAGAGCAAGGACCTGGACGTGGAGGTTTCCCTGCCCAAGGACACCAAGGCGGACACCTATGGCCTCACCTTGAGGGCAGCCGCCGGGGAAGCCAAGGCGGAACTGGCCTTGACCCTCGAGGTCACGGGCCGGCCCGAGGTGCGCTTCACCACCAAGGAGGGGCGGCTTTCCGGACAGGTGGTGGCGGGCCGGGAAAACGCGGTGAAGCTTGTGGTGAAGAACGAGGGTAGCGCCCCGGCCAAGAACCTGTCCTTCAGCGCCATGGAGCCCTCGGGCTGGGAAGTGAAGTTTGAGCCCGAGAAGCTGGACGCCCTGGAACCCGGCCAAGAACAGGAGGTAACCGCCCGCATCAAGCCCTCCCCCAAGGCGGTGACGGGGGACTACATGGTGACCCTCAGCCTTTCCGGGTCCGATGGCCTTTCCGAGAGCCTGGATTACCGGGCCACCGTGGTGCGCTCCAGCCTTTGGGGCCTGGTGGGGGTGGGCATCATGGCCGTGGCCCTTCTGGTCCTGGGCTTCGCCGTGAACCGCTTCGGCCGGAGGTAGCATGGCGGTCATCGAAACCCATGGCCTCACCAAGCGCTACGGACGGGTGGTGGCCGTGGAGGACCTGAACCTGGAGGTGCAGGAAGGGGAGGTCTTCGGCCTCCTGGGGCCTAACGGCTCGGGGAAGACCACCACCATCCTCATGCTCCTGGGCCTCACCGAACCCACCCGGGGCGAGGCCCGGGTGCTGGGCTTAGACCCCATGCGGGAACCCTTGAAGGTGAAAAGCCGGGTGGGTTATCTCCCCGACCAGGTGGGGTTTTACGGGGAACTCACCGCCTGGGAGAACCTGCGCTACACCACAAGGCTCCTGGGGCTACCGGAGACGGAGGCCAAGGCCCGCATAGAGGAGGTGCTCAAGCGCATGGGCCTGTGGGAGGTGCGGGACCGGCGGGTTTCCGCCTTCAGCCGGGGGATGCGGCAGCGCCTCGGGCTTGCGGAGGTGCTTTTGAAGAGGCCCAAGGTGGCCATCCTGGACGAGCCCACCCTGGGCCTGGACCCCGAGGCCGCCCGGGAGTTTCTGGAGCTCATCAAGGGCCTGAAGGCGGAGGGCATCACCATCCTCCTATCCAGCCACCTCCTGCACCAGGTCCAGGAGGTCTGCGACCGGGTGGGGCTTTTCCATAAGGGGCACCTCGCCCTTTTGGGCACCGTGGAGGAGTTGGCGCTAAGGGTCTTAGGGGGTGGGTACGAGATCCTGGTGGAGGCCAGCCCGGGCCTCGAGGAGGCCTTCCGCCGCCTGGAAGGCGTGGCCCGGGTGGCAGCGGAGGGAGGACGGTACCGGATTCTCTCCAGCCGGGACCTCCGGCCGGAGCTGGCCCGGATAGCCGTGGAGCAGGGCGAGCTTCTAAGCCTCTCCCTCCGCCGTCCCAGCCTGGACGAGGTCTACGCCCACTACTTCAAGGAGGTGGCCCATGCGGCGTGAAGGTTCCCCCTGGACCGGGCTTTGGGCGGTCTTCTTCAAGGAGATGGCCGACCATCTCACGGGCTTGAGGATGCGCATTCTGGAGGGATTGATCCTCCTTTCCGCCCTGGCCGCCGTGTACACCGGCACCCAGACCCTGCGCCAGACCGTGGGGGAGGACCCTTACCTCTACCTGAAACTCCTCACCACCGCCCAGGACCCCCTGCCCTCCTTCGTGGGCTTCCTCTCCTTCTTCGTACCCCTGGCGGCCATTGCCTTGGCCTTCGATGCGGTGAACGGGGAGTACGCCAGGGGAACGCTTTCCCGTATCCTCTCCCAGCCCATCTACCGGGACGCCCTCCTCTTCGGCAAGTTCCTGGCGGGGCTCGGCACCCTGGCCGTGCTCCTCACCGCCCTCTTCCTCCTGGTGGTGGGCCTCGGCCTCTTCACCCTGGGAGTGCCTCCTGAGGGCGAGGAGATGGGGCGGGCCTTCCTCTTTCTCCTGGCCACCTTGGCCTATGCGGGCTTCTGGCTGGCCTTGGGCCTCCTCTTCTCCGTCCTCTTTCGCCAGCCGGCCACCGCCGCCCTAGCCGCCATCGGGGTCTGGCTCTTCTTCGCCGTCTTCTTCCCCATCCTCACCGACCTGGCGGCAAGCGCCCTTCTCCTTCAGGCCGACCCCTTTGACCCGGAAAGCCAGCTCAGGCAGGCCAACCTGGCCCTTTGGATCTCCCGCCTCTCCCCCAACACCCTCTACGCGGAAACCCTCACCGCTGTGCTTAACCCGGCGGTGCGCTCCTTGGGCCCCATCCTCATCACCCAGCTGGAGGGAGCGGTGCTGGGAACCCCCCTTCCCCTCTCCCAAAGCCTCCTCCTGATCTGGCCCCAGCTCACCGGGCTCATGGCCCTGGTGATCCTCCTCTTCACCCTGGCCTACGTGGCCTTCCAGCGGCAGGAGGTGCGCGCCTAGAAAACCCCGCTGGGGCTAAGCACCCCAGCGGGGACCCCAGAAACCGTGACGACTCCCCGGACTAAAGTCCGGGGCTTCTCGGGACTGCTCCCGAAGGCCCCGTCCAGGCCCAGAAAGACCTTGGCTCCGTATCGGCAGGCGAGCGCAATGCTTCTGGCTCTGCCACGGGTGTTCGTTTGGAGTTTTACCCATCGGACTACCCGATGGAACCCCCTACTCCAAGTTTCAAGGTCCACGGGGAACTTTGTCCCCAAGAACATTGTACCCAATCCGTGTCCACC
>NZ_KB905745.1 GCF_000381045.1 Thermus scotoductus DSM 8553 | reverse complement strand
TGGTGTACGCCCTGGGGGAGTGGGAGCTGAGGCGGAGGCTGGAGGGGACGGGGTCCAGCCTGCCGGATCAAAAGGGGAGACCCACAGCCAAGCCCACCTTGCGCTGGGTGTTTCAACTCTTTATGTGGGTCCGCCTGGTGGAGCTGGGGGGCAAGTTGCTCGTCCTCAACCTGGCTCCCCATCACGAGACCGCGGTGCGCCTTCTGGGGGCCGGGCGATATTACCTGCTGGAGTGAAGGGGGTGCGGAATGTGGGCTCAAGGAGTTCCTCAAGCGCACCGCCCACGCCCCCTTTTGGGCCTCCCCCCTGGCCTTCGAGGCCCTGCTATTTCCCGAGGAGCAGGCCCGCCTTACCTACCCGGGGCAGGCAGGGGAGTACTACCTGGGCTGGCTCAGGCTACCCCATCTCCTCAGGGATCCCCTGGCCTTTGAGGAGGCCCTGAGGGAGCAGGAGGCCCGGGCCCAAGCCCTTCCCCTCTTCCTCAACGCCTTCCACCGGGTACCCGGCCCTTGATGCCTTGGCCCTAGGCCTCCTCCTCGAGAAGGGGCAGGCGCACCCGGAAGAGGGTCAGGCCGGGCTGGCTTTCCACGGTGATCTCTCCCCCGTGGGCCCTGGCGATGGCCTGGGCGATGGCCAGGCCAAGGCCTGTGCCTCCTCCGGGCCCCCGGGCGAAGCGCTCAAAGAGGCGGGGAAGGAGGTCTTCAGGGATTCCCGGGCCATGGTCCTCCACCTCCAAGAGGGCGTTTCCCCCTTCCCGCTTGAGGCGCACCCAGACCCCTTCCCTCCCCGCGGCCCGCACCCCGTTGGCGATCAGGTTCCTGAGCATCTGCAAGAGCCGGTCCGGGTCCCCAAGGACCTCCAGGGCCTCCCCCTGAAAGGCCACCCCATACTCCCGGGCGGCCTCCTCCGCTAAGGCCTTCAGGTCCACGATGTGGGGGTTTAAGGTGCGCTCCGCCTCCCCCCGGGCCAGGGAGAGGAGGTCCTCCACCAGGCGGCGCATCCGCTCCGCGGTGGCCCGGGCGCTCCCAAGAGCTTCGGGGTCTTGGGGGTTTCGCCCTAGCCGGTCCAGGTGGCCGAGAAGCACGGTGAGAGGGGTCCTGAGCTCGTGGCTGGCCTCGGCCAGAAAGGCCCGTTCCTTCTCCTTGGCCTCCTTGAGGGCGAAGAGGAGGCTGTTTACCGCCTCCACCATGCGGCCGAACTCGTCCTTGGGGAGGTTGAGGGGAACGGGGTCCAGGCGCTCGGGGTTACGCCGGGCGATCTCCTTGGCGGCTTCCTCCAGGGGCCTGGCGGTGAGGCGGGCGGTGAGGTAGACCAAGGCCGTGCCCAGGGGGAAAAGAAGGAAGAAGGCCTCGAGGAGGGCTTGTCTCAAGGCCTTTTGCGCCAGGTCTATGGGGGCGGTGTCCTGGGTGAGGGCGAGGATAAGGGCCCCGAAGGGGCTAGGTTGGCTAGGGTGGAGGCCCAAGGGGGTGCGCACCAAAGCGGCGGCGAAACCTCCCTGCCAGATGACCCGGGGAACCTTCCCCACTTCCTTCAGGGCCTCAGGGGGAAGGCGGTGGGCCTCCTGGGTCAGGATCAGGGCCTCCCCGTCCTCCGCGTAAAGGTGGAGGTAGACGCCCCCGGTGGTGAGGAGGGTCCCCGTCTGCCCCTTGCGGTAAGCCTCCGCCGCCCGCTTGGCATCCTCCAGGAGGGTGGCCTCGAGGTGGCCTCTAAGGGCTCGCTCCACTCCCTGTCCCGCCAGGTACAGGGCTCCCACCAAAAAGAGGAGCCAGAGGAGGCTGAAGGACAGGGAAAGCCGAAGCCGGAAGGACATGGGTCCGGGCTAGGTTTCCTCCTCGCCTCTTCCCGGGCGCACCGCATACCCTAGGCCCCGCACCGTGCGCAGGTAGCCGTAGGCCCCGGCCTCGCGGAGCTTGGCCCGGAGGTTGGCCACGTGGACGTCCAGGACGTTGGAATCCCGGCCCAAGGATTTGCCCCAGACCTTCTCCTCGATCTCCTGCCGGGGAAACACCCGTCCCGGGCGGCTCATGAGCAGGTGAAGGAGTTCAAACTCCTTGGGGGAAAGCCGCACCTCGGTTTCCCCAAAGAACACCTGCCGCCTCTTGGGGTACAGCTCCAGCTTCCCCACGGAGAGGACCTCGCTTCCCTCCTTGTGGCGGAGTTGCACCTGGATGCGGGCCAAAAGCTCGGCGGGGTGGAAGGGCTTCACCAGGTAGTCGTCGGCCCCGTCGGAAAGAAGGCCCACCTTGCGCTCCACGGCGTCCTGGGCGGTGAGGACTAGGATGGGGGTATCGTCGGTGGCCCGGATTCGCCGGGCCACCTCGGCCCCGTCCAGGTCCGGAAGGCCGAGGTCCAGGATCACCAGGTCCGGTTTCCGTTCGCGGTGCTTCACCAGGCCTTCCATGCCGCTTTTGGCCCATTCCACGGTGAAGCCCGCCTCCTTGAGCTCCAGCTCCACCAAGCGGGCCACCTCCGCGTCGTCCTCGATGAGCAGGATGCGCTTCATGGCCAGAGCCTTTCTGGAGGGGCGAGGCCATAAACCTCCTTGAGGAGCCTAAGGAGGCTCACCCGCTCCTTGTCCTGCAGGAGGACCACATCCCCGCGGTCGGCCACCCCGGGGAAGGTGCGGGGCTTCTCCCCCGGGAGCACCAGAAGAAGCTGTACCTCCTGGCCCAGCTTGGGGGGTATGGGGGCGGAGAGGGGGATCAGCCTTTTGCCCTCCACCCGCCAAGCCCCGTGCAAGATGCGCAGGTCCTGGGAGAAAAGCCTTAGCTCCGTGCCCGGGGGGAGGCCAGGCCCCAGGAGGGGAGGAAGGGCGGCCAAAACCGTCCCCAGGGAAAGGAGAAGTAGGGCCAGGGGACGCATCGCCTTCCATTCTACGCCGAGGGCCCGGCCTTTTGTGGGAGGGAGGTTAAGGAGCCTGAAGGTTTTTCCGGGAGGAGGAAGCCCGCAGAAACCACGTACTTGAGGGCATCCTCCACGCTGATCTCCAAGGGGATGACCTCCTCCGTGGGCACCAGGATGACCATGCCGCTGGCGGGCACCGGGCTGGTGGGCACCAGCACGACGGTGTACCCTTCCGGCAAGGGAGGAAGGCGGCCGTTTACCGGCTGCACCACGAAGCAGAGGGTGTAAAGCCCTCTCCGGGGGTACTCGATGACTGCGGCCCGGCTGAACTTCACCTCCTGGTGGCCGAAGAGGGTGTGGGTGATCTGCTGCACCGCCTTGTAGATGTCCCGCACGATGGGGAAGAGCGCTCCAGGGAGACGATGAGCCTTCGGCCCAGGTAGTTTTCCGCCACGGTGCCCACCAGGTAGATGAGCACCCCCGCCAGGAAGAGCCCCACGAAGGGTAGGAGGGGCTGGTAGGTTCGGGGCACCTCGAGGTTCAAAAGGCGCAGGAAGCTCTGGATGTAGCCCCCGGAATAGGTGTAGACCCAGGCCAGGAAGTAGAGGGTGACCAGAAGGGGAAGAAGGGTAACCAGCCCGGTGAGGAACCTCTGGCGCAGGCGCATGGCTTTCAGTTTACGGGGAAATCCTCCGTGGGGGCGGGCTGGCGGCGAGGCTCAGGCTCAGGGAGGAGGTCTACCCATCTCCCCACACGGGCGAGGACTGCAAGGGGGGTGGTGCTGCCGGGGCCCCCAGCCTGGCTTGGCCAGGCTGGGGTGGAATCCCTAGCGCCCGTCCCCCCGGCTTTGGGCCAGTTCCTTGAGGCCCTGGATATCCTTTAGGATGATCTTGCCGTAGCCGGAGCGGATGTAGCCTTCCCGGGTAAGCTCCCCGATGACCTTGGTCACGGTTTCCCGCACGCTCCCCACCGCTGCGGCCAGCTCGTCGTGGGTGGCTCGGAGGACCAAGCCCTCCGGCTCCTCGTGGGCCAAGGGGGTTTCCGCCAGCTCCAGGATGGCCGCGGCCATGCGGTTTTTCAGGCGCTGGGTGGCCAGGCGCTCAATGCGCCGGTAGGATTCGGAAAGGGCCTGGGCCAGGCTGAGGAGCACCTGGCGGATCTCCTCGGGATGGGGTTCCTTGGGGAGGGGCTCCGCCACCACCTCGGTCACCGCCTCGGCGAAGTACGTGCGCTCCATGCCTGCCAAGGCCTCCTCGCCGAAGTACCCCCCGGGGCGAACCAGGCGCAGGGTGAGGGCGTTCCCCTCTTCATCCACCGCCTCGAGGCGCACGAGCCCCTCGAGGACCCGGTAGACCCGGTCCCGGGGCCCCGGCACCCCCGGGTACAGGATGACCTCGCCGGGCTTGAAGGTTACGGTTTCGCGGGCCTGGGTCATGGTTACCTCCTTGCCCCCAGGCTACCACGCGGGGAGGATTTTGTAAACCTATAGGTTGCAAAAATCCTCCCCGCCCTACGTTTTGTCCAGGGGCCTTTTACGAGCCACGGGCAGGAGGCGGTCCGTGGCGATCTCAGCTTCCCGGCCCTCCCTCTCGGCCCTTTCCCTCTCCAGCTCCGCCCAGAAAAGGGCCATCTCCCAAACGGCCTTGAGCCGCTCCTCCAGAGGGAGGCTCCGCCACTCGCTTTGGTCGTTTAAGGGGGTGTTAAGGGGAAACTTGCGGGCAATGGGCAGGATTGTTCTCATAGCTCCTCGAGGTCGTGCAGATCTATGGGGCGGCCAAAGGCCCTTTTTAAAGCCTTAAAGTCTTCAGGATGGACTACGTACACCGCCACACCCCTCACCTGGTGCACCGTGGCCCGGCTGAAGGCTTCACCAGCATGTCAGGGGTCACCGCACGTTCTCCTTAAGCCAGTCCAGGTAGGGCCCGTGCCCCTCGGCGATGGGCAGGGCGATGATCTCGGGCACGGTGTAGGGGTGGAGGGAGAGAACCCGCTCCCTAAGCCGGGGGAAGGCGAAGGTGGTGGTTTTGACGATGAGGAGGACCTCCCGGTCCTCCACTACCTCCCCCTGCCAGCGGTAGACGGAGGTAAGGCCCGGCACCAGGTTCACGCAGGCGGCCAAGCCCTCCTCCACCAGGGTGCGGGCCAGGGTGCGGCCCACCTCCTCGCTGGGGGCGGTGATCAGGACCACCTCCTCCATCACTGTTCCTCCTCCACGGCGAAGGCGCTCACCACCTCGTCGTCCTCGGGGAGGTTCATCACTTTGACCCCGGCGGTGTCCCGGGAGTACTGGCGGATATCGGCCACGGGGGTGCGGATGGCCAGGCCCTTCTTGGAAAGGACCAGGAGGTCCTCCGTGCCCCGCACCTTGAGGAGAGCGGCCAGGCGGCCTACCTTGGTGGAAACCTTATAGGTGATCACCCCCATTCCCCCCCGGCCCTGCAGGGGGTACTCGGCGAGAGGGGTGCGCTTGCCGTAGCCCCGGGTGCTCACCGCCAGGAGGTCCACCATCTCCCCGGGCTTCACCGTTACCAGGGATACCACCCGGTCGCCCGGCTTCTTGAAGCGGATCCCCGTCACCCCCTGGCTGTCCCGGCCCGTGGCCCTCACCTCCTCCAGGGCGAAGCGGATGGCCTGCCCTTCCTCCGTGGCCAGGATGGCCTCGTCCTCGGGGTCGGAAAGGGCCACCCCGATGAGCCGATCCCCTTCCAGGAGGCGGATGGCGATGAGCCCCGCCGCCCCCAGGTTCTGGTACTCCCTTAAGGCGGTGCGCTTCACCAGGCCCCGTTCCGTGGCGAAGACCAGGTAGCCCTCCCCGTCCAGGCCCCTTACGGAAAGCAGGGCGGCCACCTCCTCCTCCTCGGCCAGGGGAAGAAGGGTCTTCACGTGCACCCCCCGGGCCTGCCGGCCCATCTCCGGTAGCTCGTAGACCTTCAGGCGGTAGACCCGGCCCCGGTTGGTGAAGAGGAGGAGGTCCTCATGGGCCTGGGCCACGAACACCTGGATGGCCTCGTCCTCCTCCTTGGTCTTGCCGGCGATCAGCCCCTTTCCCCCCCGCCCCTGGGCCCGGTAGCTCTCCAGGGGAAGGCGCTTTAGGAAGCCCTGGGCGGTGAGGGTGATGACCATGGGCTCGTCCTCTATGAGGTCCTCAGGGTTGAAGCTTTCCTCGAACTCGGTGATCACCGTGCGCCGGGCATCCCCGTACTTCTCCTTGACCCGGAGGAGGTCCTTCTTGACCTCGGCCCAAAGCCGCCCTTCCTCCTCGAGGATGGCCTTAAGCCTGGCGATCTCCTCCATGAGCTCCCGGTACTCCTCTAAGAGCTTTTCCCGCTCCAGGGCCACCAGGCGTTGCAGGCGCATGTCCAGGATGGCCTGGGCCTGGATTTCGCTTAGCCCGAAGCGCTCCATGAGCCCCTTTCGGGCCTCGCTGGCATCCTGGGAAGCCCGGATCAAGGCGATGACCTCGTCGATGTGGTCCAGGGCGATGAGGAGGCCCTCCAGGACGTGGGCCCGCTCCTCGGCCTTCTTGAGGTCAAAGAGGCTTCGCCGGCGCACCACCTCCTTGCGGTGGTCCAGGTAGTGGCGCATGAGGGAGAGAAGGGGGAGGACCTTGGGCTCCCCGTTCACGATGGCCAGGAGGTTCACCGTGAAGGAGGTCTGCAAGGCGGTGTGCTTGTAGAGCTGGTTCAGGACCACCTGGGGGCTTGCCCCCCGCTTGAGCTCTATGGCGATGCGCAGGCCCTGGCGGTCGGACTCGTCCCTCAGGGCCACGATGTCCTCGATCTTCTTGGCCTTGACCAGGGCGGCGATCTGGGCGATGAGGCCCGCCTTGTTGACCTGGTAGGGGATTTCCGTGACCACCAGCATGGGCCTTTGGCCCTTCTCCTCAATCCGTACCTTGGCCCGCACCTTGAGGCTTCCCCGTCCCGTGGCGTAGGCCTCCTGGATGCCTTTCCGGGAGAGCTTCCCCCCGGTGGGGAAGTCGGGGCCGGGGAAGTAGCGCATGACCTCCTCGAGGGTGATTCCGGGGTTGTCGATCATGGCCACCAGGGCATCCACCACCTCGGAGAGGTTGTGGGGAGGAAGGCTGGTGGCCATGCCCACGGCGATGCCGCTCGCCCCGTTTACCAGGAGGTTGGGGATGGCGGAGGGGAGGACCTCGGGCTCCTTAAGGGAGCCATCGTAGTTGGGGCGGAAGTCCACGGTCTCCTTGTCGATGTCCAGAAGCATCTCCGCCCCCAGGGGGGAGAGCCTGGCCTCGGTGTAGCGCTGGGCCGCCGGAGGGTCCCCGTCTAAGGAGCCAAAGTTCCCCTGGCCATCCACCAGGGGGTAGCGCAGGTTCCAGGGCTGGGCCAGACGGGCCAGGGCGTCGTAGATGGCGGCGTCCCCGTGGGGGTGGTACTTGCCCATGACCTCGCCCACGATCTTGGCGCTTTTCACGTGCTTCCGGCCCGGGAGCACCCCCTCCTGGTAAGCGCCGAAGAGGATCCGCCTCTGGACCGGCTTGAGCCCGTCCCGCACGTCGGGCAGGGCCCGGTCCACGATGACGGACATGGCGTAGTTGATGAAACTCTGTTTAAGTTCCTCGGTGATCTCTACAGGCAGAACCTGGGACATAGCGCTCCTTGGGCGTTTCCGCCTTCTTTAAGTATAGCAACTTCCCCGCCGGGGTCTTCCCCGGCCAGGAGGGGATGGGGCCCTAGGGGGCCCCCACCTCCAGGACCTCCGCCAGGTAGACCAGGGCCAGCTTGTAGGAAAGCACCCCGAACCCGGAGACAATGCCCCGGCAGGCTCCTGCGGTGACCGAGTGCTGGCGGAAGGGCTCGCGGGCGTGGAGGTTGGAGAGGTGCACCTCCACCACGGGAAGGGGCTGGGCCCGTATGGCGTCCAGAAGAGCGTAGGAGTAGTGGGTGAGGGCCCCGGGGTTAAGGACGATGGCTAAAAACCCCTCCCGATGGGCTTGCTGTACCCATTCGATCAGCTGCCCCTCGTAGTTGCTCTGGCGGAAGGCCACCCCTAGGCCCAGCTCCGCTCCCCAGGCCTCGCAGAGGGCTTCCAGCTCCTCGAGGGTGGTGCGCCCGTACACCTCGGGCTCCCGCTGGCCCAGAAGGTTCAGGTTGGGTCCGTTTAGGATCAGCACCATATAGGCTCCTTTGCCCATAGGATAAGCCCATGCCCGCCTTTCTGGCCCTGGTGGTCCTCTGGCTTCTGGCCCTGGCCCAGGTGGGTCCCAATCCGCCCCAAAGGAACCACCTGGAGGGGGCTACCCTTTGGCACACCGTGGCCCCCGGGGAAACCCTTTTTTCCCTTGCCCGCCGTTACGGCACCACAGTGGAGGAGCTGGCCCGCCTGAACGGCCTTAAGGATCCCAGCCGCATCCGGGCCGGGCAGGTGCTCCGGGTGCGCCCCGGGGTGGAGGTGGCCCTGCCCAGGGGAAGCCTGGTTTATTTCCCCCCGATCCAGGGCCGGGCCTTTGCCCTCTGGGTAGAGGGATACACCTGGGGGTATGCGGAGTTCTTGGGGGTGCGCTACTCCCTGGTGCCCGGGGAGAAGGGCCTCTGGGCTCTTCTAGCCGTGGGAGCCCTGGTGGAGCCCAAAGGGTATCCCTTACGCCTGGTCCTCGAGGGGGAGGAAAGCCCTCTTACCCTCGAGGTGGCCCCGGGAGGCTACCGCAGGGAAACCCTGGCCCTGACCCCATCCCTGGAGGAGCTTCTTAAGGATCCCGGTCTGAGGGCGGAGCGGGAGAAGGTGGTGGGGGCCTGCCCGAGGGAAGGGCCCTTGACCTTTTCCCGCTTCCTAAAGCCCCTGGAGGGTGGGCGCATCACCAGCGCCTTCGGTACCCGTCGGCGCTACGGCACCCTTCTCACCTCCTATCACGAGGGCCTGGACTTCGCTGCCCCCTTAGGCACCCCCGTGCGGGCGGTGGCCGGAGGGGTGGTGGTGCTTTCGGAAAGGCTAAGGGTGCGGGGGGAGGCAGTGGTCCTGAGCCACGGGATGGGCCTTTGCACAGGGTACTGGCACCTTTCGGAAAGGAGGATGAGGGTGGGGGAGAGGGTGAAAGGGGGCCAGGTCATCGGCCTTTTGGGGAGCACGGGGCTTTCCACCGGGCCCCACCTGCACCTGGAGGTGCGCCTTTTCGGCATCCCCGTGGACCCCGCGCCCTTCTTCCAGAGCCTTCCCTTACCCTAGCCGCAGGAGGGAGAGGACCTCCACGTGGTGGGTGAAGGGGAAGAAGTCGTAGGGCCGGGCGAAGGCCAGTTGGTAGCCACCTCCCACCAGCTCCCCCACGTCCCTGGCCCAGGTGGCGGGGTCGCAGGCGATGTAGAGGACCTCCTGGGGCCGGGTCTTTAGGAGGTAGGCCCGCACCTCGGGGGAGAGGCCGCCTCGAGGGGGGTCCACCACCACCAGGTCAAACCGCCCCAGGCCTTGGGCCTCCCGGGCGTCGGCACGGAGGAAGCGGACGTTCTCGGCGCCGAGCCGTTTCCGGTCGCTTTCCCCCCGGCGCACCGCCTCCTTGCTGATCTCCACCGCCACCACCTCCTGGAAACGGGGGGCCAGGAGAAGGGAGAAAAGGCCGCTTCCCGCATAGAGCTCCAGGGCCCGTTTCCCGCCGGAAACCAGGTTCAGGGCCTCCTCCAGGAGTTCCCCCATGGCCAAGGGGTTCACCTGGCTGAAGCTCTCCACGCTGACGGTGGCGGTGAGGGGGCCGAACCGCTCCAGCAGGGTCCTTTCCCCGTAAAGGGGCTGGACCCTTCCCCGGAAGCGGCCCTTGGGGGAGGGTTCGGCCCAGACCACCCCGGCGAACCCCTCCCGCACCAGGGCCCTGGCGGGGCGCTTGAGGTTTTCCGGGTTTCCCCCGATGAGGCCGAGGAGCACCCGGCCCTCGAGGAGGCTTCCCCTTAAGGCCACCTCCTCCACCGGCAAAGGCCAGGTCTTGAGAAGGGAGAAGGCCCAGGCTAGGGGCTCGGCCAGAAGGGGGTCTTCCTCCAGCCGGAAAAGCTCCTGGGTTTCCGGGAAGCGGTAGGCCAGGCCCCCTAGGGGATGGCGGGCGTACTGGGCGGCGGTACGGTAGCCCAGGGGCCTGGGGGAGGGGTGGATGGGGGCCAGGGAAAAGGAAAGCCTGGCGATGCGCATAAGGGCGTCCTGCACCAGGCCTTCCTTCAGGGGAAGCTGGCTTTCGTAGGCCAGGGGCAGGTCGGCGGAGGGGGGGAGGGGGTGGGGGTAGCGGTCGGGGCGGGGGGTGAGCACCTCCACCTCCTCCAGGAAAAGGGTTCCCTTGCGGCGCACGGGTTTTCCCCGCACCACCTCCCCCGGCAGGGCCCCCTTGATGAGGACGGCTCCTTCCTCGGTGCGGGCGAGGCCATAACCTCCCGGCACCAGCTTCTCCACGGTGAGAACCTTCACCCTTTCACCCTACACCAAGCCCACCAGCGCTAAGATGGAGGGGTGATTCGGGTACTGTTAGCGGACGACCATGCCCTCTTCCGCCAGGGGCTCAAAAGCCTTTTGGAGGCGGAAGGGGATTTCCGGGTGGTGGGCGAGGCCAAGGACGGTTGGGAGGCGTTAAGGCATGCCCTCGAGGCCAAGCCCGACGTGATCCTCATGGACATCCAGATGCCGAACCTGGATGGGGTGCAGGCCACCCAGGCCATCCTCAAGGAGTGGCCCCAGGCCAAGGTCATCATCCTCACCATGTACCGCCAGGACGCCTATGTCTTTGAAGCGGTGAAGGCCGGGGCCAGGGGCTACCTCCTCAAGGACACGGATGCCAGCGAACTCATCGGGGCCATCCGCCGGGTGCACGCCGGGGAGGTGCTCCTGGATGCTGAGTTGGCCGGGCGGATTATCCAGGACTTTCGGGCCAAGAAGGAGTCCAGCCTTCCCCTCCATGCGGAGCTTTCCGAGAGAGAGATCCAGATCCTCAAGCTGGTGGCCCAGGGGTACACCAACCTGGAGATCGCCGCCGAGCTTCAGCTTTCCGAGAAGACCGTGCGCAACCGCCTTTCCGAGATCTTCCAGAAACTCCACCTGAACAACCGGACCCAGGCGGCCCTTTACGCCATACGGGAGGGGCTGGCCGGACCCGAGCCTCAGGAGTAGTGGACCCGGTACGGCTTCTTCTGGAACTCTCCCCCCTGACGGGGGAGGGGGTGCGGGGGGAGTTCGTGGCCGCCCATCTGCCCAGGGCCCGAAGGGATGGCCTGGGCAACGTGTGGGCGGGGGAGGGGTCGGTGCTCCTCCTCGCCCATCTGGACACGGTGTTGCCGCCAAAGCCCCCGAGGCGGGTGGGGGAGAGGCTCTATGGCCCCGGGGTGGGGGACAACTCCAGCGGGGTGGCCGTTCTCCTCTCCCTTCCCGAGATGCCCGGGGTGGTGCGGGGCTTCACCGTGGGGGAGGAGGGCCTGGGGAACCTAAGGGGGGCCCGGGCCCTGGTGGAGACCCTGGCTCCCGAGGTGGTGGTGGCGGTGGATGGGTACCTTCCGGGGGTGGTGGACCGGGCTTTGGGCTCGGTCCGTTTCCGGGTTACCCTTCTGGGCCGGGGGGGCCACGCCTGGGGGGACAGGGGGACCCCCAATCCCGTGTTTGCCCTGGCGGAGGGGCTTTCCCGACTGCACACCCTGTTCAAGGAGGTGGGGGGTGAGGCCAGCCTGAACGCCAGCGGCCTCCGGGGGGGCGAGGCGGTAAACGCCATCCCCAAGGAGGCCTCGGCCTTGCTGGAGATCCGCGCTTTGGAGGAGGAAGCGCTTCGCACCCTCTACCACAAGGCCCAGGAGGTTCTGGAGGAGGCGGCCCAACTCCATGGAGTGGAGGTTTCCCTGGAGGTCCTGGGGACGAGGCCTGCGGGAAGCACCGCCACGCCCAGGCTCCTCCAGGCGGCGGAGGTGGCGCTGGCCAAGATCGGGGAAAGGCCCCAGTTCCAGCCGGGTTCCACCGATGCCAGCGCCGCCATCGAACGGGGTATCCCCGCCTTGGCCCTGGGGGTGTACCGGGGGGGTGGGGCCCACACTCCGGAGGAATGGGTGCTTCCCCAAAGCCTTTGGGAGGGGCGGGAGGTGCTTCTGGCTTTTTTAAAGGCCCTTGGCGTAGGATAGGGCGTATGCGCGTGGGTGTCCTGAGGGGCTTCCTGTCCCGGCGATACCTGGGCTTTTGGGAAGCGTATTTAAAGGCCTTGGGGGTGGAGGTGGTGCGGGTGGAGGTGCCGCCTGCCCGTCACCAGCCCTACTGCCTGCCGGTGCAGGAGCTTTTGGCCCAGGTGGAGGCCCTGAAGGTCCAAGGGGTGGATTACCTGCTCCTTCCCGACCTCCAAGGGGGGGTGGAGTCGGAAAAGGGCGGGGGGCAGTGCCCGTGGCTTTTGGACCTCGAGGCCACCCTCCTCCGCTACTTTCCGGGGCTTCCCCCGGTGCTCAAGGTGCCTGCAGAGCTCTCCGAGCGGGTCCTAGGCCGGGCGGGGGAGGTGGGCCACCTCCTCACCCAGAACCCCATGCTGGTGGGGCGGGCCCTGGACCGGGTGCGGGGGCTTTTGAAACCTCCTCCTCCCCTCAAGACCCCCCTGGGGAGCGTGGGGGTTGTGGCCCAGCCCTACCTCCTCGAGGAGGAATCCTTCCGGAGGACGGTGGAGGAGGCCCTGGCCCGGGAGGGGCTCATCCCCTACTTCCCCGACCTGCCCCCAGAGAAGCTCAGGGAGGAGGGGGATAGGCTTTTCCCCATGGACCTTCCCACCGACCGGGAACTGGTGGGCATGGTCCACTACCTCCACCGCCTGGGCCGGGTGAGGGGTCTTTTGCTGGTGGTTTCCTACGCCTGTCCCCCCATTCCCGGGATCTTGCGCAAGGCGGTGCGGCGGCTTGCCAAGCCCCACCGTCTGGTCACCCTGGGGGAGGACTGGCAGGAGGCCCTGCGCTCCTTGAAGGAGGAGATGCAGGGGGGCTAATTACGGTGTGGCCGGGTCTTTTTTCTGCCCGCCCGGATTTGGGATAAACTCATGGCTATGACCGGTTGGTCAGTCGCTCCCCTCCGCCGCCTGGGGGCCTACCTCTACCCTTACCGGGGGAGGTACGCCCTGGGAGTCCTGCTGGGCCTTCTTTCCATCTTCTTTTTCGTGCTGAGCCCCTACTTCCTGCGCCTGGCCGTGGATGCCTTGGGTCATGGCGGGCCCTACGGGCGCTATGCCTCCCTTTTGCTTCTTTCCGCCGGGATCAGCGCCCTGCTCTCCTACTTCATGCGCCGCTTGGCGGTGGTGGCGAGCCGCCTGGTGGAGTACGACCTCAGGAAGGATCTCTTCCACCACCTTCTCCGCCTGGACCGCTCCTTCTACCACGCCACCCGGGTGGGGGACCTGATGAACCGCTTGAACAGCGATCTCTCCGCGGTGCGGGAGATGGTGGGGCCCGGGATCATGATGGGTAGCCGCCTTTCCTTCCTGGTCCTCCTGGCCTTCTTCTCCATGTATGGGGTGAACGTCAGGCTGGCCTTTTACCTCAGCCTGATCCTTCCCTTCATCGCCCTGGCCATGTTCTACCTCCTGCGCCTTATTGACCGCCGCTACCGGGAGGCCCAGGAGGCCTTTGACCAGATCAGCACCCTGGCCCAGGAGGCCTTTAGCGGCATCCGGGTGGTGAAGGGGTATGCCCTGGAAGGGCGCATGCTATCCCGCTTCCAGGAGCTCAACCGGGCCTATATGGGGAAAAGCCTGGCCCTGGCCAAGGTGGAGGGGCCCATGCAGGCCCTTCTGGGCTTTCTCATGGGGTTTGCCTTCCTCACCGTCCTCTGGGTGGGCGGGGGGATGGTGGTCCGGGGGGAGATGAGCGTGGGCCAGCTGGTGCAGTTCAACGCCTATTTGGCCCAGCTCACCTGGCCCATTCTGGGCCTCGGCTGGGTGATGGCCATGTACCAGCGGGGTTTTACCAGCTTGAAAAGGCTTTTGGAGCTTCTGGACCGGGAGCCCGCCGTTCGCGACGAGGATCCCCTGCCCCTTTCCGTGGCCGATCTTTCCGGGGAGGTGCGCCTCGAGGGGGTGGGCCTTTGGCGGGATGGGCGCTGGCTTCTTAAGGACCTCACCCTCACCGTCCCCGAGGGCATGACCCTGGGGATCACCGGGCGCACGGGCTCGGGGAAAAGCCTCCTTGCCGCCCTCGTACCCCGTCTTATGGACCCCACGGAGGGACGGGTTTACGTGGGGGGGTATGAGGCGCGGAGGATCCCCCTGGCCACCCTGCGCCAGGCGGTGGGGGTTGCCCCCCAGGAACCCTTCCTATTTAGCGAAACCATTCTGGAAAATATCGCCTACGGTCTGGAAACCCTGGATCGGGAACGGGTGGAGTGGGCGGCGAGGCTTGCCGGCATCCACGAGGAGATCCTCGCCTTCCCCAGGGGGTACGAAACCGTGCTGGGGGAGCGGGGGGTGACGTTGTCGGGTGGCCAGCGGCAGCGGGTGGCCCTGGCCCGGGCCTTGGCCAAGGGGCCCAAGATCCTCATCCTGGACGATGCCCTAAGCGCCGTGGACACGGAAACCGAGGCCAGGATCCTTCAGGGCTTGAAAGGGGTCCTGGGCCGCCAGACCACCTTCCTCATCTCCCACCGCACCGCCACCCTGCGCCATGCAGACTGGATCATCGTTTTGGACGGGGGGAGGATCGTGGAGGAGGGCACCCATGAAAGCCTCCTCGAGGCCGGGGGCCTCTATGCCGAGCTGGACCGCATCCAGCGCATGGAGGTGGAAGGGGAGGTGGAGGGATGAGCCAGGATGCCTCCCATAGGGAGCAGGAGGACGCCTACACCAAGGCCTTTGACCGGGTCCTCTTCGCCCGCATCCTCCAGTACGTGAGGCCCTACCGGGCCCAGGTGGCCTTGGCCCTTCTCTTCCTCCTCCTCACCACCCTCACCGCCGCCCTCACCCCCCTCTTCTTCAAGTGGGCCATCGACGGGGCCCTGGTTCCCAAGGAGGCCAAGCCCCTGGCGGAGCGCTTTGCCCTTCTCCTTTGGGTGAGCCTGGGCTTCCTTCTGGTGCGGGGGGTTAACTTCGCCGCCACCTACGGCCAGACCTACCTGATCCAGTGGGTGGGGCAAAGGGTGCTCTTCGACTTAAGGAGCGCCCTCTTCGGCAAGCTCATGCGCCTCCACCTGGGCTTTTACGACAAAAACCCCGTGGGCCGCCTCATGACCCGCATCACCTCCGACGTGGACGCCATCAACCAGTTCATCACCGGGGGGCTCGTGGGGGTCATCGCCGACTTCTTTACCATCCTGGGCCTCTTGGCCTTCATGATGGTCTTAAGCCCCAAGCTCACCCTGGTGGTCCTCCTGGTGGTGCCCGTGCTCCTCTGGGTCACCGCCTGGGTGCGGAACGGCATGCGCGCCGCTTACCGGGAGATGCGCCTGCGCCTGGCCCGCTTGAACGCTGCCCTGCAGGAAAACCTTTCTGGGGTGGAGACCATCCAGCTTTTCGTGAAGGAAAGGGAACGGGAGGAGAAGTTTGACCGCCTGAGCCGGGACCTCCTTAGGGCCTGGGTGGAGATCGTGCGCTGGTTTGCCCTCTTCTTTCCCGTGGTGGGGTTCCTGGGGGATCTGGCGGTGGCGGGCCTCCTCTTCTACGGCGGGGGTGAGGTGGTGCGGGGGGTGGCCACCCTAGGGCTTCTGGTGGCCTTTGTGGACTACACCCGCCAGCTTTTCCAGCCCCTGCAGGACCTTTCGGATAAGTTCAACCTCTTCCAGGGAGCCATGGCCAGCGCCGAGCGCATCTTCGGGGTTTTGGACACGGAGGAGGAGCTCGAGGACCCGGAAAATCCCAAGCCCATCGCCCGCTTCCGGGGGGAGGTGGAGTTTCAGGAGGTCTGGCTGGCCTATACCCCCAAGGGCGTGGAGCCCACGGACAAGGACTGGGTGCTCAAGGGGGTTTCCTTCCGCATCCGCCCGGGGGAGAAGGTGGCCCTGGTGGGGGCCACGGGGGCGGGGAAGACCAGCGTGGTGAGCCTCATCGCCCGCTTCTACGACCCCCAAAGGGGCCGGGTGCTCATCGATGGGGAGGATGTGCGGAACTACCGCCAGGAGGACCTAAGGCGGCACGTGGGGATCGTGCTCCAGGATCCCTTCCTCTTCTCGGGCACCATTCTGGACAACCTGCGCCTTTTTGACGAGACCATCCCCGAGGAGAAGGTGGTGGAGGTGGCCCGGTTTTTGGGGGTGCACGAGGCCATTTTGCGCCTGCCCCAGGGCTACCACACCCGGGTGGGGGAAAGGGGGGCCGGGCTTTCCACGGGGGAAAAGCAGCTTCTGGCCTTGGTCCGGGCCCTTCTGGCCAACCCGGATATCCTCCTCATCCTGGATGAGGCCACGGCCAACGTGGATTCGGAAACGGAAAGGCGCTTACAGGAGGCCCTCTACAGGGCCATGGAGGGAAGGACCTCCATTATCATCGCCCACCGCCTCTCCACCATCCGCCGGGTGGATCGCATCCTGGTCTTCAAAAGAGGGCGCCTGGTGGAGGAGGGTACCCACGAGGAGCTCCTCCAGAAAGGGGGCTACTATGCCACCCTGTACCGGCTCCAGTATGCGGAGGGCTAGGCCATGACCTACCAGGAGGCCACGGGGTGGCTCTTCGCCCAGCGCCGCCAGGGAGAGCGGGGTCTAAGCCGGATTAGGACTCTCCTGGAACGCCTCGGGCACCCGGAGGAGGCTTTTCAGGCGGTGCACGTCCTGGGCACCAACGGCAAGGGAAGCGTGGTGGCCTACCTGGAGGCGGCCTTCCGCGCTGCAGGGCTTCCCTATGGAGCCTATACCAGCCCCCACCTCCTGGACTTCCGGGAGAGGATCCGCACCCACCGAGGGTGGATCCTCGAGGAGGAGGTGGTGGGCTTTGTGGCCTGGGCCAAGGAGGAAGCCTGGCCCGAACCCCCCGGCTTTTTTGACCTGGCCACCGCCATGGCCTTTCACCACTTCCACAAAAAAGGGGTGGCCTGGGCCGCGGTGGAGGCAGGGGTGGGCGGGGAGAAGGACGCCACCAATGTTCTTCCCCGGGTGGCCCTTACTGTGCTCACCAACGTGGGGGAGGACCACCTGGAGGCCTTGGGGGGAAGCCTCGAGGCGGTGGCCCGGGAAAAGGCGGGGGCCTTCCGCAAAGGGGTGCCGGTGGTCACCGGGGCCAGGGGGATCGGCCTGGAGGTGGTGCGGGAAGTGGCCCGCACCCGGGGAAGCCCCCTTTACCTTCTGGACCCCCTGGACCCTCTTTTTGCCCTGCCTGCGCCACCGGCCCTGAAGGGGGCCTTCCAGGAGGCGAACGCCCGGCTTTCGGCGGCGGCGCTAAGGCTTTTGGGTTTTCCTGAGGAGGCCATTGCCCAAGGCCTTAGGGAGGCCAGACACCCTGGCCGGCTGGAGCGGTTCCTTGTGCAGGGGGTGGAGGTGTATCTGGATGGGGCCCATAACCCTCCGGCGGCGGAGGCGCTAAGCCGGGAGTTTTCCAACTACCACCTGGTCTTTGGGGCCTTTCCCCGGAAGGACGTGAAGGGGGTTCTGGCCCACCTCCTTCCCAAGGCCAGAAGCGTCCGCTACACCCGGGCGGGGGAGGGGGCCTTGGGAAGGGAGCTTGGGGAACCCTTTTTTGAGGATCCCTGGGAGGCCTTGGGGGAGGCCGTTAAGGCGGCGCAAGGGGATGGCGTCCCCGTTTTGGCCACGGGCTCCTTGTACCTGGTGGGCGCCTTAAGGGGTAGGCTACTCCCGCGCTTCGGCTAGGACTCGCCCTGAAGGTTCGGTGAAGACCACGCGGCTCACCCGTTCCAGCTCCAGGATCACGTACGGGCTGGTGAGGGCCTGGGTGACGATGGCCCCGGGCCGTGGGCTTTGCAGGTTCAGGATGACCCGGGCGGTTCCGCCTGCATAGGTAATCCCCACCACCTCGAGGCCATACCCCCCGGTGGGCTTTAGGCCCCAGAAGAAGGCGGCCACGCTCCTCGTGCGGAAGTCCACGCTAGGGGCGGGTGGGCGGGGGATGCGGTTCGCCACCACCAGGTTCCAGACCTCGGCGAAGCGGGTCGGGTTGTTGGCCAGAAAGGCCTTGGGCTCGGTTTCCTGGTAGGCGGCATTGGCCCCGCGTTCCAGGATGCGGTAGGCGGGACGGGGTGGGGTCACCACCTCCACTTTAAGCCCATACTGCACCTGCAGGGCCCCCACCCGGTAACCATCGGGGATGGGGTCAAGGGCCAGAGGCCTTAAGACGGGTTCGGAAAGCTCAAAGACCACCACCTGCCTTCCCCCCCGCCGGGCCAGGATCTCCCTGAGGAGGACCTGGGTTTCCGTCCCGGTGAAGGCGTAGAGGTCCGGGGTCTGGTACTGGGCGGGCTGGACCAGGCTCCGGCTTTCCCCTTCCCTCAGGCTCCCCGTGAGCCGGACCCAGCCCACCCCGTCATAGAACCAGGTGGCGCGCAGGTTGGCCTGGGCGCGGACCTCGAGGAGGCTTCCCTGGATTCCCCGCACCGCCTCGGCCAAGGGGCGGAGGGCAGGTCCCACCTCCCTGAGCACGGGATTTCCCCCCACCCAAAGGGCTCCCGGCACCGCCCAGAGGCTTTCCCTCGAGGCCTTTTCCAGGCGGAGGACCTGGGTGCCGAGCCGGACCTCCCGGGGCTCCCCGTAGAAGTAGGTCCAGCGCTCCGTGGCCTCGGGGAAGAGGAGCTGGGCCTCGGCCACCCGGTAGCCCGTGCCTTCCAGAAGCTCGCAGGCGCTGAGGAGAGGCAAAAAGAGCAGGAGAAAGAGGAAGCCTTTTCTCATGGTTCCATGATACCCCTTTGGGGCTTGCTTCCTTCTTAAGGCCGCCTTTAGCCTTTAGCGGCTTCTCGGGTCCAGGGCGTCCCTGAGGCCATCCCCCAGGAGGTTGAAGGCCAAAACGGTGAGCATGATGAAAAGCCCCGGGAAGATCATGGTCCAGGGGGCGTTCATGGCGTAGCCTCCCTTGAAGCTGTCGGCGATCATGGCTCCCCACTCGGGGGCAGGGGGCTGGGCCCCAAGGCCCAGAAAGCCCAAGGCGGCCGCCTCGAGGGTGGCGGTGCCGATGGACAAGGTAGCCTGCACCACCAGGGGGGCCAGGGTACCCGGGAGGATGTGGCGAAAGAGGATCCGCCCGTTCCCCGCCCCCAGGGCAAAGGCGGCCTGGACGAAGTCCTGCTCCCTTAAGGAAAGGACCATGGAGCGGGCCAGGCGGATGTAGACGGGCACCTGCACGATGCCGATCGCCAGCATGGCGTTTTGCAGGCTGGGGCCGGAAACGGCCACGATGGCGATGGCCAAAAGGGTTCCGGGAAAGGCCAGGAGCAGGTCGGCAAGCCAGCCGATGAGAAGCTCGGTCCTTCCCCGGTAGAACCCGGCCAGGAGGCCCAGGAGGGTACCCAGGAAAAGGCCGATGCTTACCGAGATCACGCCCACCTGGAGGGAGATGCGGCTACCGTGGAGGACCCGGGTGAAGACATCCCGCCCCAGGTGGTCGGTGCCGAAGGGGTGTTCCAGGGTGGGGGGCTTGAGCCGGTTCAGGTAGTCCCGGTCCGTGGTGGGGTCATAGGGCTTCAGCAAGGGGATGAACAGGGCCAGAAGGACCAGGAAGAGGGTCAAAACCAGGCCCACCTTGCCGGAAGGCGATTTTAGGAAACGCCGAAGAGCCTGACGAGTGGGGGTTTCCATGGGCTCACCTGTACTGGATGCGAGGGTCCAAAAGGGCGTAGGAGAGGTCCACCAGGAGGTTGACCAGGACGAAGACCGTGGCCACCACCAGCACCCCAGCCTGGACCACGGGGTAGTCGCGGTTGAGGATGCCCTCGTAGATGTAGGAGCCGATGCCCGGCCAGGAGAAGATGGTTTCCGTGAGGATGGCCCCGCCCAAAAGGGTACCGAACTGCAGGCCGACGAGGGTGACCACGGGTAGGAGGGCGTTCTTTAGGGCGTGCTTCAGGATCACCTGGCGCTCCGCCAAGCCCTTGGCCCTGGCGGTGCGCACGTAATCCTGGGAGAGCACCTCCAGCATGGCGCTACGGGTGATGCGGGTGAGAATGGCCAAGGGGATGGTACCCAGGGTGAGGGCGGGGAGGATCAGGTGCCTGAGGGCATCCATCAGGACCTCGGGTTTCAGGGCCAGCATCCCGTCCAGGACCAGGAAACCGGTGATGGGCCGGAAATCTATGGCCAAGTCGGTGGAAAGCCTTCCCCCCGTGGGCAACCAGTGCAGGTTCACGGCGAAGAAATAGACCAGGAGGAGGCCCAGCCAGAAGACCGGCATGGAAACCCCCACCAGGGAGAGGCTCATGGAAAGCGTGTCCAAAAGGCTGTTTTTCCGTACCGCCGCCAGAATGCCCACGGGAATTCCAAAGACCACCGCCACCAAGGTGGCGGCCAGGGCCAGCTCAAAGGTGGCGGGCCAGCGCCTTTTTAATTCCTCGGCCACGGGGATGGTGGAAACGGCGCTGGTGCCCAGGTCCCCGGTGAGGATGTTCTTGACAAAGGTGAGGTACTGGACGTATAGGGGCTTGTTGAGCCCGAGCTTTTCCCGAAGGGCGGCAAGCTGCTCCGGGGTGCCCCGTTCCCCGAGGATGGCCTGGGCGGGGTCGCCGGGGATGAGCTGCAGGAACAGAAAGACCAAAAGGGTGATCCCGAAGAGGACGGGGACCAAGCCCAGCAGGCGTCGCAAAACGTAGCTCCACATTTGTCCGCCTCAAAAAGCCCGGACCCCCCGCAGGGGGTCCGGGGCCGGACAGCTTAGCGCTTCTCTATGCTCTCAAAGGACTCGGAGCCCAAGGGGCTCGGCACCCAGCCGGAGATGTTCTTGCGCTTGGCCAGGAGGGGCTGGGAGTGGACGATGGGGATGCGCAGGGCCAGGTTGAAGGTGATCTCGTCCGCCTGCTGGTAGAGGCGCTTGCGCTCCACGAGGTTCGGCGTGGTGGCGGCCTTGGTGAGGATGTCGCCGAGCTCCTTCACGCAAAGGGGCTTACCCGTGCTGTCAAAGAGGTCGGCGATGGGGCAGGCGAAGTGGGGATCGTAGAAGTTCTGCGGGTCGCCGTAGTCCCCGGTCCAGCCCAGCATGTAGGCCTGGAAGCCCGGGGCCTTCTTGCGGTCCGCCAGGTAGCTGGCCCAGTCCTTGGTCTGGAGCTTAACCCGAATGCCGATGGCGGAGAGGTCGGCGGCCATGGCCTCGGCGATCTCCTTGGGGGTGGGGAAGTAGGGCCTTGAAACCGGCATGTACCAAAGTTCCAGGTCAAACCCTCCAGGGTATCCCGCCTCCGCCAGGAGGGCCTTGGCCTTCTGGGGGTTGTACTCGTAGTCCGTGACCTTGGGCGACTGGAAAACCTTCATGGAAGGGGGGGTGAAGTGCCCGTCGGTTAGGCCTAGCTTCCCCCAAAAGGCTTGGACGATGGCCTTCTTGTTGATGGCCATGGCGATGGCCTGGCGCACCCTGGGGTCGGAGAAGGGCTTGTAGGCGGGGTTCAGGGCCAGGTACCCCACGTTGAAGGAGGGGCGGAAGACGGCGTCCAGGTTGCGGTCCGCCTCGAGGTCCTTCAGGTTGGCCGGGGGGATGTCGGTGGTGAAGTCAATGGTACCGGCCTTCAAGGCCGCCAAGCGGGCGGCGGGGTCCTTGATGACCCGGAAGACCACCCGGTCCACCTTGGGGAAGCCCTGCTTCCAGTAAGTGGGGTTCTTTTCCAGGACCACTTGCTCCCCGGGGCGCCACTCCACCAGACGGAAGGGCCCGGTGCCCACGGCGCTTCCCGTGGGGGAGCCGTACTTGGCCCCATCCTTCTTGATGGCGGCGGGGCTTGCGATGCCGAAGTAGCCCGAGCCGATGGCGGCAGGGAAGGCGGGGAAGGGCTGGCTAAGGACAAAGCGGACGGTGTACCTGTCCACCACCTGGATTTCCTTCAGGATGGAACCGGGATCTCCCTTAAAGCCGCCGAAGAGCTCCGGCCAGATCTCGTACCGGGCGGCGGCGTCAATGCGGGTGGGGTTCTTGGGGTTCCACCAGCGCTCGATGTTGAACTTCACCGCTTCCGCATCCAGCTCGGTGCCGTCCTGGAACTTGACCCCTTGGCGCAGGCGGAAGGTCCAGACCTTGCCGTCTTGGGAGCTATACCAGCTGGTGGCCAGCCCAGCGGTCACCTCGGTGGAGCCCGGCTTGAAGTCCACCAGGGTGTCGTAGATCTGCCGCTGCACGTAGATGGAGATGCCGTCGGTGATGTTGCCGGGCTCGAGGCTCACCGGCTCCCCATTGGACCCGAAAACCAGGGTCTTCTGGGCGAACCCCAAGCCCAAAGCGACCAGCAAGCCAAGCAAGATTTTCCTCTTCATATGGCTCCTTTCCGGGGTGTTCCCCTTTGGTCCGGACCAAGTATAAAGCGCTCCCATAAGGGAGCGCAAGCCTGGGTATCAGGCAAAGGATGCGGCCTAACCTTCCCCCAGGTAGGCCTTCTGCACCTCGGGGTTTTGCGCCAGGTCCCGGGCCGGGCCTTCCAGGGTAATCTCCCCCGTGGCCAAGACGTACCCTCGGTGGGCGATCTGCAAGGCCAGGCGGGCGTTTTGCTCCACCAAGAGAATGGTGCGCCCTTCCCGGTTTAGCCTTTGGATGATCTCAAAGATAAAGTCCACCAGCACCGGGGCCAGGCCCATGGAGGGCTCGTCCATGAGGAGGATCCTGGGGTTTTGCATCAGGGCCCGGCCGATGGCCAGCATCTGTTGCTCCCCGCCCGAAAGGGTGCCCCCCTTCTGTGCCCGGCGCTCGTAGAGGCGGGGGAAGAGGGCAAACACCTCCTCCTTGCGCTTCTGCACCACCTTGCGGTCGTTTTCCAGATAGGCCCCGATCTCCAGGTTCTCCTCCACGGTGAGGCGGGGGAAGATCTTCCGCCCCTCGGGCACGTGGCCTACCCCCAGGGCCACGATCTGGTGGGCGGGGAGGCGGTGGATGGGCTTCCCCTGGAAGCGTACTTCTCCCTGCCTGGGCTTCACCAGACCGCTGATGGTGCGCAGGGTGGTGCTCTTGCCCGCCCCGTTGGAGCCGATGAGGGTCACGATCTCCCCCTCCTCCACCCTCAGGGAGATGCCCTTGAGGGCGTGGATGTGGCCGTAGTAGGTGTGGACGTCCCTAAGCTCCAGAAGGCTCATGCCGCACCTCCCGCAGCCCCCTTGCCCAGGTAGGCCTCGATGACCCTGGGGTTTTGCCGCACCTCTTCCGGGGTCCCCTCGGCGATCTTGGAGCCGTACTCCAGCACGGCGATGCGGTCGGAGATCCGCATCACCAGGCGCATGTCGTGCTCGATGAGGACGATGGTGATCCCAAGCTCCTCCCTCAGGCGCTGGATGAAGGCCTGGAGTTCCTCGGTTTCCCGGGGGTTCATGCCCGCCGCAGGCTCGTCCAGGAGGAGGAGCCTGGGCTTTAGGGCCAGGGCCCGGGCGATCTCCAGCTTCCGTTGCTCCCCATAGGGCAGGTTCTTGGCCAGCTCATCCTTGCGGTGGAGGAGGCCCACGTACTCCAATAGCCTCTTGGCCTCTTCCTCGGCCCGCTTTTCCTCCTTGCGGGCCAGGGGGGTACGGAATACCGCATGGAAGTAGGGGACGTGGATGTGGATGTGCATGCCCACCAGGAGGTTCTCCAGCACGGTCATGGCCCCGAAGAGGCGGATGTTTTGGAAGGTGCGCCCTACCCCTTCCTTGGCGATTCGGTCCGGGGGTAGGCCGGTCACGTCCTTCCCGAAGAGGAGGATCCTTCCCTCATCGGGAGGGTAGATGCCGGTTAGGAGGTTGAAGAAGGTGGTCTTGCCTGCTCCGTTAGGGCCGATGACGGAGAAGATCTCCCCCTGGTTCACGCTAAGGCTCACGTCGTTCACCGCCACCAGACCGCCGAAGCGCTTGGTGGCCTGGGTGACCTCGAGGGCCTTCATGCCTCCCCCCCTTGTTTTCCTTCCGGAAAAGCAGCCATCTCCGCCTTGTGGCGTTTCTCAGGGATGAGGCCTTCCGGGCGGAAGATCATCATCAGCACCAGGATAAGGCCGAAGACCAGCCTTTCGTACTTGGCGGGATCCACCTGGTTGGGGATTTGGGGCAGGCTGGTGCGCACGAACTCGCTGAAGGTCTTGAGCACGTCCAGGTTGAGGATGGTGAGGGCCGCAGCGCCCAGGATGGCCCCGGGGATGGATCCCATCCCTCCCAGGATCACCATGCCCAGGATGGTGATGGAGGCCAAAAGGGTGAAGGACTCGGGGGATACAAAGGTGCGCTGGGCGGCGAAGATCACCCCCATCACCCCGGAGAAGGCGGCCCCGGTCATGAAGGCCAGGAGCTTGGTGGGCAGGAGGGGGATGCCCATGGAGCGGGCCGCCACCTCGTCCTCGCGGATGGCCACCCAGGCCCGGCCGAAGCGGGAGTTGGCTAGGTTCACGTTCACCAGCACCACCAGCCCGATCATGAGGAGGACCAGGAAGTAGAAGAAGAGCTGGTAATCGGTGGTCCGGTCCAGGTGCACCCCCAGGGTGGCCATCAACTGCCGGAACCAGTCGATGGGAGGGCGTTGCACGGGGGTGATCCCCTGGGGGCCGTTGGTGAAGTTGATGGGGTGGTCCAGGTTGTTGGCCAGGATTCGCACCACCTCCCCCAGGCCCAGGGTGACGATGGCCAGGTAGTCCCCGCGAAGCCTAAGGGCGGGAAGGCCGATGACCAGACCGGTTAGGGCGGTGGTGACGATGGCGATCCCCATGAAGAGGTACATGTACTCCCCGGGGAGGGGGAAGTTCCCCTGCATGAAGTTCTTGGCCTGCTCGCTGCCGAAGATGGCCCAGGTGTAGGCCCCCACGGCGAAGAAGGCGGCGTAGCCCAGGTCCAGAAGTCCCGCCATTCCCACCACCACGTTGAGCCCCAGGGCCATGGCGGCGTAGATGCCGATCTGGATGCCCAGTTCAAAGATGAAGGTGTTGGCGAAGCCCGCCATGGGCACGGAAAGGAGGAGGATGGCCAGGGCCAGGAGCACGCGGATTCCCGTGGGGATACGGGGCAGGGTGGTGAGGGCCACCAGGATCCCCACCAGGCCGATGAGGCCCAGGGTGTTCCCCGAACGCATGAGGCCCACGGTGAAGGCCAGGGTGAGGAGGGCCAGGTTCAGGGTTCGCCAGGTGGGGGAAAGCCGTAGGAAGGCGGTAACCCCTAAGGCCGCCAGGCCGAAGAGGTGGCTTACCGGGCTTGGAGCCAGGAAGGCGAGGCCTAGGTAGGCCAGGCTGAGAAGGAAGGAGAGGGCGTTCATACTTTCTCCTTGACCACCTGTCCCAGAAGGCCTTGGGGCCTTAGGAGGAGGATGAGGATCAGGATCAAGAAGGCCACCACGTCCTTATACTCGGTGCCGAAGTTGCCGTTTGTGAGGATGGGCAGGTAGGTGCCGAAGAAGTTTTCCAGCTGCCCCAGCACGAGCCCGCCCAGCATGGCTCCCGGGATGTTGCCGATACCCCCTAAGACCGCTGCGGTGAAGGCCTTGATGCCGGGCAGGAACCCCACGTAGGGGGTGATGGTGGTGTACTGCAGGGCGAAGAGCACCCCGGCCACACCCCCCAAGGAACCCCCGATGAGAAAGGTGCGGGAGATGATGCGGTCCGGGTCTATGCCCATGAGGCTGGCGGTGTGGAGGTCCTGGGCCACGGCGCGGATGGCCACCCCCAGCTTGGTGCGGTTCACCAGGTAGGTGAGGCCCAAGAGCATGAGGATGGATACCCCCATGAGGATGAAGGACTTGGTCTGGGCGAAGATGGCCCCCCCAAAGAGCTCCACGGAGCCCTCGAGGTCCTCCACGGTGCGCATGCGCAGGAAGAACTCGTTGTGCCAGAGGCCCTCAATGAGGCGCACCAAGTCCTGGAGGATGAAGGACACCCCGATGGCGGTGATGAGGGGCACCAGGCGGTTGGTGGTGCCCCGCTTCCTCAAGGGGCGGTAGGCGAAGCGTTCCACCAGGATGGCGGTGATCCCCGCCACCGCCCCGCCCAGGATTAGGGCGAGGAGGAGGAGCAGGAAGCCGCTTTCCACCTGGGGGGCCAGGTAGCGGAAGACCTCCACCCCCACCACGGCCCCGATCATGAAGATCTCGGAGTGGGCGAAGTTGATGAGCTCCAAGACGCCGTAGACCATGGTGTATCCCAGGGCCACCATGGCGTATACGAAGCCCAGGATGAGCCCGTCGAAGATCACCTGGGGCAGTAGGGCTAGGATTTGCTCCAGCAAGGTGCCTCCTTTCTCCGGGCCAAGGGGGTGGCCTTCAGGCCACCCCCTTGGGTTGGAATCCCAGTTTACTTGGCCCCTGGAGCGGCCATCTCGATGACGCGGATCAGCTTGTTGTCGGCCCAGTTGCCGGTGGAGGCCACCTGCATGACGAAGTACTTGGCCTTCTTGTTGTCGCCCTTGTCGTCAAACTCAATGGTGCCGGTGAGCCCTTCCATCTTCACCTGGCGCACCGCCTGAGCCACCTGCTCCCGGGTGGGCTTCTTGCCGCCCGCGGCCTTGATGGCGGCCTCGAGGCCAGCCAGGATCACGTTGGCGGAGTCGTAGGCGTAGATGCCGAAGCCCTCCATGTCCTTGCCGTACTTCTTCTTGAAGCGCTCAGCCACCGCCTTGGCCTTAGGGAAGGCGGAAACCGGGCCGGCCACCGTGGTGTAGAAGGTGCCGGCGGCGTTCTCCTTACCCGCCAGGCGGACGAACTCGCTGGAGTCCAGCCCGTCCCCGCCCATGAGCCGGGTCTTGACCCCTCGCTCGCGAAGCTGCTTCACGAAGGGGCCGATCTGGCTGTAGATGCCCCCGAAGTAGATGAGCTCGGGCACGGGCCGGGCCGCCCGGATCTGGTTGATGATGGGCACGAAGTTGGAGGTCTCCTCGGTGCCCACGAAGGCCACGGCCTTGCCGCCCAGGGCCTCGAGGCGCTTCCTGAACTCCTCCGCCAGGCCCTGGCCGTAGGCGGTCTTGTCGTGGATGATGAAGACGTTCTTCACCTTCAGGTTGTTGAAGGCGTACTGCGCACCCACAGGCCCCTGGACGTCGTCACGCCCGCAGATGCGGTTCACGTTGGGGAGCTTGCGGTCGGTGACCCGGGGGTTGGTGTTGGCGGGGGAGACCATGACCAGGTTCACCCGGGCGTAAACCTCGCTGGAGGGGATGGCCACGCCGGAGTTCAAGTGGCCCACCACGCCCAGGATGTCGGGGTCGTTGATGATGCGGTTGGCGTTGGCCACGCCCACGTCGGGGTTGGCCTGGTCGTCGTAGGGCACCAGGACCAGGTCAAAGCCCAGGGCCTTGAACCGGGCCTTGGCCTCTTCCACCGCCAGTTCTGCCCCCAGCTTGATCTGCTCCCCCAGGGCAGCCTGGGGACCGGAGAGGGGAGACTGGGTGGCGATCTTGATGACGTTGGCCTGGCCTAGGGCCATGCCCAGGGCGGCCACACCTGCTACCAGCAAGCCGATTTTCCTCATACGCACCTCCGCTAGAGCACGCCTTCGCGTTGCGGCCTCATTCTAGGGGGGGTACCGGTTCTTGTCAATGCCCCCTCGTAAGTTTATGCCTGACCAATGGGTCAGGCCCCCCTCCTTTAGGAGGGGGGACCCGATACCCACCCTCAGTACGTGGCCAGGTACTGGTCCAGCTCCCACTGGTGGACCGTGACCCGGTAGTCGTCCCACTCCATCTGCTTGGCCTGGAGGAAATGGGTGTAGATGTGCTCGCCCAGGGCCTCCCGGATGACGGGGTCCTTCTTTAGGGCCTCGAGGGCCTCCCTAAGGGTTCCGGGAAGCTCGCGGATCTTGTGCTTGCGCCTTTCCCGCACGCTCATGTGGTAGATGTTGCGCTGGATGGGGGGCGGGGGCAGAAGCTTGCGCTCTATCCCGTCTATGGCGGCAGCGGCCATGACCGCCAGGGCCAGGTAGGGGTTGGCGGAGGGGTCGGGCATCCTGAGTTCGGCCCGGGTGCCCACGCCCCGGCGGGCGGGCACGCGGATCATGGCCGAGCGGTTGGCCGCCGACCAGGCGATGTTGGTGGGGGCCTCGTACCCGGGGGTGAGGCGCTTGTAGGAGTTCACCAAGGGGTTGGTGATGGCCACCATGCCCTCGGCGTGCTCCAGGAGCCCGGCGATGAAGTGGAGGGCGGTTTTGGAAAGCTGGTACTCGGCCTTGGGGTCAAAAAAGGCGTTTTCCCCGTTCTTGAAAAGGGAGAGGTGGGTGTGCATGCCGCTGCCGTTGATGCCCCGGATGGGCTTGGGCAGGAAGGTGGCGTGGAGGCCGTGGTTCAGGGCCACCCGCTTCACCACCCACTTGAAGGTGGCGATGTTGTCGGCGGTGGTGAGGGCGTCGGCGTACTTGAAGTCGATCTCGTGCTGGCCGGGGGCCACCTCGTGGTGGGAGGCCTCGATTTCAAAGCCCATGGCCACCAGCACGTTCACCATGTCCCGCCGGGCTTCCTCGCCCTTGTCGATGGGGGCCAGGTCAAAGTAGCCCGCTTTGTCGTGGGTTTCCACCGTGGGCAGGCCGTCGGGCGTGCGCAGGAAGAGGAAAAACTCCGGTTCGGGGCCCGCGTACATGTTGTCAAAACCCAGTTTTTGCAGCCGCTCCACCTGGCGCTTCAACACGTAGCGGGGGTCCCCCTCAAAGGGGCGGTCGTCGGGGTAGGCCACGTCGCAGATGAGCCGGGCCACCCGGCCGCGGGCGGGGTCTTCCAGGGCATCGGGCAGGATGACGAAGGTGTTGTAGTCGGGCTTGAGGAGCATGTCCGACTCTTCAATGCGGGTGAAGCCCTCAATGGAGGAGCCGTCAAACATGATCTCCCCGTCCAGGGCCTTCTCAAACTGGGACTCGGGGACCTCCACGTTCTTCGCCACCCCCAGGATGTCGGTGATCTGGAGCCTGAGGAACTTGACCTTCTCCGCTTTAAGCGCCTTGAGGATTTCCGCCTTGGTGTACGCCATTTTTTGCCTCCTTGGTCTGCTGAGGCCGGATGTACCCTACTTCTCCCCAGCAGATTGCGCAAAGTGTACAGCCATCTTGTGCATCTTGTCAAGAGTTATTGGGTCACCCCGAAAGCTGATGGGGGCCTTGGGTTCTTGACCGTTTCCTGACCGGGCTTTGGGTAGACTGAAGCCTGGAGGTCGGGTATGTATAAACGGCGCGAGATATTGAAGGCAGGGGCGGCTTTCGGTTTGGCGGGCCTAGGCTTGGGACGGGCCCAGGGGGGGTTCACCCTCACCCTGGTGCACACCAACGACACCCACACCCACCTGGAGCCCATGGAGCTCACCCTTTCCGGCAAGAAGGTGAGGGTGGGGGGTGTGGCCCAGCGCATCGCCTTCTTTGACCGGCTTAGGGCCAGCCGGAAAAACCTCCTCTTCCTGGACGCCGGGGATGTTTTCCAGGGCACCCTTTACTTCAACCAGTACCGGGGCCTGGCGGACCGGTTTTTCATGCACCGGGCCCTATACCGGGTGATGGCCCTGGGCAACCACGAGTTTGACCTGGGCCCTGGCCCCTTGGCGGACTTCCTGAAGGGGGCGAGGTTTAAGGTGGTCTCCGCCAACGTGGGGGTGGAGCGGGAACCCAGGCTTAAGGGGCTTTTTGCCCCGTATACCGTGGTCTTGGTGGGGGGTGAGAAGGTGGGGGTGATCGGCCTCACCACCCCGGACACCCGGGAGATCGCCAACCCCGGACCCACCGTGGACTTCCTGGACCCCTATGAAACCGCCCAGAAGGCGGTGTACGAGCTGCTGAAAAAGGGGGTGAACAAGATCGTGGTCCTCTCCCACCTGGGCTACGGGGAGGACCTGAAGCTGGCCAGGAGGCTCGTGGGCGTGCAGGTGATCGTGGGTGGCCACTCCCACACCCTTTTGGGGAGCTTTCCCCACAAGGAGCTCGCCCCGGCGGGGCCCTACCCCACGGTGGTGAAGAACCCAGAGGGCAAGGACGTGTTGGTGGTGCAGGCCTGGGAGTGGGGGAAGGTGGTGGGCCTCTTGGAGGTCACCTTTGACCCCAAGGGGGAGCTCCTTGCCTACAAAGGCGAGCCCATCCTCATGACCCCCGAGGTTTCCCCCGAGGACTTCTTCGCCAAGGAGGCCCTTCTGGCCTACGCCCAGCCCGTGATGGCCCTCATGGGGCAGGTGATCGCCCAGGCTAAGGTGGACCTCATCGGCGAAAGGGCCATCGTGCGCAAGCGGGAGAGCAACTTGGGCAACCTCATCGCCGACGGTATGGTCTGGAAGACACGGAATGCCGGGGTGCAGATCGCCCTGCAAAACGGCGGGGGGATCCGCACCAGCATCCCCAAAGGCCCCATCACCGTGGGGAAGGTCTACGAGGTTTTACCCTTTGGCAACACCCTGGTGGTGATGGACCTAAAGGGCAAGGAGATCAAGGCCGCCTTGGAGAACGGGGTTTCCCAGTGGGAGCAGGGAGCAGGCCGCTTCCTCCAGGTTTCCGGCCTCCGCTATGCCTTTGACCTCTCCAGGGCCCCAGGCGACCGGGTGGTGCGGGTGGAGGTGAAGACGGAGAAGGGCTATGTGCCCCTGGACCTCGAGGCCACCTACCGGGTGGTGGTGAATAGCTTCATTGCCGCTGGCGGCGATGGTTTCACCGTGTTGAAGGAGGCCCAGGGTTACCGGGTGGACACCGGTTTCAGCGATGCGGAAAGCTTCATGGACTACCTCAAGGAGCTCAAGGAGGTGGAGGCGGGCCTCGAGGGGCGGATAGAAATCCTCAACGAACCCAAAGGGGAAAAACCCACCTACTGGGCCTACCGGGTTCCCGAGCGGGTGGGGGTTTAAGCCAGAGGCAAAGGCCCCGGGGACCGGTCCCCGGGGCCCTTCTTGCGGAAGGCCTATTCGGCGGTGACCAGGATGCGCACGGGGTCCCCCACCCGCACCAGGCCGCCTTCCAGCACCCGGGCGTAAAGACCGCGGCCCCCATAGAGGAGCTTGGGAAGCCTAAGGTCAAACTGGGAGAGGCTGGAGCAGACTGTGCACACGTAGGAGAACTCCAAAAGGGCCTCCCCCACCCTTAACCGGGTACCTGGGGGAAACCCATGGGGATCCAGGTCCAAAAGGAGGTTCTCCCCCAAGGTCCCGAGGGGAAGCTCAATGCCCGCCCCTTTGGCCTTCTCGTAGGCGGGAAGCCCCGCCACCAGGACGGCCCGGTCGGGGTCCTTGCCCGCATGCCGGTCCCCTTTGGCCCCGAAGTCCGCCAGCAGTTCCAAGACCTCCACCCGGGGTATACCGGGGTTATGATGAGTCCCATGCTCAAGGGTGAAGGCCCGGGTCCCCTTCCCCCTCTCCTGCAGCAGTACGTGGAGCTCAGGGACCGCTACCCCGACTACCTTCTCCTCTTCCAGGTGGGGGACTTCTACGAGTGCTTCGGGGAGGATGCGGAGAGGTTGGCCCGGGCCTTGGGCCTGGTCCTCACCCACAAGTCCAGCAAGGACTTCACCACCCCTATGGCGGGGATTCCCCTAAGGGCCTTTGACGCCTATGCGGAAAGGCTTTTGAAAATGGGTTTCCGGTTGGCGGTGGCGGACCAGGTGGAGCCCGCAGAAGAGGCCGAGGGCCTGGTGCGGCGGGAGGTAACCCAGCTCCTCACCCCCGGCACCCTGGTGCAGGAAACCCTTCTTTCCAAGGAAGCCAACTACCTGGCGGCCATCGCCACCGGGGATGGTTTCGGGGTGGCCTTTCTGGACGTGTCCACCGGGGAGTTCAAGGGCACCTTGCTTAAGAGCAAAAGCGCCCTCTACGACGAGCTCTTCCGCCACCGGCCCGCCGAGGTGCTTCTGGCCCCGGAGCTCAGGGAAAACCCGGAGTTTGTAGAAGAATTCCAGAAGCGCTTCCCCGTTATGCTTTCGGAAGCTCCCTTTGAACCGGTAGGGGAGGGGCCCTTGGCCTTGCGCCGGGTCCAGGGGGCGCTCCTTTGGTATGCCCGCTGGACCCAAGGAGAGGGGTTCAGCCCCAGGCCCTTCCGCCCCTACGACCCCGGGGCCTTCATGCACCTGCCCGAGGCCACCTTGAGGGCCCTCGAGGTCTTCGAGCCCATCCGGGGCCAGGACACCCTCTTCGGCGTTCTGGACGAAACCCGCACCGCTTTTGGCCGCAGGTTGTTGCAAAGCTGGCTCCGCCATCCCTTGCTGGAGGCGGGTCCCCTGGAGGCCAGGCTGGACCGGGTAGAGCGCTTTGTAAGGGAAGGGGCCCTGCGGGAAGGGGTAAGGCGGCTCCTCTTCCGCCTGGCGGACCTGGAAAGGCTGGCCACCCGGCTGGAGATGGGGCGGGCATCCCCGCGGGACCTGGGCTCCTTGCGCCGGAGCCTGGAGATCCTGCCCGAGCTCCGGGCCCTCTTGGGGGAAGAGGTGGTCCTTCCCGACCTGGGTTCCCTTCTGGAGGAGTTGAGGGCGGCCTTGGAGGAGGAACTGCCCCTCAAGCTCTCCGAGGGAGGGCTGATCCGCCAGGGCTATGATCCTCATCTGGATGCCCTGCGGCAGGCCCACCGGGAGGGGGTGGCCTATTTCCTGGAGCTGGAGGAGCGGGAGAAGGCCAGAACCGGCATCCCTACCTTGAAGGTGGGCTATAACGCCGTCTTTGGCTACTACCTGGAGGTTACCCGACCCTACTACGAAAGGGTTCCCCCGGAGTACAAGGCCATCCAGACCCTGAAGGATCGGCAGCGCTACACCCTGCCGGAGATCAAGGAGAGGGAAAGGGAGCTCTACCGCCTCGAGGCCCAGATCCGCCGCCGGGAGGAGGAGGTCTTCCTGGAGCTCAGGGAGAAGGCCAGGAAGGAGGCGGAGGCCCTCAGGGAGGCGGCCAGGGTCCTGGCGGAGCTGGACGTCTATGCCGCTTTGGCGGAGGTGGCGGTGCGCTACGGCTACGTGAGGCCCCGTTTTGGCGATCGGCTTCAGATCCGCGGGGGGCGCCACCCGGTGGTGGAGCGGCGCACCAGCTTTGTCCCCAACGACCTGGAGATGGCCCACGAGCTCGTCTTGGTCACCGGGCCCAACATGGCGGGGAAGAGCACCTACCTGCGTCAGACGGCCCTCATCGCCCTTCTGGCCCAGATTGGAAGCTTTGTGCCCGCAGAGGAGGCCATCCTCCCCCTCTTTGATCGCATCCTAACCCGCATCGGGGCTTCCGACGATTTGGCAGGGGGGCGGAGCACCTTCATGGTGGAAATGGAGGAGGTGGCCCTGATCCTCAAGGAAGCCACGGAGGGGAGCCTGGTCCTACTGGACGAGGTGGGAAGGGGGACGAGCAGCCTGGACGGGGTGGCCATCGCCACCGCCGTGGCCGAGGCCCTTCACGAAAGGCGGTGCTACACCCTTTTCGCTACCCATTACTTTGAGCTCACCGCCCTGCCCCTCTCCCGGCTCAAAAACCTGCACGTGGCCGCCAAGGAGGAGGAAGGAGGCCTGACCTTCTACCACCAGGTGCTGCCCGGCCCGGCCTCCAAGAGCTACGGGGTGGAGGTGGCCAGGATGGCGGGGCTTCCCAAGGAGGTGGTGGAACGGGCCAAATCCCTCCTCCAGGTCCTCACCGCCCGCAGGGAGGGGGTGGCGGAGGCGGTGCTGGAAAGGCTCCTCGCCCTGGACCCCGACCGCCTGACCCCCCTCGAGGCCCTCTGCCTCCTGCATGAGCTCAAGGCCTTGGCCCTGGGGGCTCCCCTGGATACCATAAAGGGGTGATCCGCCCGCTTCCTGAGGAGCTCCGGGGGCTCCTGGCCCGGGGCGAGGTGCTCTTTTCCCTCAGAGACGTGGTGCGGGAGCTTTTGGAAAACGCCCTGGACGCAGGGGCCAAGAGGGTGCGGGTGGAGCTTTACGGCGGGGGACGGGAGCGTGCTTTCCCGGAGGGAAACACCTGGCGTGCTTTCCCGGAGGGAAACACCTGGCGTGCTTTCCCGGAGGGAAACACCTGGCGTGCTTTCCCGGAGGGAAACACCTGGCGTGCTTTCCCGGAGGGAAACACCTGGAGGATCGTGGTGGAGGACGATGGCCAGGGAATCCCCTTGGCCGAGCTTCCCTTGGCGGTGGAACCCTTCGCCACCAGCAAGCTTCTGGACCCCGGGAGGATCACCGCCTTGGGCTTTCGCGGCCAGGCCCTTTACGCTCTAAGGCAGGCCGCCCTTCTCAGGATCCGCTCCCGGCCCCGCTTTCAGGTGGGTGGGGGGCTTCTTCTGGCCCAGGGGGAGCGGGTGGAGGTTAGGGAGGTGGCGGCCCCCCCGGGGACCCGGGTGGAGGTGGTGGGGTGGGAAGGGGAAGGCTCGGAGCGGGAGGTGGCGGAACTGTTAAGGCGCTATCTCCTCCATTATCCCTGGCTTTCCCTGGCCTTTTTCGCAGAGGGGGAGGCCCGGCTCCTCTTCCCGGGTGCGGGGCTTAAGGAGGCGGCCCGGCTGGCCTTCGGCCGGGTCCTGGCGGAAAGGCTCTTGCCCGTGGAGCGGGAAGCCGGGGGCATGCGGCTTCAGGGCTTGCTTTCCGGACCCCAGGCCTCCCGCACGCGGCCCGACCTTCTCTTCCTGGCCATCAACGGCCGCCCCGTGGCCTGGCCGGAGGGTTTGCTGAAGACCGTGCGCCGGGCTTACCGGGAGCTTCTTCCCGAGGGGCATTTCCCCGTGGGCGTCCTGAACCTCACCCTGCCCCTCGAGGCCTTCCGGTTGCGGCTGGATGCCAGGAAGGAGGAGGTGGCGGTCTTGGAGGAGGCGGAGGCCTTTGTGGAGGAAGGTCTGAGGGAGGCCTTCCAAAGGCATAACCTGGCCCGTAGCCTCCCCGAACCCAGGCCCCTCATGCCCTTAAGCCCGCCCACGCCCTCGGGGCTTCCCCGCTTGCGCTACCTGGGGCAGTTTAGGGAGAGTTACCTTCTGGCGGAGGCAGGGGACACCCTTTACCTGGTGGACCAGCATGCCGCCCACGAACGGGTGATCTACGAGGAATTTCTGAGGCGCCTTAAGGAGGAGGGCCTGAAGGCCCTGCCCTATCCGGTTTTGGTGGAGCTTTCCCCCCTCGAGGAAAGCCTTTTGCCGGAGAGGAAGGAGGTTTTGGCTTCCCTCTTTGCCCTCGAGGCCTTTGGTCCAGGCAGGGTCAGGCTCCTGGCGGCCCCTTCCTTCCTCCATCCCTATCCCCTCCTCCTTCCGGAGATCTTCCGCGAGGCCCTGAGGGGAGAGGGGAAAAGCCTCACGGAGCTTCTGGCCCGCCTGGCCTGCCTGCCGGCGGTGAAGGCAGGGCACCCCCTGTCCCGGACCGAGGGCCAGGCCCTCCTGGACGCCCTCCTCCAGTGCCAAACCCCCTGGGTCTGCCCTCACGGCCGGCCCACCCTGCTGGCCCTTAAGGAGGAGGACCTCATCCGGCGCTTTGGCCGCCGCTCTGGGGCGAGGGCAGGAGAAGAATCCCGTCCTCGTCGGCCAGAAGAAGGTCTCCCGGAAGAACCCTGGCCCAGGGGAGGTTAAGGGGTACGTCCACCTCTCCCAGGCCCTCCTTGGCGCTTTTCCTGGGAGTGGCCGCCAGGGCCAGGATGCCGATGGGCACTTCCTTGAGCTCCCCGGTATCCCGCACGGCCCCGTGGATCACCACCCCAGCCCAGCCCCGCTCCCAGGCCAGCCGGGCCAGGTTGTCCCCCAAAAGGGCGGTCTTCAGGGAGCCTCCCCCGTCCACCACCAGCACCTGGCCTCCGCCTTCCTCCTCCAGCACCCTTCGCACTAGGGCGTTGTCCTGGAAGACCTTCAGGGTGCGCACCCGCCCTTGGAAGCGGGTCTTGCCGCCGAAGCTCCTGAAGACCATGGGCAGGGTTTCCGCCTCCGGGTGGGCGTCCGAAAGGTCGGTGGTCCGCCAGTCCATGGGGATATAGTAGCGCCTATGGAAGAGGCGCGGCTCCTCATCACCTGCCCGGACCGGCCCGGGATCGTGGCCGCGGTTTCCGGGTTCCTGTACGCCCATGGGGCCAACATCACCGATTTGCAGCAGTATTCCACCGATCCCGAAGGGGGAACCTTTTTCATGCGCCTGGCCTTCACCACCCCCCACCTGGACCTTTCCCGCCCTGCCCTGGAAAGGGCCTTCCAGGACGTGGTGGCAAGCCGCTTTTCCATGGAGTGGCGCTTGAGCTACGCCTCGGAAAGGAAGCGAGTGGCCATCCTGGTCTCGAAACCGGCCCACGCCCTTTTGGAACTCCTTTGGCGCTACAGGGTGGGGGAGCTTTCCATGGACCTCCGGATGGTGATCTCCAACCACCCCCACCACCAGGAGGAGGTGGAGCGCTTCGGTATCCCCTACCACCATGTGCCCGTGGAGAAGGACCGCAAGGAGGAGGCGGAGGAGCGGATCCTCGCCCTTTTGGAGGCGGAGGGGGTGGAGCTCGTGGTCCTGGCCCGCTACATGCAGGTCCTCTCGCCCTCCTTCGTGGCCCGCTTTCCCATGCGCATCATCAACATCCACCATTCCTTCCTGCCGGCCTTTGCCGGGGCCGACCCCTACCGCCAGGCTTACGAGCGGGGGGTGAAGCTCATCGGGGCCACCGCCCACTACGTCACCGAGGAGTTGGACCAAGGGCCCATTATCGAGCAGGACGTGGTGCGGGTCTCCCACCGCCACACGGTTGCGGAGATGAAAAGGCTCGGCCAGGAGCTTGAGCGCACCGTCTTGGCGCGGGCCGTGCGCTGGCACCTCGAGGACCGCATCCTCGTCCACGGCAACAAGACCGTGGTCTTCGTCTAATCCCCCCCTAACCGGCAAGGGGTAGGTTGGGGCTTGGGAGGTGTGCCATGAACCTTGGCCGTTCCTTTGCCGGCTTCCTTGCCCTCTCCGCCCTGGCGGGGGCGGTGCTTTGGTGGGGGCTTTCCGACGGGCAGGGCCGGGCCCCCGCCCCGGCGCCCGCAGGGGACCAGGGGCTTTTGGACTACGAGCGGAACACCGTGGAGATCGTGGAACGCTACGGGGACGGGGTGGTATACGTCTCCGTGGTCACCCGGCCGCAAAGCGTCCAGCTCCCTCCGGGTTTTGAGTTCTTCGCTCCCTTCCTCCAGATGCCTCCCCAGCAGGGAACGGGCTCCGGGTTCGTCATTGACAAGGAGGGGTACATCCTCACCAACTACCACGTGGTGGAGGGGGCGAGCCGCATCACCATCAAGTTTCACAACGACCCCAACGAGTACCAAGCCCGCCTGGTGGGTGCGGCCCCGCCCCTGGACGTGGCCCTCCTCAAGGTGAACGCCCCTAAGGAGAAGCTTGTCCCCCTGGTTTTGGGGGACTCGGACCGGATCCGCGTGGGCCAGAAGGCCATCGCCATGGGAAACCCCTTTGGGCTAGAGTTCACCGTAACCCAGGGGATCGTTTCCGCTATCCGGGAAAACCCCGGGGCCATCGGGGATGAGTCGGGCCTGGTGCCCCAGGTGATCCAGACGGATGCCGCCATCAACCCCGGCAACTCCGGGGGGCCTCTCCTTAACTCCCGGGGGGAGGTGATCGGCATCAACACCGCCATCTTCACCCCCACGGGCCAGTTCGGGGCCGCCCAGTTCGCCGGGGTGGGGTTTGCCCTGCCCATCAACCTGGTGAAGCAGTACCTTCCCGAGCTGAAGGCGGGGAAGACCCTGACCGCGGAGGAGATCGTCAGGAGCCGTCCCCGGCTTGGCGTGTCCCTCATCCCCCTTTCCATCTACCCGGAGAGGCTACGCCAGCAGTACGGGCTTCCCGCCTCTGGGCTCATGGTCCAGGAGGTGGAGCGGAATAGCCCCGCTGCCCGGGCGGGCTTAAGGGCTCCAAGCCGCTTTGCCTACATCCAACTTCCCACGGGCGAGGCCTTGCAGGTGGGGGTGGACGGGGATGTGCTCCTGAAGGCCGACGGGGTGCCTCTTTCCTCCATCGCCCAGCTTCGCCAAGTGCTCTACGGCAAGAAGCCGGGAGAGGCAGTGGTCCTCGAGGTCTGGCGCCAGGGCCGCACCCTTACCCTGAAGGTAGTCCCCCAGATCCTCCGTTAAGGGGGCCAGAGGAGGCGGAGGCGAAGGCACCCCTTTTCCACGCGGAACCAGGTGCTTCCCAGCTTTAAGGCCAGGCCCACCTCCGAGCAGTAGGCCAGGGCCTTCCGCCTCTCTGTAGTCGGTCAACACATTTGAGACTCTGTGGGGACCGCCTCCCCCCGTATTCTAGCCAGGTACTCTAAAGGGGCCAGGCCCCCCAAGGCCTGGTGGGGTCGCCGGCGGTTGTAGTGGTCCAGGTAGGCGTCAAGCTCCCTTTGGAGCTCGGGGATCTGTGAAGGCAACGGTCGTGTGTAGAACTCATCCCTAAAGGTCCGCTGCATCCGCTCCACCTGTTTGAGCTTCCGTAAGCGGTCCTGAACCGTGGGATCGCCGGCCCCGGCCCCAAGGTACGCTTCGCGTGACCTTGGAGTTCCCGGGCCTTCAAGGTAGCCCTTCGGGCTGACCCGCGCTCCCCGCAAAACCTCTTTGCCAACCGTGGTAAGCTGCATCCGTGGGGACCCCCTCTCTTCTGGAGTGGTCCCCACATTTTTACTCGTCCAGTCTCACATGTGTCTGGCCGGGTTCAGGTGAGGAATGCCCTAGCATCCGCACCTGGAAGGCCCTTAGGAGGTCGGTTTTGCTGAGGATGCCCACCAGGCGGCCCCCTTCCATCACCAGGGCCCGGGCATAGCCGTGCTCCGCCATGCGCTCCAAGGCGGTAAGGGCGTCCTCCTCGGGGGAGAGGATCAGGGGTTCTTTTAGGTAGTGGACCACCGGGGCCAGGGGGTTGGCGCCCTCCAGCCCCTCGAGGCCCACCACCCCCAGGACCCGCCCTTCCTCCACCACGGGAAAGCCGGAAACCTTGTGGGCCAGGGCCAGTTCCAGGACTTCCTGGACCGTAAGCTCTGGGGGGATGACCAGGGGGTTTGGGGTCATGAGGTCCTTGGCCTTCAACCCGCTTAAGGCCTGGGCCAGTAGGCTGGCTTCCACCTCGGCCCTCGAGGCCATGTACACGAAAAAGGCAATCAGGACCAGGAAAGGGTTGAAGACCACAAGGCCGAAAAGCCCCAAGGCCCAGGCCACCACCTGGCTCAGGGCCAAGGCCTGCCGGGTGGCCTGGAGGTAGGGTTTGCGCATGGCCAAAAGCGCCCGGTAGACCCGGCCTCCGTCCAAGGGCAGGGCAGGGAGGAGGTTGAATAGCCCCAGCATCAGGTTGACCAAGGCCAAATAGTGGGTGAGAAACCCCAGGGCCCCGGATTCCGCCTGCACCAGACGGAAGAAGAGGGCCAGGGCAAAGCTCACCGTCGGGCCCGCCAGGGCAATCCAGAGCTCCTTTTTGGGTTCCCTGGGAATCCTCTCCATCTGTGCTACCCCGCCCAGGAGCCACAGGGTGATGCGTTTGGTTTCTATACTGAAGCGCCGGGCTACCAGGGCGTGCCCGAGCTCGTGTAAAAGCACGGAGGCGAAAAGGCCAAGGGCCGCGGAAAGTCCCAGAAGGAAGGGCAGGGTGCCCTGGAGCAGGGAGGGGTCCTGAGGAAGGCCAAATAGCTCCAGATAAACGGGCAGGTTGCTGCCGATGAGGAAGGCCAGGAGGGGCAGCATCAGGAGAAAGGAGAAATCCAGGTAAAGGGGGATCCCCAGAATGCGGAACAGGGGAAAGCCGCGCTGAAGCATGCCTCAGTATAAGCACAGGCTGGCGGTGGAGTTGGTAATGACCGGTCAGTCAGCCGTAGGATAAGGGGGTGCTGGCCTTGGCCCTTCTGAAAGACCCTCTTTATCGTTCCTACTGGCTTGCCCTTTTCACCTCCCAGATGGGCACCTGGATGCAGTCGGCGGCCCAGGGATGGCTGGTCCTCCTCCTTACGGGAAGCGCGGAGAGGCTTGGGCTGGTGGTGGCCTTGCAGTTCCTCCCCTCCTTGCTGTTCTCCCTTCCCGCCGGGGTTTTGGCGGACCGTTACCCCAAGCGGAACCTTCTTATTTTTACCCAGGGGGGCATGATGGTTCTGGCCCTCTTCATGGCCTTCCTCATCCTCACTGGGCAGGTGCGCTACGGCCACGTGCTCCTCTTTGCGTTTCTCTACGGGGCCCTCAACGCCATGGACCTCCCGGTGCGCCAAAGCTTCACCGTGGAGCTGGCGGGCAGGGACCGGTACCCGGGGGCCATCGCCCTTAACTCCTTTGGCTTCAACACCAGCAGGTTGTTGGGGCCGGCCCTGGCTGGGGTGTTAATCGCCCTCTTTGGCGTGGGGGTGGCTTATCTGGCCAATGCCCTTTCCTTTTTGCCCCTTCTCTTCGTCCTGCGCCGGGTCCCTTTGGGTCCTAGGGGGGAGGAAGGGGATGGCCGCTGGTGGCGGGAGGCCCAGGAGGGGGTGCGGTTTGTCCTCGAGCATCCCGTGGTGCGCCGGGTGGTGGGACTGGTGCTCTTCGCCAGCCTCTTGGGCATGAACTTCCAGACCCTGGTGCCCTCCTATGCCCGGCTGGTGCTGGGCCTTTCCGCCACGGGTTATGGTGGCCTCCTTTCCAGCGTGGGGTTGGGGGCCTTGGGGGCTGCCTTGGTCATGGCCTTCACGGGTAGGCCCAAGCCGGGGAGGCTTCTTCTTGGGGTCTTTTCCCTTTCCCTGGCCCACCTGGGCCTCTTCCTGCCCTACGCCTTCCTGGTCCCCTTCTTTTTGGCCCTGGGAGGGTTCGGGATGATCTCCGTGCTCATCAACGCCAACACCCTGGTGCAGCTATCCGTGCCCGACCGGATTCGGGGCCGGGTGATGGCGGTGTACAGCCTGGTGATGCTGGGCACCGGGCCCCTTGGGGCCTACCTCACCGGCCTCCTCTTTGAACGCTTCGGGGGACGGCTTGCCGCCCTCCTCCTGGGGGGCTGCCTCCTCCTGGTGGGCCTCTACCAGCTCAGGCCCTGGCCTAGGGAACCCAATCCTCCGGCCTAGGCCCCAGGCCCAGCCGCCAGGCCACTCCCTGGGCCACCCGAATCCCCGCCTTCCCATCCCCGTAGGGGTTTTTGGCCTGGCGCATGCGCTCAAGTTCCTCGGGGTTTTCCAGTAGCGCCTTCACCGTGCGGTAAACCCTTTCGGGCTCGGTGCCCGCCAGCCTCAGGATGCCCGCCTCGAGGCCTTCTGGCCTTTCCGTAACGTTCCTGAGCACCACCACGGGAACCCCCAGGGCCGCTCCTTCCTCCTGGAGCCCCCCGGAATCGGTGACGAGGAGGAGGCTTTCCCGCATCAAGGCGGCCATGGGCCCGTAGTCCAAGGGGTCCAGGAGGAGAAAGTTCTTCATCCCTTTGAGCACGGGGAAGACCGCCTCCCGCACCACGGGGTTCAGGTGCACGGGGTAGACGAAGGTGAGGTGGGGGAAGGCCTCGGCCACCCGTTTGAGGGCCCGGGCCAGCTCCGGCAGGATGGGCCAGTTTTCCCGCCGGTGCATGGTAACGGTCACGTAGGGGCCAGGGGGAAGCCCCTCAGGAAGCCGGCCTAGCCGGGCGGCCAGGAGCACGGCATCCACCCCCGTCTGGCCGGTGACCAGGATGGTTTCCTCCTTCTTGCCCTCCCTTAGCAGGTTCTCCTTGGCCAGGGGGGTGGGGGCAAAGTCCAGGTCGGTGAGCGCATCGGTGAGACGGCGGTTGGCCTCCTCGGGGAAGGGTTCTTTGAGGTTACCGCTTCTTAGGCCTGCCTCCACGTGCCCCACAGGAAGCCCCACCAGAAAGGCGGCCCAGGCCACGGCGAAGGTGGTGAGGGTGTCCCCGTGGACCAGCACGTAGTCCGCCCGCATCTCCTCGAGGGCCCTGGCCGCCTGGGGCAGGATGCGGGCCGCCAGGTCCGGCAGGGCCTGGCGCTCTTGCATCACGTCCAGGTTCCGGTCCTCTTGGATGCCGAAAAGCCCCAGGGCCTGCCTTAGTTGTTCCCGATGCTGGCCAGTGAGGAGGATGAGGGGCTTGATATGGGGATGCTCCTTCAAAGCCAGGTAGACCGGGGCCATCTTGGTGGCCTCGGGCCGGGTTCCGAAGGCTAAGACTACCCGCTTCATGCTATTCCACCCCCCTCCAAAGGGCCCTGAGGCGGCGGTAGGTCACCCACCCCAGGCCGGAAACCGTGGCGAAAAGGCTTGCCAGGATGGCTTCCTTCGGCATGCCCAGGTAGGCCATGGCCAGAAGGTTGAAGAGGAGGGCGAGCCCCCACAGGAGGAAGGCCACCCGCCTTTGGGAAAGTCCCCGGGCGAGAAGGCGGTGGTGGATGTGGTCCTTGCCGGGGGTGGAAAGGGGGTTTTGCCCCCGCAATAGCCTTCGCACCACCACCTGGGTGGTGTCCAGGATGGGGAGAAGAAGAAAAAGGGCCGGGGGCAGGAGGCCCAAAAAGGTGGTGAGCTTCAGATTGCCAAGAAGGGAGGTGGCCGCCAGGGTGAAGCCCAGGAAGTAAGCCCCCGCATCCCCCAGGATGATGCGGCTTGGGTGAAGGTTGTGCCGCAGGAAGCCCAGGGCTGCCCCGGCCAGGGCCGCCAGGACCAGGGTGCCTGCCGCCCAGTAGGGAAACTGGGCGCTCACGAAGAGGAGGCTCATGGCGCTGATGTAGGCAATCCCGCCCGCCAGCCCATCCAGGCCGTCCATGAGGTTCAGGGCGTTGGTGATTCCCACCACCCAGAGCCAGGTGAGGAAAAACCCCAAGACGGGATCCAGGGGGGTGCCGAAGGCGGCTTCGAACCGCACCCCCACCGCCATGAGGAGGAGGGCGGCCAGGGTTTGCACGAAGAGGCGGAAGAGGGGGGGGAGGCCGAACTGATCGTCGATGAAGCCCACCAGCACCAGCCAAGCTCCTCCCAAGAGGATGGCGAGGATTTGGATAAGCACGTGTTCCACCAGGATGGGCCTTAGGAAGGCGGCCACCACCAGGGCCAGCACCACCCCGGCGTACACCGCCAGGCCCCCGGCGTTGGGCAGGGGCTCCCGGTTGAGGCGCCTTTCGTTGGGCATGTCCGCCCAGCCCACCTTGAGGGCGAAGCGGCGCACATGGGGCAGGAAGCGCCAGGTGAAGAAAAGGGCCACCAGGAAGGCGAAGGCCACGGTAAGCCAGCCTGTGCCCGTGGGTTCAGCGATGCCTATCTTCTTCAGAAGTTCAGTCATTTGGTCCCGTAGATCCGGTCCCCGGCGTCCCCCAGGCCGGGAACGATGTAACCGTGGTCGTTCAGGCGCTCGTCGATGGCCGCCACCACCACCTCGGTGTCGGGATGGTCCTGGGCAATGCGCTCCAGGCCCTCGGGGGCGGCGATGAGGCACATGAGCTTGATCCCCGTGGCCCCCTTCTCCTTAAGAAGGGTAAGGGCGTGGCTGGCGCTCCCGCCCGTGGCCAGCATGGGGTCCAGGAGGAAGACCCGGCGCTCGTGGATATCCGGGGGTAGCTTGGCGTAGTACTGAACGGGCTTTAGGGACTCGGGGTCCCGGTAGAGGCCGATGTGCCCCACGCGGGCATGGGGCACCAGCTTAAGGATGCCCTCCACCATGACCAATCCAGCCCGCAAGATAGCCACCAGGGCCAGCTTCTTGCCGGAAAGCACCTTGACCCGGGCGGGGGCCACGGGGGTTTCCACGGTGGTTTCCGTAAGTTCCAGGTCCCTCATGGCTTCGTAAGCCATGAGGAGGGATACCTCCTCCGCCAGCTCGCGAAAGTCCTTGGCGCCCGTGCGTTTATCCCGGAGGTGGGCCAGCTTGTGCTGGACCAAGGGATGGTCCACCAGGGTGATCCTCATCCCCCAAAGCCTAACACGCCCGGTTTCTCAGGGGAAAGCAGTCTTGGAAGAAGCTCAGAGCTCGGGGGAGCTTGTCCGCCAGGGCCTCGAGGAAGCCCTCGGGCTTCTTCGTGCGGAACCAGTGGAGGTCGTGGAGATAGGTGAGGGGCACGTAAAAGGCCAGGCGCTCCCGCACCTCTTTGGGGTAGAACTGCACCAGGCGGAAAAGGGCCTCCCGGGCCCTTTTTTCCCCCAAGAGGTCCAGGCTTCCCGTCTTGAGGAGGGCAAGGTCCCGGGCGGGATCGTCGCCTCCGGAACGGACCCAGTCCACCAGGAGCACCTCGGGGTCGTCGTGGGAGGGGTTTTCCTGGGTTTTAAGCAGGAGGTTCCCCGCCCAGGCGTCCCGATGGCAGAAGCGCTTCTCCACCCCCGCCACCCAGGCGACCTCCCGCATAAGGGCCTTGATGAGGCTTAAGGCCTCGGGCACGGAGCCCAGGCTTTCAGCGAAGCGCTCTAGCCTCTCCGAAAGCTCTTCCCGCTCCACATACCCCGGCTCGGGGAGGCGGTGGAGGGAGAGGAAGAGGTGGGAGAGGGCGGCGAGGGCCTTGGAGGTGAAGGCTTCGGGGCTGAAGGGTTTTCCGGGAAAATGGCGGATGACCAGGACCCCTTGTCCCTCCACCTGGGCCACCCCCAGGACGAAGCTTCCCAAGCCGGCGCGGGCCATCCTCTCGGCCTCGAGGGCCGCCAGGTGGGCCTCGCCAGGCCGGTATACCTTGTAGACCCTTTCCCCATCCGTGTACACTCGGGCTTCAAAGCCGCCCAGGGGGGTAAGGCGAGAGAGGGTATCGGGGGAGAGGAGGCCCTTCAGGGCCGAGAGCACCACGGGGCTTATTGTGACGACTCCCCGGACTAAAGTCCAGGGCTTCCCAGGGTGTTTCCCTGCGGGAAAGCACGCGGGGTCTCCCCCGAAGGCCCCGTCCGGGCCCAGAAAGACCTTGACTCCGTATCGGCAGGCGAGCGCAATGCTTCCGGCTCTGCCACGGGTGTTCGTTTGGA
>NZ_KB905744.1 GCF_000381045.1 Thermus scotoductus DSM 8553 | reverse complement strand
TGGCGGTGTTCCTTTGGGAAGTTGAGCGGTTGGGGGATCCGTTCAAGGGGTTTCTTTTGCAGCTCGGGGGCAAGCTGGGGCTGCCCAGCGAGAGGGATGGTCCGTACCTGCTCCTGAGGGGCCTGGTTCGCCTGCTCAACTATGAAGTCACCCAAGAACTCTTGAAGCAGGCTAAGGGAGGGCGAGGAAGGAGTTTTGGGTAAAGCCCTGTTGGAACAAACGCCTTGACCCTACCCCCAGGGGGGTGTATAATCCCAAGAACGACGTGCATACCTTTGCCTACACCAAACCCCAAGCGTAAAGAAGGAGCCCCAAGATGACCTGGAAGGAAGCCTACCCGGATATCCCCTTAGGCCAGGATGCCTGCGGCATCATCGCCATGGCGGAGAAAAGCGGCAAGCCCTCCCACCGCATCGTGCGGAGGACCCTGGAAAGCCTTTACCGCATGGCCCACCGGGCAGGGGCCATCCGGGGAGAAGGGGATGGGACAGGCATCCAGACCGATATCCCCCGGGAGCTATGGGCCCGCTTCCTGGAGGGGGCGGGACTGGAGCCGGAGCTGGCCTTTAACCCCCGCTTCTTCGTGGGGCACTTTTTCCTGCCCAAAACCGAGGCGGGGCGCCTCGAGGAGTTCTACGAGCTCCTGAGGCGGGAGGGCCAGCCCCTTGGGGTGCGCCCGGTCCTCTTCCGCCGCGGGGAGGTGGTGAGCGAGGTTCTGGGCCCCGTGGGCCGTCGCACGGAGCCCATCTTCCTCCAGGTGGCGGGGCTTAGCCCCGATGGGGACGGTCCCCTGTGGGAGCTGGGCCTGAGGCTCGAGGCCAGCTTCCCCGTCCACGTGGTTTCCCTTTCCACCTACAGCGTGGTCTACAAGGTGCGGGGGGCAGCGGAGCTTTTGAAGCGCTACTACCCCGAGCTTTCCCGGCCTGAGTTCAAGAGCACCATCGCCCTGGGCCACAACCGCTACTCCACCAACACCCTCTCCACCTTCGAGCAGGTCCAGCCCTTTGGCCTTCTGGGCCACAACGGGGAGATCAATACCATCGAGCGCCTCAGGCGGGAGCTGGATTACCTGGGCATCCCCCGCACCGGGGGCTCGGACTCCCAGGACCTGAACCGCATGCTGGAGGGGCTCATCTACCGCTACGGGCTTTCCCTGCCCGAGGCCATGGACCTGGTCTTCCCCCCTGTGCTGGGGGAGGTGAAGGGGCTCGCCCCTGAGCTTCAGGACCTGTACCTGGCCCTGCGCCAGCGCTTTGGCCCCCTGGCCCAGGGGCCTGCCGCCATCGTGAGCCGCCACCGGGACGAGGCGGTCTTCGCCACCGACGCCATGGGCTTGAGGCCCCTCTGGCAGTTCGAAACGCCTTACGAGATCGTCTTCTCCTCCGAAAGGGGGGTTTTCAACGCCGAGGAGTTTGTGGGCGAACCCAAGCCCCTGGCTCCCGGGGAAAAGGTTTACCTGCGCCTGACCCCGGAGGGCCCCCGGGTCCTTCCCTTTGACCGCCACCAGCGCCTGGTGCTGGAGCGGATCGCCGCCCGCACCCCGGTAGCAGGGTACCGGGTCCACCTTTCGGGGCCCATCCGCCAGGCTCCGCCCCCCGTGGCCGGGGGGAGCGAGCCCCAGGTGGAGGAGAAGCCGGCCCCGCCCCCGTTGGGCTTGGAGCGGGCCTTCGGCTGGGACCGGTGGGATGGAGCTTACCTCGAGGCCCTGGCCAAGACGGGCAACGAACCCATCGGCTCTCTGGGCTACGACGGTCCCCTGGCCGCCTTGAACCCGGAGAAGCCCAACCTTTCCGAGTTCTTCAAGGAGACCGTGGCGGTGGTGACCAACCCGGCCATCGACCGGGAGCGGGAGATCGAACACTTCTCCACCCGCACCCTCCTGGGCCGGCGCCCTCTTCCCGACGGACGGGGTGGGGGAAGGGTGGAGGAGCTTCTTTTGCCCATCGTCTTGGAGGAGGACCAGGGCCTTGCGGAAAGCTTCGGCACCCTGACCCTGGCTGAGGTGAAATCCCGCTTCAAGACCGCCACCCTCGTGCCCAAGTTCGGTGTGGAGGAGGGGCTTCTTCTTGGGCTTAAGCGCCTGGAGGAGGAGGCGGTTAAGGCGGTGGAGGAAGGGGCCGAGGTCCTCATCCTCTCCGACCGGGAGGCCTTCCAGGGTGGGATCTGGATCGATATCGGCCTGGCGGTGGCGGCGGTGAACCGGGCCCTCATGAAGCGGGATGCCGAGGGAGTCGCCCTGAGGCGGCGTACCTCCATCCTGGTGCACTCCGGAGGGGTGAGGAACCTTCACGACGTGGCCTTCCTCCTGGGCCTGGGGGCGGAGGCGGTGGCTCCATGGCTCCTCGAGGAGAAGGCCCGGGCCCTGGAGGGGAGGAAGGGGGTGGCGGGTGTCCTCGAGGCCCTGCGCAAGGGTTTGGAAAAGGTCACCTCCACCATGGGCATCCACGAGCTTCGGGGCTACGGGAAGATCTTCAGCGCCATCGGGCTCAAGCCGGAGCTGGCCAACTACTTCGGCACCCGGAACTTCCTGGGTTCGGAGACCGGAGGATACGGCTTTTTGGAGCTGGAGCGCACCCTTTTGGAGCGGGAGGGCTTCCTGAGAGCGGAAAAGGTCATGCCCGCCAAGGACTTCCGCTTCAACCCCAGGATCTACAAGGCGGCCCAGGAGGTGGCAAGCGGCCAGGCCCCTTATAGCCACTTCCAGGAAAAGGTCCGCTCCCTGGAGCGGGAAAGCCCGGTGGCGGCTAGGCAACTCTTGGAGGTGCGCTTCCCCGAAAGGAGCGAGGTCTCCCCCGAGGAGGTGGACCTCTCCGTGGGGGGCCACTCCTTGCCCTTCCTGATCAGCGCCATGAGCTTCGGTTCCCAAGGGGAGGCCTCCTTCCGCGCCTATGTGGAGGCGGCCAAGCGCCTCAACATGCTCTGCATCAACGGGGAGGGTGGGGAGATCCCCGACATGCTGGGCAAGTACACCCACTGGCGCGGCCAGCAGGTGGCCTCGGGCCGCTTCGGCGTCCACGCCTACATGCTGAACTCTGCCACGGTCATCGAGATCAAGATCGGCCAGGGGGCCAAGCCGGGGGAGGGAGGGCACCTGCCGGGGAAGAAGGTTTCCCCCAAGGTGGCCGCCGCCCGCAACGCTGTGCCCGGGGTGGACCTCATCAGCCCTTCCAACAACCACGACCTTTACTCCATCGAGGACCTGGCCCAGCTCATTGAGGAACTGAAGACGGTAAACCCCAAGGCCCTGGTTTCCGTGAAGGTACCCGTCATCCCCGGGATCGGCACCATCGCCGTGGGGATCGCCAAGGCAGGGGCGGATGTCATCACCCTCTCGGGGTTTGAGGGGGGGACGGGGGCGGCCAGGCTCCATGCCCTCAAGTATGCGGGGCTTCCCGTGGAGATCGGGGTGCGGCGGGCCCACCGGGCCTTGGTGCGGGCCGGGCTTCGCGACCGGGTGGAGATCTGGGCGGATGGTGGCCTTAAGACCGCCTACGATGTGCTCCGCATGGTCCTTCTGGGAGCGGACCGGGTGGGCATGGCCACCATGGCCATGGTGGCCATCGGCTGCACCATCTGCCGGGGATGCCAGTTGGATACCTGCCACGTGGGCATCACCACCCAGATCGAGACGGTGGAGGAGGCTTTGGCCCACGGGCTAAAGCGCTTCGTGCCCCAGGACCTGGACCGGGCGGTGGAGCACCTCACCCGTTTCTTTGAGGCCAAGGGGGAGGCCCTAAGGGAGCTGGTGGCCGCCTTGGGGGCTCGCTCCCTTAGGGAGCTGAGGGGCCGGGTGGACCTCCTCTACCAGCGGGACCACCTGGAGGAGCTGGACCTTTCCTACTTCTTCCTGCCCGTGGAGGAGCCCGAGTGGCTTAAGGACACCTCGGCCCATGTGCTCAGGAAGCCCCTGAACCAGCTCACCCGCACCATCACTGAGGTGGTGATGGGGGCTTATGGGGAGGGAAGCCGCAAGCTGGTCTTCCAGGAGGGCCCGGTGAACTCCACCGACCGGGCTCTTGGGGCTCACCTGGCGGGGGAGATTGCAAGAAGGCGCCTTTACGGCAAGGGATTTGACGCCGAGGTGGAGCTCCGCTTTGACGCGGGAAGCGTGGCCGGGAATGGCCTGGCGGCCTTTAACCTCGAGGGCATGAAGGTGGTGGTGGAAGGAGGGGCCCAGGACGGGGTGGCCAAGAGCGCCTTTGGGGGCACCGTGGCCATCCTCAAGGGCCGGAACCCCTACGGGGCCTATGTGGATGGCTCCGTGGGCAAGAGCTTCGCCTACGGGGCCATAGGGGGCCTCCTCATCGTGGAGGGGGTGGCAGATAGCCGCTTCTGCATCCGGCTTTCCGGGGCGGATGTCATCCTGGGCGGGGAGCCGGAAAGGCCCCTGAGGGACGAGCTCGGCAACCTGGCGGCCCGGGCCCAGGCCAAGGGGTTTGCCTTTGAGTACATGACCCGGGGGCGGGCCTTGGTCCTGGGGGACCCCGGGCCCTGGATCTGCTCGGGCATGACTGGGGGGCGGGTCTACCTCCGCCACTGGCCAGAGATGGGCCTCACGGAGGAGGCCATGAAGCGCCGCCTGGCCAAGGGGGCCAAGGTGGCGGTGAAGCCCCTGGACCTGAGGGGGATAGAGGATGTGCGGGAGCTTCTTTCCGCCTACATCCGGGTCCTCAAGGAGGCCAAGCGGGAGGAGAAGGCGGCCCGCCTGGAGAAGCTTCTGGAGGATCCTGCCCAGCACTTCCGCATGGTGGAGCCCGTGAACCAGCAGGTGGAGCAGGGGGTGAGCACGGAGTAATCTCTACTCTGATGATCCGGCTGGGTTGCCCCCCAGGGGAGCCTTATCCCCTGGGGTCTTTGCCCTAGACGAAGGGGGGTGGGGAAAGGTACATTTGTCCCGTGGACCCCGGGGCCCTTCTGGACCTTCTCAAGCGGCGCACTGGCTTTACCGAGGAACATGCGGCCATGCTCCGCGAACTGGGGGCCCTTATGATTCCCCTGGCCCCCGAGGTGGCCCTGGCCTTTTACGACTACCTGGGCCGGGACCCGGAGCTGGCGGAGATCCTCCACGCGGTGCCCGGAAGGGTGGAGCGGCTTTATGGCACCTTTGCCCGCTGGTATGCCGAGCTCTTCGGGGGCACCTACGACCGGGCCTATGCGGAAGGCCGCAGGCGGATTGGCCTGGTGCACGCCCGGTTTGGCATCGGCCCCAGGGCTATGGTTCCGGCCATAGGCATCGTGCAGGAACTCTCCCTCGAGCACCTGCGCACCGCCCTCCGTGGCCCGGAGGTCTACAGCGCGGTGGAGGCTTTTGAGAAGATCATCGCCATAGAGATTGCCCTTATTGAGGAAAGCTACCTCGAGGCCCTTGCCTTGGGCCTTTCCCTGGGCCACCGGGACCTGAAGGAGGCCTTGGCCCAAGGGGCGGCTACCCTTTTGCAGGCGGGCCACTCCTAGGGCTCCCGGGCCAGGTCGTTGAAGCGCACGTGGGCGGCGTGGAACTGAAGTTCCACCGTGCCCGTGGGGCCGTTTCGCTGTTTGCCCACGATGATCTCGGCGATCCCCGCCTTTTCCGAGTGGGGGTTATAGTACTCGTCCCGGTAGATGAACATCACGAGGTCCGCATCCTGCTCGATGGAGTTGTGGACGATGATGTTGTTGGCAATGAAGTTGTGTAAGCCAGGGACAGTGAGGTCAAATACTTCCTCTATTCCGTCTGGCTGGATGGAGGCTACCTTGTCCCAGTAAACATCGCTGGTAGCCATCTGGCTTAAGGCCACCGATTTCACAGCGTGGGCCATTCGCACGGCCCGGTCCCGGCTTAGGTTTTGCCTAAAGAGCGTGCTGCCTGCGTAGGCCATGCCCACGGCGCGGTAGAGTTCCCGCTGGGAAAGCCCTGATGCCTGCTGCAGAGTGTGACGGGGTAGGGCACAACCATCCCCGATGAGGTGCCCGAGAAGGGCGAGTTCCTCGTCCCCAAGGGTTTGTTGGGTGGCCACATCTAGCCTCCGAGGTAAGGCTACCCAATCCCCAGGCCGAAGCTCATCCAGGCGCTTCCATCCCTTTGAGGTTAGGAACTTGTGGTTGGCGGTGGCGCGGATTTGGCGTCCCAGTTGCGTGGTGAGGGCGAAGACCGGTTTTACCCCTGTGGCAAAGGCCCGGCTTACCATGGCTGCTTCCAGCTTCATGGTGGCTTCGTTAAGGGCCAAAACGTGAAACCCGGACCTGCCTACCAGTTCGCGTATGGGTTTTCTTGAGCCATCGGCCAGCTGGACTAAGGTGTCTCCAGCCAAGCAACCCGACTCTCGCAAGTCCGAAAGCATGGGGCGCTTGTTGGGCCTGGCCTCCACCGCCCGGGAAAGCTGGCTTAGGGCGATCACGGGCACGTTGAGCTCCCGGGCGAGGGCCTTAAGCCCGCGGGAGATGGCGGCGATCTCCTGCTGCCGGTTCTCCCCCTGCTTGCCCGCCCCGGGGCCGGACATGAGCTGGAGGTAATCGATGATGAGAAGGCCCACCTCGTACTGGCTTCTAAGCCGCCTGGCCCGGGCCCTGAGCTCCATCAGGGTGAGGTCTGGGGTGTCGTCGATGTAGATGGGGGCTTCGGAAAGCCTTCCCGCCACGTCCACCAGGCGGGAGAAGTCGCGGTCCGTGAGCTGGCCCAGGCGCACCCGGTTCATGTCGATGCGGGCTTCCGAGCACATGAGGCGCAGGGTGAGCTGGGAGGCGGGCATCTCCAGGGAGTAGATGCCCACCCCAATGCCCTCCTTCAAGGCGGCGTGCTGGGCGATGGTGAGGGCAAAGGCGGTCTTTCCCATAGCGGGGCGGGCGGCGATGATGTTTAAGGAGCCCGGGGCCAAGGTACCGATGAGCTGGTCCAGTTCCTTGAAGCCGGTGCGGACCCCGGAGACCTCCCCCTTGTTCTGGAAGAGGGCCTCGATGTGCTCAAAGGTTTCGTGGACCAGCTCCCGGATGGAGCGGGCCTCGGTTTCCGTCTGGGTGAGGGCCACCTCGAGGATCTTCTTGCCCGCGGTGTCCAGGATCTCGTCCAGGCTTCCCGTCTCCTCGTAGGCCAGGCGCATGGCCTCGCCTGCCGCTTGGATGAGCTTTCGTAGGGTCCATTTCTCCGCCACGATGCGGGCGTAGTGCTCCGCGTAGGCGGCAGTGGGGGTGGCCTCGGAAAGCTGGACCAGGTAGCTGACCCCTCCCAGGGCTTCCAGCTCCCCCCGGCGGGATAGCTCCTCCGCCAGGGTCACCAGGTCCACGGGCTTCCCCTGGGACCTGAGGGTCTGCATGGCGGCGTAGATCTTGCGGTGGGCCTCCGCGTAAAAGGCCTCGGGGGAGGGGAGGAGGCCTTCCAGCTCGTCCAGCACATCGGAATCCAGGAGAATGGCCCCCAGGACGCTCTGTTCCGCCTCGAGGTTGTGGGGGGGAATACGGCCTTCCATACCCATAGGCCTTACCAGGCTACGCCCACCCCCCCGGGTTTTGCCAGGGGGCTATACCTAAGGGAAGCCTTGGCTTGCCAAGGCCTTTGGTTTTCTCACCTTTTTCCCTTAGGGTGGGGGTGTGCGGTGGCTTCTGGTCCTTTCCTGGATTGCCTTTACCTCTTGCCGGAGCCAGGCTTTGCCTGAGCCCTTTGCCAGCCTGGAAAGGGGCGTGGCGGAGGAGGTGCGCCAGGTGGCCCTGGGCGGTGAAGGGTATGCCCGGATGCTTTCGGGCTGGTTGCTTGTGGACCGGGAGGAGGTGCCCCTGGCAGAACGGGCGGAGTATGCCTGGCGCTATGCCCTCTTCCTGGAGGGGGTTAAGGCCTTTGAGCCGGGCTGGGAGGCCAAGGATGCTTGGCGAAAGGCGGCCCGCCTTCTCCTAGAAGCCCAAGACCCCCGGGCCTTTTCCGCCTGGGAGAGGCTTCTTCCGGAAAGGGAGGCGGTGGAGGCCCTCCTGTCCTTGGGCGAGGGGGAGAGGCTTTGGCTGGCTCTTTTTCGGGGGAGGGCCTATGAGGCTCTCCTGAAGGTCCTTCCCGAAGGGGTGCGTCCCGACCTCCGCGCCCAGGCCCTTTTCCGGCTAGGGCGCTATGGGGAGGCTTTGCCCTTTTACCGGGAGTGGGCCAGGCGGGACCCCAGGGGATACCTGGGCCTGGGTTACGCCCTGTGGCGGCTTGGGCGAAGGGCTGCTTCCCCGTCAGGGGAACACCTCGAGGAGGCCCTGGAGGCCTTGGCCCGCTATGACCACCCGGAAAGCCGCTACGCCCAGGGGCGGATCCTGGAGGAAATGGGAAGGACCCTCGAGGCGGTGGAGGCCTACCGGCGAAGCACCCCAGAAGGCCTCTGGCGGGCCGCGGGAATCCTGGAGCGCCAAGGCCTCGTGCGCCAAGCCCTGGCCCTCTACCTGGACCTAGGCCGGGGGGGTAGCCCTTATGCCGACGACGCTGCCCTTCGGGCCTACTTCCTGGCGGGGGAGCTGGGCTTAGCCGAATCCCGGAGGGAAGTCCTGAACCTGGTGCAGGGTGGGCTGGGCCTTCTTCTGGGGAAGGAGCCTCTTCCTCCACCCCCGGCCCCTTCTTCCTCGCCGCCTCCCGAGGCTTCCCTGGTGGAGGCCCTGGTGGCTTTCGGCAAGGAGGCCTGGGCCCGGGGGGTGGTGCGCTACGCCCTTTGGCAAAGGCCCCAGGAATGGCCGGCCCTGGTCCCTCTCCTTTACCGCCTGGGGGCCTACCGGGAGGGCATCCGGGCCGCCTGGCCCACCCTCTTGGCCTACCCCCGCCCCTACCGGGAATGGGTGGAGGGCTATGCCGGGAAGGAGGGCTTAGACCCCAACCTGCTTTATGCCCTCCTCCACGTGGAAAGCCGCTTTGACCCCCTGGCGGTAAGCCCCACGGGGGCCTTGGGCCTGGGCCAGTTCCTAAGGAGCACCTGGGCGGATGTGGCCCGGATGCTGGGAGAGCCTCCTGCCGATCCCTTTGACCCCGAGGCCAGCATCCGCTACGCCGCCCGCTATCTGCGCTGGCTTATGGATAGGTGCGCCGCCTATAGGGGCCTGGAACAGGTGGCCTGCGCCGTAACCGCCTATAACGGAGGCGTTGGCTACACCCTGAGGGGCATTGCCCGGGAAGGTGGTCTTTACGCCTTCCTTCGCTTCCAGGAGCGGGATGAGCCCCGGGAGTACCTGGCCAAGGTCCTTTCCGCTTACGCCGCGTACCTGACCTTGCCCTGAACTTGCCCTTTCTTAACCCCCTTGGGTATATTGGAAGCCGTGGTTTTCGCTTCCTTAGCCCCTTTCCTGTTGGGAGCTTTGGCTCCCTTTCTTATGCGCACTTTAGGGCAGCGGGTGGTGTACCTCTTTTTTCTCCTTCCTGTTGGCCTTTTCCTTTACTTTTTGCGTTTCTTACCCGAGCTCTTGGCAGGGGAGCGGGTGCGGGAGGCTTGGTCCTGGGTGCCAGGACTGGGGATCGCCTTCGCCTTTTACCTGGATGGCTTCAGCCTGCTCTTTGCCTTGCTGATCTCAGGCATCGGAGCTATTGTCCTCCTCTACGGAGCCAGCTACCTGGAGAGCCACCCCTATCAGGACCGCTTTTTTGTATTCATCCTGGCCTTTATGGGGTCCATGCTGGGGCTGGTGTTGGCCGGGGACCTGATCACCCTTTTTGTCTTCTGGGAACTCACCAGCCTCACCTCCTTCCTCCTGGTGGGCTTGGAGCACGAGAGACCTTCTGCTAGAAGAGCGGCGCTTCAAGCCCTTTTCGTGACGGTTTTTGGTGGGCTTTTCCTCTTGGGAGGGTTGGTTCTTTTGGCCCTGGCCGGGGGGAGTTACAGTCTGGAGGCCCTCCTTGCTCAGGATCTCACGGAGCACCCTTATTATCTCCCCATTCTCCTCCTCCTGGCCCTTGGAGCCTTTGCTAAATCCGCTCAGTTTCCCTTCCACTTCTGGTTGCCCAATGCCATGGAGGCTCCCACCCCTGTGAGCGCCTACCTGCACTCCGCCACCATGGTGAAGGCGGGGGTTTACCTTCTTGCCCGCTTCCATCCCGTCCTGGGGGGTACAGAGGTCTGGCATGGGCTTTTGACGGCTGTTGGGGGTGTGACCATGCTCCTCGGTGCTTTTTCCGCCCTTACCTCCCAGGAGATCAAGCGGGTGCTGGCCTATTCCACGGTGAGCGTCTTGGGGCTCCTCACCTTTCTCCTGGGGGTGGGTTCGGAAGGGGCGATAAAGGCCATGGTGTTGGTGCTTTTGGCCCATGCCCTGTATAAGGGAGCCCTCTTTCTGGTGGCGGGTTCGGTAGATCATGGGGCGAGGGAGAAAAAAGTGGAAAACCTGGGGGGTCTTGCTGGGGCCATGCCCTGGACTGCCCTGGGGGGGTTGTTGGCCGCCGCTTCTATGGTGGGCCTGCCACCTACCATGGGCTTTGTGGCTAAGGAGTTTCTCTACAAGGCCCTCGAAGGGACCCTCCTCCTTGTCGCTGCCTTCCTGACCAGCCTCCTCCTGGTAGGAGTGGCCCTTCTCGCTGGGGTCAAGCCCTTCGTTGGCAAAAAGCCCGCCCATCTTTCTCCCCACGAGTCTCCTTGGCCCTTATGGTCCGGCCCCCTGGTGCTGGGCCTGGCGGGTCTGGTCTTAGGCCTTGGCGCCTCCGAGGTAGGCCGCCTCTTGGTGGCCCCTGCGGTGGCGGACGTCGCGGGAAGGGAGGTTCCCGTACGGGTCTACCTTTGGGGTGGGCTCAACCCGGTTCTTTTCCTGTCCTTAGCCACGGTGTTGGCAGGTGTAGGGGCTTTTTCCCTTCGGGGTAGCCTCCGTCGCCTGTCCCTTCCTTGGGGGGCCGACCAAGCCTATGACCGCCTTATCCTGGGCCTGGAAAGGTTGGCCAAGTGGCAGACTACCCTTTTGCAGCATGGGTATGTGCGCCTCTACACGGCCACGGTACTCGGTGCAGGTCTTTTGGTTACGTTGCTTCCGGCCCTTCGCTTGCCGGTGGAGTGGCCCTCTTTTGGTGGGGTCCGCCCTTACGAGGCTCTGGTTCTCTTGCTCATGGCTGTGGCCGCTTTTTACACCGCGCGGAGCCGTTCTCCTATCTTCGCCGTGGTGGCCTTAGGACTGGTGGGGTATGGCATAGCCTTAATCTACTTGTTCTACGGGGCCCCCGACCTGGCCATGACACAACTTTTAGTGGAAACCCTTACTGTCTTGGTTTTCGCTTTTGTCTTTGCCGCCATGCCTCGCTTTGCTAAGGAGAAGACGGTACCGTGGAAGGCCCTTTTGGGGGTAGGCGTAGGCATGGCTGTAACCTGGGGGATTCTGCTTACCTCAGGGCAAGCCAAGCTGCCCCCGGTTTCCCAGTTTTTTGCAGAGGAAAGCTATGTGAGTGCCTTTGGGCGCAATGTGGTCAACGTGATCCTGGTGGACTTCCGTGCCCTGGACACCTTGGGCGAGGTGGTGGTGCTGGTGTTGGCGGGGCTTGGAGCCTTCGCTCTCCTCAGGAGGAAGAATGGAAACCCCCGTACTTAGAGGTCTTGCCCGATGGATTCTCCTTCTGATGCTTCTTTTCTCCTTGTATTTGTTCTACCGGGGTCACAACCTTCCCGGGGGTGGGTTTATTGGTGGTTTGGTGGCCGCTTCTGGTTTCCACGTCTATGCCTTGGCTTTCGGGGTAGGGCGGGCCCGGGCACTTTTACCCCTGGCCCCTCCTGAGCTGGCGGCCTTGGGCGTGGTGGTTGCCCTTTTATCCGGCTTCCCAGCCTTTTGGCACGGGCTGCCCTTCCTCGCCGGTCTTTGGGTAGAGATTTTGGGCCAAAAACTGGGCACTCCCCTTTTATTTGACCTGGGGGTGTATCTGGGGGTGGTCGGAGCGGTTTTGGCGGTTCTTTGGGCCCAGGAAGAGGAAGGGGTGCGAAAATGATGGTCCTCCTAGCCTTCTTGGTAGGTGTTTTGGTGGGTGTTGGAGTCTACCTTGTACTTCAGGGGAGCCTGGCCCGCTTCCTCTTGGGCTTGGCTCTTCTATCCAATGCCGCCAACCTGGTTGTCTTTTTGAGTCCTGGCCTGGTGCGGGGGCATAGCCCAATCATCCCCCTGGGGGCCAAGGTTCTGGAGCCTCCCTATGCGGATCCCCTGCCTCAGGCCATGATCCTTACGGCCATTGTCATCGGACTGGGGGTGTTGGCTTTTGCCGTAGTGCTGGCCTACAGGGTACACCAGGTTCTGGGTACCGATGATTTGGACGAGCTTCGGGGGACGGACCGATGAAGGACCTCCTGCTGGTACTCCCTCTTCTTCTGCCTCTTTTGGGCGGGCTTCTCTCCTTTTTCCTGCGGCGCTCGCCCTTGGGAGATGGGGTGGCTTTGGCCTCAGCCCTGGCCCAGTTGGGGCTTGGAGTTTTCCTCCTAGGTTACGTGCAGGTGAAAGGTATCCAGTCCACGGCCTTAAGTGGCTGGCCGGCCCCCTTTGGCATTGTGTTGGTCTTGGATACCTTTGCAGCCCTCATGGTGTTCACCGCGGCCTTGGTAGGGCTTGCTGTTACCCTATACTCCCTCAGGGGCATAGATCCGGGGCGGAAATCCTTGGGCTATTTTGGCTTTCTCCAGTTCATGCTTTTTGGCGTACAGGGTGCCTTCCTCACGGGGGATGTTTTCAACCTCTATGTGTGGCTCGAGGTCATGCTCCTATCCTCCTTCGTCCTCCTGACCCTGGGGGGAGAGCGGGCCCAGCTTTTGGGCGGCTTCAAGTACTTTGCCCTTAACTTCCTCTCTTCCCTCTTTTACCTCATGGGTGCGGGCCTGCTTTACGGTTTGACGGGAAGCTTAAATCTGGCGGACCTCCACCTCCGCATTGACCAGGTGGAGCCCACCCGGACAAGTGTGGTGGCAGGGTTTTTCCTCCTGGCCCTCTCTATAAAGGCTGCCCTTTTCCCTCTTTTCTTTTGGCTGCCTGCTTCCTACCACACGCCTCCCTTGCCGGTGGCGGCCTTCTTTGCTGCCCTGCCCACCAAGGTGGCGGTTTACGCCCTCTTTCGGCTTTTTACCGTGCTCTTTTATCAGGAGCCTGAGCTTTGGCACCGCCTTATCCTTTGGATTGCCGGCTTTACCATGGTCACCGGGGTTTTGGGAGCCTTGGCCCAGATGGAGGTGCGCCGCCTTCTCTCCTTCCACATCATCAGCCAGATTGGTTACATGATCATGGGGCTTGGGCTCTTTACCCCCTTGGGGATCGCGGGTGGTATCTTCTACATCGTCCACCACATCTTCGTCAAGGCAGCTCTCTTTCTGGTAGCGGGCCTGGCGCAAAGGCTTTTGGGCTCTTTCCACCTGGAGGAACTGGGGGGCCTTTACCGGTTTCGGCCCTATCTCGCCCTTCTCTTCGTTGTCCCCGCGCTTTCCCTGGCGGGGGTTCCCCCCTTCTCTGGATTTTTTGCCAAGCTGTTCCTGGTGGTGGGAGGAATGGAAATCGGGGAGTATGCTATCGTGGGGGTTTCGCTCCTGGTAGGGCTTTTTACCTTGATGTCCATGATGAAGATCTGGCGTGAGGCCTTCTGGAAACCCCTCCCTCAAGAAAGACAGGAGGCCTTGCTGCGGGCCTCCGTACCTCGCACCATGGTGGTGGGTACCGCTTTGCTTTCCTTTATCACCGTGTTTATCGGCCTGGGGGCGGGCTACGGTTTTGCCTTGGCGGAGCGGGCGGCATGGGAGCTTCTAGACCCCTCGGATTACATAAAGGCGGTCCTGGGAGGTGGGCGGTGAAGGTGTGGCGGGCGGTTTGGCTAATCCTCTACTTTCTCTGGCAGGTGGTGCTTTCCAACCTGCGGGTGATCCGGGAGGTCCTCTCCCCCCGTTTCCGTATGCGGCCGGGCATCTTGGCGGTGCCCTTGGATGCCGAAAGCGACCTGGAGATTGCCCTCTTCGCCAACATGATCACCCTTACCCCTGGGACCTTGAGCCTATACGTTTCCCGGGACCGAAAGTTTCTTTTCGTACACAGTATGTACGCTGAGGACCCCTCCGCGGCCAAGGTGGAGCTGAAGGAGCAGTTTGAAAGACGTGTGCTGGAGGTGACCCGGTGAAGGAACTGGCTCTTCTCCTTCTCACCCTGGCCCTGGCTCTAACCCTCTACCGTCTCCTTCAGGGTCCGTCCTTGGCGGACCGGGTGTTGGGTCTGGAGATGGTGGGCTTTGGGTTCATGGGCCTGGCCTTGGTGTACGCCCTGATTACCCGACAATCCTTTTTCGTGGATGTAGCTACGGTGTTGGCTTTGGTCTCCTTCTTGGCCACCATTGCTTTCGCCCGCTTTATGGAAAGGAGCCGCGGATGAGCCTTCTTGCGGACCTCTTGCTCCTCATAGGAACCTTGGTCTTTTTGGTGGCAGCCCTGGGTCTTTTGCGCTTCCCGGACTTCTATATCCGCATGTCCGCCTCCACCAAGGCGGCCACCCTGGGATTAGGTCTGATCCTTTTAGGCGTGGCCGTGGGTTTCGGGGAGGGGCTGGTGGCCTTTAAGGCGGTTTTGCTGGTGGTGTTCCTTTTTTCCACCGCGCCCATAGGGGCCCATTTTCTGGGCAGGGCGGCCTACCGCTTAGGGGTGCCCCTGTGGCAGGGTACCCACGTGGATGAGCTTCGTGGACGGGAGGAAGAGTGAGGCCACCCCTCCCTGGCCCAAGCTAAGGCGGTGTTCCGGAAAAGCCCTCGAGGCAAGGGGAGTACTGGGTCCGGCTGGGAATCCTACCTAGGGGGTTGGGTGGAATGCTTATGGGCGAAGGAACCGCCGGGCCAGGAGGAGGCCAAAGAGGAAGCCTCCCAGGTGGGCCCACCAGGCCACCCCGGGTAGGCCCAAAAGCCCCTGGAAGAGTTGAAGAAAGGCCCAGTACCCGATGTAGAACCCCGCGGGGAAGGTGACGAAGAGGGGGAAGACGAAGAGGATCACCGAGACCACGTAGGCCCTGGGGAAGAGGATGTAATACGCCCCCAGCACCGCCGAGACCGCCCCGCTGGCCCCGATCATGGGGATGGTGGAGGTGAGGGAGAAAAGCCCCTGGGCCAAGGCGGCGGCTAGCCCCCCCAGGAGGTAGAAGAGGAGGAAGCGCCCGTGGCCCATGCGGTCCTCCACGTTGTCCCCGAAGACCCAGAGGAACCACATATTGGAAAGAATATGAAAAAAGCTCCCGTGGAGGAACATGCTGGTGAGGAGGCGGTAGCCTTGGCCCACAGGGTCCTGAAAGAACAAGGCAGGGATAAAGCCGTAGGCCTGGGCAGACCACTCCAGGCCCACGGAAAGTTGCCACAAAAAGGCTAAGGCGTTGAGAAACACCAGGCCCTTGACCACGAAAGCGGGCCTGCGGGCGTGGTTGATGTCGTAGAGGGGAAACACCCTATGGCCTCCCGGGCTGCTGGTGACGATAGGGTACGGGCACGTACTGCACGCTGGGCTTACCCCCCTGGGCCTGGGGGTAGAGGTCCATGAGCTCGTAGACCTCGAGGGGCATCTCGGTGGAGATGTTCAAGCCCAAGGACCTAGCCTGATCCACATCAATGGGGTAGTCATGGGTCCAGGTGCCCTGGGAAAGGAGATGGGCCACTTCCTCGGCTTTTTCCTCCGGCATGTGCTTAAGGAGGAGGTTCTTCACCGTAGCCTTCACCTGCTTTAGGGCCTTCTCAGCCACATCCGCAAGGATCAAGGTCTGGTCGTCCACCTCGCTTAGGGGCTTCTTCTCCAAGACCTTGAGGATGCTCGCCGCGGGGTACTGCCCAAGCTGGGGGTCTACGGGACCGAGGACGGCGTTTTCGTCCATCACGATCTCGTCGGCGGCCAAGGCGATGAGGGTACCCCCGGACATGGCGTAGTGGGGCACAAAGACCGTGACCTTGGCGGGGTGGCGCAAGAGGGCCTCGGCGATCTGCTCCGCCGCCAGGACCAGGCCCCCTGGGGTGTGGAGGATGAGGTCTATGGGCACGTTTTTGTCGGTGAGGCGGATGGCCCTTAGGACCTGCTCCGAGTCGTCGATGTTGATGAAGCGGCTTATGGGGATGCCCAGGAAGCTTACGGCTTCCTGGCGGTGGATGAGGGTGATGACCCGGCTTTTCCGTTTGCGCTCCAGCTCGGCCATCTTCCTGGCCCGCGCCCCCAGGAGCATCTGCTGTTGCAGGTAAGGGGTGAGGACGGAAAGGATAAAAAAGAGCCAAAAGAGCTGGAAAAAGATTTCCATAGGAGGAGTATATAGCAGGTGGCGCTAAGAGGAGCGGGCCGGGCGGCGGGGACTAGGGGTTTCCCGTAGGAGGAGCCTTCCGAGCTCAGGGGCAAAACGGATGAGCAAGGCTCCCAAAGGAACGGATAGGAGCACCAAAAGCACCGCCACTTGGGCCACCAGGGGGTAACCTTGGGCTTGCGCTAAGGCCCCCAAGACCAGGTTGAACTCCCCTCGAGGCACCAGGTAGAAGGCGCTATAGAGCCGGCGCTTGCGGGAAAGCCCTGCCCGGGCCCCTCCCAGGAAGTTAAGGGGAAGCTTGACCAAAAGGCCCAGGAGGGCCAAGACCACCAGCGTCGGGGTCAAGCCTTGGAAGAGATCCCGGGCGCTGGCCCCCACCACCAGGAAGAAAAGGGCCACCCCCAGGTCCCGCACGGGACCGAAGAGCCGCTCAAACCGCTCGCGAAGTCCCAAGGAGGCCGCCAGGCTTCCCGCCAGGAAGGCGCCCAGGCTCTCGGAAACCCCGAGGGCATGGAAAAGAAGGGCTGTTCCAGTGGTAAAGGCAGCCCCCAAAAGCAGGACGAGTTCGTCTGAAAGACTTTCTAAAAAGGATACCAGTCGGTATCCGAAAAGGTTGGCTAGAAATAGGTAGATTCCGCCTAGCAAAAGGCTTACTATCACCCCTTCCGGTCCTTGGCCTCCGAGGAGGGCAAGTAAGAGGATGACCACAAGGTCTTCTAGAACAAGGGTGACCAGAACCACCTCGCTTTCGGGGTTAGCCACCCGACGCAGGTCGATGATGAGCTTGACGATCACGGCGCTGGAGCTCACGTAGATGGCCCCGGCCAAAAGGGCAGCGCCGCGGAGGTCCAGCCCCGCCAAAAGCCCCAGGAGGAAGCCCAGGGGCAGGGCCAAGGCATCGTAAAAACCCGCCTGGACTGCTTTCCCCGAGAGCCCCTTAAGCCGGTCGGGGCCGAACTCCAGGCCCACGGAGAAAAGGAGAAGGAGAAGGCCTAGGGAGGGTAAGGGTTCCAGGTCCTGCACGGGCAGGCGCTGGCCCACCAGCAACCCCGTGAGGAGGTAGACGGGCAAGGGGGGAAAGCCAAAGCGGTGGACTAAAGCCGCCCCCAGGGCCAAAAGCCCTGCGGCCAAGGCGAAGGCCTCCACGGAGGGGTGCATCAGAGGGTCCTTTTCAAGGCTTCCACGGCCTCGCGGCTTCCCGCCACCACCAGGGTGTCTCCCGTTTCCAGAAGGGTGTCGGGGCTGGGGTTAGGGATGAGGGGAGCCCCAGGGCGGTCCACGGCCAGGAGGTGGGCTCCGGGGGGCAGGGTAAGCTCCCCCACCCGCCTGCCCGCGAGCTTGGAACCGGGCAGGACCTTGATCCACTCAATGACCTTCTGCCCAAGCTTGCTTTGGGTGTCCCCCACCGCCTCGGGGTGGAAGAGCACCCCCGCCAGAATGGCCCCCAGCTCCCGGGCCTCCTCATCCGTCAGGTCCAGGGCCATGGCGGGTTCATCCCCCTCGCCTCCGGCTTCAAAGTACTGCAGTTCCCGTTTCCCCGAGTGGTGGACCACGATGACGATCCGGTCGCCGCTTTGCACCGTGATGGTGTACTTCCGCCCCACGCCGGGAAGGATTGCTTCCTCTACCCTCATGCCTGCCTCCTGGGGGAAAACTGCACGGCCAGGGTGCGCCCGGCCACCAGGGCCAAAATGCCCAGGGTCCAGAAGAAGAGGTCCAGCCCGGAGAGCTTTTCGGCGAAGAGGAGGAGAAGAAGTTCCCGCAGGGCCAGGGCCACGCCGATTTCCAGGAGAACCTCGAGGCGCACCCTCTCAAGTTCGAAATAATCTACGAAGACCCGGACCAGCTCCAGGACGATCACCAGGCTAAGGACGTTGGTGATCAGCTCCTTGAGGCCCAGGCGCACCGTGGGCTCGCTCAGGGTGAGGCCCAGCTCCAAGAAGGTGCGCCCCACCCCCACGAAAAGCCCGATAAGAAGGGCCACCAGCACCAGATTGAAGACCAGCCGGGTGGCCCGGCGGTAGAGAAAAAGGGGTAGATCCTGGCTCATCCTCAGAGAAGGAGGTTAAAGACCCGCTCAGCCCGCTCATGGTGTTCGGTTTGCGGGTTCTTAAGCATGGGGTCCAGCTCCTTCAGCACCCGGGCGTAGGCCACCACCAGAGCCCCGGCGATCTCGGGAAGCAGGTTGCGCACGTCCTCGGAGATCTCCAGATCCAAAGGGGGAAGGGTAGCCAGAGTGTCCAGAACGGGTTTGAGCTCCAAGGTGGTGTCCATAGCGCGGAACTCCTTGAGGGTTTCCTGAAGCCCCTTGGTAATGGGCACATCCGGCTCAAAGATGATGTCCCGGCCGTTGTACTTGGCGTGACGCTCGGCTACCACCAGCAGGTCGTAGACCTTGTTGCGGAGAAAGTCCGAAAGGCGCTTAAGGTCGTTCTTGTCCACATCCAGGCCCGCAGCCAGGCGGAAGAGCTTCTCAAACTCGGCTATTTTCATCAGCATACCCGCTCACCTCCTCACACCAGGGTAAGACTTGACAATGGCATTGTCAAGAGACCTGATAAAAAATCAACCAATCCAAGGCGGAAGGCCAAGGGTTGGTGGGGTCTTTACCCCTCCTGCACGGGGATCCTCACGGGGGGCTCGGGCGGGCGCTTCTCCCGGGGGATCCTCACCTCCAGCACGCCCTTGTGGAGCTTGGCCTCAATGCCTTCCTTCTTGGCGTCCTTGGGGAGGAGGTAGGCGCGGTAGATGCGCCCGTAGACGATCTCCGAGAGGTGTTTGGTGCGCTTTTCCTCTTTTTTCTCCCCTTCCACCACCAGCTGGTCCCCCTCGAGGCGCACCTCCAGGTTCTCGGGGCCCAGGCCCGGAACCTCCACCCGCAACAGATAGTGGTCCTCGTGCTCGGCAAGCTCCGAAAGGGGCTCCAGGGTTTCGCCCTCCTCCTTGAAAACCTTCTCTAGCGCTTCCTCAAAGGCCTTGCGCACCCGGTTCCGGCCGAAGGGCCAGAGCTTCTCCAGCATGGTTCACCTCCTTTCCAGATACGGCCTAAGCCTTTCCTCCAGAACCCGCCTAGGGCTCGCCCCTACCCAGGTGGCCGCCGGGTGCCCGTTTTGGAAGAGAACCAGGGTGGGGAGGCTCATCACCCCGTACTGGCCCGCTAGACGGGGGTTCTCGTCCGCGTTGACCTTGACCACCTTCAGCTTGCCCGCATGCTCCCGGGCAAGCTCCTCCAGCACGGGGGAAAGGAGGCGGCAGGGGCCGCACCAGGGAGCCCAAAAGTCCACCAGGACCAGGGCCGCCCCCGCCACCTCCTGGGCGAAGCTCTCCTCGTCCGCCTCCACCACCCAGGGCAGGGAGGCCTTGCAGGCCCCGCAGACGGGGAAGGTGCCCTTTGGGGCCTTTCCGATACGGTTTTGGGCCCCGCAACGGGGACAGGTCACCACGGACGCCACAGGTACCCCCTGCGCCAAAGGGCCCGCTCCAACTCGGACAGGGTGGGCTCCACCAGGACCTCACCCCCCACGTAGACCACGGGGTGGGAAAGCCGCCCCCCGGTGAGGAAGCGGAGGGTCGGGTGGACCTCGGGGTGGAGCTCCAGGTCCACGTAGCGGTAAGGCACCCCGAGCCTCTCCAGGTGGCGGCGCAGAAGCTGGGTCTGGGCGCACCAGGAAGTCCCGTAGAGCACCACCGGCTCCATCCCTAACCTCCCCTCAAGGCGTCCAGGGCCTGGAAGAGCTCCTCGATCGGGGGGATGTGGTGCAGGTATGGGGAGACGTGGGCGTAGCGGATGACCCCCTCGCCGTCCACCACGTAGAGGGCCCGCTCACTAAAGCCGTCTACCTCCCGCCAGACCCGGTAGCGCCGGGCCACCTCCCCCTTGGGGTGGAAGTCGGAGAGGAGGGGAAAGGTGAGGCCACGGACAAAGGCCCAGGCCCCGTGGGAGTAAAGGGAGTCCACCGAGATCCCCAAAAGGACCGCCCCTCGCCTATGGAACTCCTCCAGTTCCGCCTGGTAGAGGTCCAGCTGCTGGCTGCACCCTGGGCTCCAGTCCAAAGGGTAGAAGGCCAGAACCACCGGGCGGCCCCGGAAGTCGGAAAGGCGGACAAGCCGGCCCTCCGCGTCGGGAAGGGCGAAGTCCGGAGCCTTCTCCCCCACGGCAAGCCCTGGGGCCACCCGGGGGGCCTCCATCTTGGGGGCCTTCTTGTAGAGGTTGCGGAGCTCCTCGAGCCCGCCGCCCTCCCGGGGTCCCGCTCCCACCTGCCGCCAGACCTCCTGGAGCATGGCGTGGAGCAGGGAAAGGGCCTCCTTCCCCGGCCCCTCGGGGAGCTGGGGCTCGAGGGCCAGGAAGCGCTCGGCAAGCTCGGTGAAGCGCATACCTCCTCCCTTGTCTTGCGCTAGGTCCAGGCCGGGAGGGCCTCACTCCTTCCAGTGGCCCCTCAAGAGCTTCTCCGTTTCCTCCTTGTGCCGCGTCTCCTCGGAGATGATCTCTTGGAGGTCGTTGGCCAGGCCATAATCCCCCAAGGCCTCGGCCTGCTTCATCCTTTCCACGTAGCGGGCGATGGTCTCCTTCTCCGCCTGGAGCACCGCTTCCAGCATGGCCCGGGGCGTGGCGGCCTCGGGCACGGGGGCTGGCTGGGTGGTGGGCTTCCCCCCCAGGGCCGTGATCTTGTCCGCCAGGAGCTGGGCATGGCGGAGCTCGTCCTGGACCTCCGCCAGGAAGAACTCCTTAAGCTCCTGCCGATGGATCCCCGCAACCGTGGCCGCGTAGGTGATGTACTGGATGATGGCCTGGTACTCGTGGGCCAGATCCTCGTTCAACCCTTGGATGAGCTTTTCCTTTTCCATGATCCACCTCGCCTCATTCTACAGCGCCCCCCAGGGTTTCGGTGGTTTCGCCCCCTGGGAAACCCTGGAGGGGCTTAACGCACGTTTCCGGTTTCCAACTTCCTCGCCCTCAGGTCCAGGAGGCTGAACTCCCCCTCGGAGAGGTCACCCGGCACCACCACCCAGCTTGCCCCCAGCATCTCGTGCTTCTGGCCCCTGCCGGCGGTGATCACCAGGAGGGGGTTATGGGTCTTGACCAGGTGGGCCACCTCATGGGACCCCCCTTCCCCAAGGCCCTTGTGGTAGGGATTGGTGTAGAAGAGGAAGATCTTGGGGTAGTCCTTGAGGTCCCAGAGGGTCTTCAGGTGGTACTCCGCCACCCAGGCGGGGTAGCGCAGGGCCTCGCCCTCCTCGGGCTCGCCGTCATCGGTGATCTCCCCGCCGATGCCCGCCACCAGGTAGGGACCCTTCCAGAAAGTGAAGGTCTCGTGGACGTTGCGCATCTCGGGCCGTACCAGTTCGATGTTGGCGGCCTCCCGGAGGTATTCCCAGATGGGGGCGTCCTGGGGCCCGGGGATGTAGGCGATGGGGAGATGAGCCTCGGAAAGGATGCGGAAGAAGGCGGCGTAGTCGCGGCTTTTCGCCGTCTTGGGCATGAGGTTGCCTATGATGGCCAGGGCATCCGCCCCCGTGTCGGGAGCCAGCTTCACCAGCTTCTCCAGGGCCTCGAGGTCGCCCATGGGGTTGGAAGTGGCCAGGATGTACCGCGTGGTCCGCCGCATACCTCACCTCCTATTCCACCTGCACCTGGATCCTCTTGGGCTTGGTGGCCTCGGCCCTCGGTACCAAAAGGTGCAGGACGCCGTGGCGGAAGCGGGCCTGGACCCGGGAGAGGTCAAAGGTGCTGGGCACGTTGAAGCTCCGGGCGAAGGTGCCGTAGGGGCCCTCGAGGCGGTGGTAGGCCACGTTCTCCCGCTTCTCGAAGGGCCGCTCCGCCTTCACGGAAAGCGTGCCTTCCTCGGCCACCACCTCCACCTTCTCCGGGTCCACCCCGGGAAGGTAGACCAGCACGTGAAGCCCAGCCTCATCCTCCATCACGTCCACCGGAGGGGCGTACACCCTGGGCCCCTGCTGGGGGGTGGCGCCGAAGGCCCTTGCCAGACGCTCCTGCAACTCCTCCAACTCCCTGAAAGGATCAAACCGCATCATCCTCCTCACCTCCTTTTCACCACCTCAGGAGCGCGGCCATGCCTCCGCGCTCCAGAAGCTGCTTTTCCGCTTCGCCCCGCACGAACTCCAGCTTGGCGGCGTAGCCTGCTGCCAGCTCGGGCAGGACCACGGCCAGGGGCTTGGCCTCCGGTTTTTCGCAGGTGGCTAGCGCCCGGGCCTCATCGGGGAAGAAGATCCCGTCACAGGCGTAGGCGGTCTGGTCCAGGTGCCAGGGAAGCACCCAGAGCTCCACCCGTCCCTCCTGCACCCTTTCAAGCACCTCGGGGCCGAAGACCGCTTTGGGGTAGGCTTCCTCCAGCTTCTTGAGAAGTTCCACCTCCCCCTTCCGTTCGATCTCCTCCAGGACGGGCTCCAGCCGCTTGAGCACCTGGCCGGGACTGGCCCCGGGGTGGGGCAGGGAGGGAAGCAGGGCCACCAGCTTCTCCTTAAGGCGCTTGGGCAGGTAACCCAGGAAGAGCTTGGTGTGCTCCTCGGGGCCCATGAGGATCAGGCGGGTGAACCCCCGTTCCTCCACCAGCTTCTCCAGCTCGTGGCTCAGGGTCTTGTAAAAGCGCTCCTCCCAAGCGGCCAGGCGCTTGGCGAAGAGGTCCTGCCCCGCCCCGCCCCGGGAGATCCTCCCCAGGTTGAAGCGGCGCCCCGGGGCGTCCAGGGAAAGCCGCCGCCAGGCCTCGGTATCCAGGGCGAGGAAGGCATCCCCCACTTCCTGGATTTCGCCCAGGAAGATTTCAAACACCCGCCAGCGCTCCTGGTCCAGGTAGACCACCCCGTAGCGCTCGTACTCGTCCAGGGCGTAGATGAGGGGGAGGAGGAAGGGTTCGCCGTAGTGGGCTAAGGCCCCGTCCGTGAGGAAACGGCTTTCCTTTTCCCCCAGGAAGGTGGTCTTGAGGCTGGAGACCAGGGGCAGCTCCACCTGGAGCAGGAGGGTTTCAAAGGGCTTGTCCTTGGCGAAGAAAACGGCGGTCTTGGCCTCCAGAACCTGGTTTTTCAACACTTCCAGTACCCTATCCTGCAGGTCCTGGGGTACCCCCAGGGCCTTCATGGCGTCCTTGGCCCTTAGGGCATAGGCCCGGTTGGCGTTTTCCGGCTTGGCGGGGTTGATGTCCAGGTAGAGGGAGAGGATGGGCCCCTCTGCGATAGCCAGGGTTTCCTTGATGCGCTGGATTTCTTCCTTTCCGATCATAGGCCACCTCCTAAAAGGGCCACGGCTTTGCGCACGGCTTCTTGGTTAAGCCTTTCCTCGTGGCCCAGCCGGGTGAAGAGGGCCTCGAGGTCCGGCTCGGGAAAGGTGCTTTCCAGGTAGTAGGCCCGGTCAAAGCCTTCCTCGGAAAGAAGGCGGAGGAGCGCCTCCCAGCCCTCCTCCTCCACCTGGGGCATCGGGGGGAGGGAGGCGCCTTGGCGGCGGAGGGCCTCGGCGATGGCCTCGGCATGGGCCCGCTCCCTACGGACCACCTCCTCCAGGAGGGCCCGGAGGTGGGGGTAGGGCACCCTTTCCGCCGCCCGCTCCGCCCGCAGGGCATCCAGGAGCTCATCCTGGTAGGCTTTTTGCAGGACTTCCACCACGCTCATGCCGCCTCCTTTCTCAGGCCTCTACCCGCTCGGGGTTGCGGAAGACCAGCCCCGTGGGCCCGACGTCCACCACCACGGCGTCCCCCTCCTTGATCTCCCCGGCCAGGATCTTCACCGCCAGGGGGGTTTCCAGCTCCCGGGCGATCACCCGCTTCAGGGGCCTGGCCCCGAAGACGGGGTCGTAGCCCCGCTCGGCCAGATAGTCCTTGGCGGCCTCGGTGAGGGTGAGGGTGATGCGCTTTTCCGCCAGGCGGGCCCTGAGGCTTTGGAGCTGGATCTCCACGATCTCCCGCAGCTGCTCCCGGGTGAGGGGCCTGAAGACCACGATCTCGTCCAGGCGGTTCAGGAACTCGGGGCGGAAGTGCCTCTGCAGGATGGCGAAGACCTCCTCCCGGATCCTCTCGTAGGGTTTGCCTTGCTGGATGCCCTCGAGGATCAGGGGGCTTCCCAGGTTGGAGGTGAGGATGATCACGGTGTTGCGGAAGTCCACGGTGCGGCCATGGGAGTCCGTGAGTCGGCCGTCGTCCAGGATCTGCAGGAGGATGTTGAAGACGTCGGGGTGGGCCTTCTCCACCTCATCGAAGAGGATGACGGTGTAGGGCCTCCGCCGCACGGCCTCCGTGAGCTGGCCCCCTTCCTCGTACCCCACGTAGCCCGGAGGGGCCCCGATGAGGCGGGAGACCGCGTGCTTCTCCATGTACTCCGTCATGTCAATGCGCACCATGGCCTCCTCCGTGTCAAAGAGGGTGGCCGCGATGGCCTTGGCCAGCTCCGTCTTCCCCACCCCCGTGGGCCCAAGGAAGAGGAAGCTCCCGATGGGGCGGTTCGGGTCCTTAAGCCCGGCCCTGGCCCTGCGGATGGCGTCGGCCACGGCCCGGATGGCCTCATCCTGGCCCACCACCCGCTTGTGGAGCTCCTCCTCCAGGCGGAGGAGCTTTTCCCTTTCCCCTTCCAGGAGCTTGGCCACGGGGATCCCCGTCCAGCGGGCCACGATCTCGGCCACGTCCTCCTCCGTGACCTCGAGGCGGACAAAGCGCGCCCCCTTAAGGGCCTGGGACAGGCGCTCCACCTCGGCCTCGAGGCGGGGAAGCTCCCCGTAGCGGAGCTCCGCGGCCCGGTTCAGGTCGTACTGGCGCTCGGCCAGCTCAATCTGCCGCCGCACCTCGTCCAGGCGCTGCTGGGCCTCCCTTAGGGCGCGCAAGATCTCCCGCTCCTTCTCCCATTCCCCCCTGAGCCTAGCGATCTCCTCCGAGAGGCGGGCGATCTCGGCCTCAATGGCCTTGAGCCTCTCCTGGCTATCCGGGTCCTTCTCCTTCTTGAGGGCTTCCCTTTCAATCTCCAGCTGGAGCTTCCTCCGCTCCAGGCTATCGATCTCCTCGGGGGCGCTCTCCAGGGCCATGCGCAGGCGGGCTGCGGCCTCGTCGATGAGGTCAATGGCCTTGTCGGGGAGGCGCCTTTCCGTGATGTACCGATGGGAGAGGGTGGCGGCGGCGATGATGGCGCTGTCGGAGATGCGCACCCCGTGGTGGACCTCGTACTTCTCCTTGATGCCCCGCAGGATGGAGATGGTCTCCTCCACCGTGGGCTCGTCCACGTAAACGGGCTGGAAGCGCCTTTCCAGAGCGGGGTCCTTCTCAATCTCCCGGTATTCGTCCAGGGTGGTGGCCCCGATAAGCCGAAGCTCCCCCCGGGCCAGGGCGGGCTTCAGCATGTTGCCGGCGTCCACGGCGCCTTCGGCCTTGCCCGCCCCCACCACGGTGTGGAGCTCGTCGATGAAGAGGATGATCTCCCCTTGGCTCTGTACCACCTCCTGGATGACGGCCTTCAGGCGCTCCTCAAACTCGCCCCGGTACTTGGCCCCGGCCAGGAGGGAGCCCATCTGCAAGGAGATGATCCGCTTGCCCTTAAGGCCTTCCGGCACATCCCCCTTCACGATCCGCTGGGCCAGCCCCTCCACGATGGCGGTCTTGCCCACCCCGGGCTCGCCGATGAGCACCGGGTTGTTCTTGGTGCGCCGGAGGAGGATCTGGATGGTGCGCCTTATCTCCTCGTCCCGGCCGATCACCGGGTCCAGCTTGCCCTCGGCGGCCAGCTTGGTGAGGTCGATGCCGTACTGCTCCAGGGCGTTGTAGGTGCTTTCCGCATGTTCCGTCTGCACGGTTTTACCTCCTCTTAGTTCCTGCAGGGCTTTTCTTAAGGAGCCTTCTTCGGGAATACCCACCTGCAAGGAGGGCTCGGCCCTCGAGGCCTCCGCCAAGGCCAGCACCAAGGTGTCCACCGCCACGAACCGGTCCTTGAGCTCGGCCATAAGGGCCTCGGCCCGGTCCAGGGCCCGGGCAAGCCTTTGGGAAAGGTACTGGCCCACCTCGGTCCCCTCCACCTTGGGCAGGCGGCCCAGTTCCCGCTCGGCACTCTCCTTGAGGGCCTTGGGGTTACCCCCTGCCCTCTCCAGAAGCCGCCAGGCCAGGCCCGTCGGGTCTTTCAGGAGAACCGCCCATAGATGGGGCAGGTCGATGGCCTGGTGCTTCATCTCCCGGGCCAGGACCTGGGCCTGGGCCAGGGCCTCGCGGGCGGCTTGGGTCCAGCGTTCCAGGTTCATACCTCTTGCCTCCTACTGTCTAAATCATATCGCTTAATATGAACATTGTCAAGATATCTGTGTAGATAAACATCTAACGCAGCCACCTGCCCCGATCGAGGTTCGCCAAATGGGGGGGAGAGCAACGCGCTTTGATTGGATTATACGGGAAGGGATTGGGAAGGATGTCCCGCCGCCTGGAGGCCCTGGCCTAAAGGGTGCTTAGCCGCGCTCCAGGATCTCCACCACCAAGGCTGCCCCCACCAGGTTGGCCCCCAGATCGCGGCGGATGCGTTCCGCCTTGGCCATGCGCAGAAGGTCTTCCTCCCGGAAGTACCAGGCACCCCCCACCTCCAGGGGCTCCACGAAGCCGATCTCCACGTAGGCCCGCACCACCCCCAGGGAGAGGCCATAGTCCGCCAGAGCCTCTAAGGATACATAGGAGCTACGCGCCAGCATAGCGCACCTCCTTGAGCTTCCGCCAAAGCTCCTCCTCCTCAGGCGTCAGGTGCTCGGGGATCACCACCCGCACCTCATAGTAGAGGTCCCCCCGGCCATGGGGTCCGGGAAAGCCCTTCCCCTTAAGCCGGAGCTTTTTGCCCGCCTGGGTTCTGGGGGGGATGGTGACCTCCACGGGGCCCTCTAAGGTGGGGGCCCGCACCTTGCCGCCCACCACGGCGATAGGGGCAGGGACGTCCAGGGTGGCGTAGAGGTCCTGGCCCTCGAGGCGGAAGACGGGGTGGGGCAAGAGCCGCACCGTGAGGAGGAGGTCCCCGGGAGGGTCTCCCGGGCCCCCTAAGCCTGCCAGGCGGATGGTGCTCCCTTCCTGCACCCCCGGGGGGATTTTCACGGGAACCCGCCTTCCCCCCACCTCCACTACCCGTTCGCCTCCATGGAAGGCCTCCTCGAGGCTTAGGGGCAGCTCGGCCCTGAGGTCGCGGCCGCGGCGGGGGCGCGCCCTTCGCCCTACCCCGAAGAGCCCGCCGCCGAAGAGCTCCTGGAAGAAATCGGAGAAGTCCTCCACGTCAAACCCGGAGAAGTCGTACCCCCCAGGGGGCGGGGGTGGAGGAGGGGTGGCGGTGCCGTAGGTGTCGTAGACCCTGCGCTTCTCGGGATCGGAGAGAACCGCATAGGCCTCGTTGATCTCCTTGAACTTCTCCTCGGCCTCGGGGCTTTTGTTCACATCGGGGTGGTACTGGCGGGCCAGGCGCTTGTAGGCCCGCTTGATCTCCTCCTGCGTGGCGTTTCTCGGTACCCCCAGGATGGCGTAGTAGTCCTTCATGGCCTACTCCACGCCCTCTTCTTCGGGGCTTTTCTCCTCGCCCACCGCCACCCGGGCCGGGCGCACCAGGGCCTCCCCCAGGCGGAAGCCCCTTTGGAAGACCCGGGCCACCTTGCCGGGCTCCCCGGGAAGGAGGCCGATGGCCTCGTGGTACCGGGGGTCAAAGGCCTCCCCCTCCCCGGGCACCTCCTCCACCCCAAGCCCCGCCAGGATGCGGAAGAAGCCTTCCCGCACCGCCTTAACCCCTTTGAGGATGCTGTCCGGGTTGGCCTCGGCGAACTCCAAGGCCCGCTCCAGGTCGTCCAGAACGGGGAGAAGGGCCCTGACCGCCCTGAGGATCCCTTCCCGTTCCCTAGGCCTAAGCTCCTCCTCCATGCGCTTGCGGTAGTTGTCAAAGTCGGCAAGGAGGCGCACGTACCGATCCTTCAGGGCTCGGAGCTCCTCCTCCAGGGCCAGGAGGCGTTGTTCCAGGGCCAGGGCCTCCTCGCCCACCGCCTTAAGGTCTTGCTCCACCTGGGCGGCCTGCTCCTGTTGGGTTTCCTCACGTTCCTTCTCCATGCTTCCTCCAAGAGGGGGTAAGGGGAAGCCCCTGCCCCGGCAGGGGCCAGGGCAGGGGGGCTTTAGTCGGCGGGCTTGTAGTCGGCGTCGATCACGTCGTCAGGGCCACGGCTGGATGCCCCGGTGGTCCCGGCGGTGGCGGCCTTCTCGTAGGCCTCCACTGCCTTCAGAAGCTCCTCCGTGGCGGTCTTCAGCTCGGGGTCGGAGGCATCCTTCTCCGAAAGCTCCTTGGCCCTGGCGATGGCCGCCTCGAGGCGCGCCTTGGCCTCGGGGGTGCTTTGCTTCTCCTGGAGGATCCTCTCCGCTTGGACGCGGGTGGAGTCCAGGGTGTTCTTGAGCTCGGCGTGCTCCCGGCGGCGCCGGTCTTCCTCCGCATGGCGCTGGGCCTCCTCGATCATCCGCTTTATCTCCTCCTCGGAGAGGGTGGTGGTGTTCTGGATGGTGATGGAGGCCTCCTTGCCCGTGGACTTCTCCTTGGCGGTCACGTGGAGGATGCCGTTGGCGTCGATGTCAAAGCAGACCTCGATCTGGGGAACCCCGGCGGGCATGGGGGGGATACCCTCGAGGCGGAACCGGCCCAGGCTCTTGTTGTCCGCGGCCATGGGGCGCTCGCCCTGGAGGACGTGGATCTCCACCGCGGTCTGGTTGTGCTCGGCGGTGGTGAAGATCTCGCACTTGCGGGTGGGGATGGTGGTGTTCCTGGGGATCAGCACGGTCATCACCCCGCCCTTGGTCTCCACGCCCAGGGAGAGGGGAGTGACGTCCAGAAGGACCACATCCCGGACCTCGCCCATGAGGACGCCTGCCTGGATGGCGGCCCCCATGGCCACCACCTCGTCGGGGTTCACGGAGCGGTTGGGCTCCTTGCCCAAGAGCTCCTTCACCACCCTCTGCACCGCGGGCACCCGGGTGGCCCCGCCCACCAGGATCACCTCGTCGATCTGGGCCGGGGTCAGGCCGGCGTCCTTCAGGGCCTGCTCCACCGGGCCCCTGAGGCGCTTGAGGAGGGGCTCGATGAGCTCCTCAAACTTGGCCCGGGTGAGTTTCTTTTCCAGGTGGAGGGGGGTCTTGCTGGCGGGATCCAGGGCGATGAAGGGCAGGCTGATGGTGGTCTCAAAGGTGCTGGAAAGCTCAATCTTGGCCTTCTCCGCGGCCTCAATGAGGCGCTGGAGGGCCTGGCGGTCCGCCCTAAGGTCCACCCCGTACTCCCGCTTGAACTCCTCGGCCAGCCAGTTCACGATGGCGTGGTCCATGTCGCTCCCGCCCAGGTGGGTGTCCCCGGAGGTGGACTTCACCTCAAAGACCCCCTCCCCGATCTCCAGCACCGTGACGTCAAAGGTGCCGCCCCCCAGGTCGAAGACCAAGACGGTTTCGTTTCCCTTCTTGTCCAGGCCGTAGGCCAAAGCGGCAGCGGTGGGCTCGTTGATGATGCGCAAGACCTCGAGGCCCGCAATCCGCCCGGCGTTGGCCGTGGCCTCCCGCTGGGCGTTGTTGAAGTAGGCGGGCACGGTGATCACCGCCTTGGTGATCTTCTCCCCGAGCTTCTTGGAGGCGTCCTCCACCAGCTTGCGGAGGACCATGGCGCTGATCTCCTCGGGGGTGTAGAGCTTGCCCTTAATCTCCACCCGCACTCCGCCATCGGGCCCCGGGACCACCTTGTAGGGGACCCGCTTGGCCTCCTCCTGGACCTCCTCCCAGCGGCGGCCGATAAACCGCTTGATCTCAAAGACGGTACCCTCGGGGTTTAAGACCGCTTGGCGCTTGGCCATGCGGCCCACCAAGGTCTCGCCATCCCGGAAGGCCACCACGCTGGGGGTGGTCCTTTCCCCCTCGGCGTTTTCCAGAACCACCGGCTTGCCGCCTTCCATGACGGCGATCACGCTGTTGGTGGTGCCCAGGTCAATGCCCACTGCCTTGGTCATAGCTACACCTCTCATTTCAAGCATAGACCATGCCACATGGATAAGTCAAGAGACTTGAGCACACCCATATCATGGTGCCCTGGGCTACCCGGATTTCCCCGGGGGCGTGTACCCTAAGAGAAGACATGTCCCGGCTTCCCTTGAACTTCTTGGTCTTCGTGTTGGGCCTGCTCCTTTTGGCCTGGGCCTTTAGCTTGGCGGGCACGGCGGGGAACCCCGGGGGTGGGGTGAACTACACCACCTTCCTGGAGGACCTGCAGGCGGGCCGGGTGAAGGAGGTGGTGGTGCGGGCCGGGGATACCCGCATCCAGGGCACCCTTACCGACGGCTCCACCTTCACCACCTACGCCGCCAGTCCCCCGGATAACCAGACCCTCGAGGCCTGGACCAAAAGGGGCGTGAGCGTGCGGGTGGAGCCTCCCCAGGGCCAAAGCCCTTTGGGCTTCCTGTGGCCCCTTCTCCTGGTGGGTCTTTTGGTGGGCGCCCTCTTCTACTTCTCCCGCAGCGGGCGCGCCGGGCCCTCGGACTCCGCCTTCAGCTTCACCAAAAGCCGGGCCAAGGTCCTCACCGAGGCCCCCAAGGTCACCTTCAAGGACGTGGCCGGGGCCGAGGAGGCCAAGGAGGAACTCAAGGAGATCGTGGAGTTCCTGAAAAACCCTGCCCGCTTCCACGAGATGGGGGCGAGGATCCCCAAGGGGGTCCTCCTGGTGGGGCCCCCGGGGGTGGGCAAGACCCACATCGCCCGGGCGGTGGCCGGGGAGGCCAAGGTGCCCTTCATCACCGCAAGCGGTTCCGACTTCGTGGAGATGTTCGTGGGGGTGGGGGCGGCCAGGGTCAGGGACCTCTTTGAAACCGCCAAGCGGCATGCCCCTTGCATCGTCTTCATTGACGAGATCGATGCCGTGGGAAGGAAGCGGGGAAGCGGGGTGGGCGGGGGCAACGACGAGCGGGAGCAGACCTTGAACCAGCTCCTGGTGGAGATGGACGGATTTGAGAAGGACTCCACCATCATCGTCATGGCCGCCACCAACCGCCCCGACGTCCTGGACCCGGCCCTGCTCCGCCCGGGGCGCTTTGACCGCCAGATCGCCATAGATGCTCCGGATGTCCGGGGCCGGGAGCAGATCCTCAGGATCCACGCCCGGGGTAAGCCCCTGGCGGAGGACGTGGACCTGGCCCTTCTGGCCAAGCGCACCCCGGGCTTCGTGGGCGCGGACCTGGAGAACCTCTTGAACGAGGCAGCCCTCCTGGCGGCCCGGGAAGGCCGGAAGAAGATCACCATGAAGGACCTCGAGGAGGCCGCCGACCGGGTGATGATGGGGCCGGCTAAGAAGAGCCTGGTCCTCACCCCCCGCGACCGCAAGATCACCGCCTACCATGAGGCGGGGCATGCCCTGGCCGCCCACTTCCTGGAGCATGCCGACGGGGTGCACAAGGTGACCATCGTGCCCAGGGGCCGGGCTTTGGGCTTCATGATGCCCAGGCGGGAGGATATGCTCCACTGGAGCCGGAACCGCCTCCTGGACCAGATCGCCGTGGCCCTGGCTGGGCGGGCGGCGGAGGAGCTCATCTTTGAGGACGTGACCACGGGGGCAGAAAACGACTTCCGCCAGGCCACGGAGCTGGCCCGGCGCATGATCACCGAGTGGGGCATGCACCCTGAGTTCGGGCCGGTGGCCTACGCCGTGCGGGAGGATACCTACCTGGGCGGGTACGACGTGCGCCAGTACTCTGAGGAAACCGCCAAGCGCATCGACGAGGCGGTGCGCCGCCTCATTGAGGAGCAGTACCAGCGGGTGAAGAATCTCCTTCAGGAGAAGCGGGAGATCCTGGAGCGGGTGGCGGAGACCCTCTTGGAGCGGGAAACCCTCACCGCCGAGGAGTTCCAGAAGGTGGTGGAGGGCCTGCCCCTGGAGGAGGAGGAAAGCACCCCCCAGGAGCGCCCGGAAAAGGAAACCCCCCGGGTGGTGCCCAAGGTCAAACCAGGGGGAGCCCTGGGCGGAGCTTGATACCCCCTCGCCTTGGCGAAAGCCCAGGTGGGGGCCCCGGAAAATCCTCGCCCCCGCGGTGTTCTGGGATACCTAGGGGCACGGCAGAGAGAGAAAGGGTAGGAGGCGAAATAAACCCGGGGGGCTTTAGCCCCCCGGGGGAAGGGAATACCTTACTTCTTGACCTTTTCCTTGAGGGCCTTGCCCGGCTTGAAGGCGGGATACTGGGTGGCGGGGATCTTGATCTTCTCCTTGGTGCCGGGCTTCACGCCGGTGCGGGCCTTGCGCTTGCGCACCTCAAAGGTGCCGAAGCCGGTGAGCTGGACCTTGTTCCCCCCCGAGAGGGCCTCTTCCACCTTGGAGAGGAACGCATCCACCGCTACCTTCACGTCCTTCTTCTTGAGGCCCGTGGCGGCAGCCACCTGATCCACCAGATCCGCTTTGGTGACTGTTTTCTTTGCTGCCATTCTTCACCTCCTTCCTCTTTCCCCTTCCGCAAGGACTATAGCACGCCTGAATGCAGCCACGCAATACTCTGACCTATTTGTATACCTGTGTATAGCAATGTGTGATAGCGGAAGTATTGGCTCTAGCGGTACTGGGGTGGCAGGAGTTCCCGTACCCGGGCCTCTATCTCCCGGGTCAGGCTTTCCAGCTCCTGGTGGGTAAAGCGGGAGAGCCTCGGAACCGGTATAGGTTTGCCGTAGATCACCCGGATGGGCCTGCGCAGACGGAAGAGCTTTCGGCCCACGGGCCAGGCCTGGTCGGTGCCCACCACGGCCACGGGTACCACCGGGCTTCCGGTGCGCAGGGCGATGGCTGCCACCCCGGTCTTGAAGGGCTGGAGCTTGCCCGTGCGGCTTCTAGTTCCTTCCGGGAAGATGCCGAAGGCCATGCCCCGTTCAAGGGCGCGGATGGCGCCCTTGATGGCGGAAAGGTCGCTTTGCCCCCGCTCCACGGGAATGGCGTAAAGCCGGGGTAAAAGCCAGGAGAGGAAGGGCAGGCGGAAGACATCAGCCCGGGCTAAAAAGCTTACCGGGCGCCGTATCCCAGCCCCAATGGCGATGGGATCTAGGATGGAAAGATGGTTGGCGGCTAGGATGACCGGGCCTTCTTTGGGCACGTTTTCCGCGCCCTCTGCCCGATAGCCGAAGAGGAGGTGAAGGAGAAACCGGGCCAGATACCAGGCGGCCCGGTAGACGGGATTCGGCCGATGCGCTTCCACGGCCTTCAGTTTACGGGTCCAGCCGGCGCAGGGCTTTTCCCGCCTCGAGGTGGGCCAGGCGCAAGGGTTCCGGCAGGCGGAAGCGGGTGGGAAGGTGCTTCACGAAGGCCAAGGCTTCCTCCAGGCCCACCCGGTGCCCCGGGGAGATGAAAAGGGGCTTGACCCCCTTTCGGCTGCGGTAGGCGTAGCCCAGGGGGCGGCCTTCCGGGGAGAGAATCCTTACCGCACTTCCCGCCTCCAGGGGCAAGGGAGCCTCGAGGCGGCCGTAGAGCAAGCTTTTGGCCACCCCGATGCTGGGGAGGTCCAGGTGGACCCCCAGGTGGCTGGCGATGCCCAGGCCCCGGGGATGGGCGATGCCCTGGCCGTCCACCAGGAGGGCTTCGGGGGGTTCAGGAAGGTTCTTTAAAGCCTCCAGGTAGGCGGGGGCCTCGCGGAAGGAGAGGAAGCCCGGGATGTAGGGGAAGAGGGCTTCCTCGGGTACCACCTCTAGGCCTACGCAGAGGAGCCCCTTTTCCAGGTGGTAAAGCACAGCCACGGCCACCAGGGGCTTGCCCCGCCGGTGGGAGGCGTCCAGGGCGGCGATCCGCCGGACACCCTCGAGGCTTCCTTCCAACACCACCCTCTCCGCCAGGCTTCTTTGCAGGGCCATGGCCGTTTGCAGGTCTTTGGGCTCGGGAAAGGGCCCCATGGGCTTTCAAGGGCTCAGGTGGCCTCCCGCAGGCGCTTTAGGACCTCGGGGTCGGAGGGATCCACCCCGTAGAGCAAGGCCAGGTAGTAGGCGGTCCAGGCCAGCCGGTACCAGAGGGCCAGGGCCTGGGCCAGGCGGCTTCCCGTGGGAGCGGGCACCTCGGCGATGGCGTCCACCCGGGTTTCCAGGATTTCCTTGGCCAGCCGTACCGCTTCCCCTTCTCCCAGAAGGAGGGCGGCCAGGGGGTCTCCCTGCTCGTGGCGGGCCTCGAGGCCCGTGAGGAAAAACTCCAGGGCGCTATGGGGTGGGGTGAGGGCCAGGCTTTTCCCGATGCGGGCAAAAAGGCTCTGCGCCGCTTCCTCCAAGGGGCGGTGAAAGGGAGCGTAGAGGAGGGGGATCCGCTCCACCAGGGTATAGGCCAGGAACTTGGCGGGGTTCTCCTCGAGGGGGATTTCCGGGGTGAGGCGTTTTCGTTCCTCCAGCAAAGCCCTGTCCACCTCCGAGAGGGCTTCCTCCTGTCCTGTGGCCAGAAGGAGGAAGCGCAGGTAGCGGTAAGGGTTCAGGGGGCTAGGGGACAGATAGACCTCCACCCCGGGGCGGAGGCCCACCTTGACCACCTGCACCCGCTCCGTTTCTGCCAGAAGGGAAAGGGCAGCGGCCTCTCCCAGGTCGTACCCTCCTTCCAGCACGAACAGGGTTCCCTCCTCCGTCCAGTCGGGGAGGCCGGACAGCCGGGCGGCGAAGTGACCCTCCCCATAGCCCAAGGCGGCGTGGGGTGCGGGGTAGGACCTGGTGGGCACGGGACCCGTGCCTACCAGGTCGCGAAGCTCCAGGGCCAGGCCCCGGCGGTCCGAGAGATAGGTTTCCTCGCGGTCCAGGTCGCGCATACCCCTTATGCTAACCCTCGTGCGGCTTTTCCGTCCTAAGCCGGTGCTGCGTCCCTGGGGGGGAGGTGCCCTGGGCTTCGGCCTAGGGGTGGGAGAGGTGTGGCTTTCGGAGGAGCCCCTCCTGGTGAAGATCCTGGACCCAGCGGAATGGCTTTCCGTGCAGGTTCACCCGCCCCATGCCTATGCCCTAGAGAAGGAAGGGAGGCCTGGCAAATACGAGGCCTGGTACGTGCTCACCCCGGGGGAGGTGGTTTACGGCTTTTCCCGGCGGGTGGGCCCCGAGGAGCTTAGGGATGCTGTGGCCAGCGGGAACCTGGACCCTATCCTGAACCGGATTCCCGTGGCCCCGGGCCAGGTGCTCTACCTGCCCGCCGGGGTGGTGCATGCCTTGGGCCCGGGGGTGAGGGTCTACGAGGTGCAGACGCCCTCGGACCTCACCTACCGGCTTTACGATTACGGCCGCCCCCGGGAGCTCCACCTGGAGAAGGCCCTGGAGGTGGCCCTCCTGGAGCCCACCCCCCTTCCCTCCTTTGCTCCTAAGCCCGTGCCCGGGGGGGAGGTCCTCCTTTCCACCCCCTACTTCCGCCTCTACCGCTACCCCCTGAAGGGGCGGCTGGCCCTAAGGCCGGGGGCCCCTCTTATCCTCACCCTCCTTGCGGGGGAAGCCCGCTTGGGGGATGAGGTTCTCCACCCCTTCGCCACTTTGCTTCTGGAGCCGGGGGAGGAAGCCCTCCTGGAAGGGGCAGGCCTTCTCCTGGGGACTAGCCCTGAAGGCTCCGGAGGAGGGCACGCATAGGCTCGGCCTCCCTTCTGGGCTAGCTCCGGCCTTGACCAAACCCCTTCTTCGCCCCAAGACTAGGGGGCATGGACCGACCTTTTCTGGACCTTGCCCCCTGCGGCCCCTTGCGGGGGAGCCTGAGGGTCCCCGGGGACAAGTCTGTGACCCACCGGGGCCTCATGCTCCTCGCCTTGGCCCAGGGGGAGGGAAGGCTTTTTTACCCTTTGAAGGCGGGGGACACCCTTTCCACCGCCCGGGCCATGCAGGCCTTGGGGGCGGAGGTCCTCGAGGAGGGCCCCCACTTCCGGGTGCGGGGGCAGGGGCTACGCTTGAGGGAACCCGAGGATGTGGTGGACTGCGGCAACGCCGGCACCCTCATGCGCCTCCTTCTGGGCATCCTTTCCGGGCAGGGGGGCCTTTTTGCCGTTTTGACGGGGGACGCTTCCCTGCGCCGTCGTCCCATGGGCCGGGTGGTGGAGCCTCTCCGGGCTATGGGGGCCTCTATAGACGGAAGGGAAGGGGGTAAGAAGGCCCCCCTGGCGGTGCGGGGTGGAGGTTTAAAGGGAGTTTCCTACACCCTTCCCGTGCCCAGCGCCCAGGTGAAAAGCGCCCTTCTCCTGGCCGGGCTTTTTGCCGAGGGCGTCACGGAGGTGGTGGAGCCTGTTCCCACCCGGGACCACACGGAAAGGCTCTTCCGTCACTTCGGGCTTCCCTTGGAAGCCGAGGGCCCGCGCGTCCGCACCCGCAGGGCCGAGCCCTTTCCGGCCAGGGACCTCACCGTGCCCGGGGATTTCTCCTCTGCCGCCTTTTTCCTGGTGGCGGCCCTCCTCACCCCGGGTTCCGAGGTCACCGTGGAGGGCGTGGGCTTGAACACCACCCGTACTGGTCTTCTCAAGGTGCTCCGGGAGATGGGGGCGGATCTGGAGTGGCAGGTGGTGGAAGGGGAGGCGGGGGAGCCCGTGGGCTGGATACGGGCTCGCTATAGCCCCCTGAAGGGAGTTTCCGTGGACCCGGGGTTGATTCCCCTCATGGTGGACGAGGTGCCCGTCCTGGCGGCGGCGGCCGCCTGGGCGGAAGGGGAAACCTATATTCCAAACCTTTCCGAGCTACGGGTGAAGGAATCGGACCGCGTCGCCGCCATCGCCCATAACCTCAGGGCTTTAGGGGTGGGGGTGGAGGAGGGGCCGGACTGGCTTAGGATCCAAGGCGGTGGGGTGAAGCCGGGGGAGGTGGAACCCTTCCACGACCACCGCATCGCCATGGCCTTCGCCGTGGCGGCGCTCCCCGTGGGGGTTAGGATTTGGGAGCCCCATTGGGCGGAGATCTCTTACCCTGGGTTCTTCCAGGACCTGAAGCGGCTATGCGGGGCATCGTGACCATCGACGGGCCTTCCGCCTCGGGGAAAAGCTCCGTGGCTAAAAAGGTGGCGGAGGCCTTGGGGGTGCCCTACCTGAGTAGCGGCCTCCTCTACCGCGCCGCCGCCTACCTGGCCCGGAGGGTGGGGGTGGACCCCGGGGATGAGCCGGGTATCCTGGCTCTTTTGGAAACTTACCGGGTGCGTTTGCTCCCCGAGGTTCAGGGCAACCGGGTGGTGGCCGAGAAGGCTTCCACTTTGGAGGACCTGACCCCTTACCTCCACACCCCGGAGGTGGATCGCGTGGTTTCCCAGGTGGCGCGCCATCCCGGGGTGCGGGCCTGGGTGAACGAGAGGCTTAGGGAAGTGCCGCCTCCCTTCGTGGCCGAGGGGCGGGACATGGGTACGGCGGTCTTTCCCCAGGCGCCCCACAAGTTCTACCTCACGGCCACGCCGGAGGTGCGGGCCAGGCGGCGCACCCTGGAGCGGCCACAGGATTACCAGGAGGTGCTGAAGGAGTTGATCCGGCGGGACGAGCTAGACCGGGCCCAAAGCGTCCCTGCTCCCGAGGCCATCGTGATTGATACCAGCGGGATGACCCTCGAGGAGGTGGTGGCCCGGGTGCTCTCCCACATCCAGGACTGATCATGGTACCGGGAGCCAAGGAAAGGCCGGTACAGGAGTTCCTTAACGTCCTTCTCTTCCGCCCCTTGGCCCACCTGGTGGTCCTCTTGCTGTACCGCACCCGCGTTAGGCCTCACCACCTGGTCCTCTTCCATACGCTCTTGGTCCTGCTCGCCGCCAGGTTGATCCATCTGGGCCAGGATGTGCCCGCAGCCTTTCTTCTCCAGCTAAAAACCGTTTTGGACAACGCCGATGGCCAGCTGGCGCGCCTCAGGGGGGAGGTCACGGAGCTTGGGCGCTATCTGGATACGGAGCTGGACTTCCTGGGGAACCTCTTCCTCTTCCTGGCCCTGGGCTTTCGGACCGGGGCTTGGGGGTGGGCCTTTGCCGCCTTCTTGGTCTTTACCCTCGTCCAGACCTGGGACTTTAATCTGGAAAGGCTATACCGAAAGGCCCGGGGGCTTTTCCTTCCCCCAGAGCCCCAAGACCCCGAGACCCCCCTCCTCGCCCTCTTGAGGGGGGTTTACCGCTTCCTCTTCCTGCCCCAGGACCGGGCCGTGACCGCCCTCGAGGAGGCCCTGGCCCGCCGCCTTGGCCTTGACCCCTTGCGCTTTTGGGACGAGGCCGCCCTGGCGGGAGTGGTCAACCTGGGCCTCACCACCCAGCTCTTCTTTCTTGGGGTCTTCCTGGCCCTTCACCAGCCTGGGGCCTACCTCACCTTCGTCCTCCTCCAGGCGGTGTACCTTGGGGCCTGGTACCTATGGAGGATCGCCCGCAGTATCCCATCCCCACGGTAGGGGCCCTGGTGGAGCAAGGGGGCCGGGTGCTTCTGGTGCGCACCCCGAAGTGGCGGGGGCTATGGGGGGTGCCCGGGGGAAAGGTGGAGTGGGGCGAAAGCCTCGAGAAAGCCTTAAGGCGGGAGTTCCGGGAGGAAGTGGGCCTTGACCTTAGGGAGGTGCGCTTCGCCCTGGTGCAGGAGGCCATCTTCAGCCCGGAGTTCTACAAGCCCACCCACATGCTCCTCTTCAACTACTTTGCCCAAGGGGAAGGGGAGGTGCGGCCGGGCGAGGAGATTCTGGAGTGGGCCTGGGTAAGGCCGGAAGAGGGCCTTTCCTTTCCGCTGAATAGCTTCACCCGGGTTTTGCTGGAAACCCACCTGGTGGTAAAAGGGGGGAGATGAGGGTTGCCTTGGTCACAGGGAGCGCCAAGGGCATTGGCCGGGCCATCCTCCTGGCCTTGGCCAAGGAGGGTTTTCACGTGGTGGTGCACTACCGCACCTCGGAGGGCCTGGCGGAGGCCACCCGCCTCGAGGCGGAGGCCCTGGGAGTTAAGGCCATCAAGGTGCGGGCTGATCTCACCCGGGAGGAGGAGGTCTTGGCCCTGGTGGAGGAGGTGCGCTACCACCTGGGGGGGATCGGCGTTTTGGTGAACAACGTGGGGGATTACCTCTATAAGCCCATAGAGGAGGTTTCGTTGGAGGAGTGGCGGTGGATCCTGGACTCCAACCTCACCAGCACCTTCCTCCTCACCCAGAAGGTCCTTCCCCTCATGGTGGCCCAGGGGTATGGGCGCATCGTGAACCTGGGCTACGCCGGGGCCCAGAACCTTCTCGCCCGGACTCACATCACCCCCTACGCCATCGCCAAGACCGGGGTGATCCTCTACACCAAGGCCATCGCCAAGCGGTTTGCCCAGGCGGGGATTACCGCCAACGTGGTGGCCCCGGGGGTGGCGGAAAACTCCGTGTCCAAACCCCTTCAGGAGATCCCCATGGCCCGTCTGGCCCTGCTCGAGGAGATCGCTCGGGCGGTGCTCTTCTTCGTGCGGGAGCCCTACGTGACCGGGCAGGTCCTCGAGGTGGCGGGGGGGTGGAACCTCTAGAAACTTAACCTTAAGGCTTTCCCCAGAGCTGGTGCGCCGGGCCCGGGCCTTGGCCCTGAAGCGGGGCTTGAGCCTAAACGCCTGGGTGGCGGAGCTTTTGGAGAAGGAGGTGGAGCGGGAGGAGGGTCTAGAAGAGGCCTTTAGCCGTCAACTTTCCTGGATGCGTCAGGGAATCCTGGATGCCGGGGGCATACCCCCTTCAAGTGCTCCAGGAGTTTTACGTGGTCACCACCTGTAAGCTCCAAGCCCCTCTTTCCCCGGAGGTGGCCCGCCATGCGTGATAGGGTATAGCCTATGGACGGGAACGCTCCCGATCCCAGGTACTGGGAAAAGATGCGCCTGGTGGCCGAGGTCTTGAAGGCGGTGGAAGGCCCCATCTACATCGCCACCCACGTGGACCCCGATGGGGATGCTATAGGAAGCTCCTTAGGCTTATACCGGTCCCTTAAGGCCCTGGGCAAAGAGGCCTACTGGGTGGCCGAGCCCCCTAGGTTCCTGCGCTTTTTGCCGAAGGAGGAGGAGTACTCGGATCCCGTGGACAAGCTTCCCGTGGGGGCTACCTTGGTGGCCCTGGACAGCGCCGAGCCTAGCCGGGTGGTGGGGGTGCCGGTGGAGGGTTTTGTGATCAACATTGACCATCACGGCACCAATCCCCGTTTCGGGCATATCGCCGTGGTGGATCCCTCCAAGGCGGCCACCGCCCAGATGGTGAAGGACCTCATTGATCTCCTGGGGGTGGAGTGGACGGCGGAGATCGCTACCCCCGTTCTCACCGGCATCCTCACCGACACCGGCAACTTCCGCTTCGCCAACACCACCCCCGAGGTTCTGCGGGTGGCGGCGGAGTTGGTGGGGTACGGGGTGAAGCTGGCCGAGCTTACGGATCGGCTTCAGTTCCGCCCCCCCTCCTACTTCCGCCTCATGGGACAGGTGCTTTCCACCGTGGCCTTCCACTTTGGGGGGCTTCTCGTCACCGCCCACCTTCCCGAGGATGCCAAGCGGGAGGAGGAGGACTCCGACGACTTCGTGGGGCTCATCCGCTACGTGGAGGGGAGCGTGGTTTCCGTCTTCCTGCGCAAGCGGGAGGAAGGGGTGAAGGTGTCCATCCGCTCCCGGGGTGGGGTTTCCGCCCAGAACATCGCCCTGAAGCTTGGGGGTGGGGGGCATGTGCCCGCTGCCGGGGCCACCTTAAAGGACGTTGACCTGGACCGGGCCTACGAGCTGGTCCTCGAGGCGGTGGCGGAAGAGCTTCGGCGGGCAGGGTACCTCTAGGGCCCGGGGGGGCGCCAGACGAGGGAGGGGGCCCCTAGGCCCTCGGGTGCCACCTCCTCTCCTGGTTTCACCAGGCGCTTTAGGCGGTAAAGGCCTCCCCGTCCAGGAGCTCAAGCCGCACCCCTTCCGGCACCTCCTTAAGGAGGGCTTCAAACTCCTCCTTGCGGATGCGGTGGCGAACCATGTTCTCCCAGTTTACCAGGATCTAGGCCCCGTACTTGAGAAGTTTTCCCGCATGGGCGAGGAGGAGGGGCATGAGCTCCATCCCTCTCAGGTGGCCCAGGCTTCCCTTGGTAGCCTCGCTTTCCGTGAAGCGCTGGGCAGCATCCCTTCGCAGGTAAGGGGCCTTGAGGAGGAGGGGCACAGGGTGCCAGGAGTGGGCCCTTAGAAGGGCAGGGGTGGAGTGGTCCCCGGTGATGGCCAGAACGTCCGGCTTTAGGGCAAGGATTTCCGGAAGAAGGGCGTCGAAGCGCTCGATCTCCGCCACCTTGCCCGGGAAATCCCCATCTTCCCCCTTGGCGTCGGTCTTCTTGAAGTGAAGGTAGAAGAAGTCGTAGCCCTCCCAGTTTTCCCTTAGGGCCTTAAGCTTCCCCTCGTGGGCATCGCCTTCCCCTTCCACGGGCAGGACCTCCATGCCCACCAGGCTGGCCAGGCCCTTGTACATGGGGTAGCTGGCGATGGCGGCCGCCCTGACCCCGTAGACCTCCGCCATGCTGGGAAAGGAAGGCCTTCTTGAGGCGCCCCGGAAAAGCGCCCCGTTGATCTTGGGCTCGTCCCTGAGCACCTCCCGGATGCGCGCCGAAAGGAGGTTCACCACCCGGGCAGTTTTCCTGGAGGCTTCGTCCAGGGCCTGGGCCTCGAGGGGAGGGAGGCCGGTCTTCTGGGGGTCGGTGTCCGTGAGGCCATCCCCCAGGCCCTCGCCTCGGAGGACCACCAGGAAGCGGTGTTCGCTTTCCGTGTAGAAGTAGACCGCCACGTCCTCAATGCGGGGGATGGCCTCCTGGAGTTTGGCCACCACCCGTTGGTTCTCCTCCGTGCTGGGGCGGCCCGCCCGGCGGTCCAGAACCTGTCCATCTGGGCCTAAGGTGGCGAAGTTCCCCCTTAAGGCCACGTCCCCATCCCGGAAGTCCACACCGAGGCCCAGGGCGCTTAGGGCTCCCCGGCCCACCAGGTAGCGGAAGGGGTCGTAGCCGAAAAGGGCCAGGTGCCCGGGGCCGGAGCCTGGGGTAAGGCCAGGGTAGACGAGGGTGAGGAGGCCGAGGGCGCTTTCCCCCGCCAACCGGTCCAGGTTCGGGGTTCTGGCGGCCTCCAGCTCCGTGGGCCCCCCGGGCTCGAGGGGAAGCCCCCCTACCCCGTCCAGGACCACCAGCAGGATCTTGGTGTCGCTTTTTTGCTGAAGCTCCTTGAACACGGCGAAGAGGTCCATGCCGCCATTTTATAGCCTTGATAAGATGGGCGGGTATGGCGAAGGAGAAGGGCCTAACCCCGCAAAGCCAGGACTTCAGCGAGTGGTACCTCGAGGTCATCCAGAAGGCGGAGCTCGCCGACTACGGACCGGTCCGGGGCACCATCGTGGTGCGTCCCTATGGCTATGCCCTTTGGGAAAACATCCAGGGGGTTTTGGACCGCATGTTCAAGGAAACCGGCCACCAAAACGCCTACTTTCCCCTCTTCATCCCCATGAGCTTCCTGAAGAAGGAAGCCGAGCACGTGGAGGGGTTTTCCCCGGAGCTGGCCGTGGTGACCCACGCGGGCGGGGAGGAGCTGGAGGAGCCCTTGGCCGTGCGCCCCACCTCGGAAACCGTGATCGGCTACATGTGGTCCAAGTGGATCAAAAGCTATAGGGACCTGCCCCAGCTTCTCAACCAGTGGGGCAACGTGGTGCGCTGGGAGCTTCGCACCCGGCCCTTCCTGCGCACCAGCGAGTTCCTGTGGCAGGAGGGGCATACCGCTCATGCCACCCGGGAGGAGGCGGAGGAGGAGGTGCGCAGGATGCTTTCCATCTACGCCAAGTTGGCCCGGGAGTACGCGGCCATTCCCGTGGTGGAGGGCATGAAGACGGAAAAGGAGAAGTTCGCCGGGGCCGTCTACACCACCACCATCGAGGCCTTGATGCGGGATGGCAAGGCCCTGCAGTCGGGTACCAGCCACTACCTGGGGGAGAACTTCGCCCGGGCCTTTGACATCAAGTTCCAGGACAAGGACCTCCAGGTGAAGTACGTGCACACCACCAGCTGGGGGCTTTCCTGGCGCTTCATCGGGGCCATCATCATGACCCACGGGGACGACCAAGGGCTCATCCTGCCTCCCCGCCTGGCCCCCATCCAGGTGGTGGTCGTGCCCATCTACCGGGAGGAAAGCCGGGAAAGGGTCCTGGAGGCGGCCTTTGAGCTGAAGCGGCGCCTCTTGGCGGCGGGGCTTCGCGTGCATTTGGACGACCGGGACCAGCACACCCCCGGGTACAAGTTCCACGAGTGGGAGCTTAAAGGGGTCCCCTTCCGCATCGAGCTTGGACCCAAGGACCTCGAGGCGGGCGAGGCCGTGCTGGCCAGCCGCCTGGGGGGGAAGGAGCGCCTGGCTCTAGAAGCCCTCCCCACCGTGCTACCCGAGAAGCTGGATGCCTTCCACCAGGCCCTCTATCAAAGGGCCCTGGATTTCCGGGAGGCCCACACCCGCAAGGTGGACACCTACGAGGAGTTCAAGGAGGCGGTGCAGGAGGGCTTCGCCCTGGCCTTCCACTGTGGGGATCGGGCCTGCGAGAAGGCCATCCAGGAGGAAACCACCGCCACCACCCGCTGCGTGCCCTTTGAGGCCGAACCCGAAGAAGGCTTTTGCGTCCGTTGCGGTAGGCCCTCCGCCTACGGCAAGCGGGTGGTCTTCGCCAAGGCGTACTAAGCTTCTCGGCGCCTTCTCCCCTCTCGCCAGTCCCGGACGGGCGGGGTGGGGGATTGCACCTTCTTGAAAGCTTCTGAACCCGGACAGACACATGTGAGACTGGACGAGTAAAAATGTGGGGACCACTCCAGAAGAGAGGGGGTCCCCACGGATGCAGCTTACCACGGTTGGCAAAGAGGTTTTGCGGGGAGCGCGGGTCAGCCCGAAGGGCTACCTTGAGGCCGGGGCCGGCGATCCCACAGTCCAGGACCGCTTATGGAAGCTCAAACAGGTGGAGGCGCTCAGGAAATACCGGGTGGGCTGGCCCGAGATCCAGGAGCTTTTGGGGATCAGCCGGGCCACCTATTACCGCTGGCGGAAACGCCTCCAGGAGGAGGGCCTTGCCGGTCTTAAGCCTCGGTCAAGACGTCCGCTTTGGGGCCCCTACCCCAAATGAACCGCAGCGCTTGCGGCGGAGGATTTACTGGTCTTCCGATCTGCTGATCCGGGTGGAAGCCCTAAGGAAGGAGAACCCCACCTGGGGCCGCTGGCCGATTTGGCTGACCCTAAGGAAGGAGGGCTTTGCGGTGAGCGAGCGCACCGTGGGGCGGATCCTGGTCTACCTTGAAGGGCGCGGCCGCGTGGAGAGCGTGGCGGGTTTTTTGGCCCGGGGGGGGCGGGGGAAGGGGGGGGGAAGGCCCAGGAGGCCCTATGCGCAAAGGAAGCCCAAGGGATACGAGGTGGGTCACCCTGGCGACCTTATCCAGGTGGATACCCTCACCGTGACCCTGGGCCCTGGGGAGAGGATCCAGCACTTCTCGGCCGTCGACCTCTTCACCCGTTTCTCCCTTGCGGAAGTCCACACCCGAGCCACGGCCAACCTGGCGGCCAGCTTTCTTGCCCGCCTGATGGTGCGAG
>NZ_KB905743.1 GCF_000381045.1 Thermus scotoductus DSM 8553 | reverse complement strand
GGCGGCTTGGGGAGCTTCTCCTTTACCGGTGGGAGGTAGAGAACCGGTCCTTTTGGGTACGGGACGTTCTCCTCCACGAGGATGCCTGCCAGGTGCGGGGGGTGGGGGCACAGGTCTTGGCGGCCCTCCGGGCCTTTCTGGTCTCCATGCTTCACCGCCAAGGGGTCAGGGAGAAGAAGGCGGCCTTGGAGGCCTTCTCCTTCAACCCCCTCTCCGCCCTGCGCTTCCTGGGGCTCTATGCGGTATAGCGGTCAAGTCTGCGTGGGGGAGCTAAGCTCCCTTCGGTCGCATGTAGCTGCAAGGTACGCTGCAAGGTACGCTGCGCGTGACTGCGTGACCGCTGACCCATGTATCCCCGGTTTGGTCAGCCTGTGTCACGCGTTAGCGTATCTTGAGGGCTATCTTGGAAACCGGGGGATTATAGCTCCCCCACACCCCCTCTTTTCTCTAAAGTTTATAGCCAAAACGGCGGAGAAGGTCCTTGCGCCAGGCCACCTCGGCCTCGTCCTCCACCCCCAGGGGCTTAAAGCCATCCATGACCCCCAGGATGGCCCGCTGCTCCCCTTCCTCCGCCACCACCACCTTGAGGGGATTGGCGGTGGCGGCATAGATGCGCACCACCTCCGGGCAGGCCTTCACCGCATGGAGCACGTTGATGGGGTAAAACCCCTCCCCTAAAACGATGAGGAAGGTGTGCCCCGCCGCCAGGTTGAGGAGGTTCTTGACCGCAAGCTCGGTAAGCTCGGGATCGGTGCCCGAGCGCCGCACCAGGCGCTTGCCGCTGGCCTCGGAGAAGGCCAGGCCAAACTTGATGCCCGGCACGGCGGTCACCAAAGCCTCGTGCAGGTCCTCCACCGTCTTGATGAAGTGGGCCTGGCCCAGGATGACGTTCAGGTTTTCCGGCTTCTCGATGGGGATTACCTTGAGTTCCATGCCTCCATTTTACCCGTGGCCCAGCCTCCAACCGGCGAAGCCCTAAGGATGTAGCATAAGGCCCATGGATGTGCTGGAAAAGGCCGTAGCAGGAGAAAGGCTTTCCGAGGCGGAGGTCATGGCCCTCTTTGACCTGCCCCTTCCCGAGCTGGCCGCCGCTGCCCACGAGGTGCGCTTGCAGAAGACCGACCCCGAGGTGGTCACCTTCCTCATAGACCGCAACATCAACTACACCAACGTCTGCACCGTGGCCTGCGCCTTCTGTGCCTTTTACCGCACCCGGCGGCAAGAGGACGCCTACACCCTCACCTACGAGGAAATCGCCAGGAAGGTGGAGGAGCTCTACCAGGTGGGGGGAAGGCGCATCCTCATGCAAGGAGGCGTTAATCCGGACCTGCCCTTGGAGTGGTACCTGGACCTCCTGCGCTACCTGAAGAACCGCTTCCCCGACCTGCGCATCGATGCCTTCAGCCCCGAGGAGATCCTGGGGCTGGAACGGCTTACCGGGCTTAAGGCTGGGGAGATCCTGGAAAAGCTGATGGAGGCTGGCCTGGACGGGATGCCGGGGGCCGGGGCAGAGATCCTGGTGGACGAGGTGCGCCACAAGGCCGCCCCTGCCCGCATCCAGACCGCCGACTGGTACCGCATCGTGGACGCCGCCCAGGCCCTGGGGCTTTACACCCTGGCCAGCATGGTGATCGGTTTCGGGGAAGGCCCAAGGGAGCGCACCCTTCACCTCTTAGGTATCCGCGCCCAGCAAGACAAGGCCCTGAAGCAGTACCGGAATGGCTTTGCCGCCTTCGCCCTTTGGACCCTGCAAGTGGAGCACACCCGCCTGAAGGGCAAGGCTCCCGGGGCCACCGCTCACGAGTACCTGAAAACCCTGGCCATCGCCCGGCTCGCCCTGGACAACTTCGCCCACCTCCAGGCTTCCTGGCCCACCCTGGGGTTCAAGGTGGCCCAAGCGGCGCTTTACTACGGGGCCGACGACTTCGGCAGCACCATGCTGGAGGAAAACGTGGTCTCGGCGGCAGGAGGGCATGGGCGCACCCACGCCACGGTTCGGGAGATCGTGCGCCACATCGTGGACGCAGGCTTCCGACCGGCGGAGCGGGATCCCCTCTACCGCATCCTGCGCTACCCCGACCCCGAGGCCATCCTTAAGGAGCCTGAGCCCTTGGAGCTCCCCCTGGCCTAGGGGCACTGGCCGGACCGGTAAAGGTCGTAATCGCTGTAGACCGAGGCCTGGTAGGGGTCGCCCCCCTTCTGGGCGTCGTACCCGTTCCAGCCGTGCTTCACCTTGAGCTGCTTCGGGCTTCCCACCCAGTAGAGCTTGGTACCGGAGCCGTTGGCGTAAAGGAGGTACTTGCCGCAGGTGTTGCCCAAGGCCGTGTCGCCATCGCTGTAGCGGCCGTTGTTGTCATCGTCCCGGTAGGCCACCACCCGGTAGCTCCCTTCCGTGGCCTCCGGGGGAAGCTCCATCAGGTACCCCTTGGTGAGGCTTGGGTCTTTGATCTCCAGCTGGTTGCTGTAGTTCACCCGCCCCTCTGTGGTAAGGCCCACCAGGGCCAGGCGCAGGCCCTGGGCCACGTCGGACCAGTTGCCCTGAAACTGCCCGGAAACCTTAGGCCCCCCAAAACCTGGAATAAGCCCACAGGCTCCGAGGAGAAGGCCGCCTGCCAAAACTAAAGTCCACTGTCGCATAGGTTTGCCCTCCAAGGTTCAGGATAGCGGTTTCTTATTAAAACGAAATTAACCTTCTCTCAAGCCGGGGTTGGCCTCGAGGCGCTGGAGGCCCTGGCGGATCTCCTGGAGAAGGGGCGCAAGGGGCCTCCCCTCTTCCAAGGCCCGGACCAAGGCGCTTCCCACCACCACCCCGTCGGCCACCGCCGCCTGGGCCGCGGTTTCCCGCCCCGAAACCCCAAAGCCCACGGCCACGGGCAAGGAGGTTTTGGCCTTGATCCGCCGCACCAGGTCCCGCACCTCGTCGGGCAGGCGCTCCCGCTCCCCGGTGACCCCGGTGACGGAAACCGCATAGATGAACCCGGTGGCGTAGCCCACCACGGTTTCCACCCGCCGATCCGTGGAGGTGGGGGCCAGGAGAAATACCGTTTCCAGGCCGATCTCCTGCGCCAGGCGCACCAGGGAAGGATCCTCATCGGGAGGAAGGTCGGGCAGGATGAGGCCCGTGGCCCCCGCCTGCTTGAAAAGGCTGAAGAACCGCTCCGGCCCCCAGGCCAGCACGGGGTTCAGGTAGGTCATGAGGAAAAGGGGCTTTTCGGTGAGGGCCCGCACCTCCCGGAAGAGCTCCAAAACGCCCTGGACGCTCATCCCCTTCCTCAAGGCCTCCTCGCTGGCCCGCTGGATCACCGGGCCGTCCCCCAGGGGATCGGAGTAGGGGAGGCCAATCTCCAAAAGATCGGCGTAGGGCAGCACCTCCTTCACCGCCTGCAAGAACCCTTCCCGGCTGGGGAAGCCCGCGGTGAGGTAGGGGATTAAGGCGGCCCGGCCCTCGGCCTTGGCCCGAGCGAAGGCTTCCCTAGTAGTCATAGCTCCCCTCCCAGAAGGCGCATCACCTCGGTCACGTCCTTATCTCCCCGGCCCGAGAGGTTGATGACCACGATCTGGTCCTTGTCCATCTCCGGGACCACCTTGGCGGCGTGGGCGATGGCATGGGCGGATTCCAAGGCGGGGATGATCCCCTCGAGGCGGGCGAGGAGCTTGAAGCCCTCGAGGGCCTCCTCATCCGTCACCCCAGCGTACTCGGCGATGCCCTGGTCGGCATAGTAGCTGTGTTCCGGTCCCACCCCGGGGTAGTCCAGCCCGGCGGAAACCGAGTGGGCCGGGGTGATCTGGCCATCGTGGTCGTAGAGGAGGTACATGTAGCTTCCGTGAAGCACCCCCCGCTTTCCCGCCCCGATGCTGGCGGCGTGCCTGCCGGTGGAAAGCCCTTCCCCGGCGGCCTCCACCCCAATGAGCCGGGGGCGCTCCTTCTCGGGAAGGTAGGCAAAGGGAGCGAAGAGGCCGATGGCGTTGGACCCTCCCCCCACGGCGGCGATGAGGACATCGGGGTAGCGGCCAAAAAGCTTGAGGCTTTGCTCCTTCACCTCCTCCCCGATCACGCTTTGGAACTCCCGCACCATCATGGGGTAGGGGTGGGGGCCCACCACCGAGCCCAGGATGTAGAAGGTGGTGCGCACATGGGTGAGCCAGTCCCGGATGGCCTCGTTGGTGGCGTCCTTAAGGGTACGGCTTCCCGCGGCCACGGGCCGCACCTCCGCCCCCAGAAGCTTCATGCGGAAGACATTCAGGGCCTGCCGCCTTACATCCTCCTCCCCCATGTAAACCACGCATTCCAGGCCAAAGAGAGCGGCCACCGTGGCCACGGAAACCCCGTGCTGCCCGGCGCCGGTTTCGGCGATGACCCGCTTCTTGCCCATGCGCCGGGCCAGGAGGGCCTGGCCCAGGGTGTTGTTGATCTTGTGGGCCCCGGTGTGCAGGAGGTCCTCCCGCTTCAGGTAAACCTGGGCCCCGCCCCAGTACTCGGAAAGCCTCCTGGCGTGGTACAGGGGAGTGGGCCGACCGGCAAAGGTCTTGAGGTAGTACTCAAGCTCCGCCAAGAATGCCGGGTCCTTCTTGGCCTCCCTGTAGGCGGCCTCCACCTCCTCCAGGGCCGGGATCAAGGTTTCGGGAACGTACCTTCCTCCGTAAGGACCGAAGCGTCCTCGAGGGTCGGGCAGGGGAAAGTCTGGCAACCTCAACATACTCGCTCCGAAAATGGGCGCACAGGCGCCACAAAGCCTATCCATCCTACATGCCGCAAGCCCTTAGAGCCAAGGTCAAGAGGGCCTGTAGCGCCCGTGCCGCCACTTGTAGGCAAAGGGGGTGCGGACCCGCATGAGCTTAGGGTAGACCCCTTTGGGCCAAAGGGCAAGTAGACTCAAGGGCATGGAGATTGCGGTTTTGGACAAGGGGTTCGTGCGCCTGGTGGAGGTGATGGGAAGCGATGCCTCCATCGTCCAGGCAGCCAGGGTCTCCTACGGCTCCGGCACCAAGACGGTGCGGGAGGATGCCGCCCTTATCGACTACCTCATGCGCCACCGCCACACCAGCCCCTTTGAGATGGTGGAGTTCAAGTTCCACGTGAAGGCTCCCATCTTCGTGGTGCGCCAGTGGTTCCGCCACCGCACCGCCAGCGTGAACGAGATCTCCGGTCGCTACTCCGTCCTCAAGGAGGAGTTTTACGAGCCACAAGCGTGGCGGAAACAAGCCCGGCGGAACAAGCAGGGTTCCGAGGGGGAGCTTTCCGATGAGGAAGCCTCCCTTCTCCTCAAAGGGGTGGAGCGGGAAGCCTACCAGGCCTACCAAACCCTTCTGGAAAAGGGGATCGCCCGGGAGATGGCCCGCATGGTCCTGCCCCTAAACCTCTACACCGAGTTCTACTGGAAGCAAGACCTCCACAATCTTTTCCACTTCCTGGCCCTGCGCCTGGACCCCCATGCCCAGTGGGAAATAAGGCAGTACGCCAAGGCCATTGCTGAAATAGTTAAGGCCCATGTGCCCCTGGCCTGGCAGAGCTTTGAGGAGCACGTATTAAAGGGAGCCCATCTCTCCCATACGGAAATTAAGGCCCTCCAGGGGCTTCTCACCCCGGAGCTTTACGAAAAGGCCCTCAAAGAGCTTGGCTTGTCCGGTTCCAGGCTCCAGGAGGCCCTGGAAAAGATCTTCCCACGCAGCCACCCGCTCTAGGAAGCTAAGGTTTCCACAGGCTTCCCCGTGCGCTCCTCTATGAGCCTGTACAGCTCCTCCTCCGTCAAGGTGGGCACCCCCAGGGCCCGGGCCTTCTCCAGCTTGCTTCCAGGGTTCTCCCCCACCACCAGGTAGCTGGTCTTGCGGCTCACGGAATCCGTCACCTTGGCCCCAAGGCGCCGAAGAAGGGCCTTCACCTCCTCCCGCGGCCGGGATAGCTCCCCGGTGATGACGAAGGTAAGGCCCTTTAAAGCCTCTTCCCCCCGTTCCTTGGCCTCCATCTCCACCCCAGCCTCCTTGAGGCGCCTCACCAGGTCCCGGAAGGCAGGGTCCTGCAGGGTTTCGTAAATCCCCCGGGCGGTGAGTTCCCCCACCTCCTCCACCTGGAGGAGTTCCTCCAGGCTGGCCTCGAGGAGGCGGTCCATGGTGCCGAAGTGGGCTGCCAGGTTGCGGGCCAGCACCTCCCCCACCCCCGGCAGTCCCAGAGCATAGAGGAGGCGCTCCAGGCCCCGCCCCTTGCTCTCCTCAATCTGGCGGAGGAGGTTTTGCGCGCTCTTCTCCCCCATCCTCTCCAGGCCCAGGAGATCCTCCTTCTTAAGGCGGTAAAGGTCGGCCACATCCTTCACCAAGCCCTTTTCCAGGAGCTTCTCAATGAGCTTCTCCCCAAGACCCCCGATGTCCATGGCCTTGCGGGAGGCGTAGTGGCGGATGGCCTCAAAGCGCTTGGCCGGGCACAAGGGATTGGGGCAGCGGTGCACCTTGCCCTCCTTGACCAGGCGGTGGCCGCACTCGGGACAGGTTTCCGGCCAGCGAATGGGCCTCTCCTCCCCGGTCCTCTTCTCCTTCAGGACCCTGAGGACCTCGGGGATCACCCCCCCCGCCTTGTGCACCAGGACCCAGTCCCCGATGCGCACGTCCAGCTCCTCAATGTAGCTTTCATTGTGCAGGGTAACCCGGCTGACCTCGCTTCCCTCAATGAAGACGGGCTCCAGGATGCCCACCGGCGTCACCCTGCCCGTGCGCCCCACCTGGAAGACCACCTGAAGCAGGCGGGTTTCCTTCTCCTCCGCGGGGAACTTGTAGGCGATGGCAAAGCGCGGGGCCCGGGCAGTGTACCCCAGTTCCCGCCAGAGGGAAAGCTCATCCAGCTTCACCACCACCCCATCCGCCTCAAAGGGCAGGCTTCGCCGCTCCTTCAGCCAGCCCTGGTAGATCCTTTCCACCCCCTCTGCCCCTTCTGCCCGGGCGAAGCCGTGCTCCACGGGAAACCCCTTCTCCCTAAGCCAGTGAAGGAGGTCCAGCTGGGTCTTGAGCCCGCTTTCCTCCAGGCCGAGGCCCAGGGCGTAGAAGGTGGCCCTGAGGCCCCTCCTTGCGGTGATCCGGGGGTCCTTCTGCCTGAGGGAGCCGGCGGCGGCGTTTCTGGGGTTTTTGAAGATCTTCTCTCCCTTTTCCTCCAGCTCCTCGTTGAGGCGGAGGAAGGCCTCTATGGGCATGTACACCTCGCCCCGGACCTCGAGGCGCTCCGGTACCCCCTTGACCCTTCTCGGGATGGTGGGAATGGTGAGGAGGTTCTGGGTCACCTCCTCCCCCACCTCCCCGTCCCCCCGGGTGGCCCCCCAGACCAGGACCCCGTCCTCGTAGTAAAGGTTCACCGAGAGGCCATCCACCTTGTGCTCCACGGTGTAGGCAAAGGGGCCTTCCCGCCCCAAGGCCCGCCCAATCCGCTCCTCAAAGGCCTTGAGCTCGTCAAAGTTGAAGGCGTTGTCCAAGGAGTACATGCGGGTGGGATGGCGGATGGGGCGGAAGGTGGCCTCGAGGGGCTTAGCCCCCACCTGCTCCGTGGGGGAGTCCGGGCTTTTAAGCTCGGGGAAGCGCTCCTCAAGCTCCTTAAGCTCCCTAAGGAGCCGGTCGTACTCGGCGTCGGAGATCTCGGGGTCCGCCAGGACGTAGTAGCGGTAGTTGTGGTAGCGGATGAGATCCCTGAGCTCGTTCACCCGCTTCCTCGCCTCTTCCAGGGTCATGGCCCTAGTCTACCTTGGGCTATACTTTCCTTTGGAGACAGGGGCGCATCCCCTATCCCGAAAGGAGGCGTTATGAGGAGGCTTTTGTGGTTGCTCACCCTAGGCGCGCTCGCCGTGGCCCTTACGGCCTGCCCCAGAAAAGCGGAGGAGCAGGCCGGCGCGGAGGCGGCTCCGACTGAGGAAACGAGCCTTCCCGGGGCCAACGTCCGGGTGGGGCTTGCCTTTGACGCCGGCGGCAAGTTTGACCGCTCCTTCAACCAGTCCGCCTGGGAAGGAGCGCAACGGGCGGCCCAGGAGCTTGGCGTCCAGATCTTTGACTTTGAGCCCGCCGATCCCTCCCAGGTGGGCCAGGGCATCCGCACCTTCGCCGAGGAAGGGTTTGACTTGGTGATCGGCGTGGGCTTCGCCAACGAGCCCGCCATCACCGCCACCGCCAAGGAGTTCCCCAAGGTGAACTTTGCGGTGATCGACGCCGTTCCCGGGGAAGGCAAGCTGCCCAACGCCGTGGGCCTGGTCTTCCGGGAGCAGGAGGGAAGCTTCCTGGTGGGCTACATCGCCGGCAAGATGAGCCGCACCGGGGTGGTGGGCTTTATCGGCGGCATGGACATCCCCCTCATCCACAAGTTTGAGGCGGGCTTCCGGGCCGGGGCGGAGTACGCCTTCAAGGAGGACAAGATCCAGGGCAAGGTCCTGGTGGGGTACGTGGGCAACACCCCCGCCGCCTGGAACGACCCCGCCAAGGCCAAGGAGATCGCCTCCAGCCAGGCCCGTCAAGGGGCGGACATCATCTACGCCGCCGCCGGCGGCTCCGGCCTCGGCCTCATTGACTTCGTGAAGGAGGAGATGTGCCTCAGGGAAGGCGGGGCCGTGCGCTTCGTGCGCGAGGACCGCTTCGCCGGCGTGCCCAAGTACCCCGCCTACGAGGAGAAGTGCGGCGAGGGCACCACACCCCTCTTCTTCATCGGCGTGGACTCCAACCAGAACTATCTGGGCGACACCGACAACGACCCCACCACCCTCAACCACGGCCTGACCTCCATGGTCAAGCGGGTAGACGTGGCCGTGTACGACACCATCAAGAGCGTCGTGGACGGTACCTTCCAGGGCGGGGTCAAGGACCTGGGCCTCGCCGAGGACGGCGTGGGCTACGCCCTGGACGAGTACAACCAGGCCCTGATCCCCGAGGAGGTGAAGGCCCGCCTCGAGGAGCTGAAGCAGGCCATCATCAACGGGGAGATCCAGGTGCCCGAAACCCGCTAAGGGGGCTTTGGGCTGAAGGCCGGGGCCTTCTGGCCCCGGTTTTCCCGTATACTCCTGGCGTGGCGAAGGCCCTGGTCCTCAAGGACATCACCAAGCGCTTCCCCCTGGTTCTGGCCAACGACCGCATCAGCCTGGACCTGGAGTGGGGCGAAGTCTTGGCCCTGGTGGGGGAAAACGGTGCCGGCAAGTCCACCCTGATGAAGATCGTCTACGGCCTTCAGCCCCCGGACGCCGGAGAAATGTGGGTGGACGGGAAGCCCTATAGGCCTAAAAGCCCTCTGGACGCCATAGGGGCCGGCATTGGCATGGTCCACCAGCACTTCATGCTGGTGGAGCCCTTCACCGTCTTGGAGAACCTGGTTTTGGGCCTGGAACCGGGAAGCCCCCTTTTCCTGGACCTCGAGGCCGCCCGAAAGCGGGCTGAGAAGCTCATGGAGGAGCTGGGCTTTGAGGTCCCCCTGGACGAGAAGGTAGAGAACCTCCCCGTGGGGTTGCAGCAGCGGGTGGAGATCCTCAAGGCCCTCTACCGGGAGGCCAGGATCCTCATCCTGGACGAGCCCACCGCCGTCCTTACCCCCCAGGAGGCGAAGGAGCTTTTTCGCTTCCTCCGGGTCTACGTGCAGAAGGGCAACGCCGCCATCTTCATCAGCCACAAGCTGAAGGAGGTGCTGGAGGTCTCCGACCGCATCACCGTGATCCGGGACGGCAAGGTGGTGGGCACGGTACGCACCAAGGAGACCAGCCTGGAGGCCCTGGCCCGGATGATGGTGGGCCGGGAGGTGGTCCTGAGGGTAGCAAAGGGCCCTGCCCGGCCCGGCGAGGTGGTGCTGGAGGTGGAGGGCCTCGAGGCGCCCCCCAGGCTAAGGGGGGTGAGCTTCTTCGTGCGGGCTGGGGAGATCGTGGGCATCGCCGGGGTGGAAGGAAACGGCCAGACCGAGCTGGTGGAGGCCCTGGCGGGCCTGCGCAAGTACCGGGGAACGGTGCGCTACCTGGGCCATCCTCTTCCCCACCTGGCCCTCAAGGTACGGGAGGCGGGCGTGAGCCACATCCCCGAGGACCGGCTTGCCCGTGGGCTGGTCCTGGACTTCTCCGTGCGGGAAAACGCCATACTGGGGGACCAGCACCGCCCCCCCTTCCGGGGCTTCCTGGGCTTCCTGGACGGAAAGGCCATGGAGCAGCACGCCCGGACCCTGGTGGAAACCTTTGACGTCCGCCCTCGCTCCACGGACCTCTCCGCCCGGCGCTTCTCCGGGGGGAACCAGCAGAAGATCGTGGTGGGCAGGGAGCTTTTGCGGGGGCCCCGCCTCCTCATCGCCGCCCAGCCCACCCGGGGCGTGGACGTGGGAGCCATAGAGTTTATCCACCAGCGCCTGGTGGAGGCCCGCGACCAGGGCCTGGCGGTGCTTCTGGTTTCCGCCGACCTTTCCGAGGTGATCAGCCTCTCGGACCGCATCCTGGTCATGTACGAGGGACGCATCGTGGGGGAACTCAGCCCGGAAGAAGCCAAGGAAGAGCGCCTGGGCCTTCTGATGGCGGGCGTGCCCGCCTAGTCGCCGCGGAACTCCCCGGCCACCCCGCCCAGGACCACCACCTCCCCGGTCTTCAGGGCGTAGCGCACCCGTTCCCCCCGCACCACACCCCTTTCGTCCCGGCTTTCCACCTTCCCATACAGGAAGGCGTACCCTTCCTTTTCCCGGAGAAGCGCCCGCTCGGCCCTGGTGGTGCGCCCGCCCTGGGTAAGCTCCACCCCTCCGAGAAGCCAAAGCCGGTCCTCATCCAGAAGATAGCGCAAGGAACCCGCCTTGCCCGAAAGGGGTTTTTCCCCTTCGCGGCGCACTTCCAGAGGACCCTCCAATAGGGCCTCCCCGGTGTCGTTTTGGTAGCGGAGCCTCTGCCCCTCCACCCACACCTGCCCCTGGGCCACCGCCACCTTTCCGGGAGCTGGCCTTAGCTCCAGCCGGCCTTCCTCCTCCAGGTACCGGGCCTCTCCCCCGGAGAGGAAGAGCTCCTCCACCCCACCCCGCTCCACCACCGCCAGGGGCCCCCTGGCCTCCACCTCCTCCCCCAGGCGCACCTCCACCCCCTTGGGGTCAAAGAGGACGAGGCGGAGGTAACGCTCCCCCTTCCCTTCGCCAGCCCTTCGCAAACGCATCAGGTAGGGAAGCCCCTCCTGTTCCCAATCGGGGTTATAGGCCACCTCCACCCTTTCCCCCACCTTCAGCCCCTCCTCCACCGCGCTTCCCAGATCCCGGAAGAAGGCTCGGTTCTCCACCTGGACCCTCTCGGGGGAAAGGGCTTGCAGCTCCCCCACCAGGAGGTCCCCGTAGTCCGCGTAGAAGAGGCTTCCCTCCTCCCCCCTCACCCAGGCCACCACCTTCTTCTCCTTGCGGGTGAGCTCCACCTGGGGGTGGAAGACCTCCTGGGCCAGGGCGAGGAGGCAAAGGGCGGCCACCCCAAGGAGGAACCTTAGGGCATGGCGGCAAGGGCGAGAGGGGAGCACCTTAAACCCCGCTTACTTCTCCCCAAGCTTCCTAAACTCCCCCACGGGCAGGCGGAACCCCTTGCCATAAACCCGCACCTGGTGGCGGTTTACATTGTGCTGGAGCGTGTTCCCGGAAAGCCTGAACCCTTCCTTCTTGTTCTCGCTCACCGCCGGCCTGCCCAAAACGATGGCCTCCCCGGTGGTATCGTCGTAGTAGAGGCTCTCCCCCGTGGTGACCAGATCCCCGTCCTGGAGCCGCACCCCCCCGGTGGCGATGAGCTTTTTGGAACCGGTGAGGCTTCGCACCTCCTTGGCCCGGATCACCAGGTCCCCGTCCTTGCGCTTGCGCACCAGGACCACCTCCTTGGGGTCGGTGAAGACCGCAAGGCCCTTTTCCTCCTCGTAGTAGACAAAGGCGGCCCGCCCCTCCTGGTTCCCGCTTTTAAGAATGGCGTTTTTGCTGCTGGAGGTGTCCGTGTCCACCTGGAAGGTCATGCGGCTGGCCTCCACCTCCACCGGGTCCTCCCCCGGCTTGGGCTCCTGGCGCATGCGGGCCGGGCCCAGAAGCTCTCCCTCCCCGGTCTTCTCCCGGTAGACCAGAACCGGCCCCCGGGCCTCCACCCGGCCCCTCCGCACCACCACGCCCCCCTCAAACCGGGCCTCCCTCTCCCCCTCCGCCTCCTGCATGGTCTTCCCCTTCGGGGCGATGAGGGTGGCCTTGGGGGCGAGGATGGTGAGGTCCTTCACCCGGCCCCGCACCTCCCCCTCAAAGACCCAGGGACCGTAGCGGAGGTCCCCGGAAAGCCGCCCTCCCTCCACCCGGATCACCCGCACCTCCGAGGCCGCGAAGACCAAAGCCATCGCCAAGAGCACCCATCCCATCCGTTTCATCCGCTTCCTCCTTCCACCTGGCAAGGTCCAAAGCTCCCCCCGGCGGGGAACTCAAACCGAGGGTTTTCCGCCTCAATCCGCTCCAGGGCGAAGTCGGAGCGGAAGCGCTCCGCCTCGCCCCGGAGGTTGGGCGCCTCAATCCGCACCCAGGGGGCCGAAAACCCCTCCTTCTGCCGGATGAGGACGTCCCCGAGGCCGGGCCGGGAAAGCTCCAGGCGGTAGCACCCCTTCAGGATCTCCACCCGGGCGAAAGGAGCCCGCAGGTTATCCCCTGGCTCCACCGCCACCTCGGGGGCGAAAAGGCGCAGGTCCAGCCGGTCCTCCACATAGCGTTCCCCCTTAAGCCCCCCCTGGATGCGGAAACCCCCTCCCTCCTCCACCATCTCCTCCGCGGTAAACCGCCACTCCACCCCCTTTTCCTCGGGAAAAAGGAGGAACTCCACCCCCCTTAGGCGCACCCCTTCGTTCGCGGGAGGAGGCTTGGGGGCAGATTGCAGAAACCACCAGAGGAGAAACCCCAAGGCGACAAGGAGAGCAAGAAGCGGCCGCACCACCTTCCCACCTTACCCAAGGCCCCTTGAGAAAGATGACAAGAGCCGCAAGCCCTTTCAGCCCAGGACATCCCGCGGGTTCCCCCGTACCCGCAGGTTCACCCAGGTCTTGCGCAAGCGCAGGAGAAGCTTCAAGGGACGGTAGAGGGGGGAAAGGGGCAGGGTGTAGGCGGGAAAGTGGACGCGCCTACCCCCAAACCCCTCCTTGAACCGCCATATCCCCTCCGCATGGCTGCCCTCCGGGGTCCTGGGCACGCCCCAGAGGTCGTAGATGCGGTAGCCGCGTCCGATCCCATGGCGGATGGCCGCCAGGTGCATGCCCATGGGAGCCTTGGCCTCGGGGTGGGCGCGGCTGCTTCCTCCATAAAGGTAGTCCACCTTGCCGGCGAAGGCCACAAAAAGCCCCGCCGCCAAGGCCTCCCCACCCTTACGGGCCACGGCCAAGAAGGCCTCCCCATAGGGCTGGTTCATCTCCCTGAGCACCGCCTGGTAGTACTCCTTGGCGTGTTGCAGGAGCTTGGCCCGGCGGTTGGTCTCCTCAAAGAGGCGGAAAAACTCGGGAAAGGCCTCCTCCCCCTCCACGCCAAGCTCCGTGCGCTTGAGGGCCAGGCGGGCGTTGCGACGGTGCATCTCCTTCATCCCCTTAAGGAGGGCTTCTTCCCCTTGGGTGAGGTCCAGCCATAGGGAATAGGCGGGCTGGACGGATTCCTCGAGGAGGAGGCCAGGAAAGGTGGGGGGAGGTTCCTCCGCCGGCCATCCCGCCTCGGGCTCGAGGACCAGGTGGGTACCCCGCACCCCCTGGGCCAGGGCCTTGGCCACCAGGGGGAGGTCCTCGAGGCGGGAAAGGGCAGGTCCCCTAGGGGCATAGGCCAGGCGGAGGCCGCCGGGCAGGGGGCGCAGCAGCACCTGGGCTGCCCCCAGAAGCCCCTCCTTTCCGTAGACCGCAAACCGTCTGGGCACCCAGCCGGAAAGCCGCTTCACCTCCCCCCAGCCCCAGGACTGCAGGGCGCTGGTGATGGGGAGGCTGGAAACCAGCCGGTTCCAGGCCTCAGGATCGGTGATCTCTAAAAGCTCGGCCACCCCCTAAGCGTACAGGGCCTGGGCCAGCTCTTCCAGAAGGCCATTCCCCTCCAGGGGTAGCCGCTTCTCCTCCAGATAGGCCTCCAGGTGGGAAGCCAGGCGGGGGTCCTGCACCCGGGGGATGCGGGGGTCGTCGTCCACCACAAGCAGCCGCGCCACAAGGGCCATGCTAAGGGGAAGCGCCTTTCTCCTGTCTACGGGAAGCGGTAGGATGAAGGGCATGAGGATCGCCTTCCAGGGAACGGAAGGAGCCTATAGCGAGGAGGCCCTGCTCAGGAACTTTCCCGGCTCCACCCCCATAGGCTTTCCCACCTTCCACCAGGTCTTCGAGGCGGTGGAAGCAGGCGAAGCGCATCTCGGGGTGGTGCCCGTGGAGAACACCACCGCAGGCAGCATCAACCAGACCTACGACCTGCTTCTGGAAAGCGACCTCCACGTGGTGGGGGAGATCATCCACCGGGTGGAGCACTGCCTCCTCGCTCCCGAGGGCACCGAGCTCAAAGACCTCAAGGCGGTCAAAAGCCACCCCCAGGCCCTGGCCCAGTGCGACGGCTTCCTGGCCCGCATGCGCCTTACTCCCATCCCGGTTTTTGATACGGCAGGGGCAGCCCGGTCCCTGTCGGAGAACCCCGAGCCCGGGGTGGGGGCCATCGCCAGCCGGCGGGCGGCAGAGCTTTACGGCCTCGAGGTTCTGGCGGAAAACATTGAGGACTACCCCCACAACTACACCCGGTTCTTCGTCATCGGGCGGGAGGAAGCCCCTAAGGGGGAAGGCCCCCACAAGACCAGCATCGTCTTCGCCGTGCGCCACCGGCCCGGGGGGCTTCTGGAGGCTCTTTCCGTGTTCGCCGAGGCCGGGGTGAACCTCACCAAGCTGGAGTCCCGGCCCAGGCGCGATAAGCCCTTCAGCTACCTCTTCTACCTGGACCTCGAGGGCCACCTGGAAGACCCCGGCCCCGCCCAGGCCCTTCTGGGCCTTCTCAGGCGGGCCGCCTTCCTCAAGGTCCTGGGCTCCTATCCCGCCTACCGCAACGGAGCCTAACCGGGGCGTACGTCCACCACCCGCTCCCCGGCGGCCCTTAACCGGTCGGGAACCCCCTCCACATCCTCACCCACCACCCTGAGGACCAGGCGCTGGTAGCCCGGGAGGTGGGCCGCGGTGGCGATGGAAACGATGTTGGCTGGGGGAACCGCCCGGGCCATCTGGGCCAGGGCCCCGGGCACATCCGGGATGTCCACGGTGATGCGCAAGCCCCCCATCTTAAGCCCCAACACCTCAATAAAGGCCCTCAGGACATCGGTCACGGTGATGATGCCCACCAGTTTCTCCCCCTCCATCACCGGAAGGCCGCCAATCTTCTTCTCCTCCATCAAAAGGGCTGCCTTCTCCAGGGGTGCGTCGGCCTCCACGGTGATCACGGGCTTGGCCATGACCTCCTGCACCGTGAGCTTGGAGAGGAGGTAGTTCATCTCCCAAACGGAAAGGGTGGTGGCCTTGGAGGGCATGGCGTCCTTGAGGTCCTTGTCGGTGACCAGCCCAACGAGCTTCCCGCCCTTCACCACTGGCAAGCGCCGGAAGCCCTTGCTCTTCAAAAGGTTGATGGCCTCCAGCACCGGGGTATCCGGGGCCACGGTGAGGGGGTCCTTGGTCATCCAGTCCCTGACCAACATCCTGCCACCTCCTAGGGGCAAGTCTACGCCCGAAATCCAGAGAAAAATGTCCCGCCCCCGTGGGGGCGGGAAGGCACGCTTCCTACTTCAGCGCAGGTTCACGCCGAGGACGACCCGGCTGGACCCGCCCCCACTGAAGGGGTAGTAGTACTCCCCGTCCAGGAAAACGCCCGTGCGGGGGTCAAAAAGGACCTCCGCCCCCAAGGAGAGGTGCACCCCCACGGAGCTTGCGCCCGCGATCCTGGCCCCAAGCCCACCGCCGAAGTAGGGCCTAATCCCCCGCAGGTCCCGGTCCAGCTGGCCCAGGTCCGGCTTGAAGAGAACCTCGCCCGCCGCCAGGAAACTGGGTCCGCCGGGAAAGAGGTCCACAAATCCCCGGAAGGCCAGGTTGCGCTCCAAGGGCGCCTCGAGGCCCAGTCCCAGCCCTGCCGGGGGCAGGGAAAGGCGGAAGGAAACCGCCCGCTGGGCAAAAGCCCCCGTGCCCAAAGCCAACAATGCCAAAACCAGAAGCATCTTGCGCATAATCCACCTCCTCCAGGTATGATACCCCTATCCGGGCCCAAGCGAAAGATAGGCTTCTCTCACACACCCTTCACCCTAAGGCCTTAGGCTTTCCCCTATGAAACGCTTTCCCCTAGTGGCCCTTGCCCTGGCCCTCGGTGCCCTCCTCACCCCCATGCTGGCCCAGAACCGAAACGTGGCCACCCGGCTGGGCTTCGTGGATGCGGATGCCCTGGTGCAGGCCCACCCCGACTACAAGAAGGTACAGGATCTCCAGGCCCAGGCTCGCAAGGAGCTGGCTCCCCTGGAGGAGAAACTCAAGCCCCTGGACCAAAAGATCCGTTCGGGACAGGCCACGGCCAAGGAGCGCCAGGACTACGAGGCCCTCCTCAAGACCTACCAGGACACCCTAAAGAAATGGCAGGACCGGCAGAACCCGGTGCTTAGGCCCATCCTGGAGGAGGTGGACCAGGCCATCGCCAAGGTGGCCAAGGCCCAGGGCTTCGCCGTGGTCATGAGCCGCCAGGTGGCGGCCCAGTCGGGGCTGGTGGTCTACGCCGGCGAGGACACCGACCTCACCCAGGCGGTGATTAAGGAGCTGAAGAAGTAGCCCCTTAACCTCAGGCCCGGGGGAGGTATGCCCCGGGCTTTCCTTTGCCCTTCCATGCCGCCAGGTTATAATCCTTCCGATGGCGAAGCGGAAACCGGCTAGGCCCAGCCGAAACCGCGACCTCGAGGCCCTGGGTACCGTGGCCTTGGGGGCGGGGGTCTTCTTCGCCGCTCCCCTTCTACCCTTGCCCACAGGGGCCTTCGGGTCCTTCCTCCGGGAAACCTTCTACCAGACGCTGGGCCTACCCGCCTACCTCCTTCCGCCAAGCCTTTTCCTCCTGGGGGCCTTCCTCTTCCGGAACAAACCCCTAAAGCCTCTTCTTCGCCACCTTCTTTTCCTTTACCTCCTGGCCTTCGCCCTCCTTCCCCTCCTGGGGCAACCCCTTTCGGGCCGGATGGGCGAGGAAGTGCGCTCCTTCCTGGAAGCCAAGGCAGGGGCCTTGGGCTTCCTCCTTCCCCCCATCCTGGCCTCCTTGGTCCTGGACCTCTGGCGGCGAAGACCTCCTTTTCACCTCCTCCTCACCGGCCTGCACCTGGGGGTGGAGGGCGTGCGCCGGATCCGCCACCGCCTGAAAGCCCTTCTTCTCAGGCAAAGGATCGGCTTCCTCGCCCGCCTTTACCCTGAACACACCGCCCTAAAGGCCCTGGCGCAGAACCTCTCCCCTGCGGAACTCCCGGGGGTGGAAAAGGCTTTAAGGGAGTTCTTGAAGGAACGGGCCGCCGAGCTGAAGCGGCAGATGGAAGAGGACCAAAGGCCCCTGGAACCCCGGCTCCAAGCCCTCCTCCAAGGCTTGAAAACCCCTGTGCCGGGGGAAGGTCCCCTGCGGGATGCCCTGGAGGAACGGCGGGCAGCCCTTCACCTCGAGGCCCAGGCCCTTTTATCCCGCTTAAAAGCCCTTCTCACCTTTCCTGCGCCGAAGCCCAGCGTGGGAGGCCTGGTCCAGGGCCTAAGGCTTCGGGAAGAGCGCAAGGCCCGTTGGGAGGAGCTTTCCGGTCTGGTCCTGGACCTCGAGGGGCGCTACGAGGAGCTTTCCTCTTGGCTATCCTTCCTCTCCCGGCATCCCGAGGCCCAGGCCGAGGGGCTTAGGGCCCTCCTCACGGGGAACCCCCCGCCCGCTATTTCTCCCCCACCCGCTGCCCCTGAACCGGAACCCTTTGACCTGGACCTGGTCTTCCCCGAACCCTCCCCAGCCCAGGTCCAGCCGGACCCTCCTTCACCGCCCCGCTCCCGTCCCCAGAGCACGGCCCTGGCCCTCCCCACCCCGGACCTCCTGGACCCCCCGGAGCTCAAGGGAACCGCCCGGGGCCTGGAGGAGGAGGTGGAAAGGCTGAAGCGCACCATCGCCGACACCCTCAAGCACTTCGGGGTGCAGGCGGAGGTGGTGGGCCATGCCCGCGGCCCCTCCGTGATCCGCTACGAGCTTCTGCCTGCCCCCGGGGAAAAGATCAGCCGCATCCAGAGCCTGCAAAACGACCTGGCCCGGGCCCTGGCGGTGGGGGCGGTGCGCATCGAAGCCCCTATTCCCGGGAAGAACACCGTGGGCCTCGAGGTGCCCAACCCCAAAAGGGAGCTGGTGCGCTTCTCGGAGGCGGTCCTCTCCCCTGCCTTCCAAAACGCCAAGGCCCTTCTGCCCCTGGTCCTCGGCAAGAGCATCGAGGGGGAGATCTGGGTGAGGGATCTCGCCAAAATGCCCCACCTCCTCATCGCCGGCTCCACGGGAAGCGGCAAGAGCGTGGCCATCAACGTCCTTATCGCAAGCCTCCTCTTTAAACACCTCCCCACCTCCTTGCGCTTCCTCCTCATCGACCCCAAGATGGTGGAGCTCACCCCCTACGAGGGCATCCCCCACCTGGTGCGCCCCGTGGTCACCAGCCCCGAGGAGGCTGCCTTGGTCCTGCAGGGGGCGGTGGCCCACATGGAACGGCGCTACCGCCTCCTAAGCGGGGTGGGGGCCCGCAACCTGGAACAGTACAACGCCAAGATGGAGAAGGAGGGCGGGGAAACCCTTCCCTATCTGGTCATCGTGGTGGACGAGCTGGCCGACCTGATGATGACCGCCCCCAAGGAGGTGGAATCCGCCATTTTGCGCCTGGCCCAGATGGCTCGGGCCACGGGCATGCACCTTATCCTGGCCACCCAGCGGCCCAGCGTGGACATCCTCACCTCCCTCATCAAGGTGAACATCCCCGCCCGCCTGGCCTTTGCCGTGTCCAGCGGCTTTGACTCCCGCACCATCCTGGACACCCAGGGAGCGGAAAAGCTCATCGGCCAGGGGGATGCCCTCTTCTACCAGCCCGGGCTCACCAAGCCCGTGCGCCTGCAGGTACCCTACCTCTCCGAGGAGGAAGTAGGGCGCCTGGCTGGCTTCCTCAGGGGCCAGAGTTACGAGGACCGCTTCGCCGAGGCCTACGGCCAGGACTTTGAGCCCCCCAAGGGGCCGGAGGGCGCGGGCCCCGGCGAGGTGGACTTCTCGGATCCCCTTCTCAAGAAGGCGGCGGAGATCGTGGTGGAGGAGGGCTACGGCTCCGTAAGCCGCCTGCAACGCCGCCTTTCCATCGGCCACGCCCGGGCCGGGAAGCTCATGGATGCCCTCGAGGCCATGGGCATCGTGGGTCCCTCCAAGGGCTCCAAGCCCCGGGAGGTGCTGATCAGCAAAGAGCAGCTCAAGGACTTCTTCGGCTAGAGGTGTGCTATCATGGCCCTTTGTGGAAGCGGTGCCGGGTGGGCGTTGGGTGGCGGAAATTTATGGCTGCGACCTGGATGTCTTGGAAAACCCCAAGATGGTGGAGGCAGCCCTCCTGGATGCGGTGATGCGCCTGGGGGCACCCAGGGGCTCAGCCCAGTCGGTGGTGTACAAGTTTCATCCCCAGGGGCTCTCGGCGGCAGTGGTAAGCCCGGTGGCGGCGGTGATGATCCACACCTGGCCCGAGGACAACGCCTCCGCCACCCTGGACCTCTACTTCTACCGGGATGGAGTGGACCCCGAGGAGGTCCTGAAGGGGCTCTCCCGGGCCTTCGGGGCCAAGGAGGAATCGGCCTTCCGCTACTGGCGGGGAACGGAACACGCCATCAAGCGCCGGACCTTTGGCGGCCAGCAAGGAGGTTGAAGCTATGGACTACGGCATGTACTTTTTTGAGCACATCACCCCTTACGAAACCATGGTGCGGCGCATGGAAAGGGTGATCGCCTCCGGCCGCACCAAGTACCAGGACTACTTTCTCTTTGAAACCAAGGGCTTCGGCAAGGTGCTGGTCCTGGACAAGGACGTGCAGAGCACGGAAAGGGACGAGTACGTCTACCACGAAACCCTGGTCCACCCCGCCATGCTCTCCCACCCCGAGCCCAGGACCGTGCTCATCGTGGGAGGCGGGGAAGGTGCCACCTTAAGGGAGGTCCTCAAGCACCCCACGGTGGAAAAGGCGGTCATGGTGGACATCGACGGGGAGCTGGTGGAGGTGGCCAAGCGCCACATGCCCGAGTGGCACCAGGGAGCCTTTGAGGACCCCAGGACCACCCTGATCATCCAGGATGCCCGGGCTTACCTGGAGCGCACCCAGGACACGTACGACGTCATCATCATCGACCTCACGGACCCCGTGGGGGAGGACAACCCCGCAAGGCTTCTCTACACGGTGGAGTTTTACCGCCTGGTTAAGGCCCACCTGAACCCGGGCGGGATCATGGGCATGCAGGCGGGGATGATCATGCTTACCCACTACCGCGTGCATCCCGTGGTGCACCGCACGGTGCGGGAGGCTTTCCGCTACGTGCGGAGCTACAAGAACCACATCCCCAGCTTCTTCCTGAACTTTGGCTTCCTCCTGGCCTCGGATGCCTTTGACCCCGCGGCCTTCTCGGAAGGGGTCATCGAGGCCCGCATCCGGGAGCGGCAGCTGGCTTTAAGGCACCTCTCCGCCCCCTACCTCGAGGCCATGTTCGTTTTGCCCAAGGATCTCCAGGAAGCCATAGACAAGGAGACCCTGGTATCCACCGACCAAAACCCCTTCTACGTGACCCCGGAGGGGGAGGCCCGGCAGGCCCCCTACCGGGGCCAGTAAAGCCTTTTTCTGGCCCACCGGGTCGGGCTTGAGGCTTCTCATCCGGGACGTGGTAGAGTAAACCCATGCAGCGCGCCATAGTTCTCGTAGTGGTGGCCCTGGCCGTTCTCGGCTTGGGCTGGATCCTTTGGGGTCCCAAGGGGAAAGCCGGGCTGGACCCCGCCCAAGGTGCCCGCTTTGCCCTGGGCGACCCCAACGCCCCCGTGGTGGTGGTGGACTTCTCCAACTACCTCTGCCCCCACTGCCAGAACCACGCCCTAAACGTCCTTCCCCGGCTTAAGGCCGAGTACATCGACACCGGCAAGGTGCGCTACCTCTTCCGCGACTTCCCCTTCCCCGGCCAGGCCAACGTGATCCGGGCCAGCGAGGCCGCCGCCTGCGCCGCCGACCAAGGGCGCTACTACGAGTACCACGAGGTCCTCTTCCGGGCAGCCTCCAGCTGGGCAAACCTGCAGGGGAGCGTGCTGGACCGCTACTTGGTGGACCTGGCGGGGCAGATGGGGCTGGACGAGAACACCTTTAGCCAGTGCCTTTCCTCCAATAAGCACCGCGAGGGGGTCCTGGCCGACCAGAAGCTGGCCACGGACCTGGGCCTCACCGGCACCCCCACCTTTTTCATCGCAGGGGAAAAGCGCACGGGCTTCCTGCCCTACGAGGAGTGGAAGGGCCTCCTGGATAAGGCCCTGGCCGAGAAGAAGTGAGCCGGCGGGTGTAGAAACACAGGGGGGTAAACCCTCCCTGTTTCTTGTTGGTTTGCTACCCTGGGACCCATGGAGGCTCTCTGGGTGGCCACCGCCTTTGCCCTGGGCTTGCTGGCCAGCCGCCTGGGGCTTCCCCCCTTGGTGGGCTACCTGGGGGCAGGGTTTGCCCTTCACAGGATGGGCTTGAGGGAGACAGAGTTTTTGCACCGCGCGGCGGAGATCGGGGTGCTCCTTCTCCTTTTCACCGTGGGGTTAAAGCTCCGCTTTCAAGACCTCCTCGAGCCCCGCATCCTGGGAGTGGGCGGCCTCCACCTCCTGCTTTTCGCCCTGCTTGCCTTCCTCCTCGTGGGAAACCTTCCCCTGGCCGTTGCCCTGGCCTTTTCCAGCACCGTGCTGGTGGTGAAGGTCCTCGAGGACAAAAAGGAGCTCACCACCTACCATGGCCGCCTAAGCGTGGGCATCCTGATCCTGCAAGACCTGGTGGCGGTGGGCCTTATCACCCTGTATGGCGAGAACCAAATAAGCCCCTGGGTAGGGCTGGTTCTCCTCCTGCCCCTTCTCAGGTTTGCCGTGGCCTGGCTTCTAGAAAAAAGCGGCCACGACGAGCTACTCGTGCTCTTCGGCCTGGGCCTTGCCCTACTGGGAGGCGAGGGCTTCCGCCAGATGGGGCTATCCCCGGAACTGGGAGCCTTAATCATGGGCATCCTCCTCTCGGGCCACGAAAAGGGAGGGGAGATGGCCAAGGGGCTTTGGAGCCTCAAGGAAGCCTTTCTGGTGGCCTTTTTCCTGGATATCGGCCTCAGGGAAGGGCTACAGGGCGTGGAACTCGGGGTGGTCCTGTCCCTTCTCCTCCTGGCCTTGGTCAAAACCCCTCTCTTCTTCGCCCTGTTTCTCCTCTTCGGGCTTCGGGCCCGCACCGCCTTCGTCAGCGGCATGTACCTGGGCAACTACTCGGAGTTTGCTCTCATCGTGGGGGTCGTCCTGGAGCGGGCGGGGCTCCTGCCCTATAGCCTCTCCACCCTGGCCCTAGGGGTGGCGCTTTCCATGGCCCTTTCCGCTCCCCTCGCCCGGTATAGCCATAGCCTTTACAAGCGCCTCGAGGCCCGCCTCCTTCCCCTGGAGCGCAAGGTGGCCCACCCCGACCGGGAACCCGAACGCCTGGATGGGGCCACGGTGCTCATCGTGGGCATGGGGCGCACCGGGGGAGCCGTCTACCGCATCCTGGAGGCAAGGGGGGAACGCCCCGTGGGCCTGGACGCCGACCCCGAGAAGGTGGCCCGCCACCAGGCCAAGGGGCGGCGGGTCCTCTACGGGGATGCGGAGGACCCAGAGCTTTGGGAACGCCTGGACCTTGCGGGCCTTAAGGCCGTGGTGCTGGCCCTGCCCGACCTCGAGGCCAAGCTCCTCGCCGCCCGCTGGCTTAAGGAGCGGGGCTTCCGGGGTCTGGTGGCCGCCACCAGCTTCTACCCGGAGGAGGACCCGGCCCTTGAGGGGGCGGGGGTTACCCTCCTTTTCCACCCCTTCCGCGAGGCCGGGGAACGCCTGGCGGAGAAGGTGCTGGAAAGGCTGGCTATAATGGGTGGGGTGAGCCATGGCCGGTCATAGCAAGTGGGCACAGATCAAGCGTAAAAAAGCCGCCAACGACCTCAAACGCGGCAAGATCATCTCCAAGCACCTACGGGCCATCCAGGCGGCTGCCCGGGCGGGGGGAAGCCCCTACCCCGAGGCCAACGTCCAGCTTCGCAACGCCATTGAAGCCGCCCGCGCCGACGATGTCCCCATGGAAAACATCGAGCGCCTCCTGCAGAAGCTGCAAGGGGGAGGGGAAGGAGCCGAGCAGTACGAGGAGATCATCTACGAGGGCTACGCCCCGGGCGGGGTGGCCCTTCTGGTCTACGCCCTCACGGAAAACCGCAACCGCACTGCCGGCGAGGTGCGCCACGTCTTCAACAAGTACGGCGGCTCCCTGGGGGCCACGGGCAGCGTGGCCTGGCAGTTTGAGCGCAAAGGCGTGATCGTCTGCCAGAACTCCGAGGCCGCCCAGGAGGCAGCCATAGAACTCGGGGCCTTGGACCTCGAGGAGGAAGGGGAAAGCCTCACCATCTACACCGATCCCGCCGAGGCCTACCGCATGGCCGAGGAACTTAAAAGGCGGGGCATCCCCGTGGAGGCGGTGGAGGTGGTGCAGCATCCCCAGAACACCGTGGCCCTGCCTCCTGAGGAGGCCGCCAAGGTGATGCGCCTGGTGGAAGCCTTGGAGGACCTGGACGACGTGCAGCACGTCTACACCAACCTGGACCCCGCTAGCCTCCAGGTGGAGGCCTAGCCGAACTAGCTTTCCGGCCCGGGGGTAGTCCCGGGCCGGCTTCCTCACTCCTTCTTGCGCTTCTTCTCCTCCCGCATGAGCCTTCGGCGCTCGGCCCGGGAAAGGCCGGGCTGGGGCGGTGGGGTGGTGGGGCGCTTCTTCTCCACGCCGAAGGGCCGGGCCTCCTCCTGGGGAGCGGGCACGGGCACGTAAGGAGCCTCCCGCACCGGGCGCATGGGCTCCGCCTCCACCTTGAGGCGGAAGAGGAACTTGGCCACCTCCCCCTTGATGAAGCCCACCATGTCGTTGAAAAGCCGGGTGGCCTCGATCTTGTACTCCTGGAAGGGGTCCTTCTGACCATAGCCCCGCAGGAAGATGCCCTGGCGGAGCACGTCCAGATTATGCAGGTGCTCCTTCCAGGCGGAATCCACCACGTTGAGGATCACGAAGCGCTCCACCGCCCGCATCAGAGGAGGGGAAAGCTCCTGCTCCCTGGCCTCGTAGGCCTTCAAGGCCGCCTCCACCAGGCGCTCCACGCCTTCTTCGGGCTTTAAGGTGCGAAGCTCCTCAAAGGGGAAGTCCGCAAGCTGGGGCACGGTGTCCAGGAGGGTGGCCTTTAGGGCATCCAGGTCCCAGTCCTCGGGGTGCACCTGGGGATTCAGGATGTTTTCCGCAATCCCCGCCACCGTTTCCTCCACCATGCCCAAGGCCGCCTCCTTCACCTCCTCATCCGTACCCAGAAGGATCAGGCGGCGCTGGGCGTAGATGACCTCCCGCTGGCGGGCCATCACGTCGTCAAACTGCAAAAGCTGCTTGCGGATGGCGAAGTTGCGGTCCTCCACCCGCTTCTGGGCCCGCTCGATGGAACGGGTCACCATGGGGTGCTCTATGGGCTCAGAGTCGTCAAAGCCCATGCGGTCCAGCATGGCGATGACCCGGTCTGAGGCGAAAAGGCGCATGAGGTCGTCGTCAAAGCTCACGTAGAAGCGGCTTCCCCCCGGGTCCCCCTGGCGCCCGGCCCGGCCCCGAAGCTGGTTGTCGATGCGGCGGGACTCGTGCCGCTCGGTGCCCAGGATGAAAAGCCCTCCCAGTTGCCGCACCCGTTCCTCGTCCGCCTTGCACTCCTCCCGGATCTGGCGGATCTTTTCCTGAAGCTCTTCCTTGATCCCCAGCTCCTGGGCCAGGGCCCGGGCCTCCTCCTCCTGGCCCGCCACCATCTTCTTGATGAAGAGCTCCACCTTCCACTCGTACCGGTCAAAGCCCTCCTTCTCCAATAGGGCTGCCGCCAGGTACTCGGGGTTCCCCCCCAGCTTGATGTCCGTGCCCCGGCCCGCCATGTTGGTGGCGATGGTGACCGTCTTGCTCCGGCCCGCCTGCGCCACGATCTCCGCCTCCTTGGCGTGGTGCTTGGCGTTCAGGACCTGGTGGGGAATGCCCTGGCGCAGGATGCCCAGGGTATGCACCGCCCGCTTTAAACCCTCCCAGGCAGCGCGCAGGTTGCCCTTCGGGGGAATGAGGCCCTCAAAGGCTGCAAGGTCCTCATCCTTAAGCTGGGTGGGCTTTTCCAGAAGCTTCCTTAGGCGCTCCCATTCCTCCCCCTGCTGCTTCTGGCTGGCCTTCTTGAAAAGCTCCAGGCGCATCTCCAGCCGGGGCAGAAAGAGGCGGGGCTCCTTGAGCATCTGGGAAAGCCTTTCGGACTTCTCGATGCTGATGGTGCCCACCAGGACCGGCTGGCCCCGTTCGTACTTCTCGGCGATCTCCTCCACCACCGCATAGAACTTTCCCTTTTCCGTCCGGTAGACCACGTCGGGGAAGTCCTGCCGGATCATGGGGCGGTTGGTGGGCACCACCACCACGTCCATGCCGTAGATCTCCTGGAACTCCTTCTCCTCGGTCTTGGCGGTGCCGGTCATCCCGGCCCGCTTCTCGTAGAGGCGGAAGAAGTTCTGGTAGGTGATGGTGGCCAGGGTCTGGTTCTCCCGCTCAATCTTGACCCCCTCCTTGGCCTCAATGGCCTGGTGGAGGCCTTCCCCGTAGCGCCGCCCTGGCATCAGGCGGCCCGTGAACTCGTCCACGATGATGACCTGGCCATCCTGGACGATGTAGTCCCGGTCCCGGTGGTAAAGCTCCTTGGCCCGGATGGCCTGGATGAGCATGTGGGCGAGCTCCATGTTCTCGGGGCTGAAAAGCCCCTCCACCCCAAGGAGTTTTTCCGCCTTGGCAATGCCCTGGAGGGTGAGGTGCACGGAGCGGTTCTTCTCCTCAATGGTGTAGTCCCCCGTGGGCTCCTTGCGCACTCCGGGCTCCGGGGGAAGGCCTCGCTCCAGCTTCTTGGCGATCTCCGCCATCTTGTAGTAGAGGTCCGTGGCCTTCTCCGCCGGGCCGGAGATGATCAAAGGGGTGCGGGCCTCGTCGATGAGGATGGAGTCCACCTCGTCGATGATGGCGTAGTGCAAGGGAGTGTCGTGGCGAAGCACCAGCTGGTCCGGGCTGATGGCCATGTTGTCCCGGAGGTAGTCAAAGCCCAGCTCGGAGTTGGTCACGTAGGTGACGTCGGCCAGGTAGGCCTTGCGGCGCTCCTCGGGGGTGGAGCTATGCTGGATGACCCCCACCGTGAGGCCCAGGCCCCGGTACACGGGCCCCATCCACTCGGCGTCGCGGCGGGCCAGGTAGTCGTTCACCGTGACCACGTGGACACCCTTACCCCTTAGGGCATTCAGGGCCACGGCCAGGGTGGCCACCAGGGTCTTGCCCTCCCCGGTCTTCATCTCCGCGATCTTGCCCTCGTGGAGCACCGCCCCGCCGATGAGCTGCACGTCAAAGTGGCGCATGCCCAAATAGCGCTTGGCGGACTCGCGGGTCAAGGCGAAGGCCATGGGGAGAAGCTCATCGAGGCTCGCTCCCCTCTCGTGCTTCTCCTTGAGCTCCGCGTAGGCCGAGGCCAAGTCGGTAATCTTCTCCACCTCCGGCTCCAGCCGGTTGGTGGGCTCCACCACTTGCTTGTAGTAGCGGGCAATCTCCCGCTCGTTGTTGTCAAAAAGCTTCCGTATGAGGCCCAGCATCCTAAGGCCGATTGTACCCCTACAGGATGAGAAAGCCTTCAGGCCTCCTCGAGGGGCCAGTAGGCGGTGGCCCCAAGCGACAGGGGGCTAGGGGGAAAGCCTGCTTCGTAACGGCGCCAGGCGGCCAAGGCCACCATGGCCCCGTTGTCCTGGGAAAGGCCCCTGGGGGGGAAGTACACGGTGAGCCCCGCTTCCTGGAAGCGAGCCTGCAAGGCCCGGTTGGCGGCCACCCCTCCCGCCACCAGAAGCACCCGGTGGCCCGTGTCCTGGGCAGCCCGGATGACCACCTGGGCCAGGTGCTCCACCGCCGCCTCCTGAAACCCCCTGGCCAAGGCCGGGGCGGGATGCCCAGCCTCCACCAGCTGCACCGCCTTGGTCTTGAGGCCGGAGAAGCTGAACTCATACCCCTTCTGGTCCTTGAGGGGGACGGGGAAGGGCACCTTCTCCCTGGCCTCCTGGGCCAGGCGCTCGATCTCGGGTCCCCCGGGAAAGCCCAGGCCGAGAAGCCTCGCCACCTTGTCAAAGGCCTCCCCGGCGGCATCATCCCGGGTAGCCCCGAGAAGCCGGTAGCGGCCCAGGGCCTCCACCGCGAAAAGGTGGGTGTGCCCACCCGAGGCCACCAGGGCCAAGAAAGGGGGGTTCAGGCCAGGAGGCCAGGCAGCGGCGATGTGGGCCTCGAGGTGATGGATGGCATAGAAGGGCTTCCTCAAAGCCCAGGCCAGGCCCTTGGCGAAGGTGTACCCCACCAGCAGGGCCCCGATGAGCCCAGGGCCACGGGTAGCCGCCACCAAGGAAAGATCCTTGGGCCCTATCCCCGCCTCGGCCAGGGCCCTCTGGACCAGGGCCGGGAGGGCCTTCAGGTGCTCCCGGCTGGCGAGCTCCGGCACCACGCCGCCGAAAGCCTGGTGCAGGGCCACCTGGCTGGCCACCAGGTTCACCACCACTTCCCCGTCCTTCACCAGGCCCACCCCCGTGTCGTCGCAGGAGGTGTCAATGCCCAAAATCCACATGGCTATCCTTCCCCCGGATCCAGCACCGAGCGGCCACCACCCGGGGATGGCCCCGGAAGAGATCAATGATCACCGTGCTGTCCAGGAGATAACGCATCCAAACGGGCCTCCGCTTCCCCCCTCAAAGTCCGGACATAGCCCACCACATCCTCCGGCGTGGCCCAGTGGGGAGCCTCCTCAAAACCCACGGAACCCGCCACCTCCTCCACCAGGGAGAGAAGCCGCACCCGCCTGAGGTAGTCTTCCAGGGCCTCCGCCACCACCTCGCTTCGGGAACGCCCCTTCCGCTCCTCGTCCAGGCGCTTTACAAGCTCTTCCGGAAGCCTCAAGTGCACCAGCACCCCGGGCATGGTATCACCTCCTGTTACTCTAGCAGATACCCTCAAGAAGGGACTAGGCTAAGGGCAATGCTTTGGCTCCTCCTTCCGGTGCTCCTCCTCGTCTACCTCCTTTACCGGGCGAGGAGGCCCAGGGTGCGCCCCTGGGCCGGGGTGTGGCTTTGGCAGAGGGGCAGGAGGAAGCGCTTTCGGCCCCGGCTGGACCTAAGGCTTTTCCTACTTCTCCTGGCGGCCGCCTTGATGGTCTTGGCCCTCGAGGATCCCCCCTTGGGTCCCTCCCCCATGATCTTCGTGGTGGACGCCTCCGCCAGTATGGCCACTCGGGAAGGAGCCAAGACCCGTTTGGACCTGGCCAAGGAAAGGCTTCTCCCCCTTTTGGAAAGAACCCCGGAGGCCGTCTTGGTGCGGGCTGGGGAAAAGCCAGAAGCCTATGGCCCTGCCCCCGGCATCGCCCTGAGGACCCAGCTCCTGGCGCTGGAGGCAAGGGACCGGGAAGCCCGGCTGGAGGAGGCCATCGCCCTGGGACGGAGGCTTCTAAAGGCTCCGGTCCTGGTGGCCACGGACGGCCCCCCGCCCCCTGGGGCAGAGGGGTACATCGGGGTAGGAAGCCCCAGGGAGAACCTGGGGATCGTGGCCGTGGCCCAGGGGTTTTTGGCCTTAGGGAATAGCGCAAGCCGCACCCTCGTCGCCCAGGTAGAGGTGGGGGGCAGGGTGGAGGAGGTGCGGGTTCCGCCTCGGGGCTTCGCCCAGTTGGAGAACCTTCCCTCCACCTTTACCGCCCGGCTCCTGAATGGAGGTGCCCTGGATCTGGACGACGAAGCCAGCTTCGGCCTTAAGCGGCTTGGGGTAGACTACCCACCCCTTCCAGCCCTAACCCGGCTTTTCCGCCTCCTGGGCACCACCCCTGGGGACGAGGTGCGGGTGCGCATCGGGGTACCCCAGGGGCTTCCCGATAGGCCAACCCTCTACCTGGCCCCCTCTGGGGGAAACCCTATCCCGGTTCTCCTCGCTACGCCTCATCCCCTCCTGGAAGGAGTGGCCCTTTTGGGGGAGCGCCTGCCCCCTCCTCCCCCGCCCCCCAGTTCCTGGCGGCCCCTGGTGGAAGGGGAGGATGGGGTGGGCCTTGTCTACTTCGCGGAAGGAGGGCTTTACCTGCCTCCTTTGGCCGCCATCCAGGAGCGCCCCTTCTTCCCCCTCCTGGTCTACAACTTCCTCAAACCCTACCGGGAGGTGCGCACGGGCCTCCTTGCCCCTGTGGAAACCCTTCTTCCCACCCCCGGACCCAGCTTTCTTCCTCCAAGCCAGGGAGGGACAGGCCGGTTCCTCGCCCTCCTCGCCGCCTTGGTGCTCCTCCTCGAGGCCCTTCTCTTCCGCCCCAAACCCCGGGCCCAGGAAGCATAATGGGCCCATGCGCTTCCGTCCTTTCACCGAGCTGGATCTGCACCTCCTCAACCGGGTGGCGGGTAGCCGGCCCTTGAGCCTGGGCGCCGTGCGCTTTTTCGCCCGCACCGGCCACTCCTTCCTGGCGGAAGAGGGGGAGGAGCCCATGGGCTTCGCCCTGGCCCAGGCGGTGTGGCAGGGGGAGGCCACCACGGTTCTCGTCACCCGGGTGGAGGGCAGGAACCAGGCCGTTCTGGAGGGCCTCCTGGCCGCCGTGGTGAAAAGCGCCTACGACGCTGGGGTCTACGAGGTGGCCCTGCACCTGGACCCCACACGGGAGGACCTTCAGGCGGCCTTACAGGCCCAGGGATTTGCCATCGGACCCTTGGTCCTGGCGGTGAGGGTCCTGGGAAGCCGGGGGCAAAGGGGAGAAACCCGGGGCGTCCTAGAATAGGGACCATGAACCGGGTTCTCATCGGCATCCGGGGAGAACCTACCCCCGAGGGGATGGAGCGGATCCTTAAGGCGCTACGGGACCTCGAGGGCACCTCCCAGGTCCAGGCCACCGGCCCTGCCCAGGTCCTGGTGGAGTACGACCCCCAGGTCCTGACGGTGATGGACCTCCTCCGCACCATCCGGGAAGAGGGCTTTTTGGCGGGGATGCTCTGATGCCACCCCACCTTGGCTTTCGCCGAGGTGTCATGAGGGGCTATTCCCCCTCCTCTTCCGGTAAACTGCCCCTCGAGGTGCCCCATGCTGGACTTCTACGCCCTAGAAGACCTCCTCACCCCGGAGGAGAAGGGGATCCAAAAGGCCGCCCGTCGCTTCCTGGAAAAGGAGGCCCTGCCCTATATCCGGGATTGGTGGGAGGAAGGCGGCGTCTTCCCCACCCACCTCATACCCCGGTTCGCGGAGCTGGGCTTCCTAGGCCCCACCCTGCCCCCGGAGTACGGAGGGGCAGGAGTTTCCAGCGCCGCCTACGGGCTCATCGCCTACGAGCTGGAACGGGTGGACTCAGGGCTTAGGAGCTTCGTGAGCGTGCAAAGCTCCCTGGTCATGTACCCCATCTACGCCTTTGGCAGCGAGGAGCAGAAGCGGGAGTTCCTGCCCAAGCTGGCCCGGGGGGAGATGGTGGGGGCTTTCGGCCTCACCGAACCCGATGGGGGGTCGGACCCCTACGGCAACATGAAGACCAAAGCCCGCCTCGAGGGGAACACCTGGGTCCTGAACGGCACCAAGATGTGGATCACCAACGGCAACCTGGCCCATATCGCCCTCATCTGGGCCAAGGACGAGGAGGGGCGGGTTCTGGGCTTCATCGTTCCCACCGACACCCCGGGCTTCCAGGCCCAGGAGGTGAAGCACAAGATGAGCCTGAGGGCCTCGGTGACCAGCGAGCTGGTGCTGGAGGAGGTGAGGGTGCCCGAGGCCCTGCGCCTGCCCAAGGCTGAGAGCCTCAAGGCCCCCCTTTCCTGCCTCACCCAGGCTCGCTTCGGCATCGCCTGGGGGGTTCTGGGAGCCTTGGAGGCGGTGTACACCGAGGCAGTGGAGTTCGCCAAAAGCCGGAGCACCTTCGGCGAGCCCATCGCCAAAAAGCAGCTGGTGCAGGCCAAGCTGGCGGAGATGCTGGCGGATCACACGGAGGGGCTGCTTCTCGCCTGGCGCCTGGCCCGGCTAAAGGACGAGGGGAAGCTCAAGCCGGCCCAGGTTTCCCTGGCCAAGCGGCAGAACGTGTGGAAGGCTCTTAAGGCCGCCCGCCTAGCCCGGGACATCCTGGGGGGAAGCGGCATCACCCTGGAGTACCACGCCATCCGCCACATGCTCAACCTGGAAACCGTCTACACCTACGAGGGCACCCACGACATCCACACTCTGGTCCTGGGGCGGGAGGCCACGGGGCTGAGCGCCTTCTAAAGCATGGTCATCGCCTTCACAGGGGATCCCTTTCTGGCCAAGGAGGCCCTCCTCCAGGAGGCCTCCCTTCGGGGCCTCACCCACTTCAGCGAACCCACCCCGGAAGCCCTGGCGGAGACCCTAAGCCCCGGGCTTTTCGGGCAAGCCGGGGCCATGCTGGACCTGAGGGAGGTGAGCGAGGGGGAGTGGAAGGCGTTAAAGCCCCTTCTGGAAAACGTCCCCGAGGAGGTGGCCGTGCTTATCCTTGATCCCAAGCCCACCACCGCCCGGGCCGCCTTCTACCGCACCCGGGAGCGGCGGGACTTCCCCACCCCGAAGGGCAAGGACCTCGTCCGCCACCTGGAAAACCGGGCCAAGCGGCTGGGGTTCAGGCTACCCGCCGGCATCGCCCAGTACCTGGCCTCCCTGGAAGGGGACCTCGAGGCCCTGGAACGGGAGCTGGAGAAGCTCGCCCTTCTCCCACCTCCCCTCACCCTGGAGAAGGTGGAACGGGTGGTGGCCCTAAAGCCCCCCGTAAGCGGGTTTGACCTGGTGCGGGCGGTTTTGGAAGGGGAGGCCAAGGCCGCCTTTCGCCACCTAAGGCGGCTAAGGGAGGAGGGGGAGGAGCCCCTAAGGCTCCTTGGGGCCTTCGCCTGGCAGTTTTCCCTTCTGGCCAGGACCTGGATGCTCCTTGAGGAAAACCCCAGGCCCACGGAAGCCGACCTCGCCCGCCTCGAGGCCCATCCCTACGCGGCCAAGAGGGCGCTGGAGCTGGCTCGAGGCCTCTCGAAGGAAGCCCTCGAGGCCAGCCTGGACGCCTTGATCCAGGCGGAGCGCCGGGCCAAGGAGGGCAAGGATCCCTGGCTGGCCCTGGAAAGGGCGGTCTACACCCTCCTCCACCTCACCCCGGCAGAACCTGCGTGAGACTCCCCAAAGGAGTCCTCCAGGGAATTCTCCCCTAAGGAGTTGACCCGCGGGTCAGTCCTGGGTTAGCCTCCTTCCATGCTAAGCCCAGATCTGGTGGAAACCCTCCTGCGGCAAGCCCTAAACGGCGGAGCCGACTTCGCCGAGATCTATGCGGAGCGCTCCCGGAGGCGGCGCGTGATCGTGCGTTCGGGCCGCCTGGAGGAGGCCATCTCCGGCCTGGACTATGGGGCGGGCCTCCGCCTCTTCTTCGGCACCGAGGTGGTCTACGCCTACACCAACCAGCTCACCCGCGAAGGCCTTCTGGAAGCCCTGGAAACCCTCCTCCGGGCCAAGGGAGCCCTGGGCCAGGTGGACGAGCGGGGTGCCGGAGGCCTGGACTTCCGCAAGGCTTTGCCCAAGGGCCTTCACACCCCCAGAACGCCCTACGAGGAAAAGGACAAGCGCTACCGTCTGGAAAGGCTTCTGGAGGCGGAGGCCGGGGCCAGGATCGCCCCGGAGATCAGGCAGGTGGAGGCCAGCCTCCAGGAATGGGAGCAGGAAGTCCTGATCGCCAACACGGAGGGCACGTGGGCCGAGGAAAAGAGGGTCCGCACCCGGCTTTTCGTGCTGGCGGTGGCCCAAGACGGCACGGAGGTGCAAACGGGCTACGCGGCCCCTGGCAAGAGCGTGGGGCTGGAACTCTTCGACCTCTTCCCCCCCAAGGAGGTGGGGGCCAAGGCCGCCCGCCAGGCCCTCACCAACCTGCGGGCCAAGCCCGCCCCCGCCGGGACCATGCCCGTGGTGGTGGGGAACGCCTTCGGCGGGGTTATCTTCCACGAGGCCCTGGGACATCTCTTGGAAACCACCAGTGTGGCCAAAAAGGCCAGCGTCCTGGCCGATAGGCTTGGGGAGGAGGTGGCAAGCCCCGCGGTGACCTACATCGACGACGGCACCCTCCCCCACGCCTGGGGTTCCACGGAGGTGGACGACGAGGGCCGCCCCACGGAGCGCACGGTGCTCATCGAAAGGGGCATCCTCAAAAGCTACATGGTGGACCGCCTGGGCCACCTTCTCACCGGCTACCCCATGACCGGCTCGGGCCGCAGGCAGGACTACACCTTCGCCCCCACCTCGAGGATGCGCAACACCTTCATCGCCCCGGGGGACAAGGAGGTGGAAGACCTCATCGCCAGCGTGGAGTTCGGCCTCTACGCCAAGGAGTTGGGAGGCGGCCAGGTGAAGCCGGGCTCGGGGGAGTACAACTTCGCCGTGCAGGAGGGATACATCATCCGCCACGGGCGCCTGGAAGAACCCGTGCGCGGGGCCATGCTGGTGGGCAAGGGGCCGGAGACCATCAGGAAGGTGGTGGCCGTGGCCAAGGACTGGGAAAACGCCCCCGGGATGTGCGGGAGCCTCTCGGGAATGGTGCCCGTGGAGGTGGGCCAGCCCCATGTGCTGGTCTCCGAGATCGTGGTGGGAGGTAGGGCATGACGCTGGAGGAAGCCAAGCGGTACCTGTTAAGACGGGCGAAGGAACTGGGCCTCGAGGCGGAAGTCCTCTTCCAGGAGGAGCGGGAGCTTTCCTTAAGGGCCCGGCAAGGTACCCTGGAGGAGATCAAGGAGGCCCGCCAGGGGGGAATCGGCCTCAGGGTGGTGGTCCAAGGCCACGTGGGCTACGCCTACACGGAAGAGCTTTCCCCGGAGGCTTTAGAGTGGGCCCTATCGGAGGCCAGGGATAACGCCCTTCTTGCGGGAAAGGAGGGCTTCATCCCCCCGGGCCAGGCTTTGGGAAGCCACGACCTTCTGGGAGAGGGCCTTTCTGCCCCCCTGGAAGCCAAGAAGCAAAGCGCCCTAGAACTGGAAAGGGCCTTACGGGACGACCCCCGAACCCGAAGCGTCCTCATGGGGGGCTACATGGAAAAGGAGGTCCGGATGGCCCTCTCCAGCACCTTAGGGGCCGAGGGTGCCCTCCGCACTGGACTCGCTGGGCTGGGGGGTAGCCTGGTGATGGGGGATGGCCCAAGCCTCAAGCAAGGCTGGGACTTCAAGCTGGCCAAGGAGTTCCACGCCCTGGACCCCGGCCGCACCGCCTTGGAGATCCGGGAGAAGACCGCGAGGCTTTTGAACGCCAAACCTCTCCCCACGGGCCGCTACCGGGCCTATCTGGAGCCTAAAGCCATGGCAGAGCTTCTCCTGGTGCTTTCCCGCTCCCTTTCCGCCAAAAGCGCCCTCGAGGGCAAAAGCCGCCTCTTAAACCGGCTTGGGGAGCGAATCGCCTCGGAGTGGGTCACCCTGGTGGACGACCCCACCTTGGAAAAGGGCTTCCTTTCCCGCCCCTTCGACGCCGAGGGCACCCCGGCCCGGCGCACGGTGGTGGTGGAGAAGGGGGTATTCAAAACCTTCCTCCACAACGCAGAAACCGCCAGGGCCTTGGGCCAGGAGAACACCGGCCACGCCTTCCGCACCTACCGCGGAATCCTGGACGTGGCTCCCACCAACCTCTACCTGGAACCCGTGGGCAACCTGCGCCTGGAAAAGGGGGTCCTGATAACCGAGTTCATGGGCCTCCACGCCGGGGCGAACCCGGTGAGCCTGGACTTCTCTCTCCAGGCCCTAGGGCTTTGGGTGGAGGAGGGGGAGGTGCGGCACGCGGTGGAGAACTTCGCCGTGGCCGGGAACCTCCTGGAGCTTCTCCAGGGGGTGGAGGCGGTGGGGGACGACCTGGACTGGACCCTCCTGGACGCCGCCTACGGTAGCCCCACGGTGGCGGTGGCGGAGCTCTCCTTTGCCGGGGCATAGGGTAAAGCAAAATACGCTTAGTGGTTTTTGCTAAGCTAAAGGCATGGCCACGGTCACCATCAGCCCCAAATACCAGATCACCCTTCCCGCCGAGGTTCGGCAGGCTTTGGGGCTCCATCCCGGGGAAAAGCTCCTGGTGGAAGTGGTGGAAGGAGAAATCCGCTTACGCCCTTGGCGCCCACCGGTGCGGCAGCTTTTGCAGGAACTTCTCGAGGCCTATCCCGATGAGGCCGAAGCCCTGCAAAAGACCACAGGGCACGATGCCGTGGGCTATATTCGGAAACTGCGTAAGGGATGACCAGCCTGGACACCAACGTCATCCTTTCTGCCCTGGACCCCAAGGATGCCCAACATGAGAAGGCCATCGCCTTGCTGGATGGGCTATCCCGGCAAGCCCTTTTTGTCAGCCCTCCGGTCTACGCTGAACTGCGGGCCGGACCCGGTTGGTCCTTAGTAGAGGCTTTCCTTGACCAGTTCAGTATCCGCCTGCAAGATGGGATGCCCCTTCCGGTCTGGGAACTGGCCGGCGAGCGCTTTGGCCTTTACGCTCAAAAGAGGCGAAAAGCCCGCTTGCCCCGCCGCATCCTAGCCGACTTCCTTATTGGTTCCCATGCCCTTTTCCACGGCCTACGCTTGGCCACCTTTGACCCCAGGCCTTACCGGCTTGCCTTCCCTGAGCTCGAGGTGGTGCCCTGATGCCCAAGGGAAAAATCCTTGTAACCCGCAGCCTTCCGGGAAAGGCCTTGGACCGTTTACGGGAAGCAGGTTACCAGGTGGAGGTCCACGAAGGGCTTTTCCTTCCCCGGGAAGATCTCCTCAAGAGGGTGGAGGGAGCCATAGGCCTCATCCCCACCGTGGAGGACCGGATCGACGCCGAGGTCATGGACCGCGCCCCAGGCCTTAAGGTCATCGCCTGTTACAGCGTGGGAGTGGATCACGTGGACCTCGAGGCGGCCAAAGCCCGGGGCATCCGCGTGACCCACACCCCCGGGGTGCTCACTGAGGCTACCGCTGACCTCACCTTGGCCCTTCTCCTGGCGGTGGCCAGGCGGGTGGTGGAGGGAGTGGACTACGCCCGAAGGGGCCTTTGGCGGGCCTGGCATCCCGAACTCCTTCTGGGAATGGACCTCCAGGGCGCCACCCTGGGCATCGTGGGCATGGGCCGTATCGGCCAGGCGGTGGCCCAAAGGGCCGAGGCCTTCGGGATGAAGGTGGTCTATACGAGCCGTGCTCCAAAGCCCCTCCCCTACCCTCACCTTTCCCTGGAGGAACTCCTGGCCACATCCGACATCGTGAGCCTTCACACCCCCTTGACCCCCGAAACCCACCGCCTCATGAACCGGGAAAGGCTTTTCGCCATGAGGCCGGGAAGCATCCTGATCAACACCGCCCGGGGAGGCCTCGTGGACACGGAAGCCCTGGTGGAGGCCCTAAAGGGGCATCTTTTCGGAGCTGGCCTGGACGTCACCGATCCCGAGCCCCTGCCCCCAGGGCATCCCCTTTACACCCTTCCCAACGCCGTCATCACCCCCCACATTGGCTCGGCAGGAAGGCGAACCCGGGAACGCATGGCGGAGATAGCGGTGGAGAACCTCCTCTTTGCCCTGGAGGGCAGGGAGCCACCAAACCCGGTAGTATGAGCCCCATGAGCTTCGTCATCGGCCTTCTCGGTGGGGGCTTTGGGGGGCTCGTGGGGCTTGGGGGAGGCACGGTGATGATCCCCCTGATGGTGGGGATTCTCAGGCTTTCCCAGCACAAGGCCCACGGCACCAGCCTGGTGGCGGTCTTCTTCACCGGGCTCATGGGAGCCCTCACCTACGGGCTCCAGGGGTCCTTGAGCCTCAAGGCCGCCTTGTTTTTGGCGGCTACCGCCATCCTCACCGCCCGCCTAGGGGCCCGCTACGCCCACAGCCTGGCGGAAAAGGACCTCAAGCGGGCCTTTGGGTTTTTCCTCCTTTTTGTTTCCCTTCTGCTTCTCCTGAAACCCTACCTGGCCCCCGTGGGCCTGGTGCGGGGCGAGGTTTGGGAGGATCTCACCCTTCTCCTGGCGGGAGGCCTCACCGGCTTCCTCTCGGGCATGATGGGGGTGGGGGGAGGGACCATCATGGTTCCGGCCATGGTCCTGGTCTTGGGCATGGACCAGCACACTGCCCAGGGCACGAGCCTCCTCGCCATGGTACCCGCCAGCCTGGTGGGAGCCTACACCCACTACCGCCTGGGTAACGTGGACACCCTCCTGGCCCCTGGCCTGGTACCTGGGGTACTCTTGGGCACCTTTTTGGGAGGCGAAGCCGCCCACTTTCTACCCGAGGCCACCCTGCGCGTGGTCTTCGCCATGGTGCTCTTATGGACTTCCTGGCGGTACCTCCGCTCCCCAGCCGGAGAAAGTAAGTAATCTCACTATTTGTTGGACTCAAGGAGGTTAAGCTTCGGTTGGAAGGAGGTGAGGGTGTATGCGGCGTTGGCAGGACTGGGCTAACCTTGTCCTTGGCGTCTGGCTCATCCTTTCCCCGTGGCTTTTGGGCTTTAGCGGCACCCCCGCCGCCATGTGGAACGCGGTCATCGTGGGGGTAGTGGTGGGGCTCATGGCCCTCATGCACCTCCGGGGTGGCCCCTTGTGGGAGGAGTGGGTGAACGTGGTCCTGGGCATCTGGCTCATCCTCTCCCCCTGGATCCTGGGGTTTAGCGGGATGGCCAACGCCCTGTGGAACGCGGTGATCGTGGGCGTTCTGGTAGGGGCCCTGGCCTTGAGCGTCACCCGGGAAACGCCCAAGGCAGCCTAAGCCTAGGCCGCCTGGCCCCTGCCCGGGGTCTCGCTCGGGCGGGGGTTCCCCTTGTCTGGGCGGGTCAGGGGGTGTAAGGTAGGGGTGGCCTTTAAACCGGTCCCGCGAGGCCGGAAAGGGGGAAAATGGAACGATACCAGAACGGCAAAAGAAAGAAGCTGGGCGGAGGCCTTGGCCTCCGCTTCTTTTTGGAGGTGAACCGTGCGTTTTAAGGCCGAGCTTTTAAACGCCGAGGAGATGCGCCGGGCCCTCTACCGCATCGCCCACGAGATCGTGGAGGCCAACAAGGGAGTGGAGGGCTTGGCCCTTGTGGGCATCCACACCCGGGGCATTCCCTTAGCCGAACGCATCGCCCGTTACATCCGGGAGTTTGAGGGGAAGGAGGTACCGGTGGGAATGCTGGACATCACCCTCTACCGGGATGATCTTTCCGAGATCGGGATCCGACCCCAGGTGCGCCAGACCCGGATTCCCTTTGACATCACGGGGAAGGCCCTGGTCCTGGTGGACGATGTGCTCTACACGGGCCGCACCGCCAGGGCAGCCTTGGATGCCCTCATGGACCTAGGCCGTCCCAGGCGCATCTACCTGGCAGTCCTGGTGGACCGGGGGCACAGGGAACTCCCCATCCGGGCCGACTTCGTGGGCAAGAACGTCCCCACGGCCAAAAACGAGGTGGTCAAGGTGAAGGTGGAGGAAGTGGACGGGGAGGACCGGGTGGAGCTTTGGGAAAGGGAGGAAGCATGAGGCACCTCCTGGATTTCCAGGGCTGGACCAAAGCCCAGGTGGAAAACACCCTGGACACCGCTAGGGTGATGGCCGAGGTGCTGGAAAGGCCGGTGAAGAAGGTGCCCGCCCTCCAGGGCTTCACCGTGGCCACGGTGTTCTTTGAGCCCTCCACCCGCACCCGCATCTCCTTTGAACTGGCAGCCCGGCGCATGTCCGCGGATGTGGTGTCCTTCGCGGCCCAGGCCAGCAGCCTGCAAAAGGGGGAAAGCTACAAGGACACCCTGCTTACCCTCGAGGCCATGGGCATAGATGCCTACATCATCCGCGCCGACAGCGCCGGGGTTCCCCACCAGGCCACCCGATGGGTAAAGGGAGTGGTGGTGAACGGGGGGGATGGCCGCCGGGCCCATCCCACCCAGGCTCTTCTGGACGCCTACACCCTCCTGGAGGCCCTGGGAACCCTGGAGGGCAGGAAGATCGCCATCGTGGGGGATATCCTTCACTCCCGGGTGGCCCGCTCCAACGTGGAGCTTCTCCCTCTTCTCGGGGCTGAGGTGTGGGTGGCAGGCCCCCCCACCCTTCTCCCCCAAAGCCTTCCCGGAGCCAGGCTCACCCCTCACCTGGACGAGGCTTTGGCGGAAGCGGATGCGGTTATGGTGCTGAGGCTCCAGAAGGAGCGCATGGAAGCCGGCCTCATCCACCTGCAGGACTATATTGCCCATTACCAGGTAACGGAAGCGCGTCTGAAGAAGGCCAAACCAGGGGCTTTCCTCCTCCACCCTGGCCCCATGAACCGGGACATTGAGCTGGAAGGCACCCTGGCGGACTCGGAAAGAAGCCTGGTGAACCGCCAGGTGCGGAACGGGGTGGCGGTGCGCATGGCGGTGCTTTACCACCTCCTGGTGGGGAGGGAAGGGTAAAAGACCCCTTTGAAGGGAGAGGAAAGCATGCTGCTCATCAAGAATGTCACGCTGGTGGATGCCTCAGGGAAACGGGGTCCTGCGGATGTGCTCATCGGGGAAGGCAAAATCCTGAGCCTTGATGGCGGGGAGGCGGAAACGGTCATTGACGGAACGGGTCTCTTCCTGGCCCCCGGCTTTTTGGACCTCCACGCCCACCTTAGGGAACCCGGGCAGGAGGTAAAGGAGGAGCTTGCCACCGGGCTTTTGGCTGCCGTGCGAGGAGGGTACACGGATGTGGTTTCCATGCCCAACACCACCCCCCCCGTGGACACCCCGGAAGCCGTGCGGGCCCTTAAGAAAAAGGCCCACGCCCTAAGCCTCGCCCGGCTCCACCCCGCGGCCGCCCTGACCCAGGGCCAAGAGGGAAAGGCCCTCACGGAAGCCGGCCTCCTTAAGGAGGCCGGTGCCTCCCTCCTCACCGACGACGGCCACACCAACGAGGATGCTGGAATCTTGGCGGCAGGGCTTCTGCAGGCTTCCGCCTTCGGCCTCCCCGTGGCGGTGCACGCGGAGGATGCCTCCTTGCGCCGGGGTGGAGTCATGAACGATGGCCCCCTGGCCGACCTTTTGGGCCTTCCAGGAAACCCGAAGGAGGCGGAAGCCGCCCGGATCGCCCGGGACCTCGAGGTCCTGCGCTACGCCGTACGCCGAAGCCCCACCCGTCCCCATCTCCACATCCAGCACCTTTCCACCAAGCGGGGACTGGAGCTCATAAGGGAAGCCAAAAAGGCCGGGCTCCCCGTGACCGCCGAGGCCACCCCCCACCACCTGACCCTCACCGAGGAGGCCCTAAAGTCCTTTGACCCCATCCTCAAGGTGGCCCCACCCCTCCGCACCCAGGAGGATCTGGAAGCCCTTATAGAAGGGCTTCTGGATGGCACCCTGGACGCCATCGCCACCGACCACGCCCCCCACACCCAGGCGGAAAAGGAAATGGACCTCTTAAGGGCTCCCTTTGGGATTCCGAGCCTCGAGGTGGCCTTTCCCCTTCTATACACCGAGCTTCACCTGAAGCGGGGCTTCCCTCTGAAGCGCCTGGTGGAGCTCTTCACCGACGGTCCCCGAAGCATCCTGGGCCTGAAGCCCATCCATCTGGAGGAGGGAGCCGAGGCCAGCCTTGTCCTCCTGGACCCCAAGGAGCGCCCCGTGGAGCCCAGGAACTTCGCCTCCAAGGCCCGGTTTTCCCCCTGGGCAGGATGGGTCTTAGGGGGGTGGCCGGTCTTAACCCTGGTGGAGGGGCAGGTGGTGCACCAGGCGCTAGAATAGGGGCATGCTAAAAAAACTCTTGGAGGCCGATCAGCTGGGGCTACGCCTGGAATGGGTGGGAGGGCTCCCCCTTTGGGAAGCCCAGCCCACTTACCGGCATCAAAAAGCGGTGGACCGCATCCGGCAGAGCATCCGCCCGAAGGAAGCATCTTCCTGCCCCTGCATCCACGTGGCCGACGTCTACGTGCGCTTTCCCGACGGGTCCTACCAGCGCCCCGACATCGCCCTCTTTTGCCGGGAACCCGAGGAGCTGGACGAGGCCATCACCCTGCTCCCGGAAGCGGTGGTGGAGGTGGTGAGCCGGGGCTACGAGGCCAAGGACCTGGAGATCGCCCCCCGGTTCTACCTGTCCCAAGGGGTCAAGGACGTGGTGGTCTTTGACCCCCACACCCTTCTCGTCCTCCACCTACGCCACGATGGCGCCTGGCGGCACGTATCCCCGGTGGAGCTGGAACTCCTTTGCGGCTGCACCCTCACGGTATAGAGACCCAAAGCTCCGTTAAGCTCCTCACCCCTTCCGCCTCCATCAGCCTTAGGAGGCCTTTCAGGGTCCTACGGGGGAAAAGGGGGCCTCCATAGACAAAACCGGTATAAACCTGCACCAACCGGGCCCCCAGCTTAAGCCGCTCCCACACATCCATGGGGCCCTCCACCCCACCCACGCTCACCAGGGTTAGGTCCTTCACCCCCGCAAGGTAACGGAGCACTTCCAGAGACCGCCTTTTTAAAGGCCTTCCCGATAACCCCCCAGCCTCCTCCGCCAATGGGCTTTTCAGGCCAGGCCGCTCTAGGGTGGTGTTCACCGCCACCAGGCCCTCTAACCCATGTTTTCGGCAAAGCTCCACCACCTGGTCCAAGGCCTCAAAACTGAGGTCCGGGGCCACCTTGAGGAGAAGGGGCTTACTTGTGGCTGGGCGGAGCTTTGAAAGCAGCTCGTCCAAAAAGGGACCCTCCTGCAGGGTGCGAAGCCCAGGGGTATTGGGGGAACTGACGTTCAAAACAAAGTAATCCCCATAGGGCTCCAGGATGCGCAAGGCTTCCAGGTAGTCCTCCGCCGCTTTTTCCAAAGGGGTATCCCGGTTCTTCCCCAGGTTCACCCCCACGGGGAAAGGAAGCCCCCTTTCCCGGAAGCGCTTAAGCCTCCTGGCCGCCTCCTCGGCCCCTTGGTTGTTGAAACCCATGCGGTTGATAAGGGCATGGTCCTCCACCAGCCGAAAAAGCCGGGGTCTGGGGTTCCCCTCCTGGGGCCTGGGGGTGAGGGTACCCACCTCGGTGAAGCCGAAGCCCAAAGCCCACCAGGCCCCCAAGGCCCGGGCGTCCTTATCCATCCCCGCCGCCAGGCCTAAGGGATTGGGAAAACGAAGCCCCATGGCCTCCACCACAAGCCTTGGGTCCTCCACCCGTAGAAGCTTGGCGGGAATCTCCAAAATGGGGCCCCTCTCCGACCACAGGGAAAGGAGCCTCAGGCTGAGTTCATGCGCTTCCTCCGGATCCAGGGCAAAGAGCAGGCGGTGCATACGGGTCCATGGTATCTTGACGACCGCTCAAGGAGGAAGGATAAAATCTCCGCCATGAAGCGCCCCCTCTTGTGGCTACTGGGAAGCCTTCTTCTAACCCTGGCTGCCTGCTCTTTCACCGTTACCGTGGATATCCCTGACAAAGATTTCCAAGCGCAGGCTCTGCCGAACCCCCAAGGCCAGATCCTCTACCCTAAGGAAGCCACCAGATTTAACCCGCCTCCTGTAGCGCCCAAGAGCGTGGTGCTCACCGGGACCCTCGAGGCCAGCCAGACCCTGAACACCACCATTAGCTTTTACGTGCGCCTCGAGGACCCCAGCAAGACCTGCCAAGACCTTTCCCTTTACGGCATTCCCGCTTACGCTTGCCCTGTTGGGCCTGCCGATGAAAAGGTGGGGGAAGCGCAGTTCCAGGGCACACAAGCTTCTCTTACCCTCCAAGGCGCCAAGCTCACCCAAGGCATCGCTCAGGGCCAGTTCTGGCTGGGCCTCGAGGCTCAGAGCCTGCCCTCCAGCATGGTGACCTTCACCCTCAAAAACGCCAAGGCCACGGTGACGGTAGGCCTGTAGTGGACCAAGACCATACCCCCGGGGTCCTTTGTGCCCCCGGGTTTTTTCTTTGCCCCTGCCGGCGCTATGATAGGGCTAGATGAAGGACGTCTTGCGCCTGGAACTTCCCGTACTTCCCCTGAGGAACACCGTGATCCTCCCCCACACCACCACCGGGGTGGACGTGGGCCGCCCCAAGAGCAAAAGGGCGGTGGAGGAGGCCCTTAACGCCGATCGTTACATCTTCCTGGTCACCCAGAAGGACCCCGAGGTGGACGACCCCACCCCTGAGGACCTTTTCGCGGTGGGCACCCTGGCGGTGGTCAAGCAGGCCATGCGCCTCCCCGACGGCACCCTGCAGGTGATGGTGGAGGCCAGGAACCGGGCCCGCCTGGTTTCCTATGTGGCCGCCCCCTACCTGAGGGCCGTGGGAGAGGTGTTGTCCGAGCCTCCCCTGCAGGACCCAAGCCTCGCCCGGGTCCTGGTGAACGAGGTGCAGGAGGCCTTTGAACGCTACCTGCAAAACCACAAAACCCTGCGCCTGGACCGCTACCAGCAGGAAGCAGTCAAGAGCACCCTAGACCCCGCCATCCTGGCCGACCTGGTGGCCCACCACGCCACCTGGGACCTTTTGGACAAACAGGCCATCCTGGAAACCCCGGAGGTGGAGGAAAGGCTTAAAAAGGTCCTGGCCCTGCTTCTTCGCGACCTGGAGCGCTTTGAGCTGGACAAGAAGATCGCCGCCCGGGTCAAGGAGCAGATGGACCAGAATCAACGGGAGTACTACCTCCGGGAGCAGATGAAGGCCATCCAGAAGGAGCTCGGGGGTGGGGAGGATTTCCTCTCTGAGATCGAGGAGCTCCGCGAGCGGATTGAGAAAAAGGGCATGCCCGAGGCCGTCAAGGAAAAGGCCTTAAAGGAGCTAAAGCGCCTGGAGCGCATGCAACCCGGCTCTCCCGAGGCCACGGTGAGCCGGACCTATCTGGACTGGCTTCTGGAGGTTCCCTGGACCGAAGCCGACTCGGAGGTCCTGGATATTGCTGTAACCAAGCGGGTCCTGGACGAGGACCACTATGGCCTCAAGGATGTAAAGGAGCGCATCCTGGAGTATCTTGCGGTGCGCCAGCTGACCAAGGAGAAGGAGGTCAAGGGCCACGCTCCCATCCTTTGCTTCGTGGGGCCTCCCGGGGTAGGCAAGACCTCCTTGGGCAAGAGCATCGCCCGAAGCATGAACCGCAAGTTCCACCGCATCTCTTTAGGTGGCGTGCGGGACGAGGCGGAGATCCGGGGCCACCGGCGCACCTACATTGGGGCGCTTCCAGGGAAGATCATCCAGGGGATGAAGCAGGTGGGGGTGGTGAACCCCGTCTTCCTCCTGGACGAGATTGACAAGCTCTCCTCCGATTGGCGGGGGGACCCGGCCTCGGCCCTTTTGGAGGTCTTGGACCCCGAGCAGAATCACACCTTCACCGACCACTACCTGGACGTTCCCTACGACCTTTCCCGGGTCTTTTTCATCACCACCGCCAATACCCTTTCCACCATTCCCAAGCCCCTTCTGGACCGGATGGAGGTCATTGAGATCCCAGGCTACACCCTCCCGGAGAAGCGGGCCATCGCCCGTCACTTCCGCTGGCCCTTCCAGGTGAAGGAAGCGGGCCTCGAGGGCAAACTGGAGATCACCGACCGGGCCATAGAGCGCATCGTGCAGGAGTACACCCGGGAGGCAGGGGTGCGGAACCTGGACCGGGAGCTTTCCAAGGTGGCCCGTAAGGCAGCCAAGGACTACCTGGAAAGCCCCTGGGAGGGCGTGCGGGTGGTGGACGCCCAGGACCTCGAGGCCTACCTGGGCGTGCCCAAGTACCGCCCGGACCGGGCGGAGAAGGCCCCCCAGGTGGGGGTGGCTCAGGGTCTGGCCTGGACGCCCTATGGCGGTGCCCTTCTCACCATTGAGGCCGTGGCCGTACCCGGGACAGGCAAGGTGAACCTCACCGGCAACCTGGGGGAGGTGATGAAGGAATCGGCCCACGCCGCCCTCACCTACCTCCGGGCCCACCGGGAGGAGTGGGGTCTGCCGGAAGGCTTCCACAAGGAATACGACCTCCACATCCATGTCCCCGAGGGCGCCACCCCCAAGGACGGCCCCTCCGCCGGCATCACCATGGCCACAGCCCTGGCCAGTGCCCTCACGGGGCGCCCCGTGCGCATGGACATCGCTATGACCGGGGAGATCACCCTCAGGGGCAAGGTCCTGGCCATCGGCGGGGTGAAGGAAAAACTCCTGGCCGCCCACCAAGCGGGCATCTTCCGCGTGGTCCTGCCCAAGGAGAATGAACCCGAGCTCAAGGAGGTTCCGGAGGAAATCCTCAAGGACCTGGAGATCACCTTCGTGGAGGAGGTGGGAGAGGTGCTCAGGCTCCTCCTCCTGCCTCCTAGCCCACCCCCCGTGGCCCCCACGGAAAGACCCCAGCCAGGAGCAGGGGCTTAGAGAAAAGAGGGGGCGTGGGGGAGCTATAATCCCCCGGTTTCCAAGATAGCCCTCAAGATACGCTAACGCGTGACACAGGCTGACCAAACCGGGGATACAT
>NZ_KB905742.1 GCF_000381045.1 Thermus scotoductus DSM 8553 | reverse complement strand
CTCTTTGGGGCCCCTACCCCAAATGAACCGCCGAGGAGCCCCAAGCTCAATGGTCACGTGGAGCGGATGCAGCGGACCTTTAGGGATGAGTTCTACACACGACCGTTGCCTTCACAGATCCCCGAGCTCCAAAGGGAGCTTGACGCCTACCTGGACCACTACAACCGCCGGCGACCCCACCAGGCCTTGGGGGGCCTGGCCCCTTTAGAGTACCTGGCTAGAATACGGGGGGAGGCGGTCCCCACAGAGTCTCAAATGTGTTGACCGACTACACTCCATGGAGCCCCCTGCCTCGCCTAGAATAGGGCCCATGGTGCCCTTGGAAACCTTAAAGGCCTGGCTCCTCGAGGACCTCGGCCACGGGGACCTCACCACGGCCCTCACGGTGCCGGAGGACCTCATGGGCGAGGCCGTCATCCTCGCCAAGGAGGAGGGGGTCTTGGCCGGGCTTCCCGTGGCTAGGGAGGTCTTTACCCTAGTAGACCACCGCATCGCCTTCACGCCCCTGGTGGAGGAGGGGACGAAGGTGGACCCCGGCCACGAGGTGGCCCGCCTCGAGGGTCCCCTAAGGGGCATCCTGGCCGGGGAACGTCTTGCCCTAAACCTCCTCCAGCGCCTTTCCGGCATCGCTACCCTCACCCGAGCCTACGTGGAGGCCCTGAAGGGCACCAAGGCCCAGGTCCTGGACACCCGCAAGACCACCCCGGGGCTGAGGGCCCTGGAGAAGTACGCGGTGCGGGTGGGGGGAGGGAAAAACCACCGCTTTGGACTCTTTGACGGCATCCTCATCAAGGAAAACCACATCCGGGCCGCAGGGGGCGTGGCCCAGGCGGTGCGCAAGGCCAAGGCAAAAGCCCCCCACTACCTCAAGGTGGAGGTGGAGGTGACCCGCCTGGCTGAGCTGGAAGAGGCCTTGGAGGCGGGGGCAGACCTGATCCTTTTGGATAACTTCTCCTTGGAGGAGATGCGCGAGGCGGTGCGCCGGGTGGGGGGACGGGTTCCCCTCGAGGCCAGCGGCAACATGACCTTAGAAAGAGCCCGGGCGGCGGCCGAGGCTGGGGTGGACTATGTGAGCGTGGGGGCCCTGACCCACTCCGCCAAGGCCTTGGACCTCTCCCTTCTGGTGGTGCAGCCATGATGGCATGGTGTGCTACCATATAGGCATGGTGCGGACCCAGGTGCAGCTCACCGAGGAGCAAGCCCGGCGCCTGAGAGCCCTGGCCCGGGAGGAGGGGGTATCCCTGGCGGAGATGGTACGGCGGGCGGTGGAAGGTTATCTCCAAGAGAAGGAGAATGGGGGCTTTGCCGAGCGGGCAGAGAGGGCCTTAGCCGCAGTGGGCCGGTTCGCCTCGGGCCTTAGGGACGTGAGCCAGGAGCACGACCGCTACCTGGCCATGGAGTGAGGAGAACCTTGGCGGTCTTCGTGGACACCTCAGCCCTCTACGCCCTTTTGGACCGGGACGACGCCCATCACGAAGAGGCCGCGGAAGCGTTTCGCCGCCTTCTTGCCGACCGGGTGCGCCTGGTAACCCATAGCTATGTGGTGGTGGAAAGCGTGGCCCTGGTGCAAAGGCGGCTGGGCCTCGAGGCCGTGCGGGCCCTCTGCCACGACCTTTTGGGGGTGGTCCTGAGCATCCCGGTGGATGGGGATCTACACCAGGTAGCCCTAACCGCCCTGCTGGCCTCTGGGCGAAAGGACATCAGCCTGGTGGACTGGACCAGCTTCTTCTTCATGCAAGGAAAAGGCTTGCGGAAAGCCTTAGCCTTTGACGAGCACTTTTGGGAACAGGGCTTTAGCCCAGCAAGAGCGTGAACATGGAACGGGAGGCGCTTAGAGAAGAGGTGCTCCGCCTTAAAGCGGAGCGGCAGGCGGTCATTCTGGCCCATTCCTACCAACTTCCCGAGGTGCAGGAGGTGGCGGACTTCGTGGGGGACTCCTTGGGCCTGGCCCGGGAGGCCCAGCGAACCCGGGCCAAGGTCATCGTCTTCGCCGGGGTGCACTTTATGGCGGAGACCGCCGCCATCTTGAATCCGGAAAAGACCGTCCTCCTCCCCGACCTCGAGGCCGGCTGCTCCTTAGCGGATAGCCTCCGGCCCGAGGACATCCGGGCCTGGAAGGAAGCCCATCCCCACGGGATCGTGGTGGCCTACGTGAACACCAAGGCCGAGGTGAAGGCCCTGGCGGACGTCTGCGTCACCAGCGCCAACGCGGTGGAGGTGGTGGCGCGGCTACCGGAAGGGAGGCCCATCTTCTTCGTGCCCGACATGTTCCTGGGGGCCCATGTGGCCCGGGCAACGGGAAGGAGGCTGGACCTTTTCCCCGGGGAATGCCACGTGCATGCGGGAATCCGGGAGGAGCACCTGAAGGCCCTTATGGAGGCCCATCCAGGGGCGGAGTTCATGATCCACCCGGAGTGCGGTTGTGGCTCCAGTTGCCTCTTCCTCAAACCCGATGCCAAGATGCTCTCCACCGAGGGGATGGTGCGCCACGCCAAAAAGGCCGAGGCCAAGGAGTTCGTGGTGGCCACGGAGGTGGGCATCCTCCACCGCCTCGCTAAGGAAGCCCCGGGGAAGACCTTCATCCCGGTGAAGCCGGACGCCATCTGCGAGTACATGAAGAAGATAACCCTAAAGAAGGTCTACTGGTCCTTGAAGGAGATGCGCCACGTGATCCGGGTGCCCGAGGAGGTGGCCAAGAAGGCCAGGAGGGCCCTCGAGGCCATGGTGGCGGTGGGTTGATGCCAAGGGTTGACCTCCTCATCCTGGGAGCCGGGGTGGCTGGGGTATACGCCGCCTTGGCGGCGGAGGAAAGGGGGGCCAAGGTTCTCCTCTTGAGCAAGGACCCCTTGCCTTCCGGCTCCACCCCCTGGGCCCAAGGGGGGGTGGCCTTTCCCCTTGACGAGGAGGACCTGGAGGCCCATCTCCGGGATACCCTAAGGGCGGGCCGGGGCCTGGTGGAGGAGGCCGTGGCCCGCTCCATCCTCCAGGAAGCCCCCCGCCACCTGGAGAAGCTTCTTTCCCTGGGGCTTCCCTTCCATCCCGAACCCACCCGGGAAGGCGGGCACTCCAGGGCCCGGGTGCGGCACTTGGGCGGGGATAAAAGCGGCCTCCTTCTCCTTAAGGGCTTGCTTTCCCGGCTAAGGGCTCAGGTCCTCGAGGGGTACATGGCGGTGAGCCTCTTGGTGGGCGAGGGGCGGGTGGCGGGGGCCTTGGTCCTTTCGCCCCACGGCTCGGGTCAGCCCGGTAGGGCTAACCTTGTGGAGGTGCGGGCCGGGGCGGTGCTCCTCGCCACCGGGGGCCTCTCGAGGCTTTTCCCCGTGACCACCAACCCCCCCTCGTCCACGGGGGACGGGATGGCCTTGGCCTACCGGACGGGGGCTACCTTGAGGGATTTGGAGTTCGTCCAGTTCCATCCCACGGCCCTCCCCGATGGCAGCCTGGTGAGCGAGGCCTGCCGGGGGGAGGGGGCCCTCCTCCTCAACGCCCATGGGGAGCGGTTCATGCCCCGCTACGATCCCTTGGCCGAGCTGGCCCCCCGGGACGTGGTGGCCCGCTTCACGCACTGGGAGCGGGAGAGAACCGGGGCCGTTTACCTGGACCTGAGGCCCATCCCCCACCTGGAACGCCGTTTTCCCACGGTGGTGGCCCAAGCCCGGGCCTTGGGGTTGGACCCCTTGAAGGAGCCTGTGCCCGTGGCCCCGGCGGCCCACTACGCCATGGGGGGTGTGAAGACCGACCTTCAAGGCTTTACCGGGATCCCCGGCCTTTATGTCGCTGGGGAGGTGGCCTCCACGGGCTTCCACGGAGCCAACCGCCTGGCCTCCAATAGCCTTCTGGAGGGCCTGGTGATGGGAGAAAGGGCGGCCTTGGCGGCCCTCGAGGACCTGGCCTACCCCAAGGCCTTGGAACCCTTACCCGCTTACCTCCTTGATCCCGTGCACCTTAAGGCGCTACAAGACCGCATGGGCCAGGCGGCGGGGGTGGTGCGCCGGGGAAAGGACCTGGCCCAGGCCTTAGCCCATGTGGCCCATCTACCCCTAGAGGAGGTAACCCCAGGCGCGCTGGAAAGGTCCGGGTGGGGGGCCCACCTGCGCCAGGCCTTGGAAGCTTCGAATCTCGCCCTCCTTGGCCGGCTTCTCCTCAGGATGGCCCTGCTGCGGGAGGAAAGCCGCGGGGCCCACTTCCGCGAGGACTTCCCCCAGGAAGGGAAGGAAGCCTACCATCTGGAGGCACAAGGTTCAGAGCTCCGCCGGGTCCCGACGGTGGTATAATGCCCTTGGAGGTTCTTTATGAAAGGGCACCCGGACGTGATCCAGAGCCTTCAGGAAAGGCTTTCCGAGGAACTGGCCGCCATTTTGCAATACATGGTCCATGCGGAGATGGCGGAGAACTGGGGCTTTAAAGCCCTGGCCCGCCACCTCAAGGCCCACGCCATCACCGAGATGCGCCATGCGGAGAGGCACATCGAGCGCATCCTTTTCCTGGAGGGTTTTCCGGAGGTGAGCCGGATCGGGGAGATCCGGATCGGCAAAACGGTGGAGGAAATCCTTTTCCGGGACTACGAAGGGGAACTCCAGGCGGTGAAGGGCTACAACGAAACCATGAACCTGGCCCAAAGCCTGGGGGATAACGGCACCCGGGACATGGTGGCGGAGATCCTCAAGGACGAGGAAGGCCACGTGGACTGGCTGGAGGCCCAGCGGGAACTCCTGAACCAGATGGGGTTGCCCAACTACCTCCAGTACCTGGCCGGGGAAGCGGAATAGGCTCCGTAAAGGGGTTCGGGCTCACGGGCACGCCAGATCGCCCTCGGCCCCGAAACCTCAGCCCACGGGGACCTTGAGGTTCCTGCGGGCCCAGCGGTCTATGGCGGCGATGACCGCCTCCAGCTCCCGCCCGGCCTCGGTGAGGCCGTACCGGGTGCGGGGGGGCATGAAGGATTCCACCTTCTTTTCCACCACGCCGAGATCCACCAGGTGCTCCAGGCGTTGGGAAAGGGTAGCGGGGTTTACCCCCCCGATGGCCCGGGACAGCTCGTTGAACCCCTTGGGGCCTTCCAGGAGAGCCCTGATGATGTGCAGGGTCCACTTCTCCTGGAGGAGGTTCAAGGCGGCATAGACAGGGCAGAAGGCCGGTTCGCGCTCGGCCATACCCCCATGGTAGCACAGGTTAAGAGCAAGCTCCAAAATGTGTTTACCCGGAGGGCAAAGCATCCGTGGGCTTTCGGGCCACCAGGGTAAGGAGGGTATAGGCGGCCACGGTTTGGCCCTCCTGGTTCACCACCTCCACCGCCCACTCCACCACCCCGGATTTCTCGTCCCTGGGCCGCTTGGCCTTCACCGTGAGCCGGGCTTGCAAGGTATCCCCGATGCCCACGGGTTCGGTGAAGCGCAGGCCCTCGAGGCCGTAGTTGGCCAGGACCGGACCCGGTGCCGGATCCACGAAGAGCCCGGCGGCGGCGGAGAGGACGAAGTATCCGTGGGTCACCCGCTTCCCGAAAAGGCTCTTTTGGGCGGCGATCTCGTCGGTGTGGGCGTAGAAGTGGTCCCAGGAAAGGTGGGCGAAGAGGGCGATGTCCGCCTCCGTGACCGTGCGGCGATGGGTCCAGAGGGTTTCCCCGACCTCCAGTTCCTCATAGTACTTGCGGAAGGGGTGGGTGCTGGCAGGTTTTTCCGCTCCCTTGGCGTACTCCCCGGTGAGGGCCTGCAGGGTGTGGGGGTCGGCCTGGAGGGCCAGGCGGGCCAGGTGCCGCTTGACGGAAAGAAGCCCTCCCAGCTCCTCCCCGCCCCCTGCCCGTCCGGGTCCCCCGTGGAGGAGGCGGGGCAAGGGGGAGCCGTGCCCCGTGGAGCTATGGGCGTTGAATCGGTTTAGGACGTGGAGCCGGCCCACCTCCCCGGAAAGCCCGAGGAGGTAGAAGCGGGACTCCTCGGGATCGGGGGTGGCCAGGGTGGCCGCCAGCATCCCTCCTCCCAACCGGGCCAGGCGCAGGGCTTCCTCCCGGTCCCGGTAGGGAAAGAAGGTAGCCACCGGGCCGAAGGGTTCCACCTGGTGGAGGGTTTCCGCCCAGGGATCCTCCGCCAGGAGCAGGGTAGGGGGAAAGAAGGCGCCATCCCGCCTGCCTGGGTGCTGCCAGTACACCCTGGCCCCGGCGGCCAGGAGGGCTTCCACGGCCCTTTCCACCTCCTCCTTTTGCCCTAAGGAGGCCAGGGGCCCCAGGTCCACGCCCTCCTCCCTAGGGTCGCCCAGCTTAAGGCCCTCCAGATGCTTACGGGTGGCCTCGAGGAGGGCCTCGAGGCGGCCTTGGGGTACCAGGACCCGGCGGATGGCCGTGCACCGCTGCCCGGTTTTGATGGAAAGCTCCTGGGCAATCTCCCGGGCCAGCCTCTCCACCTCCTCCTCCCCTGCCTTTTCCCCCAGGATGGCGGCGTTTAGGGAGTCGGTTTCTGCATTGAAGAGGACGCCCCGCTCCAAAAAGGCAGGGTGGCGCTTTAAGCGGTCTGCGGTGGCCTTGGAACCCGTGAAGTAGACGCTATCCCGGTGGTCCAGGGCCTCCAGGGCATCCCCCAGGCTTCCCGCCACGAACTGGAGGCTTCCCTCCGGCAGAAGCCCGGACTCCACCATGAGGCGCACCAACCCCTCGGCCACGTGGGCGGTGGGGGTGGCCGGCTTGGCCAGGGTGGGCACCCCCGCCAGGAAGGCAGGGGCGAACTTCTCCAAAAGGCCCCAGACCGGGAAGTTGAAGGCGTTGATCTGAACCGTGATCCCGCCCTTGGGACCCAGAAGGTGCCTTCCCTGGAAGGAAAAGTCCTTGCTTAAGGGAAGGCTTTCCTCCTCGGGAAGGAGGTTTCCCTCGGGAAGCGTCCGGGCCAGGGAGCTGTAGGTGAAGAGTACCCCAATGCCCCCGTCCACGTCGTACCAGGCATCCCGACGGGTGCCCCCGGTGGTGGCGTAGAGCCGGTAGAGTTCCTCCTTCCGCTCGGAAAGGTACTGTGCCAGGGCCCGAAGCCTTCGGCCCCGCTCCTGGAAGCCCATGGCAAGGAGGGCCTTCCCCCCTACCTCCCTTCCCCAGGCCACCGCCTCCTTGAGGGGCAGGCCCTCCGAGGTCACGTGGCCCAGCACCTCGAGGGTGGCGGCATCCTGCACCGGCACCCCTTCTCCTGCACCCGTCAACCATTGGCCCATGAGGTAGCTTTTTACCTTCAAGGTTTCCTCCTTGAATCTGGACTGTGTTCGCTCTAGGTCTTCCAGGAAAAAGGCCCCGTACGCCTCCTAGTCCCGGGCCTTATGTTTCCCCTTCAGACGGTCTTAAAGGCCTCAAAAACTTCCCCGCAGGCAGCGCACTGGTAGAGCATCTTGCACAGGGTGGCCCCGAAGGTGTTCTTGAGGACCACCTCCTGGCTTCCGCACCGGGGGCAGGGGGGATCCTTCCCCGCCAGGGGGAGGGGAAGGGGTGGGGCCACGCCGTAACCCAGGAGCTTCCTTCGGGCTTCCTCGGCCATGTCCTCGGTGCTCCAGGGGGCCTTGGCCTCCACCACCTCCACCTCCTTGGCTCCTGCCTCCCGCAGGGCCTTTTCGATCTCCTCGCGGATGAGCCGTAGGGCAGGGCAGCCGGAAAAGGTAGGGCGGAAGCGGACCCTGACCTTTTCCCCTTCCGCCTCCACCCCTAAGACCATCCCCATCTCCACGATGTTGAGGACGGGGATCTCCGGGTCCTTAACCCCTTTTAGGGCTTCCCAGTACCGCTCTACCATGCCTTGGCCTCCGGGTCCCAGCGGGCCACGGACTGCATCTCCGCGAGAAGGGACCAGAGGTACTCCGTGTGTTCCTGGCGGCTTTTGGGCACGTACCCTCCCTCAGGCGGCCTTAGGCCCGAGCGCACCATGTGGGCGGTCACCTCCTCCAGGTAGGGGGCCTCGAGGGCCTTGAGATCCGGTACCACCCCTGCCTCCACCAGGGCCTCATCCCCCGGGAGAGGCTGGAAGAGCTGGCGCACGTAGGGGAAGAGGGTTTCCAGGGCCTCCTGCGCCCGGCGGTGGGATTCCTCCGTGCCCTGGCCCAGGCGCTCCACCCAGAGAGAAGAGTGCTTCAGGTGGAACCTTTCCTCCTTCAGGATGCGGCTTGCCGCCTCGGCCAGGGGGGCGTAGACGCTCCGGGTTGCCTCCTTCAGCCAGAGGTTCTCGTAGGCGTCAAAGAGGTACTGCCGCACCATGGTGAAGGCCCAGTCCCCCTTGGGGAGCTCCACCAGGACGGCGTTTTGGAACTCCAGGGGATCGCGGAAGTAGACCAGGCGGTCGGGGTCGGAGCCGTCCAGCTCCTGCCGGAGCTCCAACCAGACCTTGGCATGGCCCAGCTCATCTTGGGCCAGGTTGGCGATGGCGATATCCTCCTCGAGGATGGGGGCATGCCCCACCCACTCGGAAAGCCGCTGGGCCAGAACCACCTCATCGTCGGCCCAGGCGGTGAGCCGGGCCACCAGGGCGTCCTTCAGGTAGGCCTCAAGCATCCTCCACCCCCTTGGCGGTGATCAGGCCGTAGTAGCTTTGCAGGCGGTAGGTCTTCTCCTTGGCCGGGGCAAACCAGCTTTCCACCACTTCCTCGGTGGGCTCGGTCCCCACCACCAGGCGCTCGGGAACCGCCCAGAAGGCCACCCCCTGGGCCTGTAGGAGGGCTTGGGCTATGGCATCCTCCGGGCCTTGCGCCAGGAAGCGGCCCACTAGGTCCCCGTAGACCATGCTCCGGCGGTGGCTCCGCTTGGCGAAGACCCAGTAAGGTTCTTCGCTTCCTCCCTCCCTCCTGGTGGGCTTCAGATCCTTTAGGCCTTCCTGGGAAACGTGGAAGAAGGCCTCGGCCGGGGCCACGAAGAGGGCGTAGGCGGCGGGGCGCCGCACGAACACGTGTCGGGCCAGCAAGAGGGCATGCTCCGGGTCAGCGGCGTGTACCGAACCCACCATCTGCGGGGGGCCATGCTTGGTGTCCTGCTTGATCACCTCAAACCGGGGCCAATCGGTTCCCCACATGGCGCCTCCTTAGTCCGCCGCCTGGGCAAATTGCTTCCGGGCGTAGGCCTCGAGGGCCTCCCGCACCCAGCGTCCCTCCTCGTGGGCCCTCCTGCGGGCCTCGAGGCGGTGCCGGTTCATGGGGCCTTCCCCCCGGATCACCCTCCAGAACTCGTCCCAGGGAATGGGGCCATGGAGCCAGTTCCCCGTCCTCTCGTCGTAGCGGAGGTCGGGGTCAGGGATCTCTAGCCCCGCCTCCAGAAGCTCGGGCACATGCTCATTCAGGAACTCCTGCCGGATCTGGTCGTTGGTCTTGGTCTTGATGCCCCACCGCAGAAGGAGGGGGGTATGGGGGGAGTCGGTGTCGTGGGGCCCGGCCATCATCAGGGTGGGCCACCACCAGCGGTTCAGGGCATCCTGCACCATCTGGCGCTGCTTCTTGGAGCCCCTGGCGTAGAGGAGGACGGCCTCCTTTCCTTGCTTGTGGTGGAAGGTCTCCTCGGCGCAGATGCGGACCATGGCCCGGGAGTAGGGGCCATAGGAGCACTGGGCCAGCATGGTCTGGTTCTTGATGGCCATCCCGTCCACCAGCCAGCCGATGATGCCCACATCCGCCCAGGTGAGGGTGGGGTAGTTGAAGATGTTGGAGTACTTGGCCTTGCCGGAAAGAAGGACCTCCACCATTTCTTCCCGGGTGATCCCCAGGGTTTCGGCGGCGTGGTAGAGGTACTGCCCGTGCCCGGCCTCGTCCTGAACCTTGGCCAGCAGGATGAGCTTCCGCCGGATGGAAGGAGCCCGGGTGATCCAGGCACCCTCGGGAAGCATCCCCACCCACTCGCTATGGGCGTGCTGGGAGATCATGCGGATGAGCTGGGCCCGGTACTCGGCGGGCATCCAGTCCCCGGGCTCAATCTTCTCCCCCCGGGCGATCCTCGCCTCAAACTCCGCAAGCCTTTCCTGGTAGTCCGGGTCCTCGGGGTAACCGATCCTAAGCTTGACCATCCTTGCCTCCTTCCTCCGGGTGTTCGCCTATGGGCGAAGCAGCCACGCCTAAGGCCCTAAGGAGCATCCCGGCGTAGGTCTCGGCCAGAACCTCCAAGGGAAGGGGACCGTCCTTGCGGTACCACTGGTAGGTCCAGTTGAGGGCCGAGAGGACGAAGAGGGTGGCCAAGCGGAGGTTCTCCACCTGGAACACCCCCTTTTCTACCCCTTCCGCAATCACCCTCTGGACCCCCTCCTCGTAGCGGCGCCTTAAGGCCTTGGCCTCCTCCAGAAGGGGAGGGGAGAGGTGTTTCCACTCGTGGAAGAAAACCGTGGCCCGGGGCAGCTCCTGAGCGATGACCTCGAGGTGGCCCCGTACTAGGCCCTTCAGCTTGGCCACGGGGTCGCCCTTAAGTCCCTCCAGAACTTTAAGGAAGCGCTCGGCGGCCTGGCGCACCACCTCCAGGAGGAGCTCCTCCTTGGAGGTGATGTGGGCGTACAGGCTTCCCCCCTGGAGGTTTAGGTGCTTGGCCAGCTCCCGCATGCTGGTGGCGTGGTAGCCCCGCTGGCTGAAGAGGTGGCCTGCTATGGTGAGGATTTGCTCGCGCCGCTCCATGGCTAACGGTCGTTTGTTAGGGTAGCACACCTGAGGCGAAGGGACAAGTGTCCCGCATCACCTTTTGCGGGTCCCGGTAGGTCAAGGGGGGCCTAGCCGGCTTCCGATGTACCCGCCTTAAAGCTCGGGCAACCTCGAGGCCGCCTCCCTGAGCCGTTCCCTCGAGGCGTGCAGGTAGATTTGGGTGGTGGCGATGGACTCGTGGCCCAGAAGGTCCTTTACGGCATCCAGCTCCACGCCGTTTTCCACCAGCAGGGTGGCGTAGGCGTGGCGGAGCTTGTGCGGGGTGAAGCGCCTGGGGTCCAGGCCCGCCCTCAGGGCCGCCTCCCGGAACCTGGCCTCCACGTACCGGGCGGAAGGAACCCTGCCCCGGTGCCTTCCCTGAGTGAACGTGAAAATACTCACATTACCCTGGGGTGGCCCCAACTCTAAAAGAACCTCCCGGGCGGTCCTGGAAAGGGGCACCAGCCTTTCCTTGTTTCCCTTGCCCACCACCCGGATGGCCACGGGAACCGAGCCCTCGAGGATCACGTTCCGACCCTTCAGGGAAAGGGCCTCGGAGATGCGAAGCCCCGTGCCGTAGAGGAACCGGGCCAGGCGGCTGAGGAGCCTGGCCTCCCTTTCGGCTTCCAGGGCCTCGAGGAAGCGCCTGAGCTCCTCCGGAGCGGGGTGCAGGGGAAGCCTGCGCCCGGCCTTGGGGCGGCCTATGCCCTCCGTGGGGTCGGACACGGCCTCTCCCTTGACCTGGGACAGGTAGCGGTAGTAGCTGCGGAGGGCCGCTAGGAACCCCTGCACCCTCCTTGGGGCCCAACGCTCCTTGAGGAGGAGCGCCCGGACCGCCTCGGGGCCCGGGGTGAAACCCTCTTCCTGGAGGAAGCGAAACCAGAGGGTCAGGTCCTGGAGGTAGCGGCGCACCCCCCTGGGGGAGTATCCCCGCTCCAAAAGGAGGTATTCGGCATAGGGTGCCAGGGGTTGAAGGGCCTTCTCGGGCTTTTTAATGCCGATGGATTTCCAGATAAGGCTGGGTTCCACGGGGGTAGTATAACATATGCGCGAAATGTACCTTTCGCGAACAACTTGGTCCTTGCCCTAGCCACCGATGCCTTGGGGAAATCAGCCCGGCACGCGGGCCAGAGCCTCACACCAGATAGCCCCAAGATAACCCTGCCGGCCGATGCTAGGTCTTTTCACCACGCCAAGCCTAAACCCTCCGCCCGGGGATCCGAAGCTGCCACCAGTACCTCCTCAGCATGACCCCCTTGGGCCTGGCCACGCCTTAGGATCACCTGGCCTCGACCAAAAAGGCCCGGCTCCACCTCGTAGGCCACCCTGTGCCCCAGGTCCTTGAGGACCAGGGCCGTGGCCTGGGGAATACCCGGTTCCAGGATCACTCGGTCCCCAGGTTTTTCCCCACGGGACGCATCTCCTCCCCTACCCGGCACCACCTGCCACCGGGGCCGGTCCAGAGCCGCCTGGGGGTTCAGGCCAAAATCCGCCAAGGCCACCACCACCTGCACATGCCCTTGCGGCTGCATGAACCCCCCCATGACCCCGAAAGGACCCACGGGCTTCCCCTCCTGGGTCAGGAACCCCGGGATGATGGTGTGGTAGGGCTTTTTCCCGGGCCCAAGCCGGTTCGGGTGGCCCTCCTCCAGGGAAAAACCCAGGCCCCGGTTCTGCAGGGCGATGCCCGTTTGCGGGATGAGGACACCCGCCCCAAAGCCCTGGTAGTTGGACTGGATGAGGGAGACCATGAGTTCCCCGTCCGCCGCCGCCAGGTAGACGGTTCCCCCGGGTCTCACCTCGGGCAGGGCCTGGGGCAGGGCTCGTTCCCCGATGAGGCTTCGGCGGGAGGCCACGTATTCGGGGGAGAGCAGGGCCTGGGGGGGCTTCTCCAGGTAGCGGGAGTCGGCCACGTAGCGGAAGGCGTCCGCCAGGGCCAGGCGCATGGCCTCGATCTGTACGTGGTAGCTGAAGGGGTCTTCCGGCTTAAGGTCAAACCCCTCGAGGATGGCCAAAGCCAGGAGGGCGGCGATCCCCTGGCCGTTGGGGGGGAGTTCGTGCACGGTAAGACCCCGGTAGTTCACGGAAAGAGCCTCCACCCACTCCGGCTCGTGGGCCTTCAGGTCCTCGAGGCTAAGGAGGCCCCCGGTAGCCTCGCTGAAGCCGGCAATGGCCTCCGCCAGCTTTCCCCGGTAAAGGCTTTCCCCGTAGCTTTCCCCGATCTCCCTTAGGGTTTTGGCATGCCCAGGGCTACGCCAAACCTCTCCCGCCCTCGGCGCCCGGCCCTGGGGAAAGAAAACTTCCTGAAAGGCCCGGAACTCGAGCCCCCGAAGAGGTAGGTAGATCCCTTCCGCCCGCCGCCAGGCCCGGGCCGTTTCCGGTCCCACGGGGAAGCCTTCCTCCGCGTAGCGGATGGCGGGGGCAAGGACCTCGGGAAAAGGAAGCCTTCCAAAGCGTTCGTGCAGGGCCCGCCATCCCGAAACCGCTCCGGGCACCGTTACCGGAAGCCAACCCCTTTCCGGTATCCTGCCCCCAGGCAGGCGGTCAGGGGTGAGGCGCGCGGGGCTTTTGCCCGAGGCGTTAAGGCCGTGGAGCCTCCCATCCCACACCATGGCAAAAAGGTCTCCCCCGATGCCGTTGCTGGTGGGCTCCACCACCGTGAGGGTAGCCGCCATGGCGATGGCGGCATCCACGGCGTTTCCTCCCTTTAGGAGCATCTCCATCCCCGCCAGGGCAGCCAGGGGCTGGCTGGTGGCCACCGCTCCCCGCCGGCCCATGACCACGTGCCGACGGGAGGGATAGGGGTAGTAAGTGAGGTCCATAGGCTTCTCCCGGAAGAGTCTACCCCTTTTCCAGGCGAAGGACCCCCCTCGAGGCTCCGCCTGGTCTTCCCCTTCGGGGAAGTACACGGGGCATTGTCCGCACTGCCAACCAGCGAGGCCCTACGAAAACTCCCGCTCCAGCTCCTTTAGGCGCTCGGCAATCCCCGTGTACTCCAGCTCCTCCATGGGCAGCATGGCCGGGCCGTAAAAGCCCTGGCGGCGCATCTCCTGGGCCTTCTCCACCACCTTGGCCCGCACCGTGTCCCAAACCGGGTCGGCAAAGAGGTCCACGGGCTCGGAAAAACGCCCGTCCTTGAGGGAGAAAGCCAGCCCGCACACCATGGGCACGCAGAAGAAGGTGGACGCAGGGGTATTGGCCCTCACCGGCATCAAGGGCAGGTGGTGGCTGCCCCGGGTGTCCCCCGCCACGAAAGGAGCCAGGGCAAAGGGCGGGCCAAACTCCTCCGTGGCGGGAAAGACCTTCTGGGTGCGGATAATGGCCACGGGATCGTCCTTGCCCACGTAACGCCCGGCGATGTTTCGCAGGCGGGTGGTGCTCACCACGGCGGCGATCTCACCGTACTTCCTGGACCAGATGGACTCTATCCCAAAGCGGTGGGAGTCCCTAAGCAAGGCGGCAATGTCGTAAAGCCTCTCCGGGGCATCAAGGACGATGTAGCTATCCCTTTCCGTCTGGGCCAGGTCCATGATGCGGAAGCGGAAGCCAGGGCGCAAATCGGGGGAAAGCAAGAGGCCTGAGGAGTACATGGGATCGGCGAAGACCAGGTAAAGGGGCAGGTTGAAAGCCCCGGGCTCGGTCTTGTCCGCCGCCAGCACCATGAAGGGCTCGGCGGGACGTTCGGCAAACTCCATCTCCGCCACCTGGGGCCCCAGGCCATGGAGGTTACCGGAAAAGGCGTCCTTCAAAAGATCCTGCCCGGCCCCGTAAAGGCCTTCCTCCTTAGCCACCTGGGTACCTTCCCGGAACGCCTTCCACGCCAGCTCGTGTATAGCAGGGTTCCGCGGACCCTGGGTGTGCGAAACAAGGAGGACGATGTCGTCCCCGATGTGGAACACGTGGGCGTCCAAGAGCAGGCGGCCCACCTCCTCCCGTACCACCTCCTCCACCTTGGCCAGCACCCTGCGGCTGGGTAAGGTGTGGCCTCCCACAGAACCGATGTCGGCCTTGAGGACGCTGAGGGTGATTTTCATAAGCTCCTCCTTCGTGTTCCATATTTCCACACTTATGGCGGGCTTGGCAACACTCTATCGGCCAGATAACGCCAAGACGCTTGGAAACGTGGAAGAGGGCACCAAGCCACTTGACTATCCTCTCCTCCAGGGGTAGAGTATACTTACCGACCGGTCGGTGAGATATGGGAACCGCCACCCGCAACCGCATCCTTGAAGAAGCTGCCCGGCTTTTCACCGAAAAGGGCTACGAGGCGACCAGCGTCCAGGACCTGGCCGAGGCCCTGGGCCTCTCCAAGGCGGCGCTCTACCACCACTTTCGGAGCAAGGAGGAGGTGCTTTACGAGATCAGCCAACAGGCCCTGGAGGGACTTCTCCTCGAGGGCAAAAAAGCCCTGGCCGTTTCCGACCCCAGGGAGGCCCTGCTCCGCTTCATGGAGGGCCACGCCCGCTTTTTTGAGGAGAACCGGCCCTTCTTCGCCACCATGCTCCAGGGCCTGCAAAGCCTCTCCCCCGAAAAGCAAGGGCAGATTGTCACCCTCCGCGACCAGTACGAGGAAATCCTGCGCACTCTTCTCCGTCGGGGTATGGAGAAAGGGGTCTTCCGCCCGGTGGATGTGGCCCTGGCGGGGCGGGCCGTGCTTTCCCTCCTGAACTGGATGATCCGCTGGTTCCATCCCGGAGGGCCCCTGCGGGCGGAGGAGGTGGCCAGGTTCTACTTTGATCTCATCCTAAAGGGGTTAGAAGATGGACGTTCCTGAGCACAAGGAGATCCGTCAGCTGGCGAGGCGTTTCCTGGAAGAGGCGGGACCCGCCTTGGCGGAGTACGAGGTGAAGGAGGCCTTCCCTTGGCCCCTGGTAAAGCGGATGGGGGAACTGGGCTTCCTAGGGGTGTTCGTACCCGAGGAGCTGGGAGGAGCTGGCCTGGACTTTTGGGCCTACATCGCCCTTCTGGAGGAGCTTGGGGGATACGCTTCCTTGCGCTCCATCCTCTCCGTGCAGCAAAGCCTGGTCCTCACCCCTCTCCTCACCTACGGCACCCCTGAGCAGAAGAACCGCTACATCCCCCACCTGGCCCGGGGGGAAATCCTAGGGGCCTACGGCCTTACCGAGCCCGAGGCGGGCTCGGATGCAGGAAGCCTCCGCACCCGGGCTTACCGGGATCCGGCCGGGTTTCCCTGGCGGCGGGAGCGGTGGAGCTGATGCAAAGGGCCTTGGACCTATCCCTACGCTACGCCAAGGAAAGGCACCAGTTCGGAAGGCCCATCGCCAGCTTCCAGCTGGTCCAGGCGCATCTGGCTCAGATGAAGCTGGACCTCGAGGCCAGCCGCCTCCTCACCTACCAGGCAGTAGCCAAGAAGCTTAAGGGGGAGCGGTATACCCTCGAGGCCAGCATGGCCAAGCTCTTTGCTTCCGAAGCTGCCAACCGCGTGGCCTACCGGGCCATCCAGGTCCACGGAGGCTACGGCTTCTTCGAGGAGTACGAGGTGGCCCGGCTTTATCGGGACGCCCGCATCCTCACCCTTTACGAGGGAACCAGCGAGGTGCAGACCCTGGTCATCGGGGCCCACCTCACCGGGATCAAAGCTTTTGGAGAAGGCTAGGGAGGTGATAAGGATGCCCATGTACTTTGAGGACTTTGAGGTAGGCCAGCGATTTTCCACCCCAGCCCGTACGGTGACCGAGGCCGACGTGGTTAACTTCGCCGGGGTTTCCGGGGACTACAACCCCATCCACACCGACGCCGAGTTTGCCAAGAACACCCCCTTCGGCCAGCGCATCGCCCATGGTCTTCTGGTCCTTTCCATGTTCACCGGCCTTCGGCAGCGGAGCGGGCACTTTGAGGGCACCATTATCGCCTGGATGGAGATCCGCAACTACAAGTTCCTGAAACCCGTATTCATAGGGGACACCGTGAGGGGGGAAAGCGAGATCCTGGAGAAGCATGAAACCAGTAAGCCCGACCGGGGTGTGGTGGTGCAGCACGTACGGGTCCTGAACCAGCGGGACGAGGTGGTTCAGGAAGGGGAATTCGTCACCTTGGTCCGCAGGAAACCCCAGGAATAGCGCATGCAAAGCCCCCTTGCCCGGTGGTTCAAGGCCCAGCTCCAGCCCAAGCGCCAGGGAAGGGCTTCCGGTGTGGGCGGTTCCCTTGGCGTTCAGATCCCCCGAGGGGAAGTTTGGAGGAGGGGTGGTGAATGGGAGTTCGACGGAGTGACGTGAAAGCCCTAATGGGGATATGCTGGGAAAAGATAGGAAAGGAGGCGGCATGTTCCCGAACACCATGATGGAGGAGGAACTCAATCTGTGGGACTTCCTGGAACGGGCGGCGGAGCTTTTTCCCAGGAAGGAAGTGGTATCCCGGCTCCACACAGGGGAAGTTCACCGCACCTCCTACGCCGAGGTTTACCGGCGGGCTAGAAGGCTCATGGGGGGCCTGAGGCGGCTTGGGGTGGAGGTGGGGGACCGGGTGGCCACCTTGGGCTTTAACCACTTCCGCCACCTCGAGGCCTACTTCGCCGTGCCGGGAATGGGGGCGGTCCTCCACACCGCAAACCCCCGGCTTTCCCCCAAGGAGATCGCCTACATCCTGAACCATGCGGAGGACAAGGTCCTTCTCTTTGATCCCCAGCTCCTTCCCTTGGTGGAGACCCTGCGCCCGGAGCTTTCCACCGTGCGCCACTTCGTGGTAATGGACGAGAAGGCGCCAGAGGGATACTTGGCCTACGAGGAGGTGTTGGGCGAGGAGGCGGACCCCATCCGGGTACCCGAACGGGCCGCCTGCGGCATGGCCTACACCACGGGGACCACCGGTCTTCCCAAGGGAGTGGTCTACAGCCACCGGGCCCTGGTCCTCCACACCTTGGCGGCGAGCCTCGAGGATGGCACGGCTCTCTCGGAAAAGGACTCGGTCCTCCCAGTGGTACCCATGTTCCACGTGAACGCCTGGTGCCTACCCTATGCCGCCACCTTGGTGGGAGCCAAACAGGTCCTGCCAGGACCCAAGCTAGATCCCGCCTCCTTGGTGGAACTCTTTGACGGAGAAGGAGTGACTTTTACCGCCGGAGTGCCCACGGTGTGGCTGGCCTTGGCCGATTACCTGGAGAACACGGGACACCGCCTCAAGACCCTGCGGCGCCTGGTGGTGGGGGGAAGCGCCGCCCCGAGAAGCCTAGTGGAGCGCTTTGAGCGCATGGGCATAGAGGTGCGCCAGGGCTACGGCCTCACCGAGACCTCGCCCGTGGTGGTGATCAACGTGATTAAGAGCTACCTCCAGGGCCTTTCCTTTGAGGAGAAGATCACCCTCAAGGCCAAGACCGGCCTGCCCGTGCCCCTGGTGCGCCTCCGGGTGGCGGACGAGGAGGGTAGGCCCGTGCCCAAGGACGGAAAAACCCTGGGGGAGGTCCAGCTCAAAGGGCCCTGGATCACCGGAAGCTATTACAAGAACGAGGAGGCCACCAGGAGCGCCCTCACCCCGGACGGCTGGTTCCGCACCGGGGATATCGCCGTCTGGGATGAGGAGGGGTACCTGGAGATCAAGGACCGCCTCAAGGACCTCATCAAGTCGGGCGGGGAGTGGATTTCCAGCGTGGATCTGGAAAACATCCTCATGGGACATCCCAAGGTGAAGGAGGCGGCGGTGGTGGCCATTCCCCACCCCAGGTGGCAGGAAAGGCCCTTAGCCGTGGTGGTGCCCAGGGGAGAGAAACCCAGCGAGGAGGAGCTTCGGGAACATCTCTTAAAGGCTGGTTTTGCCAAGTGGCAACTTCCCGATGCCTTCGTCTTCGTGGAAGAGATCCCCCGCACCAGCGCGGGGAAGTTCCTAAAGCGTGCCCTCAGGGAACAGTATAAGGACCTGTTCCACGATTCCTCAGAGGGATAAGGGGGGACTATGTTCCTGGAGCAATTCCGCCTGAACGGCAAAGTAGCCCTGGTGACGGGGGGATCCCGGGGGCTTGGCCTCGAGGCGGCCCTAGCCCTCAAGGAGGCGGGGGCCAGGGTGGCCGTCATGGCCCGGCGGGCAAGCTTCCTGGAGGAGGCCCAAAAGGCCCTGGGCGAGGCCTTGTATTTGGAGGGGGACGTGCGGGATGAGACCCGCCTCGAGGCCATCGCGGAGGAGGTGGAGAGGGAGCTTGGCCCCCTCACCATCCTGGTGAACGCCGCCGGGATCTCCTGGGGGGCCCCCTCCTGGGAGATGCCGGTGGAAAAGGTACGGGAGGTCCTCGAGGTCAACCTGGTGGGGGCCTTCCTGGCAAGCCGCGCCGCCGCCCAGCGCATGCGGGAAAGGGGCTACGGCAAGATCATCCACATTGCTTCCGTGGCAGGGCTCAAGGGGGAGTACCCGGAGGTGCTGGATGCCGTGGGCTATTCCGCTTCCAAGGGTGGGCTTATCGCCCTTACCCGGGATTTGGCGGTGAAATGGGGCCGGTTCGGTATTCGGGTGAACGCCTTAGCCCCTGGGTTTTTCCCCACCCGCATGACGGAGAAGGTCCTGCCCAAGGCCGAGGCCTTCCTGAAGGCCACCCTGCCCCTGGGGCGTCCCGGGAAACCCGGGGAGCTGGGAGGAGCGGTGCTTTTCCTGGCAAGCCCGGCCTCCGACTACATCACCGGGGCAATTCTTCCCGTGGACGGCGGGGCTACCGCCCTCTGAACTAGGCGAAGTGGTTCACGGGGCCATGGCCCTGACCCAAGGAAGGAGCGGTTTCCAAGGCCCGGGTGAGGTAGGCCTTGGCCTCGGCCACGGCTTCCTCCAGGGGCTTTCCCAAAGCCAGGAGGGCAGTGATGGCTGCGGAAAGAGTGCAGCCCGTGCCGTGGGTGTTGCGGGTGGGGACCCTGGGGGCGCGGAAGGCCTGGACCCCCTCCCCCGTGGCCAAGAGGTCCACGCTCTCCTCCCCCCCGAAGTGCCCCCCCTTGAGGAGGACGGCTTTAGGCCCCAAGGCGAGGAGGGCCCGCGCGGCCTCCTCCGCCTCCTCTAGGGTGCGGATGGGGGTCCCGAGGAGGGCCTCCGCCTCGAGGCGGTTCGGGGTGATGAGGAAGGCCAAGGGGAAAAGCTCCCCCTTTAGGGCCTCCACGGCCTCCGGGGCGAGGAGGGGATCCCCCCCCTTGGCCACCATCACCGGGTCCACCACCAGGGGGGCGATCCCATAGCGCCTCACCCCCTGGGCCACGGCCTCCACGATCTCCGCGTTCCCCAAGGCCCCGGTCTTGGCCGCATGGATGGGGAGGTCCTCGGCCACGCTCTGGATCTGGGCGTAGACCAGCTCCGGGGGAAGAAGGTGGACCCTTTGGACCCCCAGGGTGTTCTGGGCCGTGACCAGGGTGAGGGCGCTTGCCCCGTAGACCCCGAAGCGGGTAAAGGCCTTGAGGTCGGCCTGGATCCCCGCCCCGCCCCCGGAGTCCGAGCCAGCGATGGTCAAAGCGACCTTCATACCCCCTCCAGGGCCCTACCCCGGGTCTCCACCCCCACGAGGAGGGCAAAAAGCCCCGCAAGGAGGAGGAGCCCCCCGTGGAGGGCCAAAACCCCCCCTGGCCCCAAGGGGCTAAGGAGGAGGCCCGTGAGGTAGGGGGCCAAAATCCCCCCCACCCGGCCCAAGGCCGCGGCCAGGCCCGCCCCGCTCCCCCTTAGGGCGGTGGGGAAAAGCTCCGGGGTGTAGGCGTAGATGGCCCCCCAAGCTCCCAGGTTGAAGAAGGAGAGGAGGCTCCCGAAGAGGAGGATCTCCCCCGGGCTTCCCGCCTGCCCAAGGAGGTAGGCGAAAAGGGCGGAAAGGCCGAGGAAGCCCACCAAGACCGGCCTCCGCCCTACCCGCTCCACCAGGAAGGCCGCCAGGAGGTAACCCGGAAGCTGGGCCAGGGTGATGAGGAGGACATATTCCAGGGAGCGGACCAGGGTGTAGCCCTGGGCCACGAGGAGGGAAGGAAGCCAGATGAAGGCCCCGTAATACCCCGCGTTCAGGGTCAGCCAGGCCAGGGCGATGAAGAGGGTGCGCCGGCCATAGGGGGGGCGGAAAAGGGCCCCGTAGGGCAAGGGCCTAGGGACCTCCGCGGCCTTGGGCTCAGGCAGGGGCCCCGCGAAGGCCCCCTCCCAGGCCCGGACCAGGGCCTCCGCCTCCCCCACCCGCCCCCGGGCCATGAGCCAGCGGGGGGACTCGGGGAGGGAAAGCCTCAGGTAGGCGGCGTAGAGGGCGGGAAGGGCCCCGGCCAGGAAGGCCAACCGCCAGCCGTACTCGGGCACGAGGAGGTAGCCGAGGAGGGCCGCAAGGAGCCAGCCCACGGCCCAGAAGGCCTCGAGGAGGACCACCATCCGCCCCCTGAGGCGCAAGGGGCTCCACTCGGCCATGAGGCTTGCGGCCACGGGGAGCTCAGCCCCCAGGCCAAGCCCCGTGAGGAAGCGGAAGAGGAAGACCCATGCCAAGGAGGGGGCTAGGGCGGTGAGGAGGCTTCCTAACCCTGCCAGGAAGAGGCTATAGCCGATGACGGCCTTCCGCCCCAGGCGGTCGGCAAGCCTCCCCCCCAAAGCGGCCCCCAGGAGCATCCCCAAAAGGCCCACGCTTCCCAAAAGCCCCGCCTGGACGGGGCTTAGGCCGAACTCCCGGGTGAGGGCGGGCAGGGTGAAGCCGATGAGGCCCACGTCCATGGCGTCCAGGGCCCAGCCGAGCCCCAGGAGGAAAAGGAGCCTAAGGTGGGGCCTCCCTAAGGGCAGGCGGTCCAAGCGGGCGATGGGGTCCATGGCTCTAGCTTACGGGAAGCTCCATGCGTGCCCTTCCCTTGAGGACGGCCTCCACCAGGTTCATGGGGCAGAAGGGGCCGCACATGCTGCAGGCCTTGGTCCTCGAGCCCCGCTCCTCCTTGAGGCGGCGGGCCTCCTCAGGATAAAGGCAAAGAGCGAACTGGCCTTCCCAGTCCAGGCGGTAGCGGGCCTCGGACATGCGCCGGTTCCTCTCCAAAGCCCGCGGGTTCCCCCGGGCCACATCGGCGGCATGGGCAGCGATTTTAAAGGCGATCACCCCTTCCTTCACGTGCTCAGGGGTGGGCAGGCCCAGGTGCTCCGCCGGGGTCAGGTAGCAGAGCATATCCGCCCCCATCCAACCGGCCAAGGCGCCTCCGATGGCCCCGGCGATGTGGTCGAAGCCCGCGGCGGTGTCCACGGGAAGCATCCCCAGGATGTAAAAGGGGGCGTTCCCTGTGAGCTTCTTCTGGATCTGCACGTTGGTGGCCACCTCGTTCAAAGGAATGTGGCCCGGTCCTTCCACCATGGCCTGCACCCCCGCCCGGCGGGCCCTCTCCACCAACTCCCCGATGGTGAGGAGCTCGGCGATCTGGGCCCGGTCGGTGCTGTCCGCCAAGGAGCCAGGCCTAAGCCCATCCCCTAGGGAAAGGGTCATGTCGTAGGTGCGGGCGATGTCCAAAAGGTCGTCAAAGCGGGCGTAAAGGGGGTTCTCCTCTCCCCGGTGGAGCATCCAGGCGGCCATGAGCCCGCCCCCCCGGCTCACAATCCCCGTGGTCCGGGAGGAATTCCGGTAAACCTCCAGGTTCTTCAGGGTAACCCCCACGTGCACGGTGATGTAGTCCACCCCCTGCCGCCCGTGTTCCTCTATGACCTCGAAAAGCTCGTCCGCGGACATGTCGAAGAAGCTCTTCCGCTTGGCGGCGCGGAACTCCGCCTCATAGATGGGCACGGTGCCCAAAGGAACGGTGGCCACCTCGAGGATTCTTTCCCGGATGGCCTTCAAGTCCCCCCCTGTGGAGAGATCCATGATGGTGTCCGCCCCGTACTGGATGGCCACCCTGGCCTTTTCCACCTCCTCCTCGAGGTTGACGTAGTCGTAGGAAGTACCCAGGTTGGCGTTCACCTTCACGCTGAGCCCTTCCCCGATCCCCTTGAAGTCCCGAAGGGTGCGGTGGTTGGGGTTCCTAGGAATCACGATCCGCCCCGACGCCACCCCTTCCCGCACAAACTCAGGGGAAACCCCCTCCTTCTCCGCCACGTAAGCCATCTCCTCGGTCACGATGCCCTTCCTTGCCGCTTCCAGCTGGGTCATAGCTACACCCCCAAAAGCTCGAGAATCCTCTTCGCCGTCCACGGGGCCAGGAGGATGCCGTTCCTTCCATGGCCCACCGCAGCCAGCACTCCCCTTTCCACCTCACCCACGAAAAGCTCTCCTACCGGCCTGTACCCCCAAAGGGCCTCCCGGAACCTGGCCCCTGCCAGCAGGGGAAAGCGCTCGTGGGCGTAGTCGGAAAGCCACCTTAGGCCGAATAGATCCACTCCTTGAGCCCATCCCTCTCGCTGGGTAGCCCCCACGTATACCCCACCCTCCCGGGGAAGGAGGTACCCTTCCCCGGCGAAAAGGGGGGCAGGAGGAGCCGGGCCCTCGAGGACCAAGGCCTCCCCCTTCAGGGGCCGGACCCCAAGGCCAAATCGGCTACCCCAGGCGCCCACGGCCAGGAGGACGAACCGGGCCTGGGCGGTAAAGGGCTCCTCCCGCCAGCGCCCTCGCACTCCCCCTTCCTTCACCTCCTCCACCTCGGCTTGAAGGAAAGGGGTTTCCATGACCTCCAAAGCTTTCAGTAAGGCCTCGCGGAGGGCCTTGGGATGGACATACCCGCCAGGGAAGGTACGCGCTCCCCTTCCACCCCGAACCGGGTAGGACAAGGACTCCTGGGCCGCTGGTTGTTTCCCTGACGGGAAAGCAGCCAAGGCCTCCTTTTCCACCTGGGACAGGGCCACCACCTGGGTGCCGCTAAACCCCGCCTCCACCTTCCATCCCTTGGCGGCAAGCTCCTCGAGGAGGCCTGGATAGTACTCTAGGCCGAAAAGGGCCGCCTCCAAAACCTCCCCGGAAAGCCCCTCGGGATAAGGAGCCAGCATCCCCGCACTGGCCAGGGTAGCCGCTCCCTCCTTACCGGCATCTAGGAGGAGGACGGAAAGCCCCCGCTTCCTGAGCTCGTAGGCAGCGAGGGTTCCGATAATCCCCGCCCCCACCACCGCCACCTCTACCCTCACGGCTTAGGACCTCCCAAAGGGATGCCCTCCATGGGGCTCGAGGGGCTCGCCACCTCCCGGGGTCGCATGGGGCCGGCCAAAAAGGCTTTCCTCCCCGCCTCCACAGCCAAACGAAAGGCCTCAGCCATGGCCACGGGATCTTGGGCCTCGGCAATGGCGGTATTCACCAGCACGGCGTCCAAACCCATCTCCATCACCTCCGCTGCATGGGAAGGGAGGCCAAGCCCTGCATCCACCACCACCGGGGGCAGGGAGGCCTTCTCCCGGGCGAAGAGCTCCAAAAGGGCCCGGGTCTTCACCCCCCAGCCGGAGCCGATGGGGGCCGCCAGGGGCATCACCGTAGCCGTGCCCTGCTCCGAAAGCTTCTTGGCCAGGACGAGGTCAGGACCGATGTAGGGCAGGACCAGGAAGCCCTCATCGATGAGCATCCTCGCCGCCCTCAGGGTCTCCACGGGATCGGGGAGGAGATAGGTGGGGTCAGGGATCACCTCCAGCTTCACCCACCTCTCCCCGGTGAGGACCCGGCCCAGCCGGGCTATCCTCAACGCTTCCTCCGCCGTCCTGGCACCTGCTGTGTTGGGCAGGAGGCGCACGCCCTCTAAGGCCTCGAGGAGACCCACATGCCCGGGCATCCTGGCCTCCACCCGGCGGATGGCCACGGTGACCACCTCGGCCCCCGCAGCCTTTATGGCCTCCCGCATCACCCCGAAGTCCCGGAACTTGCCCGAGCCCAGGATAAGACGGCTTTTAAGCTCTATGTCCCCGACCTTCCAGGTGTCCATCTAGCCTCCTTGCATGAGGGTGACCACCTCCACCACATCCCCCTCCTTCAGGACGTGGTGAGGAAGCTCCCGCCCCAGGTAGGCCTCCTCGTTGAGGAGGACCGCCACCCGGGAAAGATCCACATCCAGCTCCTCCAGAACCTCCCTGAGCGTCTTGCCCTCGAGGGGCTTAGCCTCCCCGTTAAGCCACACCATAAAGCCGCTCCCTGAATGCCTGGGCCGCCCGCTCGGGGTTCTCAGCGTCCAGGATGGCGCGGACCACCACAACTCGGCGCGCCCCGGCCTCCAAAACCTCCCCCAGGTTCTCCAGGGTGATGCCGCCGATGGCGTACCAGGGCCTCTCCCCCAGGTTCTCCCGGGCCCAGCGCACATAACCCAGGCCCGCGGCCTGCCTCCCCGGCTTGGTGGGGGTTTCCCACACAGGGCCTATGGAGAGGTAGTCCACTCCTTCCTCGAGGGCTCTTAGGGCCTGTTCGGGAGCGTGGGTAGAGCGGCCCACCATCCCCTGAAAGAAGCGCCGGGCCTCTGCGGGCGTCAGGTCCCCCTGGCCAAGGTGCACCCCATCCGCTCCCAGAAGAGCCGCCAGGTCCGGCCGGTCGTTGAGGAAGAAGGGCACCCCATACCGTCGGGCCAGGGCCAGCATCCTTTCCCCCAGGTCCAGGATGGGCCTCGCCTCCCAGTCCTTGGCCCGAAGCTGCACGACCTCCACCCCACCCGCCAGGGCCCGTTCCGTCCGATCCAGCACCTCCGCCATGGACCAACCGGGCCTCGGGGTCACCACCAGGTATAGCCTTCCCAGCAAGCTTTCACCCCCTTCAGGCCAGCGGGAAAGGCCCACGCGGCCCAAAGGAGGTGGGGTTTTGGGGGATTAGGGTCTTCCGCATAGGCTTCCCTCCGCCGGCATTACCCGGATCAGGTTCTAAGGGTTGCTGGGAGAAACCCAGCTCTCAGCCCCTCCATTGGGGCACCCCTAGCCTGTCCCTTCCACTATAGCATGCGGGGCTCTCTAAAACCCGACCTGGGGAACAGGGCATATACTCTTGACTTTCATACACTCAATGGTATATTATGCCGGGCAATCCCCCGGGGAGGGGGAAAAGGAGGCGGAATGGCAGGACTCAGCGTGGAGGCCGAAGCCGAAATCCAGTATCTGGAGGCCATGATTGCCCGCCTCGAGGCGGGGGAGGAAGACCCCGAGGACTTCCGGGTCTACCGGCTCAAAAACGGCATCTACGGCATACGGGGCCGTCCCGAGCACCACATGATCCGCATCAAGCTTCCCGTGGGGCGAATCAGCCTCGAGGGGCTCCGGGTCCTTGCGGAGGTGGCGGAGCAGTACACGGAAAACCGCCTCGCCCACGTCACCACCCGCCAGGCGGTGCAGCTCCACCATGTCCACCGCCGGGATGTCCCCAAGGTCCTCCGGGCGGTGAACGCCGTGGGCCTCACCACCCGCGAGGCCTGCGGGCACTCCATCCGGGCCATCACCTGCTGCCCCTACGCCGGGGTCTCCCCCGAGGCACCCTTTGACGTGACCCCTTATGCCGAGGCCACCTACCGCTACTTCCTCCGCCATCCCGTGGGCCAGAACCTCCCCCGGAAGTTCAAGATCGCCTTTGAGGGGTGCCCTACGGACCACGCCCGCACCCCCATCCACGACATCGGGGCGGTGGCGGCGGTGGAAGGGGGCAAGAGGGGCTTCCGCCTTTATGTGGGCGGGGGCTTGGGAGCGGCTCCCATGAGCGCGGAACTTTTGGAACCCTTTACCCCAGAGGAGGACCTCCTCCCCACCATGCTGGCCATCATCCGCCTCTTTGATCGCTACGGGAACCGCAAGGTCCTCACCCAGGCCCGGCTCAAGTTCCTGGTGAAGAAGTGGGGCATCGCCGCCTTCCGCGAGGCCGTGCGGGAGGAAAGGCGCCTGGTGAAGCTCACGGCAAGCGGCGAGGACCTGAAGGCCTGGGCCCCGCCCCCAGAGCCCGAACCCCCCAGGCTTCCCACACCCCCGAGGAAGCCCTTCTCCTTCGCCCCGGGGTTTGACGAGTGGCGCAGGACCAACCTTTACCCCCAGAAGCAGGCAGGCTTCTACACCGTAGCCGTACGCCTGCCTTTGGGGGACATCACCCCGGAGGGGCTTAGGGCCTTAGCGGAGATCGCCGAGGTCTACGCCGGGGAAGTTCGGAGCGCCATCAGCCAGAACTTCCTCCTTCGCTATGTACCCGAGGAGGCCTTGGGCGGGCTCTATGAGGCCCTCCTCCAAGCCGGGCTGGCCCAGCCCCAGGCCCATACCCTCCTGGACATCACCCGCTGCCCCGGGGCCGACACCTGCAACCTGGCCATCACCCACTCCCGGGGCCTGGCCCAGGCCTTGGAAGCCCACTTGGCGAGCCTTGCCTTGGTCCAGGACCCAATGGTCCGGCCCATCAGCATCAAGATCTCCGGCTGCCCCAACTCCTGTGGCCAGCACCATATTGCCGACATCGGCTTCTACGGGTCGAGCCGCAAGGTAGGGGAAAGGGAGGTTCCCCACTACACCCTCCTTCTGGGCGGGCGCACCCGGGAGGGGGAGGCCCGTTTTGGCCAAGTAGTGGCTCGGATTCCTGCCCGGCGCACTCCTGAGGCGGTGGAAAGGATCCTGAAGCGCTACCAGGAGGAACGGGAGCAGGGCGAAAGTTTCCAGGCTTATTTGGACCGGGTGGGGGCCGCCTCCTTCAAGCCCCTCCTCGAGGACCTCCAGACTATTCCTTCCTATGAGGAAGCCCCAGAGTACTACCAGGATCTGGGGGCGGAAGGGGAAACCTTCCGGGTGCAGCTAGGCCGTGGGGAGTGCGCGGTGTAAGGGAGGTTGGGGATGCGCATCGCCTATGCCGGTCTCAGGAGGAGGGAAGAGTTCAAATCCCTGGCCACAAAGCTAGGCTTAATCCCCCTCCTTCTCCCTGTTCAGGCCACGGAAAAGGTACCCGTTCCCGAATACCAGGACCATCTCCGGCGGCTGGGAGAAGGCGTGGATCTCTTCGTGGCCACCACCGGGATAGGGGTAAGGGAGCTTATGGAAGGAGGGCGGGTTTTGGAACTAGACCTGAAGGGGAGCCTGGAGAAAGCCCTCCGCTTGGCCCGGGGGACCAAGGCCGCCCGGGTACTCAGGGACCTAGGGCTTGCCCCTCATGGGGTAGGAGACGGGACCACACCAAGCCTCTTGCCTCTCCTACCCCAAGGGCCTGGAGTGGCCGCCCTCCAGCTTTACGGCAAGCCCCTACCCCTCCTGGAACAGGCCTTGGAGGAAAGGGGCTATGCGGTTCTCCCCCTCATGCCTTACCGCCACCTGCCGGACCCTGAGGGAATCCGCCTTCTGGAGGAGACCATTTTGGCCAAAGAGGTGGAAGCGGTAGCCTTTGTAGCCGCCATCCAGGTGGAATTCCTGTTTGAGGGAGCCCGGAACCCCTCGGACCTAAGGAAAACCTTCCAGCACGAGGTAAAGGCCCTGGCCGTGGGCCGGGTTACCGCGGATGCCTTAAGGGAGTGGGGGGTGCAGCCCTTCTACGTGGATGAGCAGGAGCGGCTAGGAAGCATGCTCCAGGGCTTCTTACGCCTGTACCGGGAGGTGGCATGACCTACTTTCCCCTCATGCTGAACCTGAGGGACAGGCCGGTTCTCCTAATCGCCGGCGGCCCGGAGACGGGGGCCAAGCTCCAAGCCCTCTTGGAGGCCCAGGCCCAGGTTACCGTCCTGGCCGAGGAGGACCATTGGAATCTGGCAGACTTGGCCAAGGAGGGAAGGATCCGCTGGCTTCCCCGAGGTTATCGGGAAGGGGACCTCGAGGGCTTCTTCCTGGTGGTGAGCCATCCCCGGGACAAGGGGATCCATCCCCAGGTAAAGGCAGAAGCGGAAAGGCGAAGAGTGTTTTTGGTGGCGGTGGACGACCCGAAAAACGCCACCGCCATCCTCCCCGCCGTGGTGCGAAGGGGGGAGTTGGTGGTGGCCCTTTCCACCTCTGGGGCTGCCCCTGCCTTGGCGGTGCGCCTAAAGGAGCGTTTTCTTCGGCTTTTGGGTCCAGAGTACGGGGAACTTGTAGCCTATCTGCGCCGCCTTAGGCCACGGATAGCGGAGATCCCCTGCTTCGAAGAGCGCAAGCGGCTTTGGTACCGCCTAGTGGATTTGGCCTTAGAGGAACTTGACCTGGATCCGGAGGCCGGCCTGACCAGGGCCAAGGAAAAGGTGGAGGAAGTCCTTGCGGAGGTCCAGCCATGGACAAGGTAACAAGCGCCAAGGCCCTTATCCGGGACGCCCTAGCAGAAGGCCAAAGGCCCTGCTTCACGTGCAGTTTCCAAGCAGAGGACGTGGTGGTGCTCCATCTCCTCTTGGAGGAGAAACCCGACATCCCCGTCCTCTTCCTGGACACCGGCTACCACTTCCCGGAGGTCTACGCCTACCGGGATGCCCTAAAGGAGAAGCTTGGCTTCCAGCTCATCAACCTCTCCCCAAGCCTTTCCCGGGAGGAGCAGGAACGCCTCTACGGGAAGCTCTACGAGACCGACCCCACCCGCTGCTGCCAGATCCGCAAGGTGGACCCGCTATTCCGGGCCCTCGAGGACTACGACACCTGGTTCACAGGGCTTAGACGGGAGCAGTCCCCCACCCGGGCTAACCTAAAGCCCGTGGAGGAAGCCCTTCTGAAGAGCGGCCATCGCCTGAAGAAGGTGAGTCCCCTTTACGACTGGACCCTCAAGGAGGTGTTTGCCTACCTGGCCGTGGCCGACCTGCCCTACCTGCCCCTTTACGATCAGGGCTACCTCTCCATCGGTTGCGCCCCCTGTACGGCTAAGCCCCTAGACCCCAAGGACCCCCGCTCCGGCCGTTGGGCGGGCAAGGGCAAGCTGGAGTGTGGAATCCATCTCCACCCAAAGGAGGCATAGATGGCCTTTCTTCTGGGCTTCCTCATCGCCTTCGTCATCGGGATCACCGGGGTGGGGGCCGGCTCCATCACCGTCCCCCTCCTCATCCTGGGCCTGGGCCTTTCCCCGGAGATCGCGGTGGGCACGGCCCTTCTTTTCGGTTTTCTGGTCAAGGTTCCCGCCGGCGCCGTCTACCTCTTTAGGCGCCAGGTGGCGGGTAGGGTGCTGGGCCTCCTCCTTTTGGGGGGGCTCCCCGGGGTCCTGCTGGGCAGCCTCCTCCTGGTTCACCTTATTAAGGGGGCCAAGGACATGGTCCTCCTCCTGGTGGGGCTCACCGTGGTGGTTTCAGCGGGACTTGGGCTCTACCGGAGCCTAGCCCGGCTAACCCTAAGCCGGGAACGGCCCTGGCTCCTGCCTCCCGCCGCCTTCGGGATTGGCCTCAAGGTGGGCTTCTCCTCGTCAGGAGCAGGGACCCTGGGCAGCCTCCTCCTGCTCTACGCCACCCGCCTTACCCCCCAGCAGGTGGTGGGCACGACCATCCTCTTCGGCCTGGTCCTCTCCCTGGTGGGGGGTGGGGTGCACCTCCACTTCGGCCAGGTGGACCCAAAGCTCCTCCTTTCCCTAAGCCTAGGAGGGATCGTGGGGGCCAGCCTGGGGGCCCTCGTGGCCACCCGCGTGCCCAAGCAGCCCTTCCGGGTAGCCCTCCTCCTCTGGCTTCTCTTCATCGGTGCTCAGCTGGTCTGGCGGGGGGTGGTCCATGGCTAAGGTCTACCTGGTGGGAGCCGGGCCAGGAGATCCCGACCTCCTCACCCTGAAGGCCTACCGCCTGCTCAGGGAAGCCCCCGTGGTCCTGTACGACCGGCTGGTAGATGGCAGGATCCTTTCCCTAATAACCGGAAAAAAAGTGGATGTGGGCAAGAGGGAGGGGGAAAGCGGTAAGCAAGAAACCATTCACCGCCTCTTGCTTCATTACGCCCGGGCCTTTCCCTATGTGGTCCGGCTTAAGGGAGGGGACCCCTTCGTCCTTGGCAGAGGCGGGGAAGAGGCCCTCTTCCTGGCTACCCATGGGATAGAGGTGGAGGTGGTGCCTGGCGTGAGCAGCATCCTGGCCACGGGGCTTCCCCTTACCCACCGCGGTTTGAGCTCAGGGTTCGCTGTGGTCTCCGGCGTCCTGGAGGATGGGGGTTACCCGGACCTGAGGGCGTTTGCCCAGGTACCCACCTTGGTGGTCCTCATGGGGGTGAAGAGGCGAGCGTGGATCGCCAAGGAGCTTATCCGCCTCGGCAGAAGGCCGGATGAGCCCACCCTCTTTGTTATGGAGGCCACCACCCCAAGGGAAAGCAGGGTGCCGGCCACCCTGGAAGACGTGGCGGCGGGAAAGGTAGCGGTTTCTTCCCCGGCGGTATGGGTGCTGGGGGAAGTGGTGAGGGTTTTTGTTCAGGACACGAAGGCGGCCTTGGCGGCGTTGGCAACGGTGGAGGTCTAGAAGATGGTGGGAACCCTGCCCCAAGTGGAAATTAGTGAGGACGAAAGGCTGGACTTGGAAAACCTCGTTACGGGGGCTTTCCATCCCCTGCGGGGCTTTATGACCCGGGAGGAGGCGCAGTCTGTGGCCTACGAAATGCGGCTTCCCTCAGGAGATACTTGGACCATCCCCATCCTCCTCCAACTTCGAGAAAAGCCCCAGGTGGGAAAAGGGGACCAGGTAGCCCTGGTGCACGAAGCAAAGCCGGTGGCGGTGCTGGAAGTGGAGGACGCCTACGAGCTGGACCTCAAGGCCCTGGCCCGCCAGGTGTTCGGTACGGAAAGCGAGGCCCACCCCGGGGTGAGGAAGCTCCTCGCCAAGGGGCCCTACGCCCTTGGGGGGCGGGTGGAGGTGCTGGCCTGGAGACCCCGGTCTGCACAGCTGGAGAAGACCCCTGAGGAGATGCGGGCCTTCTTCCGGGAAAAGGGCTGGAAGAGGGTGGTGGCCTTTCAAACCCGCAACGCCCCCCATCGGGCCCACGAGTACCTAATCCGGTTGGGACTGGAGCTGGCCGATGGAGTTCTAGTCCATCCCATCCTGGGTGCCAAGAAAGAGGACGACTTCCCCACAGAGGTCATCGTTAAGGCTTACCAAGCCCTCATAGAAGGCTTTTTGCCCCGGGAACGGGTGGCCCTGTTTGGCCTTGCCACCCCGATGCGCTACGCCGGCCCCCGGGAAGCGGTATTCCACGCCCTTGTGCGCAAGAACTTCGGGGCCACCCACTTCCTGGTGGGCCGGGATCATGCAGGGGTAGGAGATTTTTACGATCCTTACGCAGCCCACCGCATCTTTGACCAGCTTCCCCCCTTGGGGATCGAGATCATAAAGGTGGGGGCTGTCTTCCACTGCCCCGTCTGTGGGGGTATGGCCTCGGAGAGAACCTGTCCAGAAGGGCACCGGGAAAAGCGGCTAAGCATCAGTATGACCAAGGTACGAGCCCTCCTGAGGGAGGGCAAGACGCCACCCCTCGAGCTGGTGCGGCCCGAACTCCTCCCGGTTCTGAGGGAAGGCTTCTGATGCCATCCTGCTTGGCTCCGTTCGTAGGCCGTACCGTTTTGCGGGGGTTGTTTTGTGCGTTGGGGTACCCTATGCTGAGTGTGGCGGCTTCTTGTGCTTTGATTCACGATTCACCACGCTTGTGCCCTCCCTCTCCGCTAACCTTCTGCAAACTGCAAAAAGCGCGCAACCCCTCGAGGCCAGGCCGGCAGGTACAGGTGGACAAAACTCCCCAGCACCCGCCCATCCGTATAGCCCTCCCTCTCCCCCGTATCCAGCCGCCGCCAAGCAGCCATCGGAGAAGGCTCCATCCGGGCATAGTGGAACTCGTGCCCCTTAACCACCTCCCCCCTTCGCGCCCAGGGGTTATCCCTTAAGGCCTCCACCTCCCGGTAGCCCAGCACCGGATGCTGGGCCATACGGGCTTCCCCGGGAACCAAGCCCACCATGGGGAAAACGTTTCCCTCCACCCAAAGCCCCTGGGAGAGGTACATGTACCCCCCGCACTCGGCCACGATGGGGCCGGGAAAACGGCGGATAGCCTCCCTTATGGCCCGGTTTTCCGCAAGCTCCCGGGCGTAGAGCTCGGGGTAACCGCCCCCCAGGAGAAGGGCCTGGGCCTCGGGCAAAGCCGGGTCCTCTAAAGGGCTAAAGGGAACAAGTTCAGCCCCCAGGGCCTCCAAAAGCTCCAGGGCCTCAGGGTAGTAGAAGCGGAAGGCCTTATCCCACGCGTAGGCCACCCGGACCCGGGGAGGCCTCCTATCGGGAAGGAAGGGCAAGGCCTCGGGCAGGGGCGGGGCAGCGGCAGCCAGGCGCAGGATTCCTTCAAGATCCACCTGGAGAGCCCGGGCCAGGGCCTCGAGGGGCGGCCGCACCTCCCCCGCCAGCACCAGGCCCAGGTGGCGCTCGGGGACTTCCAAACTAGGATCCTGTGGAAGCCAGCCCAAAAGGGGCAGGCCCACCTGGGACAGGGCCTCCCGCAAAAGCTCCGCGTGACGGGCCGAGCCCACCCGGTTGGCAAAGACCCCCACCACCTGGACCGCGGGGTCAAAGGTGCGAAAACCCTGGACCAAAGGGGCGATGGAGCCCGCCATGGCGGAGGCATCCACCACCAGGACCACGGGAGCCCGCAAGAGCCTGGCTACCTGGGCGGTGGAGCCCTCCTTTCCCAAGGGGTCTTTGCCATCGAATAGACCCATCACTCCCTCCACCAAGGCCAGGTCCGCCCCCTTAGCCCCGTGCTGGAAGAGGGAAAGGAGCCCCGAGGGGTCCAGGAAAAAGCCGTCTAGATTGTACACCCTGCGCCTCGAAGCGGCCTCGAGGTGGGTGGGATCCACGTAGTCGGGCCCCACCTTGAAGGGTTGCACCTTCAGGCCCCGTTCCCTCAGGGCCAAAAGAAGGGCTAGGGCCACCGTGGTCTTCCCTGCCCCCGAATGGGGGGCTCCCAGGACCAGCCGGGGAAGGCTAAGCATGGCTTTAGCTTGGGGAAAGGTTTCTTAGCATTCGGGCCCCTTCTTCCTGGGCCCTTTGCAGAAACATCCCCACCTCCACTCCTTCCGCCTGGGCCAGGGCCTCGAGGTAGGCGTGGAGATAGCCTTCGGAGATCAAGGCCATTACGGTAAAGCCCAGCCGGCGCCAGGCATCCGCCAGGACCTGGGCTTCCTCCTGGGAAAGGTGCTCCCGGGCCAGGCGGGAGACGGTATCCACCACCCAGTTCCACATGGCGGCCATCATGGCGTTGGTCACCCCCCGGCGCACGTGCACCAGACCCACCAGGGTCTGCCAGGCGAAATACTGCCCGTTGAAGGGGCCCTCCACGGTGCGCAGGTACCAGTCCCTTAGGGTCTTCTCCCGGGCTGGCCTCTCCCCTTCCCGGAAGATGGCCCGGGTGGCGGGGTGGGCGAAGAGGGTGTCGTAGAAGCCCTGGACCACGGCGTCCACCCAAGACCTCATGGCCTCCTTGTGGCGGGCAAAGGTCTTGGCGTCCTCGAGGGGGCGGAAGCGAGCCTGAGGAGGAAGCTGGGACCAGAACTCCTGGGCCAAAGCGTAAAAACGGCCGAGGCTCTTGTCGGTCATGGGTACCATAGTGACGACTCCCCGGACTAAAGTCCAGGGCTTCTCGGGGTGTTTCCCTGCGGGAAAGCACGCGGGGTTTCCCCCGAAGGCCCCGTCCAGGCCTTTGCCAGGATGTTTTGAGCGGCGGCCACATCCCGGTGGAGAAGCGCCCCACACTGGGGACAGGTGTACGCCCGCACCCAGAGAGGCTTCTTCTCCCTATGGCCGCACACCGGGCAGTCCTGGCTGGTGTACTTGGGGTCTACCTTGATGACTCGCCTACCAGCTTCTTCCGCTTTGTAGGCGAGGATTGCGAGAAACTGGGCCCAGCCCGCATCCTGTACGCCCTTGGCTATATGGGAGCGGGAAAGGGCTTGAAGGTTCAGGTCTTCGTGGACGATGGTTCCGTAGCGGTTTACCAGCTTCCTGGCTACCTTGTGGTGGAAGTCCCTGCGCTGGTTGGCGATCTTGCGGTGCAGTCTGGCTACCCGCCTTCTGGCCTGACGGCGGCGGTTACTGCCCCGCTTTTTCCGGGCAAGGCTGCGCTGGGCGGTGGCGAGTTTAGCCTGCGCCTTCTGGAAGTACCGAGGGGCCTCTACCATCTCCCCTTCCGAGGTAACGAGGAAGTGGGGGTTGGTGCCCAGGTCTATGCCGATGGCCTCCTCGCTTGGAGGCAAAGGCTTGGGGTCCACCTCGGTGATGAAGATGATGTACCAATGCTCGCCTTCCCGCTTAACCGTCGCCGTCTTGATCTTCCCTTCCAAAGGGCGGTGGAGCTTGACCTTGACGGAGCCAATCCCGTGGCTGCTTTCCCGTCAGGGAAACACCTTGAGGAGTACACGCCTTTCCCCATCCTGGAGCTTGACCCCGGTAGTCCCGGCCTGGGGGAAGGTAAAGGAGTCGTAGCGCCCCTTCCCCTTGAAGCGGGGGTAGCCTGCCTTACCCTTCTTGGCCTTGAGCCTCTGGAAGAAGCCTTGGAAGGCTTTGTCCACCCGGTGAAGAACATCCTGGAGCACCTGGGAGTGGACCCTTTTGTACTGGGGCAGTTCCTCTCGTATCTGGGGCAGGTACCTCTTCTGTTGGTAGAGGCCGACACTTTTCCCGGCCTTCTTGTAAGCATCCCTACGCTCCTGCAAGGCCGCGTTGTAGAGGTGGCGGCACAGCGAGAGGGTGCGCTCCAGGTCTTTTTGTTGGGGCTGGGTGGGGTACAGGCGGTATTTGAAGGCTTTGCGCATGGCTGGCTTCTTCTACACAGTACCAAATCCGTGTCCACCTGTGGTGGACGTGGGGGAGCTATGCGGCCGCGTGCGGCCGCAATCCCCGGTTTGGTCAGCCTGTGTCACGCGTTAGCGTATCTTGAGGGCTATCTTGGAAACCGGGGGATTATAGCTCCCCCACACCCCCACTTTTCTCTAACCCTTGATCCGGCTATGACACAGGGTGCCTAGCCTACTCTTGGAGGTGAGCCATGAAGCGAAGGGATATCCTCAAAGGCGGTTTGGCGGCAGGAGCCTTGGTCCTTCTCCCCAAGGGTGGAGCCCAGGGAGCACCCCAGAACGTTCCCAGCCTCGGCCGGAGGTACCGGAACCTCATTGTTTTCGTCTATGATGGTTTCTCTTGGGAAGACTACGCCATCGCCCAGGCCTACGCCCGCAGGCGCCAGGGGCGGGTCCTTACCCTGGAAAGGCTCCTGGCCCGCTACCCTAACGGGCTCATCAACACCTATAGCCTCACCAGCTACGTCACCGAATCCAGCGCTGCCGGCAACGCCTTCTCCTGCGGGGTCAAGACGGTCAATGGCGGTCTAGCGGTACATGCCGACGGCACCCCCTTAAAGCCCTTCTTTGCCGCAGCCAAGGAGATGGGGAAGGCTGTGGGGCTGGTGACCACCACCACCGCAACCCATGCCACCCCCGCCAGCTTCGTGATTTCCAATCCCGACCGCAACGCCGAGGAGAGGATCGCGGGCCAGTATCTGGAGTTTGGGGCCGAGGTCTACCTGGGGGGCGGGGATCGCTTCTTCAACCCCGAGAAGCGCAAGGACAAGAAGGACATGTATGCCGCCTTCGCTCAGGCAGGCTACGGAGTGGTCCGCACTCCCGAGGAGCTGGCCCGCTCCAACGCCAGCAAGCTCCTTGGCATCTTCTCTGACGGCCACGTGCCCTACGAGGTGGACCGCCGCTTCCAGGGGGTGAAGGTACCGAGCCTCAAGGAGATGGTGCAGGCCGCCTTGGCCCGCTTGGCCGCCTACCGCAATGGGTTTGTCCTCCAGGTGGAAGCCGGGCGCATTGACCACGCCAACCACCTCAACGATCCCGCCGCCACCTTGTGGGATGTGCTGGCGGCCGACGAAACCCTGGAACTCCTCACCGCCTTCGCGGACCGGAACCCCGACACCCTCCTCATCTTGGTATCCGACCACGCCACGGGCACGGGGGCCCTGTACGGAACGGGCAGAAGCTACCTGGAAAGCAGCGTGGGCCTGGACCTCCTGGAAGGCCAGAAGGCCAGCTTTGAGCACATGCTGCGTGTCCTAGGGAACAACCCCGACCCCAGCCAGGTAAAGGAAGCCTTCCGGACCATGAAGGGCGTGACCTTGGAGGACGCCGAAGCCCAGATGGTGGTGGAGGCCATCACCAAGAAGGTCCACCGCCCCGATGGGGTGCGCTACGGCGTCCAGCCCAGCAACACCCTTTCCTGGGCCATGGTGCAGAAGGACGCCAAGAAGCCTGACCGGCCCAACATCGGCTGGAACTCCGGCCAGCACACGGCAAGCCCGGTGATGCTGGCCCTTTACGGCCAGGGCCTCCGCTTCCTCCCTCTGGGCCTCTTGGACAACACCCATGTCTTCCGGCTGATGGGCGAAGCCTTGGGCATTCGCTACCAGAACCCGGTTATGTCCGAGGAAGAGGCCCTCGAGGTTCTCAAGGCCCGCCCCGTGGGCATGGCTCACCCCGAGGACATCTGGGCCTAGGGCCATGCTCCCCTGAACCCCTTAAACGCTCTCGGGGCAGGAAACTTGGCAGATGCTCCTTCCTTCAGGCCGCCACCTTAGGCGGCCTGTTATATTTTGGCTCCGAGGCACGTCCCACCAGGGCTCCTCGGACAAATCCCCGATTCCCAAAAGGGGAAGCCTAGGCCTATTGACCTGGGATTCAAGATATGGTAGCTTCACTGGTAAGACACCCAAGACTTAGGGTGTCTTGGCCGCGATGCCAGGCCGACAGGCCTGGACGCCACCAGGCGGTGGGGGAAGTCCGGTGCAAGTCCGGCGCTGTCCCGCAACGGTAACCGGCTCTGTCCGGAAGCCCGAGTACCCGCTTCGCGGCCTTACCCCGTAGCCCTCGAGGCAAGGGTGAAGGTGGTGATGCCTGTGGGACCTTAGACTCCTAACCCCCCAAAACCCGGTGGCCCAAGGACCTTGGGCCAGGCGACCTTAGGCAAGTTCTTGCCCAGCACGGGGTTACTCCCCTTGGGCAGGTAGAAGGGATGATTTAGCTTTTACGGGCCCAAAGACGGCCCTGGAGGTCCGTGGTGAAGGAAACGCGCATGGTCTACCCGGTTTTCCCTGGGGAAACCAACCATTACGGGACCCTTTTTGGCGGCACCGCCATGGCCTGGATGGACCAGGCAGCCTTCGTGGCCGCAACCCGCCACGCCAGGCGCAAGGTGGTGACGGTGCACTCGGATGCGGTGGACTTCAAGCGCCCCGTGCCCCTGGGCTCCATCGTGGAGCTTGTAGCCCGGGTAATAGAGGTGGGCCGCACCTCCATGCGGGTGGAGGTGGAGATGTGGGTGGAGCCCATAGAGGTGGGTAGGGAACCCTACCTGGCAGCTAAGGGCGGATTTGTGCTGGTGGCGGTGGACGAGGTGGGGCGGCCGGTTTCCGTTCCCCCTCTTTCCTAACTCCCAGTGGGCCACCCTACCCTGGTCATGGGAAAGTTGAGGTAAGCGATGCGGGAAAAATTCCATGCGTCTTTAGAAGGCAACATCCGGACCCTGGCTTTTGGCCTTCCCCGGCTGGGCCCTAACCGGGAGTACAAGCGGCTTCTGGAAGCCTACTGGCAGGGCTCCTTGCCGAGGGAGGAGTTCCTCCAGGCCCTCGAGGACCTCGAGGGTCTCAGGATGGCCACCTATCGGGAACACGTGGACCTTTATCCAGCAGGGGAGCTCAGCCTGTACGACCCCATGCTGGACCTGGCGGTGGCCCTTGGGGTCTACCCCGTGGAACCTTTTGACCTGGAAGGCTATTACGCCCTGGCCCGGGGCAAGGGGGCCCTTCCCCTTAGGAAGTGGTTTGGCACCAACTACCACTACCTGGTCCCCCGGCTTCCGGAAAAACCCCGCTACACCCCCAGGCGGGGCTTTTTCCCCTATCCTGTTGGCCAAAAAACCCCAGGCTCGGCGGAAGGCCTTCCCACCCTGCTCGGTCCCTACACCCTTCTGCGCCTGGCGCAAAACCCCCCCGAGAGGGTGGAGGACCACCTCGAGGCCCTGGTGGAGGCCTATGCGGAGCTTCTTGAGCCTTTTGCCGGCACCCTCTTCCTCCTCCAAGAACCGGCCCTGGGGTTGGATGGGGTGGAACGGGACCTACCCCACCTCCTGAAAGCCTATGCCGCCTTGGCAAAGAGGGTACCGTTGGTCCTTCTCAGCTACTACCTGCCCCCGGCTTCGGAGGTGGTTCGGAGCCTGGCCAACCTTCCCTTGCGGGGCCTTGGGGTCTTCCCGGTAGGGGAAGCCCTGCCCAAGCTACCCCCAGGAATGGCCCTGGTCCTAGGGGTGGTGGAGGGGCAAGGCGTGTGGCGAACCCATCTCCTGGCCCTAGGAGGGATCCTGCCCCTGCTAGAGGGGCAGGAGGTCTGGCTGGCCCCTAAGGCACCCCTTTTCCATCTGCCCTGGCGGGTGGATGAGCCCTTGCCCAAGGCCCTCGAGGGCCGGCTTGCCTTTGCCGTGGAAAGGCTACAGGAACTTTCCCTCCTCAAAGAGCTCTTGACGGATGGGCAAGGCCCAGCAGGCCACCTCGAGGCGGCCACCTCGCCCTCAAGGGCATACCAAGCCGCCAGGGCCTGGTACACCCCGCCTCCCGCCTGGGAGCTCCACCCTTCTCCCCCACCTCCCCCTAGGCCCCCCCTGGAGGTGCGGCGCCAGGCCCAGCAAGACCTCGGCCTCCCCCCCTTCCCCACCACCACCATCGGCAGCTTCCCCCAGACGGGGAAGCTCAGGGAACTTAGGAGGCGCCTGCGCTCAGGGGAGCTGGACCAGGCCGCCTACTGGGAGAACATCAAAAAAGCCATCGAGGAAAACATCCGGTTGCAGGAGGAGCTGGGCCTGGACGTCCTGGTCCACGGGGAACCCGAACGAAGCGACATGGTGGAGTTCTTCGCCGAACGCCTACAGGGCTTTTTCATCACCCAGAAGGGTTTCGTCCTTTCCTACGGAAGCCGGGTCTGGCGCCCTCCCATCCTCTTTGCCCCTCCCCGGCGCCAAGAACCCCTGGTGCTTCGGGAAACCCTCTACGCCCAAAGCCTAACCGCCAAGCCCGTGAAGGCCATCCTAACCGGCCCCATCACCCTGGCCGCCTGGAGCTACCTGCCGGAAGGGGTTAGCTTCCCTGAGGCGGTCATGGCCCTGGCCGAGGCCCTAAGGCAGGAGGTGCGGGACCTGGCCGCCCGTGGAATCCGCTTTGTCCAGGTGGACGAGCCAGCCCTTCTGGAAAAAATGCCCCTCAGGCGGGAAGAGCAGCCCAGCTACCTAAAACTTGCCCAGGAGGCCTTCCATCGGGTGGTGGGCGATCTGGAACCCAAGGTACAGGTGCACCAGCACCTCTGCTACTCCGATTACGCCGCCTTAAGGCCTTTCCTGGAGGCCATGGACCCCGACGTGGTGAGCGTGGAAGGAGCCCGGCAGGACCCAGCCTTCCTCCAAAGCCTTAAGGACCTTCCCCTAGAGATCGGGCCCGGGGTATTTGATGTGCACACGCCAGAGGAAGCCACGGTGGAGGAGATGCTCACCCGCCTCCAGGGCTATCTCAACTTCTTTTCCCCGGCCTCCTTGTGGGTAAACCCCGACTGCGGTCTAAAAACCCGTAAACCCCAGGAGGCCATCTCGAACCTCAGGAACATGGTGGAGGCCGCCAAGCGGCTTCGCCAAGCCCTAGGTGGAAAATCCCCAGGAGGTGGCCATGCTCACCGAACCTAGACCCCACTACCGGCCCTACCAGTACCCAAAGCTCCTGGCCTACCGGGACGCCATCCGGCACAGCTACTGGCTCCACACGGAGTTCAGCTATGCGGCAGACGTCCAGGACTACGCCCTGGCGGATCCTGAGGTGCGCTCGTTGGTGGAGCGCTCCCTTCTTGCCATCTCCCAGGTGGAGCTTTCCGTGAAGCTCTTCTGGGCCAAAGCCTACGAGGTTTTCCCCAAGCCCGAGATCGCCGAGGTGGGCATGACCTTTGCGGAAAGCGAGGTGCGGCATGCCAACGCCTACGCCCACCTCCTGGACCTCCTCTCCCTGGAAGAGCGCTTCGCCCAGGCCCTCGAGGAGCCAGCCCTAAGGGATAGGCAAAAGGAGCTTTCCCAGGTCTTGGCCCGCTCGGGAAAGGGGGACCTCAGGGAGTACGCTAAAGGCCTCCTTCTCTTTTCCGCCTTCACCGAACACGCCTCCCTTTTCTCCCAGTTCTACGTGCTTATGGCCCTGAACAAGCGCCTTGGTCGCTTCAAGGGGATCTCCAATGCCATCGAGGCCACCAGCAAGGAGGAAAACCTGCATGGGCTATTCGGGGTGGAGCTTCTTCGCATCCTAAAGGAAGAGCGCCCCGACCTCTTTGATGCCTCCTTCACCGAGGAGGTCCTCAAGCGGGTCCAGGCTTTCTTCCAGGTGGAGGAAGCCCTCTTGGACTGGATGTTTGCCAAAGGGGACACGGAAGCGGTGGGGCGGGATGAGGTCTTGGAGTTCCTGAAATGGCGGTACAACCAAGCCCTTTCCCTCCACGGCTTCCCCGCACCCTTCACTGTTAAGGAGGAAGCGCTTAGGGACACGGCATGGTTTGACCTAGAGCTTTTGGCGGACAAGGAAGTGGACTTCTTCAACAAAAGGAGCGTGGCCTACGCCAGGAGGGTGCAAAGCTTTGACCCGGACAGCCTGTTCTAAAGAGGGGGACGAGGATGCTAAAGACCAAAAGGGAGTACAAACCGTGGTACTGGGCCAACGAGTGGACCCGCCTCTACATGAGCCGGGGCTACCTTCTCCCTGGGGTGACGGTGGAGAAGAGGGTGAAGGAAATCGCCGACCGGGCGGAGGCCCTGACCCGCATCGAGGGCTTCTCCCGCAAGTTCCAGGAGTACATGGCCAAGGGTTGGTACTCCTTGGCCACCCCCATCTGGGCCAACTACGGCCTCAAGCGGGGTCTCCCCATCTCCTGCTACGGCACCTACGTGGAAGACGACACCGCCTCCATCCTGAGGGCGGTGGCGGAGATCGGCATGATGAGCAAACAGGGTGGGGGCACCTCGGTTTACCTGGGGGCCCTTCGCCCCAGGGGAGCCCCCATCCGGGACAACGGGGAAAGCAATGGTTCCTACGCCTTTGCTTCTCTCTTCGACCGGGTGATCGAGGTGTTCAACCAGGGTTCCACCCGCCGGGGGCAGTGCGCCGCCTACATCCCCATAGAGCACCCCGACTTTGAGGAGTGGCTCAAGATCCAGCGGGAGGGGAGCGAGATCCAGTCCCTCTTCTTTGGGGTCACCGTGGGGGATGCCTGGATGGAGGAGATGATAGGAGGGGATAAAAGGAAGCGGGAAAGATGGGCCCAGGTGCTGAAGAGCCGGGCCGAAGTGGGCATCCCCTACCTCTTCTTCCGGGACAACGCCAACCGCCAGGCTCCGGAGATCTTCAAGAAGTTGGGGAAAACCATCCACGCCTCCAACCTGTGCACCGAGATCATGCTCCCCTCAGGACCCGATGAAAGCTTTGTCTGCTGCCTTTCCTCCTTAAACCTCCTCCACTTTGACGAGTGGAAGGACACCGACGCCGTGGAAACCTTGACCATCTTCCTGGATTCGGTGCTGGACGACTTCATCGAGAAGGCGGAGGGCATCCCCTACATGGAGCGGGCGGTGCGCTTCGCCAAGCGCTATAGGGCCATCGGCATCGGGGTCTTGGGCTGGCACAGCTACCTGCAGTCCCAGGGGATACCCCTGGAGAGCGCCGAGGCGATCTTCCTCAACGGCCTGGTGTTCAAGACCATAAGGGAGAAAGCGGAGGAAGCTAGCCGCTGGCTCAGGAAGCGGCACCCTGAGGACGAGCTGGCCGAGGTCATGGAAAGGCGCAACGCCACCCTCCTGGCCATCGCCCCCACCAAGAGCAGCTCCTTCATCCTGGGGCAGGTTTCCCCCTCCATCGAGCCCTACACCAGCAACTACTACCTCAAGGACCTGCAAAAGGCCCGAATCGCCTTCAGGAGTCCCTTTTTGGAGGAGCTTCTCCAAGCAAAGGGAAAGAACGAGGAAAAAGTGTGGCGGAGCATCCTGGAGAGGAATGGCTCGGTACAGCACCTAGACTTCCTTTCCGACGAGGAGAAGGACGTGTTCAAGACCTTTTCCGAGATTTCCCAAAAGACCCTGGTCAACCTGGCCATCGCCCGGCAGAAGTACATCGACCAGGGCCAGTCCCTGAACCTGGTGATCCACCCTGAGGCCCCGCCCAAGGACGTGAACGAGCTGTACCTGCACGCCTGGAGGGGCGGGCTCAAGGCCCTTTACTACCAGTTCAGCGCCAGTGCGGCCCAAGCTTACAGCCGGGACCTCCTCCTTTCCTGCCGGGCCTGCGAGAGCTGAAAAGAAGGCGGGCGGGACCTGAATAGGGCTAATCGTGGGCCAAAGCCGGCTGGAGCTTGGCCTCGTCGGTGAGGTCCAGCCTAAGGGGGGTGGCGGCGATGAACCCCTGCTCCACCGCCCAGCGGTCCGTTCCCTCCTCCGCCTCCTTTAGGGGCCTGGCGGCAAACCAGTAATGGGGGCGGCCCATGGGGTCCTCACCCTCCACCACCACCCCCTCGTAGGACCGCACCGACTGCCGGGTCCAGAGGAAGCCCTTGGGCCGGTGGGGCAGGTTCACGTTCACCAGGAAGGGTCGCTCCAGCCGCAGGAGGGTTTCCAGCACCCGTTCCACCCAGGGCCTCAATGCGGAGAAATCCGGGCCCGCCCCGTTCATGGGGGTGCTGAAGGCGGCGGCGGAGAGGCCAAAGAGCCTTCCCTGCTTGGCCGCGGCCACCGTACCCGAGTGCCAGATCTCGTGGCCCAGGTTGCTCCCCAGGTTGATCCCGGAGAGGACCAGGTCCACGGGGCCAAAGAGGTGGAGGCCCAGGGCCACGCAATCGGCCGGGGTGCCCCGCACCCGGTAGGCGGGGAAATGGGGCCCCGGCAGGGGGGCCGGATGGGGAAAAGCCCGGACGGGGTGGGCAATGGTGATGGCATGCCCGACCCCGCTTTGCTCCACGTCGGGGGCCACCACAAAGACCTCGCCGAAGCGGCTGGCCGCCTCCGCCAAAGACCAGAGCCCTGGGCTGAAAATCCCGTCGTCGTTGGTCACCAGAATCCTCATGCCCCCACCCTAAGGGCGCTTTGTCAGCTCACCATCAAGCAATGGCCCAAGGTCCCACGGAACCTCAGTGGTCCAGGCTAAGGCGCTGCCCTGAACCCTAGCCTAACATGGAGGCATGTTGGACGATGTCCTGAGGCCCATCCACGGAGGTCCCGACGGGGGCCCTGAGCCCTTATACGACTTCTCCACCAACGCCAACGCCTTGGGGCCTAATCCCGTGGTCCTCGAGCACATCCAGGCCAAGGACCCTAGCCCTAAGGCTCTTGCCACGAAGCTCCATAGCCTTCCTCTGCCTCCCCAATAACCCCACGGGGGAGGTCTACCCCTTCCTGGAGGAGGCGGTGAGGCGGGCGGGAGGAGCCTTGGTGCTGGACCTGGCCTACTTCCCCCTAATGGAAACGCCCCCTTCCCTACCCCAAGGGGCTTGGCTCCTCTATAGCCCCAACAAGGCCCACGGCCTTACGGGGGTGCGGGCCGGGTACCTGGTGGCTCCCTTGGACCTCACGGTTTTCCAGAACCTGGCCCCCTCCTGGCCCGTATCCGTGTACGGGGAAGGGCTTTTGGAGAGGCAACTGGACCCCAGGGCCCAGGCCTGGCTGGAAAGCACCCGTAAAGAGCTTCACCGCCTGAGGGGACTTCTGGCCCAGGGGCTTAGGGAGTTGGGCCTCGAGGTGCGGGAAAGTCCCGCCAACTTCCTGCTGGTACGGGTGGGCCGGGCCACGGAGGTGGCCAGGGCCCTCAGGGAGAAGGGCATCCGGGTGCGGGACGCCACCAGCTTCGGCCTGCCGGAGTGGCTAAGGCTTTCCGCCGGGCGGGAGGAAGTCATAGGGGCCCTCCTGGAGGCTTTGGCCCAGGTTCTGGCCAAGACGAAAGGGGTTTCCCGGTGAAGGCCAAGGCGCTCGTCATCTGGGGCACGGGAAGCGGGGTGGGGAAAAGCTTCCTCACCGCCGGGCTCCTTCGGCATTTCCGCCGCCTGGGCCTTAGGGTGGCTCCCTTCAAGGCCCAGAACATGTCCAACCACGCCCGGGCGGTGGCGGGGGGCGAGATGGCCAGCGCCCAGTGGGTCCAGGCCCAGGCGGCGGGTGTCCCTCCCGAGCCCCGCATGAACCCGGTTCTCCTAAAACCCATGGGGGAACGGGCCTCCCAGGTGATCCTCCTGGGCCAGGTTAGCCCGGAACTTTCGCGGCTTTCCTGGGCCGAGCGGCGGGCCCACCTGGATGGCGTGGTGCAGGAAGCTTTGGCGGGGCTTCTTCAAGATTACGAACTGGTGGTGATCGAGGGGGCGGGAAGCCCCGTGGAGCGGAATCTCTGGCCCGATCTCCCCAACCTGAAGGTGGCCGAGTGGGCAAAGGCCAAGGCCCTCCTGGTGGCGGATGTGGACCAAGGTGGCTCCCTGGCCGCCCTCTACGGCACCTGGGCCCTTCTGGGGGAGCACAGGCCAAGGCTGGTGGGGTTTATCCTCAACAAGTTCCGGGGGGATCTGGAACTTCTAAAACCCGCCTACCGCCTCCTCCAGGACTGGACTGGGGTCCCGGTACTGGGCACCCTGCCCATGCTGGGGCTGGAGCTTCCCGAGGAAGATGGGTTCCGCCATCGCCCTAGGCCTGGCCCGGGCCCCAAGGTGGCCGTCCTTCGCTACCCCTATGCCTCCAACCTGGACGAGTTTTGGCCCTTGAGCGAGCTCGCCCACCTGGTCCATGCCCGCACCCCCAAGGAGGCGGAAGGGGCCTGGCTCCTCATCCTTCCGGGAAGCCGCCTCCCCAGCGAAGACCTCCCTTGGCTTAGAGACTTCCTGTCCCTGATCCAAAACCACCTGGCCCAAAACAAGCCGGTGCTGGCGGTCTGCGGCGGGGCGGAGATGCTCTCGGAGCCTATTTTGGACGAGGAGGGAGTGGAAAAGAGGGGCCTTTTCCCAGGCCTCGGCCTCCTTCCCTTCCAGGTGCGCATGGAAAAGGCCAAGACCGTTTTCGGCCGGCGGGTAAGACTGGAGGGACTGACGGGCTTTTGGGGTAGCTTAAACGGCCTCCAGGTGGAGGGCTACGAGATCCACCATGGCCAGGGCCTCCCCCTTCTGCACCAGGAAGGCTCCCTCCTCGCCACCTGGCTCCATGGCCTTCTGGAAAACCCCGGGGTGCAACGGGCCCTCTTCGGCCGGGAGGCCAGAGGCCTCGAGGAGGCCTTGCAGGAACTGGCGGACGCCCTGGAGCGCCATCTGGACCTGAAGGCCCTCCACCGCGCCCTAGGGCTTTTTGGCAAGGCAAAACCCCTGCCCTCCATGCCGCAAAGCCCGGATCCCCCACAAGGCCCCTTAGCGAGCCGGAGTCCCGATCCGCATGACCCTCGCCCCGGCTTGGTCCTTCTCCTGGGTGGGGCGAAAAGCGGCAAAAGCCGCCACGCCCAGAACCTAGCGGGGCCCTTCGCCACCCTCATCGCCACCGCCGAGGCCCGGGATGAGGAAATGGCGGAAAGAATCGCCCGCCACCGGGCCGAACGCCCCCCCACCTGGGAGATCCTGGAGGAGCCTTTGGACCTGGCGGGAGCCTTAACAAAGGCCCGCTACCCCACGGTGGTGGTGGACTGCCTGACCCTATGGGTCTCCAACCTCCTGGAAAAGGGCCTGGACCCCCTGGAGGAGGCCAAGCGGTTCCTTGAGGCATTGTTCGCTCCGCGAAGCAACGAGGCCCTCCCCCATAGCGGCAAGCGGGTCATCGCCGTCAGCAACGAGGTGGGCATGGGGATCGTTCCCGCCCATCCCTTGGCCCGCCGCTACCGGGACCTTTTGGGGGAGGTGAACGCCCTCTTCGCCCGGGAGGCAGAGGAGGTCTACCTCCTGGTGGCGGGCCGGGCTCTAAGGCTTTAGTGCTCCATTCCCGCCTGGGCCGGGATCCCCTGGTCAAAGGCGTGCTTCACCTTGCGCATCTCCGTGACCGTGTCCGCTAGGTGCAAAAGCTCCTCGGGAGCATCCCGCCCCGTCACCACCACGTGCACGTGCTCGGGACGCACCCTTAAGACCTCAAGGAACTCCTCCAAAGGAATCCAGCCGTAGCGCAAAGGGTAGATGGCCTCGTCCAGGACCACCAGATGGTAAGCGCCGGAGAGGATGGCTTCCTTGGCCCGCCCCCATCCCTCGTAGGCCAACCGGGCCGAAGCCAAAAGGTCGCGGCTTTTCCAAGTGAAGCCATCCCCCAATCCCTCCACGGGAATCCCCAGGGTCGCAAAGGCCCGGTGCTCCCCGAAGCGGGCCGTCTGGTGCTTGATGAACTGGAAGATCCTCACCTTCAGGCCCCGGCCATGGGCCCGAAGGGCCAGGCCAAAGGCGGCGGTGCTTTTCCCCTTGCCCTCCCCGGTGTAGACCAGAAGGAGGCCCCGTCTCTTTTCCGTGGGCCTGGCGTACGGCTTCACCCGCTTAGGGCTTTCCATAAGGCATAGCCTACCAGTCCCGAAAGCTCCCCCAAGGCGATCATGGCCCCCAGGACATCCCCGTTTAGCCCCCCCAGGCGGGCCACCGCCAAGCGGGCCACCCCATAGGCGGCCAGGAAAACCAGGAGGGCAGGCCAAGGGTAAAGGAGGGGAAAGGGCAGGGCCAGAAGGAAAGCGCCTCCCCAGGGACCTCCCCGGATGAGACCCGCCATTCCCGAATGCAGGAGGGGGTAGCGGTTTAAAAAGGGGAGGACGGCAAAGCGGGCAAAGCCGGGCAGGAGGAGGAGGAAAAGGGGTTCCCTCGCCAAGGCCAAGGCCTGCCAAAGAAGAAGAAGGTAAACCCCTCCCACCCCGAAGGCAAAGGGGCCCAGGTGAGGATCCTTGAGGATGCGAAGCCGCTCCTCTTTGGGCCTTGCGCCCAAAAGGGCATCGGCCAGATCCAAAAGCCCATCCAGGTGCAAAAACCCCGTAAGGCCCAGGAGGAAAGCCAGAAGCAGGGCAGCCAAAAGCCCATCGGGAAGGGGAAGTAAGGACAGGAGCATGAGGGGAAGCCCCAGGGCATAACCCGCCAGGGGGAAGAAAAGGGTACTCCTTCGGAAATCCTCCGGGGTGGCCTCCTTGGGAGCCAAGGGGAAGATGGTGAGAAGGCCTAGGGCCAGGCGCAAGGGGCGCATGGACTACTGGCGGTCGGAAACCCCCGCCTCCTCAAAGGTGGCCATGTGCAGGATGCGGGCCGCAGCCCTGAGGAGGGGCATGGCCAGCACTGCCCCCGTCCCTTCCCCCAGGGCCAGGTGGAGGTCCAGGAGGGGCCTTAGGCCCAGGGCCTCGAGGATGTACCGGTGCCCAGGCTCCCGGGAGAGGTGGCCCGCGAAGAGGTACTCCTTAAGCCCTGGCTCCAACCGGTAGGCCAGAAGGGCCCCAGCGGAAACGGGAAAACCGTCCAAAACCAAGGGCAAACCCTGACGGTACCCCTCCAGGTAGACCCCGGCGATGGCCACAAGCTCCAAACCCCCCACCTCCGCCGCCACCTCCAGGGGATGCTCACCGGGGCGCAGGCGGCTTAGGGCCTGGGCCACCGCCTCCCGTTTCCGCCTAAGGCCCTCCTCTCCCACCCCGGTGCCCGGGCCCACCACCCTTTCCGGGGAAAGGCCAAGAAGCGCGGCGGTTAGGGCGCTGGCCGCCGTGGTGTTGCCGATGCCCATATCCCCAGCCGCAAGAAGGGTGGCCCCTTGAGCGATGGCAATGCGGGCTGCCTCCTGGCCCGCCAGAAGGGCCTTTTCCGCCTCCTCCAGGGTCATGGCCGCCTCCCGGGCCAGATTCCCCGTGCCCGGGCGCACCTTGCGCTTTAGAAGCCCCGGGTGCTGGGGCAGGTCCCCCTTTACCCCCACGTCCAACACGTACACCCTGGCGCCTGCCACCTGCGCCAGCTGGTTGATGGCGGCCCCACCCCGAAGGAAGTTCAGCACCATCTGGTAGGTGACCTCCTGGGGGTAGGCGGAAACCCCTTCCGCCACCACCCCGTGGTCTGCAGCAGCCACCACCACCGCCCCCAGGCCCAGTTCCGGTTTCAGCCTTCCCTGGATGGCAGCAAGCCGCACCGCCACCTCCTCCAGGTGGCCCAGGGACCTAGGGGGCTTGGTGAGCCGTTCCATGCGCTCCCTTGCCGCCTGCAGAACCTCCTGGTATCCCATACGGCAGGAGTATAAGCTCTGAGGCATGGAGCTATGGCTGGTGCGCCACGGGGAAACCCTTTGGAACCGGGAAGGCCGCCTCTTGGGCTGGACCGACCTCCCCCTCACCCCCCTGGGGGAGGCCCAGGCCAAGGCCCTCCGAGGGGTTCTGCCGGGGCTTCCCGCCTTCAGCTCCGACCTGCTTCGGGCCCAAAGGACGGCGGAACTGGCGGGGTTTCAGCCCCAACCCGTCTTCGCCTTAAGGGAAATCCACTTCGGCCTTCTGGAAGGAGCCCTCTGGCAGGAGCTGGACCCCGCCTACCAGGAAGCCCTCCTGCGCTTCCAGGGCTTTGCCCCCCCAGGAGGGGAGAGCCTCGAGGCCTTCCAGGAGCGGGTCCTCCGCTTCCTGGAGGCGATCAAGGCCCCTGCGGTCCTCTTCACCCACGGAGGGGTGATCCGGGCGGCCCTAAGGGCCTTAGGGGAGGACGGCCTTGTCCAGCCAGGAAGCGCCGTGGTTCTGGACTGGCCTAAGCGGGTCCTGGACCGCTTGATTCCAAACCCGTGAGCCTCCTTCTGGCTCTTCTCTTGGACTTCCTCTTTGGGGAACCCCCTGCCCGGTTCCACCCCGTGGTCCTCATGGGCCGGTACCTGGCCTGGGCCTGGCCCCAGGTGCGGGGTTTCTGGACGGGGGCCTTCTACTGGACCCTGGGGGCCCTCCTCTTCACCCTCCCCGCCCTTTTCCTGGACCTGATCCTCAGGCCCTTGGCCTGGGGCTGGCTTCTTCTGGGGCTTTTCCTCAAGCCCCTCTTCAGCTTGAGGATGCTCCTTTGGGAGGTGGGTAGGGTGGAGGAAGCCCTGTCCTATGGGCCTCTGCAGGGGCCGGATTCCCTTGCAGAAGCCCGGCGGCGCCTAGCCCGGATCGTGAGCCGCCCCACAGAAGACCTTTCCCCAGAGGAGGTTCGGGAAGCCGCCTTGGAAAGCCTTGGGGAGAACCTTTCCGATAGCGTCATCGCCCCTCTCCTCTATTACGCCCTCTTGGGGCTGGCCGGAGCCGCCCTGTACCGGTACGCCAACACCGCCGATGCCATGTGGGGCTACCTCGAGCACGGAAGGAGGGGAGCGTTTGCCGCCCGGGCCGACGACCTTTTAAACCTGGTCCCGGCCCGGATCACGGGCCTTCTCCTTTGCCCTCCCCGGCTCTGGCCCAGGCTCCTCCAGGAAGCCAGGAAGACGCTTTCCCCCAATGCCGGCTTCCCCATGGCCGCCTTGGCCTTGAGGCTAGGGGTGCGCCTGCGTAAGCGGGGAGCCTACGCCTTAAACGCCTCTGCCCCCTCCCCCACGCCCAAGACTACCCACCAGGCCTTGCGGCTAGCCCTAGCGGTGGGCTACGGCGCGGGCTTCCTCCTGGCCCTTCTCACCCTGGGGCGGTAGCTAAAGAGCTTTTCCCCGTTGTCCCAAGGGGGGCTTGGGTGTATACTCCCGTATCGTGGCGCAAGGCAGTTTAGAGAAAAGAGGGGGTGTGGGGGAGCTATAATCCCCCGGTTTCCAAGATAGCCCTCAAGATACGCTAACGCGTGACACAGGCTGACCAAACCGGGGATACATGGGTCAGCGGTCACGCAAAGCGTACCTTGCAGCTACATGCGACCGAAGGGAGCTTAGCTCCCCCACGTCCACCACAGGTGGACACGGATTGGGTACAATGTTCTTGGGGACAAAGTTCCCCGTGGACCTTGAAACTTGGAGTAGGGGGTTCCATCGGGTAGTCCG
>NZ_KB905741.1 GCF_000381045.1 Thermus scotoductus DSM 8553 | reverse complement strand
GAAGCATTGCGCTCGCCTGCCGATACGGAGTCAAGGTCTTTCTGGGCCCGGACGGGGCCTTCGGGAGCAATCCCGAGAAGCCCCGGACTTTAGTCCGGGGAGTCGTCACGACAACCAGGCTTGAAGGTAGGGCTGCCAGTCCTCGGGGACCTCCTTCAGGTCGGAAAGAAAAAGGGGCGCCTTGGGCGCCCGGGGAGGCTTTAGTAGGCGCATCCCCGCCTCCTCGGGGGTGCGGTCCCCCTTCTTCAGGTTGCAGGAGCGGCAGGCGGCCACCAGGTTCTCCCAGGTGCTCCTGCCTCCCCGGCTTCTGGGAAGCACGTGGTCCACGGTGAGCTCCCCTCCCTGGCGGCCGCAGTACTGGCAGGTGTAGCGGTCCCGCCTCAGGATGTTGCGGCGGTTTAGGGGGATGCGGCTTGGCCCCCGCCGCACCAGGCGCTTCAAGCGGATGACGCTGGGGACTGGGATCCGGGTGGAGGGAGTGTGCAGGTAGCGCCCGCTTTCCGAAAGCATCTCTGCTCCGCCGGAAAGCACCAGGAGGACGCTTCGCTTGATGCTGGCGAGCCCCAGGACCTCGTAGGCGGCATTCAGCACCAGCACCCTTGGGGCATCCAGGTCCAAGGGTTTAACAGGGACCCCACCCACGTCCTTAGGATAGCAAAAGGCCTTTCGCCTGGAGCTATGCTATGCTAAGGGCAACGACGGGTTTGGAGGCCCTTATGATGAGACCTTTTCCCAAAGCCCTTTCCCTTCTCCTCGGGCTGGGTTTGGCTTTGGCGCAAACCTCCTTGGAGCGGGCAGAATCCCTTTTCAAAGCCGGGGAGTACGTCCAGGCCGCCCTGGCTTACGAAGAGGTTCTAGCGCAGGACTATGGCCGCTTTGAGGCCCATCTGGGCCTTGGGGTGAGCCTCTTCCGCCTGGGCCGCCTCGAGGAGGCCCGCTTCGCTTTTGACCAGATGGTCCGGGTTTTCCCCGACCGTTACGAGGGCCATTACAACCTGGGCCAGGTCTACCTGCGCCTGGGGAAGGCCAAGGAGGCGGCGGAAGCCTTTGCCAAGGCGGCGGAGCTTTCCCCCACCGAGGAGGCCTTTTTGGGCTGGGCCAGCGCCCTCACCCAGGCGGGACAGGCCAAGGAGGCGGCGGAGGTTTTAAGGAAGGGGCTTACCCCAGAGCGGAGCCCCGCCTACCACCTGGCCCTGGCCCAGGCCCTTTACGCCTCCGGGGCCCGGGCCGAGGCGGTGCCGGTGCTCTATGGCCTTCTCAACCGGGAACCCAGGTCGGCCGAGGGCTGGGACCTGCTGGCCCGCATCCTGGCGGAGGAAGGGCTTAAGGAAAGGGCCTTGAGGGAGCTGGACCGGGGGCTTAAAGCCGTGGAGGGGAAGGCCAGGGCCAGGCTCCTCCTGCGCAAGGCGCTTCTCTCCTCCCGTCCCGAGCCCTTGCTGAAGGAGGCTTATGCCTTGGATCCATCCCTTTGGGAAGCCGCCTACCTTCTGGGGCAGGCGCGCCTTCAGGCGGGGGATGCCAAGGGAGCCATGGGTTATCTGCTTTCCGCCTATCGGGTAAGCCCGGAGCCCCAGGTGGCCTTGAGCTTGTCGGTGGCCTCCTTGCGCCTGAAGGATTACCAAAACGCTTACCGCTATGCCGACGAGGCTGGGCCTTTGGGAACCTTCCTCAAGGCCCAGGCCGCTTATGCCTTAGGCCGGAAGGAGGAGGCCCTTAAGCTTCTTGAGGGAGTGGGTTCCCCGGAGGCCCAGGCCCTACGGGGCACGTTGCTCCTGGAGATGGGCCGCCTCGAGGAGGCCCTGGCCCTCCTCCGCCCCCTTTATGAGTCCAGCCGGAGTCCGGAGGTGGGGGTGAACCTGGCGGCAGCCTTGGTGGCCCTGGGGCGCTTCGGGGAGGCGGAGCTGGTCCTCAGGGAGGTGCTGGGAAGAGCCCCCAGGCAGGCGGCGGCCTGGTACAACCTGGGCCTGGCCTTAAAGGGCCTAGGCCGGGAGGCGGAGGCAGAGCGGGCCTTGAACCAGGCGGCGGCCCTGGGCTCGAAGGAGGCGCGGGCCCTGCTTCGGAGGTAGGATGCGTTGGCTACGTGAGAACTGGTTGGACTTCCTCATCTTTCTCCTCATCGCCCTGGTGGCGGCGGGCATTGTCCTTTACCTAACCGGCATCAATCCCTTTGCCCGGCCAAGGGAGAGTGCCTCGCCCATGCCCGGGCCTTCGGTCACCTCCTCGCCCCCTCCTTCCCCGGACCAGCCTCCCAAGGTGGAGCCTGCCCCCCAGGTGCCCTCCCCTGAGGCCAAACCGGCCCCTGAACCCGTGGTTACCGTGCTCCCCCTACCCCAGGCTCCCGTGGAGCCGGGTCCTGCGTCCAAGCCGCCAGCGGAACCTAAGACCATGGCCCCGACCGAGCCTACATCCCCGTCCAGAGCCCCATCCCCTCCGGCCTCCACCCCCAGCGGGGTCTACAGGGTGGCGGTGGGGGCCTTCGCCGACCCGGGGAATGCGGCCAGGCTCCGCCAGGAGCTGGTAGAGAAGGGTTACCCAGCCCGGCTGGAGCCCGCGGGGAACCTGACCCGGGTGGTGGTGGGTCCCTATACCAGCGAGGCCGAGGCCCGCAGGGTGGCGGAGGTCCTGGCCTCCTATGGGGCCCAGGTGTACCGGGGCCAGGGGGCACCCCCGCCCGCCTCCAGCACCCTCTACCTGCAGGTGGGAGCCTTCCAAAAAGAGGAAAACGCCTTAGCCCTGGCAAGCAAGCTTAGGGAGATGGACCTGCCGGTGGTGTTGGTCAAGGATGGGGTTTACCGGGTCCGCATTGGCCCGGTGGCCGAGGAGGAAAAAGAGGCGCTAAAAGCGAAAGTGCAGGCCTTGGGCCTCGAGGCCCTGGAGGTGCGATGAAGGTACCCAGCGCCGCCATCAGCCGGTTGGTGACCTACCTGCGTATCCTGGAGGAACTGGAGGCTAAGGGCATCCACCGCACCAGCTCCGAGCAGCTGGCAGAAGAGGCCCAGGTAACGGCTTTCCAGGTGCGGAAGGACCTCTCCTACTTCGGTTCCTACGGCACCCGAGGGGTGGGTTACACGGTCCCCGTGCTTAAGCGGGAGCTCCGCCACATCCTGGGGTTGAACCGCAAATGGGGTCTTTGCATCGTGGGCATGGGCCGCCTGGGTAGCGCTTTGGCCGATTATCCGGGGTTTGGCGAGAGCTTTGAGCTTAGGGGCTTTTTTGACATAGACCCGGAGAAGATTGGCCGCAAGGTGGGAAGCGGGGTGGTGGAGCATTTGGACCTCCTCCCGGTGAGGGTTCCGGGCCGCATTGAGATCGCCCTTCTCACCGTGCCCCGGGAGGCCGCCCAAGAGGCCGCCGACCGCTTGGTAGCCGCAGGGATCAAGGGCATCCTCAACTTCGCTCCCACGGTGCTGGAGGTGCCTAAAGAGGTGGCGGTGGAGAACGTGGACTTTTTGGCGGGCCTTACGCGCCTGAGCTTTTCCATACTTAACCCCAAGTGGAGAGAGGAGATGATGGGATGAAGAGGGCAAAGGTGGGTCTACTCTTGCTGTTAGGCGGGCTTCTTTCAGGCTGCGGGAACCTTTTTGAGGGGGGGGTAACCTTCGGAGGACCCACCGTGCTGGTGTCGCGGGAAAACTTCAGCTTTTCTAGAGAGACAGACCAGAATAACAACACTGTCTACACGTACAGCTACACCCTCACCCTCTATGCCCTCCCGGGCTCCGGGGCGGGGTCCGTGGTCCTCCTGGATTCTTCGGACAATGCCGTGGATGCTCCCTTCATCATCCCCGAGGCCTGTCCGCCCTCGAGCCCCAATCCTTGCGGACCCTACTCCAGGGACTACCAGAAGCGGGCCTCCACACCCCTGTCCCCCGTTCAGGTGGTCAAGTACCGCATCATCTCCGCCAACGGGCAGTCCAAGGTGGTCCCTCTCCCTGCGCCCATAGAGATTTACTGAGCCTCAGGGAAAGGTGGCCCGGCCTGCCTGGCGTATACTCAGGGGCATGGGGTTTATCGCCCTTCCCGACCTCGAGGCCTCCCTTCGTCGCTTTGAGGAGGCCCTCTCCGAGCTGGTGCAGTCGGATGTCCTCTTCGTGCGCCTTATCCACCAAGACCTGGTGACGGCGGGGGGCAAGCGCATCCGCCCCCGGTTGGTGTTGTTGGCCTCGAGGGCCCTGGGAGGTGCTCCCTTTGAGATGGAGCTGGCTTTGGCGGTGGAGCTTTTGCACTCCGCCACCCTGCTTCACGACGACCTCATTGACGACGCCGAAACCCGAAGGGGCAAGGAGGCGGCCTTTCGTAAATACGGCAATGCGGTATCGGTACTCTCCGGGGATTTTCTCCTTTCGCGGCTCCTTCATGTGATCGCCAAGACCGGGAGGATGGAGCTGGTGGAGCGCTTTGCCCAGGTGGCCAAGACCTTGAGCGAAGGGGAGGTTTTGCAGTTCCAGGTGGCGGCCCTGGAGGACTACTCCCTGGAGAACTACGAGCGCATCATCACCGCCAAAACGGCGGTGCTTATGGAGCTCAGCACGGAAGGCCCCGCCCTCCTCAAGGGGGTGGATGGGGAGGTGCGGGAGGCCTTGGCCCGCTTTGGCCTCCTCTACGGCCAGGCCTTCCAGATGCGGGACGATTACCTGGACCTCATGGGCACCCCTGAAGCCTTGGGCAAGCCCGTGGGGGGGGATCTGCGGGAGGGCAAGGCCACGTTGATCACCCTTCTCCTCATGGAGCGCTTTCCCGAGGTGCGGGAGGTTCTGAGGCGGAAGGGAAGGCGTGAAGGGGACCTGGATCGCCTGCGCATGCTGGCTTGGGAAAGCGGGGTGGCGGAGGAGGTGGAAAGGCGTATCCGGGAGAGGGCGCTTCTGGCCGCGGCAGCCCTTAAGCCCCTTCGTCCCTCCCCCTACAAGGAGGCCCTTAGGGCCTTGGCCCTTAAGGAAGCGGAGAGGCTCTCCTGATCCCGCCCCGGGCCGAGGCTGGTCGATTTGAGGGCCCCATGGGGTTTGGGCTTTGGAGCGGGGTATAATCCCATCGGTGATGGTATGAGCCTTCCCGCCTATCGGCCTCCGGAGGACCCTGGCCTCTGGGAGGCCTTCCTGGAGCGATTGGAAAAGACCTTAAGGGTGGCGGCGATCCACCCCACCACGGTGGAGTACCTGGCTCACCCCAAGCGCCTGGTCACGGTTTCCCTGCCCGTGGTCATGGACGACGGGAAGGTGCGGGTTTTCCAGGGCTATCGGGTGGTGCACGATATCGCCCGGGGGCCCGCTAAGGGGGGGGTGAGGATTCATCCCAAGGTAACCCTGGGCCAGACGGCGGGCCTGGCCGCCTGGATGACCCTGAAGGCGGCCGTTTACGATCTGCCCTTTGGCGGGGCGGCGGGGGGGATTGTCGCCGACCCCAGGCTTCTTTCCCGGAGGGAGCTCGAGCGGCTGGTGCGCCGTTACACCGCCGAGCTGGTCAACCTGATCGGCCCTGACATGGACATCTTGGGCCCCGACCTGGGGACCGACCAGCAGGTGATGGCCTGGATCATGGACACCTACTCCATGACCGTGGGTTCCACGGTGCCCGGGGTGGTGACGGGCAAGCCCCATGCCCTTGGGGGGAGCGAGGGCCGGGACGATGCCGCTGGGCTTGGGGTGGCCCTGGTGCTCAAGGAGCTTGCCGGGCGCCGGGGGCTTCCCCTGGAAGGGGCCAGGGTGGCGGTGCAGGGCTTCGGCCAGGTGGGAGGCAGTTTCGCCTTGCATGCCGAAGGGATGGGCTTGAAGGTGGTGGCGGTATCCACGGCCCGGGGGGCCATGTACCAGGAAGAGGGCCTCGAGGTGGCCGAGGTCCTGCGCCACTACGAGGCCACGGGAGAGCTTCCCCGCTACGACCTTGCCCCGGAGGAACTTTTCGCCTTGGATGTGGACTACCTGGTCCTGGCGGCCCTCGAGGAGGCCTTGGACGGGGAGATGGCCAAAGCGGTGAAGGCCAAGGTGGTGCTGGAGGCTGCCAACTTCGGCCTCACCCAGGAGGCCGAAGCCTACCTCCTGGGCAAGGGGATTTTGGTGGTGCCGGATCTCCTAACGGGGGGCGGGGGGCTTTTGGCCAGTTATCTGGAATGGGTACAGGATCTCAACATGTTCTTCTGGAGCGAGGAGGAGGTGCGGCAAAGCTTCGCTAAGAGCGTGGCCAAGGCGGTGGCTGAGGTGTGCGATAGGGCTGAGGTTCTTTCCACCGATTTGCGCACCGGGGCCATGGCCCTGGCCTTGGAACGGGTGAACGAGGCCACGCGGCTAAGAGGCGTCTACCCCTAAGAGGAGTGTCTATGAAGAGCGAACCCCTTTCCTACCTGGGCAAGGACGGCGGTCCTTGGGAGATCTTCGTGGAGCAGGTGGACCGGGTGGTCCCCTACCTGGGGCGGTATGCCCCTTTGGCGGAAAGCCTTAAAAGGCCCAAGCGGATTTTGATCGTGGACGTACCCATTCACCTGGACGACGGCACCGTGGCCTATTTTGAGGGCTACCGGGTCCACCACAACACCGCCCGGGGGCCGGCCAAGGGGGGAGTGCGCTACCACCCCGAGGTGACCCTTTCCGAGGTCATGGCCCTGGCCGCCTGGATGACCATTAAGAACGCCGCCGTGGGCCTGCCCTATGGGGGCGGCAAGGGGGGCATCCGGGTGGACCCCAAGAAGCTTTCCCCTGGCGAGCTGGAGCGCCTCACCCGCCGCTACACCTCGGAGATCGGGATCCTTTTGGGCCCGGATCGGGACATTCCTGCCCCCGACGTGAACACCGGAGAGCGGGAGATGGCCTGGATGATGGACACCTTTTCCATGAACGTGGGCCGCACGGTGCCAGGGGTGGTGACGGGGAAGCCCATTGCCCTGGGGGGTTCCTTGGGAAGGCGGGATGCCACGGGCCGCGGGGTCTTCGTCACCGCCAGGGCGGCGGCGGAGAAGATCGGCCTTCCCATAGAGGGAAGCCGGGTCATCCTCCAGGGCTTCGGCAACGTGGGGAACGCCGCTGCCCGCATCTTCCACGACCACGGGGCCCGGATCATCGCCATCCAGGACCACACGGGCACCATCTACAACGAGGCGGGGATAGATCCTTATGACCTTCTCCGGCACGTGGCGGAGTTCGGGGGGGTGCGGGGTTACCCCAAGGCCGAGCCCCTGCCCAATCCCGAGTTCTGGGCCGTGCCCGCAGAGTTTCTCATCCCTGCGGCTTTGGAAAAGCAGATCACCGAGCAGAATGCCTGGCGGATCCAGGCCAAGATCATCGCCGAGGGGGCCAACGGCCCCACCACCCCGGCTGCCGACGATATCCTCCTGGAGAAGGGGGTTTTGGTGGTGCCCGACGTGATCGCCAACGCCGGGGGGGTGACGGTGAGCTACTTTGAGTGGGTGCAGGACTTCAACTCCTACTTCTGGACGGAGGAAGAGATCAACGCCCGCCTGGAGAGGGTTCTTCGGAATGCCTTTGAGGCGGTGTGGCAGGTGAGCCAGGAGAAGAAGATTCCCTTGCGCACGGCGGCCTATGTGGTGGCCGCCACCCGGGTCCTCGAGGCCAGGGCCCTCAGGGGGCTTTACCCCTAGCCTCCGTTAGGCTATTCGTGTGGACTGGCCCCGCTATGGCCGCGTTGCGCTGAAGCCCTTTAGCGCGGGGCTCACCGAGGAGGAGTGGAAGGGGCTTTACGAAACCTTCCGCGATCCTGAGGTGGCGGAGTGGAACGGCTCGAGCCCCTTGCGCTCGCCTTTCTGGCTTTTCAAGCGTTTCGTCCTGGCGGAGATGCGCCGCAAGGACCGCCTGGCCTTTGTCATTTTGGACGAGAAGGGGGAGTACCTGGGGACCCTGGAGCTTTACGATCTCACCCCCGAGGAGGCTACCTTGGGCATCCTCATCGGGCGGAAGGACCGCTGGGGCCAGGGCTACGGCACCGAGGCGGTGCGGGCGGCCTTGGCCTACGCCTTCGGTTCCTTGGGGCTTAAGCGGGTAAAGCTCCGCACCTTTGCCCATAACCTTAGGGCGAGGCGGGCTTTTGAGAAGGCGGGTTTCCGCCAGGTGGGCCTGGGCCCGGGGCCCAAGGGCAGGGAGGATGTGTACATGGAGGTGACCCGTGGTCAGCCGGAAGGCTAGCGTGCGCATCTTGAGCCCAAGGCTTAGGGAAGAGGTCTTTGCCCTTTTACCCCAAGAGGTGGAGGTATATTACCTGGAAGAGCCTTGGCCCAAGGCGGTGGACTTCTTCCTGCCTCCTTTCGGCCAGGAGGCGGTGGTGCGGCGGGTGCTGGAACAAGTGGAGGTCAAGGTGGTCCAGACCCTTTCCGCCGGGGTGGACTGGATCCTGCCCCTTGTGCCCGAGGGGGTGGTGCTTTGCGATGGCTCGGGCATCCACGACGTGCCCGTGGCGGAGTGGGTGATGATGAGCCTTTTGGCCCTCCTTAAGGACCTGCCTGCCTTTTTGCAGGCCCAGGGGGAAGGGCGCTGGGCTCCCAGGGTGCTGGCCGACCTCGAGGGCAAGAAGGTGCTTCTATTGGGCTACGGTTCCATCGGGAAAGCCGTGGAGGAGAGGCTTAGGGCCTTTGGGGTGGAGGTGCTTCCCGTGGCCAGGCACGCCCGCCCTGGGGTCTACACTCCCCAGGACCTCCCGCATCTTCTGCCCCAGGCGGATGCCGTGGTGGTTCTGCTTCCCCTTACCCCCGAAACCCGGGGGCTGGTGGACCGGGATTTTCTTTCCTGGATGAAGCCGGGAGCCCTTTTGGTGAATGCTGGCCGGGGGCCAGTGGTGGACACAGAAGCCCTCCTCGAGGCGCTACGGGAGGGGAAGGTTCGGGCGGCCTTGGATGTCACTGACCCTGAGCCCCTACCTTCCGACCATCCTCTTTGGCAGGCTCCTGGAGTCCTCATCACCCCGCATGTGGCTGGGCTTTCCCAGGGTTTCCACCGCCGGGCGGCCCGGTTTTTGGCGGAGCAGGTGGGGCGATACCTCCGGGGTGAGCCCCTTAGGAACGTGGTTTTGGAGGGATACTGATGAAGTTGGTCCTTCACGGGGACCTTAGGCGGTTTGGGGAGGCTTTGGAGGTGGAGGCCAAGACGCCCAAGGAAGCCCTGGAGAAGCTGGGCATTCCCCTGGAGGAGGCCTGGCTTCTGGCGGTGGGTGGAAGGATGGTGGAGCCCCACGAGGAAGTGGAGGGCCCCCTCGAGGTCTACCCCCCCATCGCCGGGGGTGGTATACTGGAAGTCCTGCCCTAAAGGCAGGGGGCGCGAACAAGGGGGGAGCCGCCCGACGCCCACCCCGCGTAGAAAGGAGAAGGATGGAGAAGAAAGAACTCCTCTCTACGCCCGTGGTTCCCATAGACATCAAGGCCTTTGACGCTGGGCCCATCCTCGAGGCCATGGGCAAGACGGCCTTCCAGGCCCGGAACCTCTACCGGGCGGCGGAGATCTACCTCAAGATGCTGGAGGACGACGCCGGCGTCATCCTCACCCTGGCGGGGAGCCTGGTTTCCGCGGGCCAGGGCCTCATCATCCACGACCTCATCCGGAAGGGCCTGGTGGACGCCATCGTGGCCACCGGGGCCAACATTGTGGACCAGGACTTCTTTGAGGCCTTGGGCCACCGCCACTACCAGGGAGACCCCAAGGCTGACGATGAAGCCCTTAGGCAGCTTTGGATCGACCGCATCTACGACACCTACATCGACGAGGAGGAGCTCCGCCACACGGACTACACCATCGCCGAGATCGCCGATTCCCTGGAGCCTAGGCCCTACTCCAGCCGGGAGTTCATCTGGCACATGGGCCGCTACCTGGCGGAAAGGGGCCTGGGGGAGAAGAGCATCGTCCGGGCTGCTTACGAGGAGGGGGTGCCCATCTTCGTGCCTGCCTTCTCCGACTCCTCCGCAGGCTTCGGCCTGGTCTACCACCAGGTGAAAAACCCCAAGGCCCACGTGACCATTGACTCCGTGGCCGACTTCCGCGAGCTCACCCAGATCAAGCTCAAAGCCGGCACCACGGGCCTGGTGATGCTGGGGGGTGGGGTGCCCAAGAACTTCGCCCAGGACATCGTGGTGGCGGCCGAGGTGCTGGGCCACCAGGTGGAGATGCACAAGTACGCCATCCAGATCACCGTGGCCGACGAGCGGGATGGGGGGCTTTCCGGCTCCACCCTCTCCGAGGCCCAAAGCTGGGGCAAGGTGGACGCCGCCCTTTCCCAGATGGTCTTCGCCGAGGCCACCCTGGCCTTCCCCCTCCTGGCCTCCTACGTTTACCACCGGGCTCCCATGCGGGCCAAGCGGCGCTACGCCGACCTTTTCGCTGGGGAGGTTCCCGCCTAGCGGGCCGGGGTTCCCCCCGCTTGGGGTTATGCCCGGGCGGGGGGTTTCTGCTGGACCAACCCCCCCTCCCTTTGGTAGACTTCCGGCAAATGCCCGATGAGCTAAGGCTATACCTGAAGGAGCGGTTTGGCGTCTTGGGGCCGGTTTCCCCAGGGCGCTTTGAGGCCGAGTTGGCCAAGCGGGTGGGAAGCCCCGCCAAGCGGGAGCCTGTTCTCAAGGCCTGGCGGGCCTACCTTTCGGGGGGCGGCAGGGAGGCGGTGCGAAGTTTCTACCAGGAGATCCTCAAGGTGCCCAAAGGGGAGGCCTTGGTCTACGGCATGCACCTGCCCTTTTTGGAGTTCTACGCCCGGGAGGTGCCTTCCCGCTTGGAGGGGCGGGTTTTGGAGGTGGGGGCCTTCACCGGGGCCTTGGTGGGATATTTGCAAAGGAAGCGGCCCGAGCTTTCCTTCCACGCCCTGGACGGGGTGGAGAAGGCCGTGGAGCTTGGGAAAAAGCGGGTGCCCGAGGTGGTTTGGCATGCGGCCTGGGCGGAGGAGGCGGAGCTTCCTCCCTTTGACACCCTGCTTCTCCTTTCCGTGTTCCCCGAGGGCTTTGTAGACCAGGAGCTGGAAAGCCGCCTCGAGGCCCCTTCCTTCTGGAAGCACTTCAGTTTCTTTGATCGCCTTCCCCTTCTGGCCCGGCTTTTGAGGCCCGGTGGGCTTTTGATCTACGGCCACGGACCCTTCCTGGGCAAAAGCCCGGAAGGGGTGGAGGAAGGCCTAAAGCACCTGGGGTTTGACCAGGTGGAGCGGGTGGGGGAAGGGGAGTACTTTCTGGTGCTGGCGAGAAGGCCCGAGGCACTGGAGGTTAAAGAGGAGGCCTGGTCCCTGGCGGTGGACGAGGAAGCTTCCCTGGACCTCGAGGAGGCACCCCTGCAGGTTCCCGTTCTGGTTCAGGGGGATCTTTCCGAGGTGCGGGAGCTTCTGGCCGCAGGGCGGTATGCGGAGGTGCTGGCCCATCTGCCCGAGGGAGTGGAAGGGGAGGCGGCCTGCCTGAGGGGGCGGGCCCTTTTCGCCCTTTCCCGCTATGCCGAGGCGGAGGAGGTCTTAAGGCGGGCTCTTTCCGAGGAGGCGGAGGACCTGAGGGCCATGGTGCTGGTGGAGCTCGGGGAGTACGAGCGGGCCAGGCCCCGCCTCGAGGCCCTGGCCGGGAGGGGTGGGAGGTACCGCATTTACCTGGGCCGGGTCTACCTGAGCCTGGGGCGGTATGCGGACGCCCTCAGGCAGTTTGTGGAATCGGGCCTGCCCGAGGCGGAAGGGTACGTGCGGGAGGCCCTGGAGCGGATCACCGAGCGCATGCGCCGCTTCGCCCGGGAAGGGGAGTGGGCGGAGGTAAGCCGCCGGGCGGAGTTTGTGGAGGACCTTTCCCCAACCCTCCTGACCCGGGAGATGCTCCGGCTTGGCTTAAAGGCCGCCCTGATCCAGGGGCTTTTTGCCCGGGCGGAGCGGTATGCCAGGAGGCTTGCGGATCTGGACGAGGCCGAGGGCTTCTTGGGGCTCGCCTTGGTGGCCCTAAGGGTGCGCTCCCCTCTGGAGGTGCGGCCTCTAGAGGATTTAAAGCCGGTGGAGCCCTACCTCACCGAGGCCTTGGCCCGGGCGGAGATCCCCGAGGCCTTGCTGCTTCTTGGGATGCTCCGGGAACGGGAGGGGCGCCACCTGGAGGCCCTGCGCCTTTTGGAGCGGGCGGCGGAGCGGGGAACAGGGGAGGTGGCGGGCCTGGCCTACCACCACCTGGCCCAGGTGAAGAGGGCCCTCAGGCGGCCCCTTAAAGAGATCCTGGGGGACCACAAGCGGGCCCACGCCTTGAGGGCCTACCCTGCCCCCTACCTGTTCCAGCTGGCCCAGGAGGCCCTGAAGGGGGGAGAGGAGGTCCTGGCCAGGGAGCTTCTCTCCCGGGCCCGGGATGCCGGGCTTTCCGAGGTGGCCGAGGAGGACCTCATGGGGTTACTGGAGCTTCTTGAGAGGCTCGAGGGTCCCTGGGCTGCCTTTAGCCTCCTCTACCAGGCCCTTTCCCGCACGCCCAAGCCCCCCCTGGAGCTTCTGGCCCTGGCCTACCGGCTTTCCCGTGGTTTCCGGGAAAGCCCCGAGGCCTCGGAGGTGCGGGGGCAGTACCTGGCAGCCCTGTATGCCGAGGGGCGGGGGGAGGAGGTGGAAAGGCTCTTGCTGGAGGAACTGAAGGCTGACCCCCAGGCCCTGGAGGTGCTCTTTGACCTGGCGGAGCACTACGAGGCCCAGGGCAACTGGCGGAAGGCGGCGGAGCACTGGCAGAAGGCCTTGGAGGTAGCCCTCTACCGGGAAAAGGACCTGGACCTTTCCCGGGAGGTCCTGAGAAACCTCCTGTTCCTCAGGCCTCACGACGAGAGCCTTACCCTTTACCTGGAGGAGCTTAAGGCGGTGAGCCGGGGCCTGGAGGCCTTGGAGGAAAGCCCAAAGGCCCTGCCCGAGACCAAGGAGGAGCTCCTGCAGGAGGGCCTGCCCCAGTTCCACGGGGAACACCTTTTGGTGGTGGGTGGGCACACCCAGCTTAGAAGCCGGCTTGTTCCTTTCCTCGAGGCCCGGGGCCTTAAGGTGGATTGGTTTGATGCGGACAGCGCTGGCGTGGGCAAGGAGGCCCTAAAGCGCATCCAAAACCGCCTGGAAAAGGCCCATGGCCTGATGATCGTTTCCAGCTACGTGGGGCATGACTTCTCCGAGCCTGTGCGCCTCGAGGCGGAGCGCCTGGGGGTTCCGGTCTACGTGATCCCGGGGCGGGCCCGGGGGGCCACGGGGTTTTTAAGAGCCCTCAAGGCCTTCGCCCCCGAGCTCTTCAAACGAGCCCTCAAGGGGGTACAGTAGGGTTCGTGGAGGCGCCGGTTCTGAAGCTGGGCTACTCCCCCTGCCCCAACGACACCTTCATCTTCTACGCCCTCACCCATGGCCTTGTGGAAAGCCCCCTTCCGGTGGAGGCGGTTTTGGAGGACGTGGAAACCCTGAACCGCTGGGCTTTGGAGGGGAGGCTACCCCTGACCAAGCTCTCCTATGCCGCCTATGGGAGGGTGCGGGACCGGTATGTGGCCCTGAGGAGCGGAGGAGCCTTGGGAAGAGGGGTGGGCCCTTTGGTGGTGGCCAAAAAGCCCTTGAGGAGCCTAAAGGGAGCCCGGGTGGCTATTCCCGGGCGGAACACCACGGCCTTTTTGCTCCTCTCCCTGTACGCGGAAGGGTTTGAGCCGGTGGAGGTGCGCTACGACCGGATCATGCCCCTGGTGGCCCAAGGGGAGGTGGAGGCAGGCCTCATCATCCACGAAAGCCGTTTCACCTACCCGGAGTACGGCCTGGTCAGGGTCCTGGACCTGGGGGAGTGGTGGGAGGGGGAAACGGGCCTGCCCCTTCCCTTGGGGGCCATCCTGGCCCGGCGGGATCTGGGGAAGGAGCTCATCCAGGCCCTGGACGAGGCGGTGCGGCGGAGCCTGGAATACGCCTTTGCCCATCTCGAGGAAACCCTTCCCTACCTGAAAGCCCATGCCCAGGAGCTTTCGGAGGAGGTGATCTGGGCCCATGTGCGCACCTATGTGAACGGGTTCAGCCAGGACGTGGGGGAGGAAGGGGAAAAGGCGGTGAAACGGCTCTTCGCTGAGGCCGAGGCCCGGGGGCTTATCCCTTCCTCCGAAGCCCCCCTCTTTTTGTAAACTCGGGGCATGTTCCAGGAGCTTTCCCTCGAGGCCCGGCGGGAGGTGGCCAGGGTGTTCCAGCCCAAGAGGGTCTTGCGGGGCACCTCCCTCTACGCCCTGGGGGACCGGGCGGACGGGGTGTACCTGGTGCGGGAAGGGCTTGTCTGGCTGGAGGGACCCCGCTCGGCGGAAGGGGAGCCCGCCACCTTGGGGGTGGTGGGGCCTGGGGGGCTTTTTGGGGAGGAGGCCCTGGTGGGGGGAGGAAGGCGCACTTCGGGGGCCACCGCCCTGACCTACGCCGAGTTCCTCTTCGCCCCCCAGGAAGCCCTGGCCCCCGTGCGGGCGCGTTTTCCCGAGGTGGAGCGCTTCCTCCTGGAGGCCCTCTACGCCCGGCTGAAGGAGGCGGAGGAGCGGCTTTGGGAACTGCGCCACCTCTCCGTGAGCCAGCGCTTGGCCCGGCTTCTCCTGAGGCTAAGCCAGGCGGGGGAGGTGGCCTTTTCCCACCAGGACCTGGCCCGCATGGTGGGGGCCACCCGGGAGACCGTGACCAAGCTCCTGGGGGAGTGGGCCCTTTCGGGGGTGGTGGACCTGGGCTACCGTAGGGTGGAGGTCCGGGAACCCCAGGCCCTTGCCCGCCTGGCCGAGGCGCTTTAGGCTTTGAAGCATGGAAGCCCAGGTCCTGGCCCAGCTCTTGGGCCTACCCCAGGGGGAAGAGGTCCTCAAAGAGCGCTTGGGCCGGGAAGGCCATCCCCAACTCTCTTCGGCGCTTGCGGCTTACCTGAAGCGTCTTCAGGCTCCATGGGAGGTCCTGGGGGCCCTCGAGGGCCTGGGGCAGGGGGCGGTGGTCACGGGCCAGCAGGCGGGGCTTCTGGGAGGGCCGGCCCTGACCTTCTACAAGGCCCACACCGCCTTGGGCCTGGCGGAAAAGGTGGGGGCGGCTTCCCTCTTCTGGGTGGCTTCCCAGGACCACGATGTGGAAGAGGTGCGCCACCTTCACCTTCTCCTGGAGGAGGAGGTGCGTACCCTGTCCCTGCCCCTGCCGCCCCTTCCCGCAGGGCGGATTCCATTTGCCCCTTACCGAGAGGCGGTGAGGGAGTTTCTGGGCTTCTGGTCCCGGGATGCCCGGGTGGCCTACGCCCTCGAGGGGGAAACCCTGTCCGAGTTTTTCGCCCGCACCCTCTTGGCCTTTTTGGGGGAGCGGGGCCTCATTCCCTTTGACCCCATGGCCCCGGAGCTTGCCCCCCTTTTCCAAAAGGCCCTGGAAAGGGAGCTGGAGGACCCCAGCTCAAGCGCCCAGGCCATCAACCAGGAGGCGGAGCGCATCCGCGCTTTGGGGGGCAAGCCTCCTTTGAAGCGCAAGCCAGGGGCCACCAATCTGTTTTTAGAAACTGATCAAAGAAGACTGCTTTTTTACCAGGATGGAGCCTTTACCGACGGGGTGCGTCGTTACGGCAAAAAGGAGCTTCTGGAGATCCTCAGGACCGATCCCAGCCGCCTCACCCCTGCGGCGGGCTTGAGGCCGGTATTCCAGGACCTGGTTCTGCCCACGGCGGGCTTCGTGGTGGGTCCCAACGAGTTCCGGTATGTGGCCGAGCTTTCCGGGGTCTACGCCCTTTACGGCATCCCCATGCCTGCCCTCTTCCTTCGCCTGAGGGCGGTGGTTTTGGAGCCTCCCATCCGCCGCATTGTGGAGAGGTACCGCCTGGATCCCTGGGCGTTTGTGGATGGGGGGGAGGATGCCTTTCTTAAGGCTGTCAAGGAGGTGCTGGAAGGGTTCAGGGGCCTCGAGGCCGAGCTTTTGCGCCTCTTGGAGGAGGTGGAGGCCCTGGGCCAGAAGGCCCATGCCCTGGAGCCCACCTTGGAAAGGCCTTTCCGCCGCTTCCAGGCGAGGCTGAAGGGGGAGGGGGAAAGGCTTTTGAAGAAGCTCCTTCGCGCCCGCATGGGGCGGGATGCGGTCCTTCTGCATCACCAGGAGCGCCTCAAGCGGCACCTTTTGCCTCGAGGCCTGCCCCAGGAACGAGTCTACCCCTTTGCCATGTACGCCTTGCGCCACCCGGAGGCCCTCCTTAAGCTCCAGGAGGCACCCATCTCGGGAAGGGCCACCTTGGTTTTGGGCTAGGTGGTAGGATGGGGGCAATATATGTCGCATGGGTTAAAGGGTGCCCTTCTGGCATGCCTCCTTTTGCTGGTCTGGCTCCTGCCCTCCCGGGGCCAGAAGGAGGACCTCCTCCTCAGGGTGCTCCTTAAGGAGGTGCCGGAGGGCCAGGAGGTATCCCTTCTCCTGCCGGAGGGCCAGGGAACCGTGCGGGCCAGGGGGGAGGCCCAAGGGGTCTGGGTGGAGGGCAGGCTCCAGCCCTTTTGGGAGTTTCCCGGACCCTATTTCCGCCTTGATGGGCGCACCTATAGGGGTGGGGTGCGCCTTCTTGCCCAGGAGGGGAGGCTTTTGGTGGTGAACCAGGTCCTTTTGGAGGACTACCTCCTCGGCGTTCTCCCTGCCGAGATGCCCGAGGGCTTCCCCCAGGAGGCCCTGGAGGCCCAGGCGGTGGTGGCCCGCACCTTCGCCGTGAACCGCTTGAATCCCCGGGCGCCTTACGACCTCTGCGCCAGCGAGATCTGCCAGGTCTACCTGGGCTTGGCCGTGGAAACCCCCAGGCATACTGAGGCGGTGAGGGGTACCCGGGGGAAGGTCCTCAGCTACCAGGGAAGGGCCATTTCCGCTCTCTACCACGCCGACTCCGGGGGTATGACCGCAGGGAGTGAGGAGGTCTTTCAGAAGGCCCTGCCCTATTTGCGGCCGAGGCCGGACCCCTACGCCCGGGGTCCCAAAAGCCAGTGGCAGCTTTCCGTGAGCCCGGAGCGGGCGGCGGCGGCCTTGAGGGCCATGGGCCGTACACCCCAGACTGGCTCCCTTGGGGATTCCCCGGTGGTGCTGGAGCGAAGCGCCTCGGGAAGGGTGTGGCGCCTGCGGCTTTTGGGGGTGGAGGTGCAGGGCCCCGAGGCCCAGCGGCTGGTGCGGAACCTGGGCCTGCCTTCGGCCTTGGTGGAGTTTAGGGGCTGGCAGGCGGAGGGCCGGGGAGCAGGGCACGGGGTGGGGCTTTCCCAGTGGGGTGCCAAGGGCATGGCGGAGGCAGGGTACGGGTACCGGGAGATCCTCGGGCATTACTTCCCCGGCACCTTCCTCTCCGACCTTTTGCTGGGTGGGATTCCGGGCCCCGAGGAGGCTTGGGCCACAAGATAGCCTCGGCCGACCCCGCTAAAGAGCCATGTTGATTCCCACGCCCATCGGTCCTTTGTGGCTCGAGGTGAGCTCCGATGGCGTGCGGCTTTTAGTGCCTGCCCTTTTCCCCCGGGGGAAAGAGGCCAGGGGTCCCTTGGCTGCCAGAATACGGGAGCGAGTTCTAGCCTATTTCGCCGGGGAAAGGCCCGACTTCCTGGATATTCCCCTGGACTACATGGGAATCTCTCCCAAGCGGGTGGCCCTTTACGAGAGGGTGCGCCTTATCCCCTACGGGCGCACGGAAAGTTATGGAAGCCTGGCGCGGGAGCTTGGCCTTTCCCCGAGGGCGGTGGGGGCGGGGATGCGGGCCTCGCCCTTTTTCCTCCTGGTGCCTGCCCACCGGGTGATCCACGCGGACGGGCGGCTTGGGGGGTTTGCCGGGCAGGAGGGGCTTAAGGCCTGGCTCCTGCGCTTTGAAGGAGCCTGGCCCTAGACCTCCACCCAGATGGCCACGGAAAAAGGGGGAAGCTCGGGTCCGCAAAGGCGTCCTCCCGCCGGGGTGCAGGTTTTCCCGGAGGGGAGGTCCACGGCCCGGGCCCCTCGAGGCAGGGCACCATGCAGGGGAAAATCCTGGCGGAAAGGCTCAGGAGAAGCGTTCACCACCACCAGGTAGGGCCCCCGGGTGAAGGCCAGGTGCCCGTCTGCGGCATAGACCCGCTGATAGGGGGCGGTGCGGAGCTCAGGGTGTTCCTGGCGCAGGCGGGCCATGCGCCGCACGGTTTGGCGGATTTCCTCCTGCCAACGGGCCTCGTCCCAGATCATCCCTCCCCGGTTTTCCGGGTCGTGGCCCCCCTCCATCCCCACCTCCTCCCCGTAGTACACCGTGGGGTTTCCAGGCAGGAGGAAAAGCAGGGAAAGGGCCAGCTTAGCCCGTTCCACGCTTCCCCTAAGGAGGGTGAGGAGGCGGGGGGTGTCGTGGGAGGTGAGGAGGTTCATCTGGGCCCGCACCACCTCCGGGCGGTAGCGGCTGAAGAGGCCTTCCAGGCGGTGGCTGAAGGCCAGGGCCTGCAGGGGCTCTATCCGCCCCAGGCCCGAACGGGAGGATAGCTCCTGGTCCAGGACCTCTCCCCCCACGAATCCCAGGATGGCCCGGCTCAAGGGGTAGTTCATGGTGGCGTCGAACATATCCCCCTGGAGCCAGAAGTCGGCTTCCTCCCAGATCTCGCCCACGATGTAGGCCTCCGGGTTGGCCCCCTTCACCCGCCGGCGGAAGGCCCGCCAGAACTCGGGGTCAGGGATCTCGTTGGGCACGTCCAGCCGCCAGCCATCCGCGCCGAAGCGGATCCAGTGCTCCGCCACCTCCAGGAGGTACTCCCGCACCGCCGGGGTTTCCACCCGGAGTTTGGGAAGCTCGGGATTGCCCCACCAGGCCTCGTAGTTGGGGTGGCGGCTATAGGGGTTTAGGGGAAAACCCTTCACGTGGTACCAGTCCCGGTAGGGGCTTTGTTCTCCGTTTTCCAGAAGGTGCTGGAAGGCAAAAAAGCCCCTACCCGTGTGGTTGAAGACCCCGTCCAGGATGACCCGCATGCCGTGGGCGTGGGCGACTTCCAGGAGGTGCCTTAGGGCCACGTTCCCCCCCAGGAGGGGATCCACCTGGAAATAGTCCGTGGTGTGGTACCGGTGGTTGGCGGTGGAGGCGAAGACGGGGTTCAGGTAAAGGGCTTCCACCCCCAGGTCCTTGAGGTAGGGGATTTTCTCCGCTATGCCCCAGAGGGTGCCCCCCTTGAAGCCCCTAAGGGTGGGGGGAGCCTCCCAGGGCTCAAAGGGCCCCGTGGGGGCGGGTTTGCCCGGGGGGCCGGCCCGGAAGTACCGGTCAGGGAAAATCTGATAGAAGAAAGCGCCTTCGTACCAAGCCACGGGCCCAAGTGTACCACGCAGGTAGTGTGTTATAGGTCACAAAAATCCTTGCCTCCTCCAGGTGGCTTTGGTATCCTCCCGGGGTGAGGGGTATGGGAGGCCGCCTTTTCGTCATGACCGGCGCCAGCGGGGTGGGGAAGGGCACGGTGCGGGCCAAGGTGCTGGAGCGCACCCGCCTCTTCTACTCCATCTCCATGACCACCCGTCCCCCGCGTCCCGGGGAACGGGATGGGGTGGACTACTACTTTGTGGACAGGGCCACCTTTGAGGCCCTGTTGCGGGAGGATGGGTTCTTGGAGCACGCCGAGTACGTGGGGCACCTTTATGGTACCCCCAAGGCTCCGGTGGAGCGGGCCTTGGCCCGGGGGGAGGATGTCCTCCTGGAGATCGAGGTCCAGGGAGCCCTGCAGGTGCGCAAGAAGATACCGGAGGCGGTCCTCATCTTCCTCCTGCCCCCTTCCCTTTCCGAGTTGAAGCGGCGTCTGGTCTACCGGGGCAAGGATAGTCCCGAGAAGATTGAGAAGCGCCTAAAGCAGGCGGAATGGGAGATTCAAAACGCCCACCTCTTTGATTACGTGATCGTGAACGAGGTGCTGGAGGAGGCGGTGGCCGACTTCCTGGCCATCCTTACCGCCGAGAGGCGGCGCACCCCCAGGATGGGCCCCGCCTTGGAGAGGGCCTTGAAGCGGGATAAGGACCTGGAAGCTGAGCTGGACGAGATTCTACGGAGGAGTTATGGCGGAACCCGGGATTGACAAGCTTTTTGACATGGTGGATTCCAAGTACCGGCTCACCGTGGTGGTGGCCAAGCGGGCGGAGCAGCTTCTCCGCCACCGCTTTAAGAACACGGTTCTGGAGCCGGAGGAGAGGCCCAAGATGCGGACCCTCGAGGGGATCCTGGACGATCCCAACCCCGTCACCTGGGCCATGAAGGAGATGCTCACGGGAAGGCTGGTCTTCGGGGAGAACCTGGTGCCCGAGGACCGCCTGCAGAGGGAGATGGAACGCCTTTACCCGGTGGAAGAGGAGGAGTAGGTGGCCCGGGTCCTGGTGGCGGTGACGGGGGGGGTGGCGGCCATCAAGGCCCCCCACCTCCTCCGCCTTCTCAGGGGCCAGGGCCACGAGGTACGGGTCCTGGCCACCCCCAGGGCCCTGGAGTTCATCACCCCCCTTTCCCTGGCGGTGGCCGCTGGAGGGGAGGTGGCCACGGAGGAGGCCTGGTTCAGGCCGGATGGCCGGGCCTTACATATAGAACTCGCCCGCTGGGCCGATGTGGTTTTGGTGGCTCCCGCCACCGCCGACGCCATGGCCAAGGCGGCCCTGGGCCTGGCCGACGACCTCCTTTCCGCCACGCTTCTCGCAGGGGCTAAGCGGGTGGCCTGGGCCCCGGCCATGAACGAGGCCATGTGGCTTTCCCCCCAGACCCAGCGGCACGCCCAGGGCCTGAAGGAGCTGGGCCACGCCATCTTTGGCCCCGCTTACGGCCCCTTGGCGGCGGTGGGGGAGGGGGAGGGATGGGGACGGATGCTGGAGCCCGAGGAGCTTTTGGAGAGGCTTCAGGCCTTCCTCACCCCCAAGGACCTTAAGGGACTTAAGCTTCTGGTGTCTGCCGGCCCCACCCGGGAGTACCTGGACCCGGTGCGCTACCTTTCCAACCCTTCCTCGGGCCGCATGGGCTACGCCGTGGCCGAGGCTGCCCGGGACCGGGGGGCGGAGGTGGTGCTGGTTTCCGGGCCCACGGCCCTGCCCGCCCCTTGGGGGGTGGAAGTGGTGCAGGTGGAAAGCGCCTTGGAGATGCGTGAGGCCATTCTGGGGCGCTATTCCTGGGCCCAGGCGGTGGTGATGGCGGCGGCGGTGGCCGACTACCGCCCGGCGGAGGTGAGCCGGGAGAAGGAGCCCAAGGTGGCGGCGGAGAAGGTTCTCCGCCTCCTTCCCAACCCCGACATCCTCAAGGAGTTGGGGGAGAACAAGGGACCGAGGGTCCTGGTGGGCTTCGCCATGGAGACCGGGGAGGGCTTGGCGCGGGCCAAGGAGAAGCTTCTCCGCAAGAACCTGGACCTCATCGTCCTCAACTGGGTGAACCGGGAGGGAGTGGGCTTCGGCAGCCTCGAGAACGAGGTGGTCCTCCTCCTGCGGGATGGCCGGGTGCTGGAACTCCCCCGCATGAAAAAGCGGCAGGTGGCCGACCGTATACTGGACTTGGTTAAAGAGTTCTGGAAGGGTTAGAGGGGTGTCTATGCGAAGCAAAGCGGAGCGGCACCGCGCCATTCAGGAGATCGTGAGCCGGGAGGAGATCGGCACGCAGAAGGAGCTGGTGGAGCGCCTGAGGCAGCTGGGGTTTGAGGTGACCCAGGCCACGGTGAGCCGGGACATCGCCGAGCTGAGGCTGGCCCGGGTTTCCCTGGGCAAGGGGCGGCACAAGTACGCCCTGCCCTCCATGGAGCTTCCCGAGGACGTTTACGAGGAGCTGAAGCGGCAGTTTGGCCTCTTCGTCAAGGATGTGGACCGGGGGGGGAATATCCTGGTGGTGAAGACGGCGGAGGGCCACGCCTCCGGCATCGCCCTTTTGATGGACCGCCTCAAACGGGACGAGATCGTGGGCACCCTGGCGGGGGAGGATACCATCCTGGTGGTGGCCCGCACCGAGGAAGGGGCGAGGGCCCTGGAGGAGGAGTTCGGGGAACTCCTGGTGGCGGGGAAGATGCGCCTTTAGGCCTTCGTGCTGGAGCTTTTCCTCAAATCCTTCCTCACCCTCTTCGTGGTCATGGACCCGGTGGGGCTGGTGCCGGTCTTTCTGGCCCTGGCCGGGGACCGTCCTCAAAGGAAACAGGCCCAGATCGCCAGGAAGGCGGTGCTGGTGGCGGGGGGGCTTTTGGTCTCCTTTTTTTTCTTCGGGCGGGGGCTTTTGGGCTACCTGGGGATCAGCCTCGAGGCCCTGCGCATCGCCGGGGGCATCCTCCTCTTCCGCATCGCCACCGAGATGGTCTTCGCCCACCACGAGCGGGAAACGGAAGAGGAAAAGGATGAGGCCCGCCTCCGGGCGGATATCTCCGTCTTTCCCCTGGCCATTCCCTTGATCGCCGGCCCCGGGGCCTTGGCCAGCGTCCTTATCCTGGCCGCAGAGGCCCGGAAGGAACCCCTGGGCTTTGCGGTGGTCCTTTTCACGGTCTTTTTGGTCCTGGCCCTGGCCTATGTGTTCCTCCGGCTTGCGGCCCAGGTGCGCCGGGTCCTGGGGCGCACGGGGGTGAACGTGGTCACCCGGGTGTTGGGCATCCTCCTGGCGGCCTTGGCGGTGCAGTACGTGGCGGATGGGGTTAAAGCCCTTTTCTAGCCCTCTTGGCCCGGTACATGCGTTTGTCGGCCTCCTTAAGAAGGACCTCCAGGTCCTCCCCCTCCACCAGAAGCCCTCCTGCGGCCACCTGGTAGGGCAGGTTCTCCTGAAGCCGAGCGATGAGGGCGGGGATCTCCTCCGCCTTCAGGCCCAGGTGGAGGCTCCGCCGATGCGGAAGGCCACGTCGCGGCGGCGGGAGAGGTTTCTTAGGGCCTGGGCCAGGCTCTTCAGGGCCTGGTCGCCCACTGCATGGCCCTCCCGGTCGTTCAAGGCCTTAAGGCCGTTGAGGTCCCAGTAGATCAGGGACAAAGGCTCCCCCAGGGTCCGGGCTTCCTGCAGGAGCAGGGGAAAGGCCTCCTCCAGGGCCCGGCGGTTGCCCAAGCCGGTGAGGGGATCGGTGCGGGCGGCCTCCTGCAGGGCCTGGCGCTCCTTAAGGTCCTTGAGGAGGAGGGCGGCTTCCAGGGCGAAGGCCTGGGCCAGCTCCAGGGAAAGGGGGGTGAAGGCCTCGGGGTCCGAGAAGCTATCCAGGTTCATGGTCGCCAGCACCACCTCCAGGGTGTCCCCCTGGGGGAGGGGGAGGCCTTCGGCCAGGGAGTTGCGCACCACCTCCGTTTCCCGGACAAGATAGACGGGGTAGGGAGCCTCGAGGGGATTCATTCCTGGGCCTCCACCCAATCCTGTGCAAGGTGGCCGTTTCCTTCCAGAAGGAGGCGGGCGTGGGCCAGGGCGGCCTCGGTGTACTGGCCGGAGAGGAGGCGGGCGAGCTCCCGTATGCGCTTCTCCCCTTCCAGCACCTCGATGCGCACCTCTTCCTCCTCCTTCACCACCCTGAGGTGCCTCTTTGCGCGGGCGGCGATCTGGGGCAGGTGGGTGACCACCAGGACCTGCCGGGCCTGGCCCAGCTGGGCGAGCCTTTCCGCCACCTTCCAGGCGGTTTCCCCGCCCACCCCGGTGTCCACCTCGTCGAAGACCACAGTGGGGGCCTCGGCCCCGGTGAGGAGGGCTAAAGCTAGGGCGATGCGGGAGAGCTCCCCGCCGCTGGCCGCAGAAAGGGGAGCGGGGGGAAGGTGGGGGTTGGCGGAGAAGCGGAAGAGGACCTCCTCCAGGCCCTGGGGTCCGGGTTCGGGAAGAGGCTTGAGCTCCACCTGGAAGCGGGCTTTCGGGAAACCCAGGGCGGAAAGCTCCGTCTCCATTTCCTTCTCCAGCTTCCGTGCCGCCTCGAGGCGGGCTTCGGAAAGGCGCTCCCCCGCTTTATAGAGGGCCCCCGAGGCCACCCTTAAAGCCCTTTCCAGCTCCAAAAGCCGCTCTTCCCCTCCCTCCAGGGCCTTCAGCTCCTCCTCTGCCCTTTCCCGGTAGCGCAGGACCTCCTCCAGGGTGGGGCCGTACTTGCGCTTAAGCCTTTCCAGAAGGGAAAGGCGCTCCTCCAGCTGGGCCAGACGGCTGGGATCTCCTTCCAGGCTTTCCAGGTAGTCCTCCAGCTCCCGGGCCACGGCCCGGCCTCCCTCCAAAGTCGCCTCCAGGTCCTTAGCCAGGGCCTCGAGGGCCGGGTCAAAGCGGCTTCCCGCCCTTAGCTCCCGCAGGGCTGCCTGAAGAAGATCCAGGGCACCTCCTTCCGCCAGGAGAGCGTAGGCCTTTCCCGAGCGCTCCCTCAGGGCTTCCAAATGGCGAAGCCTTTGCGCCTCGGCTAAAAGCTCCTGGTCCTCGCCAGGCCTGGGGCTTGCCTCCAGGATCTCCTTGAGCTGGAAGCGCAAGAGGTCCTCCCGCTCGGTCTTGGCTCTCAGGGCTTCCTCCAGGGTGCGTTTTTCCGCAAGGAGGGCCTGATGCTTCCTGTAGGCCTCCCCGTACTCCTGGAGGAGGCCCGGGGGCAGCAGGGCATCCAGAAGCTCCCGTTGCCTTTTGTGGGAGAGGAGGGCGATGGCCGTGTGCTGGGCGTGGAGGGAAAGCCACCTTTCCGCCTCCTCTTGGAGTTCTTTGAGGCTCACCACCTCCCCATCGATCCGGGGGGTGGAGCGGCCCCCGACGCGGCGGGAAAGGATGCGCTCCTCGCCCTCACCTTGGAAGAAGGCGGTCACCAGGAGGCTATCGCCAAAAGGCCCCAAAAGCCCCTCGGACCTGGCCCCCAGGAGGAGGGCTAAAGCGTCCACCAGGAGGCTTTTCCCCGCCCCGGTTTCCCCGGTGAGGACGTTGAGCCCAGGCCCGAGCTCCAGGGTAGCCTCGCGGATGACGGCGAGGTTACGCACCTCGAGGCGCTTGAGCATCTTCTTCCATTCTAAGGCTTCCCTAGGGCATGGGGTGGGCGAGGGCGAGCCGCCTAACCTCCTCCCGCAGGGCCTCCGAGGGCCCCTCCATGAGGGCCCGGTCGATGAGCTCCGCCACCAGGGGCATCTCCTCCGGGGTGAAGCCCCGGGTGGTGATGGCCGGGGTGCCGATGCGGATCCCAGAGGTGACCCTGGGGGGCTTGGGGTCAAAGGGGATGGCGTTCTTGTTCACGGTGATGCCCACGGCATCCAGCTTCTCCTCCGCCTCCTTGCCGGTCAGGCCCTTGGGGCGGAGGTCCAGGAGGAAGAGGTGGTTGTCGGTTCCCCCCGTGACCAGGCGGTAGCCCCTTTTGGCCAGCTCCTCGCCAAGGCGCTTGGCGTTTTCCACCACCAGCCGGCTATACTCCTTGAACTCGGGCTGCAGGGCCTCAAAGAAGGCCACCGCCTTGCCGGCGATCACGTGCTCCAGGGGCCCGCCCTGGATGCCGGGGAAGATGAGCTTGTCTATCTTCTTGCCCAACTCCGGATCGTTGGAAAGAATAAGCCCGCCCCGTGGCCCCCTTAGGGTCTTGTGGGTGGTGCTGGTGACCACGTGGGCGTGGGGGAGGGGGTTGGGGTGGAGCCCCGCCGCCACCAGGCCAGCGAAGTGGGCCATGTCCACCACCAGGTAGGCCCCCACCTCCTCGGCGATCTCCCGGAAGGCCTTAAAGTCCCAGAAGCGGGGGTAGGCGCTGGCGCCCGCCATGATCACCTTGGGCCGGTGCTCGAGGGCCAGGCGTCGCACCTCCTCCAGGTCGATGAGCTCGGTGTCGGGCCGGACCCCGTAGGAAACCACCTTGTAGAGCTTCCCGGAGAAGTTCACCTTGGAGCCGTGGGTGAGGTGGCCTCCCGCGGCCAGGTCCATGCCCATGAGGGTATCCCCCGGTTCCATGAGGGCCATGTACACCGCCATGTTGGCCTGGGAGCCGGAGTGGGGCTGGACGTTGGCCCAGGCGGCCCCGAAGAGCTCCTTGGCCCGCTCGATGGCCAGGCTTTCCACCTGGTCGATGATCTCGCATCCCCCGTAGTAGCGGGCACCCGGGTAGCCCTCCGCGTACTTGTTGGTGAGGACGCTTCCCACCGCCTCCCGCACCTGGGCGGAGACGAAGTTCTCGCTGGCGATGAGCTCCAGGCCTTCCCGCTGGCGCTTTTCCTCCAGGGCGATGAGCTGAAAAAGGGCCTCGTCCCGTAAGCTGGTCCTGACCATAGGCCGATTATAGGCCCTGCACCGGGGCGCTACCAGGTTACCTTTACCGGGAACCGGGGCCTTAGGAGGAGGCGGAAGTACCCCGGAAAGGGTCTTTCCTTTGGTAAGCTTGGGACATGAAAGGAAGTGTTTTCCCGATTTTGAAGTGGGGGCTTGCCCTGACCCTGGCTATCCTGCTTGTGGCCATTATTCTCATCAACTTCACCTCCAGCCGCGACCTGCCGGAGCTGGTCCGGGTGCAGGTGGAGCGGTATGCGGTGTGCAGCTACTGGTTCTTCGGCTGGCACCTGGCTTCCACCGGGGCTTTCGCCTTTATCTTCCTGCTGGTGGGGTTTCTCCTGGGCCTTGGGGCGGGGTTTTTCCTAAGGCGGGGGGTGGCCTCGAGGGGCTAAGGCTTGGCTAGGGTGGGGATAAGGAATAGGGCCTAGAGGATTTCCAAGGCCAGTTTTTCCCCTTCCACGGGCACCCCGGCCGGGTAGCGCCCGTTGAAGCAGGCCAGGCACACGGGCCCCCCGATGGCCCGCCTGACCCCCTCTTCCGAAAGAAAGGCCAGGGTATCCGCACCGATATAGGCCCTTATCTCCTCCACGCTCTTCTCGGCGGCGATGAGCTCCTTACGGGCGGCGGTGTCGATGCCGTAGTAGCAGGGGAAGCGGATGGGGGGGCTGGAAACCCGGAAGTGGACTTCCCGGGCCCCTGCTTCCTTCAGCATGGCCACGATGTGGCGGCTGGTGGTGCCTCGCACGATGGAGTCGTCGATGAGCACCACCCGCTTGCCCCGCACCGCCGAGGTGGGGGAGAGCTTCAAGCGGGTCTTCAGGTCCCTCAGCGCCTGGGTGGGCTGAATGAAGGTCCGGCCCGCATAGGGGTTCTTGTAGAGGCCGTACTCCAGGGGGAGGCCGCTTGAGCGGGCGTAGCCCACCGCCGCCCCGATGCCGGAGTCGGGCACCGGCACCACCATGTCCGCTTCGGCCGGGGCTTCCCGGAAGAGCTCCATGCCCATGCGCACCCGGGCCTCGTAGGCCTCGAGGCCATCCAGGAGGCTATCGGGCCTGGCAAAGTAGATCCACTCAAAGGCGCAAGGGGCGGGGCTTGGGGGAAGGGCCTGGAGGCTTTTAAGCTCCCCCTCCTCCACCCAGACCACCTCCCCGGGGCGCACGTCCCGGATATACCGGGCCCCCATGAGCTCGAGGGCCGGGGACTCGGAGGCAAAGGCGTAGCCTTTAGGAAGCCTGCCGATGGCCAGGGGCCGCACCCCGTGGGGATCCCGGAGGGCCACCACGGTCCTGCGGTCCATGAGGAGGATGGAATACCCTCCTTCCAGGGCCTTCATGGCCTCGGCGGCCGCCTCGGGGAGGGAGAGGTGGCCCAAGCGGGCCAGGAGGAGGAGCATCACCTCGGTGTCGGAGGTGCTCTGGAAGGTGGCTCCTTCCCTTAGAAGCCGGTCGCGAAGGGGTTTGGCGTTGGTGAAGTTGCCGTTATGGGCGATGGCTAAGACCCCGTGGGCGGTGCGGGCGGTAAGGGGCTGGGCGTTGAAGCGCAGGTTGGAGCCCGTGGTGGAGTAGCGGGTGTGGGCCAGGCCCAGCCGCGCCTCGGGAAGCCTCAGGCGGGAAAGCCGTTCCTCGGTGAAGACCTGGTTCACCAGTCCCAGGTCCTTTTCCACCAAGAACTCTTTTCCGTCGGACACGGCCATGCCCGCCGCCTCCTGCCCCCGGTGTTGGAGGGCCAGGAGGCCCAGGTGCAAAAGCCCAGGTATATCCAGGGGCTCTTGGCTATAGATTCCCAGGACCCCGCATTCCTCCTGAGGCTTATCCATCCAAAACCTCCCTAAGGGGCTTCTGCCAGGCCGCCCTAAGCTCCTCTACCCCCCACTCTAGCACCCCCTCGGGCGTCAAGACCGTGAGGCTGTTCCCCCCGGTCTCCCCCAGCACCCGGTAGGGGAGGCCCATCTCTTCCAGGCGGAAGGTTGCCTCCTTGAGGTTCTCCTTGGCCACGGTGAAGAGGATCCGGCTAGGGGCTTCCCCAAAGAGGGCCTTTAGGCCTGGGGTACGCACCTCCACCGTGGCCCCCAGGCCGTAGGGGAAGGTCATCTCCGCCAGGGCCACCAAAAGCCCTCCCTCCGCCAGGTCGTGGGCGGTGCGGGTGAGGCCCAAGCCGATGAGCTCCCGGATGGCCTCCTGCACCCGCCTCTCCCGTTCCAGGTCCAACCTGGGCGGGTGGCCGGCCTCGAGGCCCGTGAGGAGGTAGAGGACCTCGCTTCCCCCAAGCTCCCCTTTCTCCTCTCCCAAAAGGAGGATCACCTCTCCCGGGCGGCGGAAGCCCATCTCCGCCCGCCTCCTGATGTCCAAGACCCCCACCACCCCCACCATGGCCGTGGGGGGGATGCGCCGGCCCCCGCTTTCGTTGTAAAGGGATACATTTCCGGAGACCACCGGTACGCCCAAAGCCTCGCTGGCCTCCCTGAGACCGGCGATGGTTTCCTGGAGCTCAAAGTAGCCTTCCGGGGTTTCCGGGCTTCCCAGGTTGAGGCCGTCGGTATAGGCCAGGGGCTTGGCCCCCACCACGGAGACGTTCCGGCAGGCTTCGGCCAGGGCGTGCATGGCTCCAAGCCGGGGGTGGAGGCGGCTATACCTGGGGTTCTGGTCCACCTTGGCGGCCACGCCCAGGTGGGTTCCCTTTACCCAGAGCACCGCGGCATCCCCTTTGCCTGGCAGGAGGGCAGTCCGGGTTCCCACCTGGTGGTCGTAGCGCTCGTAGACCGCTTCCCGGCTTGCCAGGTTGGGGGAGGCGAGAAGCCTGGGGAGGACTTCTTTGGGGTCGGCGGCCAGGGGTGGTAAGGGTGTTTCCCGGAGTTTTCGGATCTCGGGGTCCTCCCTTCCCAGGCGCACGTAGGTGGGGGCTTCCGCCAGGGCTTCGGTGGGGACCTCGGCCACCACCTCGCCCCGGAAGAGGACGCGGAAGACCTTCTCGGGGATGGTTTTGGCCACGGGCACGCAGTCCAGGCCCCACTTCTTAAAGACCTCCTCCAGCTCCCTTTCCCTGCCCTCCCTGGGCACCAGGACCATGCGCTCCTGGCTTTCGGAGAGGAGAAGCTCTATGGGCCCCATGTCCCTTTCCCGGGTGGGGACGCGGTCTAGGTCCAGCTCCACCCCGAGGCCCGACTTATGGGCCAGCTCCGAGAGGCTACTGGTGAGCCCTGCCGCCCCCATGTCCTGGACGCCTTCCACCAGGTCCTTCTCAATGGCCTCGAGGGTGGCCTCCATGAGGAGCTTCCCCAAAAAGGGGTCCCCCACCTGGACCGCTGGCCGGTCCTCCTCCTTGTCCTCGGAAAGCTCCCGGCTGGCGAAGGCGGCACCCCCAATCCCATCCCTTCCCGTCTTGGCCCCGGCGTAGTAGATGGGGCGGCCCAAGGAGGCCCGGCTTCGCCTTAAGTGCTCCTCCCTAAGAAGCCCCAGGCACATGGCGTTCACCAAGGGGTTTTCCCGGTAGCCCTCGTGGAAGTAGAGGTCCCCTCCCACCGTGGGCACCCCGATGGCGTTGCCGTAGTGGGCGATGCCGGAGACCACCCCCTTGAGGAGGTAGCGGCTTCGGGCATCCTCCAGGGGGCCAAAGCGCAAGGAATCCAGCAGGGCGATGGGCCGGGCCCCCATGCTCATGATGTCCCGGATGATCCCCCCCACCCCGGTGGCAGCACCCTGGAAGGGCTCCACTGCGGAGGGGTGGTTGTGGCTTTCGATCTTAAAGGCTACCGCCCAGCCCTCACCGATGCGCACCACGCCGGCGTTCTCCCCCGGGCCCTGCAGGACGGCCTCCCCCTCCTTGGGAAGCTGCTTCAGAAGGGGGCGGGAGTTCTTGTAGGCGCAGTGCTCGCTCCACATCACCTTGAAGAGGAAAAGCTCCACCCGGTTGGGCTCCCGGTCAAGCCGCTTGCTGATCTCCCGATACTCCTCTTCCGGGATGCCGATTTCTTGGGCTAGGGTTTCCATCACCGGAGAAGGGGAAGAAGCTCCCGGTGGTCCTTGATCTTGGCCGTGGGCTTGATCTCCCCGTTCACCTCCCTCAGGCCCACGTACTGCACCGCCCAGGGGTAGCCGGTGGCGAAGGCTCCCTTGATGTCCGTCTGGGGCAGGTCGCCCACGTGCAGGGCTTCCTCCGGGGCTACGCCCAGGGCCTCGAGGGCCACCCGGAAGGCTTCGGGCCTGGGCTTCACGAAGCCCGTTTCGTCGGAGAAGCTAAAGGCCTGGAAGACGTCCAGCCCCTGCCGCTTCAGGTGCTCCCTGAGGAGCCTTCCCGGGGTGAGGCCGGTATCCGAGACCAGGGCCAAGGGGTAGCGCTGGGCCAGCTCCTTGAGGACCTCCACCCCGGGGAGGGGTTTGAGATCGGCGAGGAGGGAGCTCTCCTCGAGGCGCCTTGCCGTGAGGGCGATGAGGCCTGGGTCATGAGGAGCCCCAAGCAGGGCGAAGATCCGCGCCACCCGGTCGTACACCGGCATGTGCTCCCCCGCCCGCCAGGCCTCCTCAAAGGCGATGGACGCCTGGCGGTAAGCCTCCCGCACCTCGTGCTCCTCCGCCGGGTGCCCGGCCTCGGAAAGGGCGTCCAGAAGGATCTCGTACCGGGCGGGCATGACTTTTTCTAAAAACGCCTCTCCCTCGGTGAAGAGGGTGCCCCAGAAATCAAAGGTGATGGCCTTGGGTTTCATCCTGCTACCTCCTCTACAAGCCCTAGGAACAAGGGGAGCCCATCCGTGCCACCCAAAACCTCGTCCACCGCCCGCTCGGGGTGGGGCATCATGCCGAGGACATTGCCCCTTTCGTTGGTGATCCCGGCGATGTCGTTAAGGCTCCCGTTGGGGTTGTAATCCTTCTCCCCGCCCAAAGGGGCATAGCGGAAGACCACCAACCCTTCCCCCTCCAGCCGGGCCAGGGTTTCCCCATCGGCGTAGTAGCGGCCCTCCGCATGGGCGATGGGCAGGCGGAGGACCTGCCCCTTCTGGTAAAGCCGGGTGAAGGGAAGGTCGGTGCGCTCCACCCGCACCCCCACCTCCTTGCAGGTGAAGTGAAGATTGAGGTTGGCGAGAAGGGCCCCGGGAAGGATCCCGGCCTCGGTGAGCACCTGGAAGCCGTTGCACACCCCAATCACGGGCCGGCCCTCCCGGGCAAAGCGCCATACCTCCTCCATCACCGGGCTCTTGGCCGCCAAGGCCCCGGCCCGCAGGTAGTCCCCGTAGCTGAAGCCCCCGGGCAGGAAGACCCCGTCAAAGCCCCTTAGGCTCCTTTCCGTGTGCCAGACGTACGCTGCCCTTATCCCCGCCTTTTCCAGGGCAAAGCGGGCATCCTCATCGCAGTTGGAGCCAGGGAAGCGGACGATGGCCCACTTCATGGGAGTTCCTTTAAGGCCTCGAGGGTGAAGACCTCCATCACCGGGTTGGCGAGGAGGTTCCCCATGGCCTTGGCCTTCTCCTCCGCCTCGAGGAGGGTTTCCGCGGGGAAGACCACCTCGAGGACCTTTCCCACCCGCACCGAATCCACGGGGTGGCCCAGATCCTTCAAAACCCCTTCCACCGCCCGGCCCTGGGGGTCCAGGATGCCCTCTTTGAGCTCAATGAGCAAGGTGGCCTGGTACTTGGGCATGGCTACCCCCTTAGAACCCGCCTAAGGACCTCCTGGTAGGCTTCCTCCACGCCTCCCAGATCTTTGCGGAAGCGGTCCTTGTCCATGGGTTCCCCCGTCTTCTGGTCCCAAAGGCGCATGGTGTCGGGGGAGATCTCGTCGGCGAGAAGGATCTCCCCGTTCCTTTTGCCGAACTCCAGCTTGAAGTCGATGAGGTCCAGCCCCCTTTGGGCGAAGAAATCCCGCAATAGCTCCCCTACCTTCAGGGTGGTGGCCTTCACCCGGGAAAGCTCCTCCTCCGTGGCCAGGCCCAGGGCCAAAATGGCCTCGGGGCAGATCAAGGGGTCGCCCAGAGGGTCGCTTTTAAGGGAGTACTCCACCAAGGGAGCCCTTAGGAGGGTGCCCTCCTTTACCCCGTAGCGCTTGGCGAAGCTTCCTGCCGCACGGAAGCGGAGGATGACCTCCAAGGGGAGGATCTCCACCCGTAGGACCCGCATTTCCCGGTCGGAAACCTCTTCCAGAAAGTGGGTCTTCACCCCGTGGGCCTCGAGGTAGCGGAAGAGGGTTGCCGAGACCTTGTTGTTGACCACTCCCTTGCCGGGGATGAGGCCCCGCTTCTGCGCGTTGAAGGCCGTGGCCTCGTCCTTAAAGTAAACCCTGAGGGTGTCGGGCCCTTCCGGGTAAAGGATTTTCGCCTTGCCCTCGTAAAGCTTTTCCATGTGCCTCCGCTTCGGGACCTTGGTCCCCTCCAGCCTTCATTTTAAGCCCGGAGGGTGCCACAATGAGGAAGGTATGGCCCTATCCCTGGACCTTCTGCGCCCCATCGGGGAAAGGGAGCTTTGGCTGCTTTCGGAGCGCAATCCCGGCTACCAGTTTGAGCGGTCGCCGGAGGGGAGGCTTTGGGTGAGTCCCACAGGAGGGCAAAGTGGTCGGCGGAGCCTCCAGCTGGCGTATCAGCTGGCCCGCTGGAACGAGGAAAGGGGTCTGGGGGTGGTCTTTGACGCCTCCACGGGGTTCAAGCTGCCGGGCGGGGCCATCCTGTCCCCGGATGCTTCTTGGGTGGGAAAAAAGCGGTGGGAGGCTTTGTCGGAGGAGGAGAAGGAAGGGTTTCCTCCTTTGGTCCCGGACGTGGTCTTTGAGGTGCGCTCCTCCTCGCAAGGGATAGAGGAGCTCAGGGCCAAGATGACCCTTTACCTTAAGGAGGGAGCGCGCCTGGGGGTGCTGGTGGACCCTTATACCCGGACCGTGGAGGTGTACAGGCCGGGAAAGGAGCCGGAGCGCTTTGAGGGTGTGGACACCCTTTCCCTGGAACCGGAACTCCCGGGCTTCGCCCTCCAGCTGGCCCCTTTGTGGTAACGGTTTTCCCCTCAAAGCCCAAAGCGGGCGTAGATGGCGTCCACGTGCTTTAGGAAGGGCGCAGGGTCAAAAAGGGCCCTAAGCCTTTCCCCCTTGAGGGGGTTTTCCGGGTCCTCTTCCAAAAGCTGGGCGAAGCTAAGGCCCTCCTCCCAGCTTCTTAGAGCGTTGCGTTGCACGATAGCGTAGGCCCTGTTCCGGGGAAGGCCCTCGGCGATGAGGGCGTTCAGCACCTGCTGGGAGTAGACCAGGCCCCGGGTGAGGTCCAGGTTCCGCTTGAGGTTTGCCTCAAAGACCACCAGGCCCCCCAGGATGCCCTTTAACCGCCTAAGGGCGTAGTGGCTGGCGGTGGTGGCGTCGGGGAGGATGACCCGTTCCACGGAGGAGTGGGAGATGTCCCTTTCGTGCCACAGGGCGATGTTTTCCAGGGAGGGGCCCAGGTATCCCCGAAGGAGCCTGGCCATCCCGGTGAGGTTTTCCAAACCCACGGGGTTTTTCTTGTGGGGCATACTGGAGCTTCCCGTCTGCCCCTCCCGGAAGGGTTCTTGGGTTTCCAGCACTTCTGTGCGCTGGAGGTGCCTTAGCTCCACCGCCACCCGCTCCAGGTTCCCCCCCAGGATGGCCAAGGCGGCCAGCACCTCCGCATGCCGGTCCCGGGGCACCACTTGGGTGGAGAGGGGCTCTGGGCTCAGGCCAAGCCGCCGGGCCACGTGGGCCTCCACCTCCGGGGGGATGTGGGCGTAGTTTCCCACCGAGCCCGAGAGCATGGCCACCCCGATGGTCTTCTGGGCGCGCTCAAGCCGTTCCTTGTCCCGCTGAAAGGCGGCGTAAAAGCTCAGGAAGCGGAGGCCGAAGCTGGTGGGCTCGGCGTGGACCCCGTGGGTGCGGGCGATGGCCGGGGTGTGCTTGTAGCGGAGGGCCAGGCGCTTGAGCTCCTCCTGGACCCCGGATAGCTCCTCGAGGATCAGGTCCAAGGCCCTCACCAAAAGGGCGTTTTGCGCGGTGTCCACGATGTCCGAGCTGGTGAGGCCCAGGTGCAGGTAGCGCCCCACCTCCTCGTCCCCGGTCCACTCCACCAGGGCCCGGGTGAAGGCCACCAGGTCGTGGCGGGTGACCTCCTCCAGCTCCGCCACCCTCTGGGCGAAGCGGGCGTCCAGGGGATGCTCCTTTAGGTGCTCAAGAAGCCTTTGGGAAAGCCCTTTGGGCACCTGGCCCAGGGATTCCCAGGCCTCGAGGGCATAGGCCTCCACCAACGCCCACATGCGGTAGCGGTTTTCCTCCGACCATAGCTCGGCCATCTCCGGGGTCTGGTAACGGGGGACCATGCTTTAAGGGTACTAAAAGGGCAGGGTAAGGACGAAGCTTCCCCCATAACCCTCGGTATAGACTTAAGACCATGGTCCGGGCTGTTCTCTTTGATGTGGGCAACACCCTGATCCTGGCAAGTCCCCGGTTTTGGCTCCTGCCTTTTTTGGAGGAACGGGGCCTTAAGCCCAGGAGGGATCCCAAGGCGGCGGCCTTGGCGGCTTTTCGCTTCTATGAGGACCATCATCTAGAGGCTCGGGATCTGGAAACCGCCTTGGGGCTTTGGCGGGAGTTCCACCGGAGGCTCTTTACAGGGATGGGCCTCGAGGAGCACGCCGAGGCCCTGAGCCGGGAGCTGGTGGAGAACTGGAAGAACCCCCGCTTTTGGCCCGTAACCCCGGGGGCCAAGGAAACCCTGCAAAGGCTAAAGGAACAAGGTTATGCCCTGGCGGTGGTTTCCAACTGGGACGCCACCCTCCCCGAGATCCTGGAGGTGGTGGGCTTAAGGCCCTACTTCCAGCACCTTGCCGTAAGCGCCATTTCGGGGGTGGCCAAGCCCGACCCCAGGCTCTTTCAGGAGGCGCTAGACGCCTTGGGCGTGCCGCCAGAGGAGGCGGTGCACGTGGGGGATTCGGAAGCGGATCTGGTGGGGGCCAAGGAAGCCGGGGTTAGGCCCCTTCTCTTTGACCCCCTGGGGGAGACCCCTGGGGCCCTCCACCGGCTGGAGGGGGTGCTAGACTACCTGCCATGAGCGTGCGGCAGGCCATCTGGGGGGAGAAGCAAGGGGCCATTGAGGCAAGCCTGAAGGAGGTGGACGAGGATCTTTTCCGCTACATCCGGGACTTCGCCTACGAGGAGGTACTAGCCCGGCCAGGGTTGGACCTTAAGACCCGGGAGCTTCTTGCCATCACCGCCCTCATCGCTTTGGGTAGCCCCAAGGAGCTGGCCACCCATCTGGAGGGGGCTTTACGGGTAGGCGCCACCGAGGAGGAGGTGCGGGAAACCATCCTGCAGTCCGCCCTTTTCCTGGGCTTCCCCCGGGCCTTGGCCGCCATGAAGCTCTTTCACAAGGTCCTTAAAGGCCGTGGTTCTGCTCACCCGCGGGAAGGATAAGGGGCTATTGGACCGGCTCCGCGCCTTGGGGATTGAGGCGGCGGAGGTGGCCCTTTTGGAGCAGGTGGACCTGCCGGGCCTCGAGGTCCTTCCCGGAAGACTCCTCCAGGCGGACTGGGTGGCGGTCACCTCCAAAGAGGGGGCTAAGAGGCTCCTTTGGGCCTGGGAAAAGGCGGGAAGGCCCCTTCTCAAGGTGGCGGCGGTGGGGGAAGGGACGGGGGAGGTGCTGCGCCAGGGGGGCCTATCCCCTGCCTTTGTCCCTCCCCGGGCCACGGCCAAGGACCTGGCGGCAACCTTTCCCCCAGCCCAAAGGGTACTCTTCGTGGCGGGGGATCTGGCGGGGAAGGATTTGGAGGAAGGCCTCGAGGCCCGGGGGGTGGCGGTGGAGCGAGTGGAGGTGTACGCTACCCGGGAGAGGGAGCTTTCCCCTGAGGAGCTGGCTCTTTTGGAAAGGGCCCAGGTGGTGGCCTTCTTCAGCCCAAGCGCCGCCAGGGCCTACGCCTTAAAGACCCCTAGGAGGCCCAAGGCGGCCTGCATCGGCCCCAGCACGGCCGAGGAGGCGGGGAGGCTTGGTTTTCCCCCTTACGAGGCGGAACGCCCGGGCCTCGAGGGCCTCTATGGGGCCATCCTTCGGGCCTTGGGGGGGTAGGGGGGGGTAGGGCATATGCCCCTATCCCCATGGCGTATACTGTGGGGCAGCCTATGGCCCTGCCCCTCTACCTGGTGGGCCTTTCCCACAAGACCGCCCCCGTGGAGGTGCGGGAGCGGGCGGCCCTGGACCCAGCGGTGGCCCTGCCGGCGGCTCTGCGCACCCTGGGCAGGGCGGTGGTGCTTTCCACCTGCAACCGCACGGAGATCTACGGGGTGGGTAGCCCCAAGGAGGCCAAAGCCCTCCTGCTTTCCCGGGGGGTGGAAGCCCGCCACCTCTACCAGAAGGAGGGAATAGAGGCCCTGCGGCACCTCTTTCGGGTGGCGGCGGGCCTGGACTCCTTGGTGATGGGGGAGGCGCAGATCCTGGGGCAGGTGCGGGAGGCCCTCTTCCTGGCCCGGAAATATGGGGCCACGGAAAGCCTATTGGAGAAGGCCTTCCAGTCCGCCATCGCCCTCGGCAAGCGGGCTCGGAGCGAAACCGGCATCGGGGCGGGAGCAGTGAGCGTGGCCTACGCGGCCTTGGAGCTGGCCCTGGCGGTGTACGGGGACCTCACGGGCCTTGCCGTGGCGGTTTTGGGGGCGGGGGAAATGGCGGAGCTCTTTCTTACCCACCTGAAGGCCCAGGGAGTGGACCGGGTTTTGGTGGTGAACCGCACGGTGGAGAGGGCCAAGGCCCTGGCGGAGCGGTTTGGAGGGGAGGCGTATGGCCTTAAGGATCTTCCCCTAGTCCTGCGCCAGGCGGACCTGGTGGTGGCCTCGGCTGCTGCCCCCCACTACCTGGTGCGCCCGGAGGACCTGCCGAGGCGGTCCAAGCCCCTTTTCCTCATCGACATCGCCCTGCCCCGGAACATCGACCCCCGGGTGGGCCGCCTGCCCCAGGCCTACCTGTACAACCTGGACGACCTCAAGCGGGTGGTGGAGAAGAACCTCAAGGCCCGCCAGGGCGAGGTGCCCAAGGTGGAGGTCCTCATAGAGGGAGCCATTGGGGACTACCTGGAGTGGTATGCGGGCCACCGGGTGCGGGAGGCCATACGGGCCCTGAAGGGCCTGGCCTATAAGGAGGTGGTGCGGGAGTACCCGGAGGCCGATCCCCTTACCTGGCACAAGGAGGCGGGGCGCAGGGCCCATCCCTGGATTCTGGCCGTAAAGGCCCGGACCCAGGAGTTTTTCCAGGGTCCTCCCTGCCCTGGGGAGTGCCCGCTTCTGGCCTTCCGTCCTCCACGGCTATGACCGCGGTTTCCCTGCTGGCCCTGGTGGGGGTTCTCCTCCTGGCGGTGGGGTTGTTCTGGCCTCGAGGGCTTTTCCTCGGGGCCTTTCTGTACCTGGGGGCCGCCTTGGCCGATGCCTTCGCCAAGGGGTTTTTCTCGGGTCCAGCCCAGCCCGCCTTGGTCCTGGGGGGGCTTTTGGCCTTGCGGGGGGAGAGTTTGTTGCTTCGGCCAAGGCTTACCCCTCTCCGCCGCTACTTGGTTCTCCTGGCCATGCTCCTTGGCCTCTTTGCCCTCAAGGCCCTGCCCCATCCGGGGGGAAGCCTGCCCCTCCTCCTTACCCTGGTGCACGCCGGGGCCTTCCTGGTGGCCTACCTGGCCCTGGCGGTGGGGGTGGGGGCAGGGGTGATGTGCGCCATGCAGGACCTGCGCCTAAGGTCGGTGCCGGAAAAAGCCCTGCTTTCCGCCCCCCTTTGGAGCCTGAGGCGGCTGGAGCAGGGCTACCTTCGGGTGGGGTACCTGGCCACCACCTTGGGCCTGACCAGCGGCATGGCCTGGGCCTGGGGGTATTTCGGTAGCCCTTTGGCCCTGGATCCCAAGGAGATCTCCGTGCTCCTGGGCTGGCTGGGCCTCACCCTTTACTTCCTTCTCGAGGAGAGGCTTCAGGGCTACCCGCGCATGGCCTTGCTCCTACTGGCCTATGCTCTTTTGCTCTTCGCCTTCATCGGCGCTCCTTTCCTGGGTTCCCGCCATCCTTCGGGCCTGGGGTTTTAGATATGGAAACCTCAACTTGACAGATTTGGAACAACGGGTTTATAATCCTTCACAAGGAGGTGAAGGATGTGGAGCCCATGGTGGGACCCGGGGGCGGGGAAGAGGAGGCACGAGGAGCTCCTTTTGGAGGCGGAGGAAGTAGAGATCAAGGTGGGGCTATGGTGATGAAACCCGTTCCCGTGCGGTGCCCGGCCTGCGAGGCTCCTTTGGCGGTGAAGGTCCTCTTTTGCCCCTCTTGCGGCACCGAGGTGCACGGCCGCTTCCAGCTGAACGAGTTCGCCCTCCTTTCCAAGGACCACCTGGACTTCCTGCGGCTTTTCGTGAAGGCCCGGGGCAACCTGAAGGAGGTGGAGAGGATCCTAGGGGTTTCCTACCCCACGGTGCGGGCGCGGCTGGACGCTCTCCTCAAGGCCCTGGGCTACGAGGCCGCAGAGGAAGGGGAAGACAGGCTTGAGGTGTTGGAGGCTTTGCGCCGGGGGGAGATCAGCGTAGAGGAGGCGGTGGCGCGGCTGAAGGAAGGGAGAAGCTGAAGGCCGTTCCCTTGCCCACCTCGCTTTCCACCCAGATCTCCCCCCCGTGGGCCTCGAGGATGGCCTTCACGATGGCGAGGCCCAGCCCTGACCCCCCCCGCTCCCGGTCCCGGGCCTTGTCCACCCGGTAGAAGCGCTCAAAGATGCGGGGGAGGTGTTCCTGGGGAATACCTTCCCCGTCGTCCTCCACCCGCACCACCACCCGCCCTTCCACCCCGAAGGCCTTGAGGGTAATCCTTTGCGCCTTGGCCTTGATGGCGTTGGTCACCAGGTTGGCCAGGACCTGGTGGAGGCGGTAGGGGTCTCCCAGGAGGTAGAGGCCGGGGTCGGCCTCCACCCGGATTTCCCCCGCAAACCCGGGGGCGAACTCCTCCCGGATCTCCTCCAGGAGGTCCAAGACCCTTAGGGGCACGGGCTCTATGCGCCAGGTGCCGCTTTGGGAAAGCTCCAGGAGGTCTGAGACCAGCTTTCCCATACGTTCTGCTTCTCGTTTTACGATCTCCAGGCTTTCCCTTTGGGCCTCGGTGAGGGGGGTGCGGCGGAGGAGGTAGCCCACATGGCCCAGGATGGCGGTGATGGGGGTTCTAAGCTCGTGGGAGGCATCCTGCAGGAAACGGGTCTGGGCCAGAAAAGCCTCCTGCATTCGGGAGAGCATCCCATTCAGGGCCCGCACCAGGGTGGCCACCTCGTCCCGCCCCTCGGGTTCGGGCAGGGGTTCGGGGCGGGCGGTGATGGCCTCGGCCCGCCGGGCCACCCATTCCAGGGGTTCCAGGGCCCGGGCCACCAGGCTCCTGGCCAGGAGGATGGAGAGGAGAAGCACCAAAAGTGCCGTCCCCGCATAGATGCGGGCGAACTGGGAGAGGGTGCTTTCCAGGCTTTCCACGGGCTTCCCCACCAAGAGGGCTCCCTGCCACACGGTTCCCGAAAGGTTCACCTCCACCCGGCGGGCGTAGACCAGAAGCTTTAAGGGGGGTCCTTCCCGCGGCAGCTCGGCGTAGGCCCAGGCCTCGCCCCGCTCCAGAAGGGTGCGGTAGTCTGCCTCCTTTAGGAGAAGGCGCTGGCTTCCTAAGGTGGGGCTTTTCTGCAGGCTGATCCCTCCTTCCCGGGCCAGAAGGGCGGGGTTTTCCTCGGGAAGAAGCTGGAGCTCCGCATAGAGGCTTGCGGGAAGCCCGGCCTCCAGGAGGGTCTGGCCGCCCAGGTTCAGGAGGCGGACCACCTGGTTGCTGGCCTCCAGAAGCTCCTGGCGCAGGGAGCGGTAAAGGAAGCCCCGCAAGAGGCCTTCCAGGGCCAGCCCCAGCACCAACAGGGTTACCAGGAGGAGGCCCGCGGTGAGGAGGGTGATGCGGGAGCGCAGGGTCATACCGCCCTGCCCTGGCTTTGGAACCCCGGCGAGGAGGCCCTTAGGGCTGCTTCAAGGTGGGGCATGGGAGGGATGCGTCAATCCTCACGGAGCACGTACCCCACGCCCCGCACCGTGTGGATCAGGCGCCTTTCCCCCGCGGCCTCCAGCTTCTTGCGCAGGTAGCCGATGTAGACATCCACCACGTTGCTACCTCCCTGGTAGCCGGGCCAGACCTTCTCCTCAATCTCGTAGCGGCTGAAGACCTTGCCCGGATTTTTGGCCAGGAGCTCTAGGAGCTCAAACTCCTTGTTGGAGAGCTCTATCCGGCGCCCCCCCCGGAAAACCTCCCGGCCCTCGAGGTTGATGATGAGGTCCGCCACCCGGATCTCCCCGGTGATGGCGGGGCTCACCCGGCGCAGGTGGGCCCGCACCCGGGCCAGGAGCTCCTCTATGGAAAAGGGCTTCACCAGGTAGTCGTCGGCCCCGGCGTCCAGGCCCTCCACCTTGTCCTCGATGCGGTCCTTGGCGGTGAGGATGAGGATGGGGACGTTGGAGGTCTTGCGGATGCGCTTGGCCACCTCGATCCCGTCCATGACGGGAAGCATCAGGTCCAGGATCACCAGGTTGGGGTTCACCTCCCGGAAGCGGGAAAGGCCGGTGATGCCGTCGTAGGCCACCTCGGTGCGGTAGCCCTCGGCTTGCAGTTCCAGCTCGATGAAGCGGGCGATGTCCTTTTCGTCCTCCACGATCAGGATAAGGGGAGGTTCCATACCCTCCAGGATACTCACTTTCTCATGAGAAAGCTAGGTGTACAGGCTTAGAACCGCCAGGTACATAAAAAAGCTTCCCACGAGGACCAGGAGATGCCACAGACCGTGAAACCCCACTTTCCCCGGCCAGGGGTCAGGCTTCTTTCTCGCATACACCCAGGCTCCCAGGGTGTAGAAGGCCCCGGAGAGGGCCATGAGGGCAAAGGTGGAAAGGGGCAGGTGGAGCTTGGGGAGAAAGAAGACGGAAAGCCAACCCAGGGCCAGGTAGGCCAGGGTGTAGAGCCAGCGGGGGGCCTTGAGGAAGAAGAGGCGGAAGCCCACCCCTAGGAGGGCTAGACCCCACACCAGGCCCAGGGCGAAGGGTTTCCAGCTTTCCTGAAGGCCCTCCACCAGAAAGGGGGTGTAGCTTCCGGCGATGAAGAGGAAGATGGCCGCATGGTCCAGCCGCCTGAGCCAGGCCAGGGCTCGATCCCCCACCCGCAGGGCGTGGTAAAGGGTGCTGGCCCCAAACATGAGGGCCATGGTGAGCCCGAAGATGAGGAGAGCGGGCCAGACCTCCCTGGGGGCGAGGAGAAGGAGGAAGGCGCTTCCCAAAAGGGCTAGGGGCACCCCCAGGGCATGGCTTAGGGCGTTAAAGGGTTCGCGGACCATGCCCCAGCGTACCCTGACTTGGGCTTCAGGCACCAGAGTCCAGGGCGGCTTCGATCTCCGCCACCTTCTTCACCGTGCGCAGGAGGGCGTCGGGGTTGAGGCTTAGGGAGTCGATGCCCTTGGCCACCAAGAAGGCGGCGAACTCGGGGTAGTCGGAAGGAGCCTGGCCGCAGATGCCCACCTTTTTCCCTTTGGCGTGGGCCTTTTCTATGAGCATGGCCGAGAGGAGTTTGACGGTTTCCCGCCTTTCGTCGAAGAGCCAGGCCACCCGTTCCGAATCCCGGTCCAGGCCTAAAGCCAGCTGGGTAAGGTCGTTGGAGCCGATGGAAAACCCGTCAAAGAGCTCGGCGAAGGCCTCAGCCTCGAGGACATTGGAGGGAATCTCCGCCATCACGTAGACCTCGAGGCCCTCCTCTCCCCGTTTCAAGCCTCCCTCCGCCATCACCTCCAAAACCCTGGCCCCCTCCTCGGGGGTGCGGCAGAAGGGCACCATCACCATGAGGTTCTTGAGGCCCATCTCCTCCCGCACCTTCTTGACCGCCGCCACCTCGAGGAGGAAGCCCTCCTTGTAGTCGGGGTGGTAGTAGCGGCTCGCCCCCCGCCAGCCCAGCATGGGGTTTTCCTCCTTGGGCTCAAAGAGGTGCCCCCCGACGAGGCGGGCGTACTCGTTGGTCTTGAAGTCGGAGAAGCGGAGCCATGGCCCGCTTCACATGGAGGAGGAGTTCCTCCTCCCCTTGCACGTAGAGGTAGCTTTCCTGTTGCCCGGCGAAGCTGGCGGTGGGGAGGTCCTCGGCGGTGGCGCTGCTGCGCACGGCCACAGGGAGGGCTTCCTCCCCGGCTTCCTGGGAAAGCGTTCGGTAGGCCTGGCGGATCTCCTCCTCCAGGTCCTCGGGATATTCCCCCTTCAGGATCAGGTTTCTCAGGCGACGGCTTGCCCGGGCCAGGAGGATGGGGTCATCGGGGTCCAGGTCCTTAAGTTCCTGGGCGATGGCCTCCTTGAGGCCGTTGGCCGTGAGGAAATACCAGTAGGCCTCGCTGGTGGTGGCAAACCCCCCGGGCACCTTCACCCCCAAAGGGCTTAGCTCCCGGATCATCTCCCCGAGGGAGGCGTTTTTACCCCCCACCAAAGGCACATCCTCCAGGCCCACCTCGTGAAAAAACCGGATCCAGCGCATGCCTTGCCTCCTTCCTAGGGGATGCCCCCCTTCTTGAGAAGCTCCTTCAGGATTCCCTCGGCGCTTTCCCCCTCGTAAAGGGCCTCCTCCGTGAGGAAAAGCCGGTGGGGAAGGGCCAGGAAGGCTGCGTCCTTTAGCTCCTTCCAGTCCACCAGGGGCTTGGCCCTGAGGTAGGCCAGGGCCCGGGCCAGGGACAGCCAGGCCTTGGCCCCGCGGGGGGAGAGGCCCATGCGCAGGCGCCGGTCCTCCTGCGTGAGAAAAGCCACGTGGGTGATGGCCTCGAGGGCCTCCCTGGCCACCCTGACCCCCCGCACCTCCTCCTGGGCCTTAGGGAAGTCCACCCCCAGGGGTTCGGGAATCCGGGGTTCCTCCGTGAGAATCCTGAGCCACACCTCCCGCCTGGGGGGGCGGAAGGGGATTTTGGCGGTGAAGCGGTCCAGCTGGGCCTCTGGGAGAGGGTAGGTGCCCTCGAGCTCTAAAGGGTTTTGCGTGGCCACCACGAAGAAGGGCTCGGGCAGGGGGTAGCGCACCCCTCCTGCGGTCACCGCCCGTTCCTGCATGGCCTCGAGGAGGGCCGACTGCACCTTGGGCGGGGCCCGGTTGATCTCGTCCGCCAGGACCACCTGGGCGAAGAGGGGGCCTTTCACGAACTCAAACCGCCCCTCCCTAAACACCTCGCTTCCCGTGAGGTCCTGGGGCAGGAGGTCGGGGGTGAACTGGATGCGCTTGTAGCTCAGGCCGCTTCCCTTGGCGAAGCTTTCCGCCAGGAGGGTCTTTCCCAGGCCCGGAACGCCTTCCAAAAGGGCGTGCCCCCGGGCCAGCAGGGTGGCCAGAAGGGCCTCTATGGCCTCTTCCTGGCCGAAGAGGACCTCCTGCAGGGCCTCCCGGAGCCGGGCAAGCGCTTGAAGGGGGGTTTCCGCCATGGCCTCCAAGGCTTAGGTTTCCTCGGCGCTCTTGCGCTCCTGCACGATCTTCTGCGCCAGGTGGGGGGGCACCTCCGCGTAGTGGCTGAACTCCAGGGTGTAGGCCCCTGCCCCCCCGGTGAGGCTGGGCAGGGCCTTGTAGTACTCCAAAACCTCCGCCAGGGGCACCTCGGCCCGCACCGCCGCCAGGGCCCCTTCCTGCTCCATGCCCAGGATGCGCCCCCGCCTGGCCTGGAGGTCGGAGAGGATATCCCCCACCCGCTCCTGGGGGGCGATCACCTTGATCTGGTAGATGGGCTCCAGAAGAACCGGGCTTGCCAGCTCCATCACCTTCTTGAAGGCCATGCTGGCGGCGATCTGGAAGGCGAGGTCCGAGGAGTCCACCTCGTGGTAGGAGCCGTTATAGACGATGGCCTTGAAGCCCATCACCGGATAGCCCGCCAGGACCCCCTTTTTGGCCGCCTCGAGGATCCCCTCCTCAATGGCCTCCTGGTACTTGCTGGGGATCACCCCCCCGGTGATGCGCCATTCAAAGCTGTACTCGGGGGCGGGTTCCAGCCGGAGCCACACATCCCCGTACTGGCCGTGCCCCCCGGTCTGCTTCTTGTACTTGCCCTGTCCCTCGGCCACCTTGCGGATGGTTTCCCGGTAGGGGACCTTGGGCACGGAGAACTCCACCTCCACCCCGTAGTCGGCCAGGCGCTCCTTGGCGGTGGTGAGGTGAAGCTCCCCGTGTCCCCAAAGCAGGAACTCCCCCGTCTCCTCCTGGCGCTCCAGCTTGAGGCTTGGGTCCTCCTCCAGAAGCTTCCTCAGGGCCTCCCCCAGCTTGGCCTCGTCGGTCCTGCCCTTGGGCTTAATGGCCACGGGCACGTTGGGCTCGGGCAGGCGGGCGAAGGGTACCGCCTCGCTTTCCGGCCGTTCCCCCTGCCAGAGCACCATGCCCCGGTGGAGGTTTTCCGCCTTGGGCACGCCCAGGACATACCCTGCCTCCGCCTCCTCCACCTCCAGGAGGTCCTTGCCCATGGGCACGTAGAGGTGGGGTAGGCGGATAGCGCCCGCTTCGCTTTGGAGGGTATCCCCTGGCTTCAGCCTGCCCCGGTAAAGGCGCACGTAGGCTACCTGGCCCATGAAGGGGTCCACCTGCACCTTGAAGACCTTGGCCAGGGCGGGGCCTTCCCCAAAGCGTTCCTCCGGGGAAGGGAGGGCCTCCAGGATCAGGTCCAAGAGGGGCAGGACCCCGATGCCTTCCGTGCCCGAGGCCAGGGCCACCGGGTAGAGGAGGCCCTGGCGCACCGCCTCGTGGAAGGCTTTTTCCAGGGCCTCCCCGGTCACCTCTTCCCCCTCCAGGTACTTTTCCAGAAGGGCTTCGTCGGTTTCCACGATGGCCTCGAGGACTTCCTGGCGGAAGCGCTCGGCCCGCTCCCGCTCCTCCTCGGGCACGGGGACCTCCACCTCCTGCCCGTTCTCGTACCGGTAAGCCTTGCCGTGGAAGACGTCGATGAGCCCCACCCAGCGCCCGCCTTCGAAAAGGGGCAGGTCGATGGGCAGGATGTGCCCCAGGGTGGCCCGGAGGTCCTCCAGAAGGGCGTAGTAGTCCCCGCCTTTGTCCAGCTTGGTGACCACCACCATGCGGGGAAGAGCAAGCCGCTCGGCCACGGTCCAGGCCCTTTCCGTGCCCACCTGCACCCCGTTTTCCGCGGATACGGCCACCAAGACGGCGTCGGCGGCCTCCAAAGCCCCCCTGATCTCCCCCACGAAATCCCCGTAGCCGGGGGCGTCCAGGAGGAAGATGCGGTGGTCCTTGTACTTCAGGGGGGCCACCCCGGTGCGCACCGTGGTGCGGTGGAGCTTGGCCTCGGGGGTGTAGTCGGTGGTGGTGGTGCCGTCCTCCACCCGGCCCATGCGTTCCTTGGCCCCGGTTCGGAAAAGCAGGGCCTCGGTCAAGGTGGTTTTGCCGCTTCCCGCATGGCCCACCAGGGCCACGGTTCGGATGGGAGAGGTTCCTGGGATCATCTTCCCTCCTTCTTGGTGCCCATAGTATAGGCCTAAGGAGGGGGCGATTGTCCCAAGTGCTCTACGTGCCCAGGAGGCTTCTGGAGGAAACCCGCACCCACCTCCAAAAGGAGGCGCCCAGGGAAGGGGTGGGGCTTTGGGCGGGGAGGCGGGAGGTGGAGAGGGTGATTCCCCTGCCCAACGCCCATCCCGAGCCTCTGGTGGGATATCTGGCCGAGCCCTTGGCCCTGCTTCGGGCCCTAAAGGAGATGGAAAGGGAGGGTCTAGCCCTCCTGGCCATCTACCACTCCCATCCTCGGGGGCCTGCCTTCCCCAGCCCCACCGATATCCGCGAGGCCCGCTGGCGGGTGCCCTATGTCATCTTCGGCACCGATGGGGTCAGGGCTTTCCTTCTACCGGAAGGGCTGGAGGTACCCGTGGCCTTGCTGCCCTAGCCCCCGTAGAACCAGCCCGTGTCCCACATGATGAGGGGCTTGGCCTCCTGCCTCACCCCGGCCTCCACCACCTCAGCCACCACCACGCTGTGGTCCCCGCCCTCGTAGATGTGGCGCACCTCGGCCTCGAGCCAGTAGGGAAGCTCGGTGAGGAGGGGAAGGCCAAAGGTGGGGGAGGGTTCAAAGGGATGGCCGTTCAGGGTGCTCCCTTCCCGCACCGTGGGTTTGAAGAAGTCCTGGGCGATCTGCTTCTGGTCCTGGGCCAGGGTCATGAGGGCCAGCCTGCCCGTGCGCTGGATAAGCTCATGCAGGCGGCTATCCCGCTTAACCCCCAGGGCGACGAGGGGAGGGGTGAAGGAGGCCTGGGTCACCCAGTTCACGGTGCCGGCGGCGTAGTCCTCCCCGTCCCTGGCCGTCAGGATGTAAAGGCCATAGGTGAAGCTCCGCAGGACTTTCTTCTTGGCCTCGAGGTCCATACCGGTTTCCATTCTAGCCCTGGGCCAGGAGGGTCTGGATGAGGGCCTCATGGATGTGGCCGTTGGTGGCCACGATGTAGCGGTGCCCAAGGCGGTAGGGCCTTCCTTCCAGGTCGGTGACCTTGCCCCCCGCCTCCTCCACGATGAGCCAGCCTGCGGCCACGTCCCAGGGGTTCAGCTTCACCTCCCAGAAGCCCTCCAGCCTCCCGGCGGCCACATACACCAGGTCCAAGGCCGCCGCCCCCGGCCGGCGCACCAGGAGTCCCCTGGACAGGGCCCGGTGAAAGTAGGTGAGGTTTTCCGGGTCCTTGGCCACATCGTAGGGAAACCCCGTGGCGAGGAGGCTTCCCAAAAGCTCCTTCCGTTCCGTGACCCGGATGGGCCGGCCGTTTAGGAAGGCGCCTTCCCCCCGTACCGCGTAAAAGGCCTCGTCCCGGCTGGTGTCCAGCACTACCCCCACCTGGACCTTCCCTTCCACCTCGAGGGCAAGGGAAACCCCATAGAAGGGAAAGCCATGGGCGTAGTTCACGGTGCCGTCCAGGGGGTCCACGATGAAGCGGAGGGCCTTGCCCCCCTCGCTTCCCCCCTCTTCCCCCAAGAAGCCCGCCTCGGGGAAGCGGGAGAGGAGAAGTTCCTTGATGGCTTCCTCCGACTCCCGGTCCGCCTGGGTAACCAGGTCGGTGGGGCCGGACTTGGTGCCGTGGGTGAAGCCCTTGGCCTGGTAATAGGCGTGGATGCCCTTGGCCAGGTGGGCGGCTTCCAGCATGGCCTCGAGGTAGGGGAAGTAGGGATGCTTCCTGCCAGTCACTTCCCCATCATACGCCGGGATTCCAGATCCTTCCCTTAGCGAGAAGGGCTTTTAGCTTGGCCTCGTCCTTTATCCCCGGGGCCCTTTCCACCCCGCTGGCCAGGTCGATGGCGTAGGGCCTCAGGGCCAGAACCTCCTCCAGGTTTTCGGGGGTTATCCCACCCGCCAGGATGATGCGCTTTCCCGTTTGCAAAAGGGGTTTGGCCCAGTCCCTGGGGTAGGTTTGGCCGCTTCCTGGAGCCTTGCTATCCAGCAGAAGGGTGCCTGCGGGGTACTGGGCCCAGCCGGGATCCGCAGGACCGGTTAGGGGAAAGGCCTTGATGACGGGAAAGTGCTTGCCGATGGCCTCGGCCCACTCCGGAGGCTCCTGGCCATGCAGCTGGACCACCTGGAGCCTGGCCTGTTCCGCAAGCCTCAGCACCTCCTCGGGGCCTTGGTTCTGGAAGACCCCCACCCGAACCACAAAGGGGCCCAAAGCCTCCGAGATGGTCCGGGCCACCTCGAGGTCCACCCGCCTTCTGGAGCCCGGAGCAAAGACGAATCCCACGGCGAAGGCCCCCAGGGCTTCCGCCAGAAGGGCGTCCTCCAGCCGGGTGATGCCGCAGATCTTGATGCGGATCAAGGGAGAACCCTCCTCCCTTTGTCCTCCTGGATCACCCCTGTTTCCAAAAGGTAAGGGTGCTTCTCCCAGGTGAAGCGCCGGGGCTGGACCATGCCCTTAGTTTAAGGGCCCCACCAGGGCGGCTGGTGGGGCCTGGACACCCTTACCTGAGGTCTAACCGCACTTGGAGTAGCCGCAGGCCTGGCATTTGTAGCATCCTTCCTCCCGCACCAGGGCCACCTCCCCACAGGAGGGGCACTTGGTGGCTCCCGCCAGGGCCAGGCCGCCTTGGGGCCCCCATACCCCGAGCGAACCGCCAGAGAGAGCGGGTACCTCGGTCAACTCGTCAAGGTAGCCCCCACGGGGCTGACCAGGGACTGCCTTGGCAGCGGTGGCCTCCCCCTTCAGGACCTCGGGGATGGTTTCCAGGGCCACGGCGATCAGGTCCGCCTTGCTGGAAACCAGCCTGCCCTGGTAGGTGCCGTAAAGACCGCCGTTGATGCCCCTTAGGGTCCTCACGATGGCCTCTGGGGGCACCCCGTACTGCAGGGCGATGGAAACCACCCGGCCCAGGGCCTCGGAGTCGGCGTTGGCCTCGTCCCCTGCCTTGCCCGAGGTGAGGATGACCTCTATGGGCCTTCCCCCCAGCATGTTCACCGTGACCAGGAAGCTCCGCTTGCCCCCGTCGGGGGAGAGGAGCTTGACCATGTCGGTAAAGCCCATGAGCCTGCCCGGGCGCTCGTACATGGGGGTGCCCGGTTGAGGCGCTGGCGAGGGGGCCTGGGGAGCAGGGCGGGAAGCCAAGGGAGCTTCTTCCTTGTCCTCCTCTGCCTTCTTCTCCTCTTTCCTCACCGTGAGCACCTGGAACTCCCGGGAGCCGTCCCGGTAGACGGTGATGCCCTTGCACCCCGTGCGGTAGGCCTCCAGGTAGGCTTCCTCCACCTCCTCCACGGTGGCGTGGTTGGGCAGATTGATCGTTTTGGAGAGCGAGTTGGCAGCGTACCCTTCGGCGTCGAAGGCTCGCTGCACGGCTCCTTGCATCCGCACGTGGTCCAGGGGATGGATGTCGTGGGCGCACTCGAAGACCCGGCGAATCGCCTCGGGGACAAAGGGAAGGTTCTTGACCGAGCCGTGCCCGTCCTCCTGGATGGCGGCGATGATCTTCTCCCAGTCCCACTTTCCGTCCTTCTCGTAATCGGGATGGGGCGGGTAGGTCTCCATCAGCTCCACGAAGAGGGGGTGGAGGAGGGGCTTGTACTCTCCGCCGATCCGCCGCCACACGAAGGGGCTGAAGACGGGCTCGATGCCGCTAGAAACCCCCATGACCATGCTGGTGGTCCCGGTGGGGGCCACGGTGAGGAGGGCCACGTTGCGCCTGGGCCTGATTCCCAGGGCCTCAAAGTACTCCTGGTGCGCCTCGTAGAGGGGAAAGACCCCCCTTTCCTTTGCCAGGGCCTCCGAGGCCTTGATGGCCTCCTCCCGCATGGCGGACATGATCTCGTAGACCTTCTCCCTGGCCTCCTCGGAGGAGTAGGGGAGGCCCATCTTGATGAGGGCGTCCGCCAGGCCCATGACCCCGAGGCCAAGCCTCCTGAGCTTCTTGGCCGCCTCCTCGTTATCGGGGAGGGCGAACCTGTTCACGTCCAGAACGTTGTCCAGGAAGCGGATGGCTGTGTGGACATCCCTCCTGAACTCCTCCATCTGGAACTCCCCGTCCTTCACGTAGGCGGCCAGGTTCAAGGCCCCAAGATCGCAGGGCTCGCCCACGGTGAGCGGGATTTCCCCGCAGGGGTTGGTGGAGCGGATCTGGTACCGGGGCCCGAGGCCCTTGAGGGCGGAAAGCTCGTTGATGCGGTCCACGAAGATAAGCCCTGGCTCCCCGGTGGCCCAGGCGTGCCAGGCGATCTCGTGCCAGAGCCAGCGGGCGGGAACCTTGCCCCCGAAAAGGGGGACGGGTTTGGCCCCATCCTCCCGCTCCGGCAGGGCAGGGATCTGGCCCGTGTAGGTGCTTCCTAGGGGATGGGGGTAGTACTTTCCCGGCACCTCAATGGGGGTCACGGGCCAGAGGGCGTCCTCCTCGAGGGCCTTCATGAAGGCTTCGGTGACCAGGACGGAGATGTTGAAGGTGGAGATATCCCCCTCGGCCTTTTCCCGGTCCAGGTCCTTGGCGGTGAGGAAGTCCAGGAGGTCGGGGTGCTCTATGGAAAGGGTAGCCATCCCCGCCCCGCGGCGGGTCCCGCCCTGCCTCACCACCCGAAGCACCGGGGCGTACACATACCGTAAGGTGGCCACGGGCCCGGCTTCCTCCCCTCCCAGGGCGGCCCACTCCAGGAAGTTGTCGAAGATCTCCATAAGGAAGCTCACCGGGCCGGAGCTGGTACCCCCGGAGCCCCGGATGGGGGCTCCTTCAGGCCGGAGGAGGGAGAAGTCCACGTGGGGCTCGAGGCCCTTCAGGGCCAAGGCGGCTGCCGCCTTGGCGGCTTCCACAATGCCCCCCATGTCGTCGGGTACCTGGATGGCTCCGGGAGGGGGTTCCTGGACCACCAGGACCCCGTAGCGTTCCGCCAGGTCCTTAAGTTCAGGGGAAACCTCCCCGTAGACCGCCCGCACGAAGTTCCTCAGGGCGATCTCCTCCTTTTCCCCTTCCGGGTTGGTGGGGGGGCGCATGAGGCCCCGGATGAAGTCGGCCACGTCGGGGTGGCGGGCGGAAAGATAGGCCACGCCCCGCACCGCCTGGCGCTGGCGGTTCCCCTTGGAGCGGTAGGGGTCCAGGTTGACCCCGTTCCCCCCGCCCACCTTGGTGACCAGGGCCAGCTTTTTGGCCACCTCCATGATTCCATTGAAGCTTTCCGGGGGGTTCTCCGTGGCCCCCTGCACGAAGCAGTTCAGGAGGTTGCCGTGGGGGGTGCCTGCCCCGGCCAGGATGCGCCCGCCGGGGGAGAAGCGCTTGGAGGCCATGAGGTCATAGAACTTTTCCTCCCAGTAGACCCGGTCCTCGGGTTTTTCCACCTTGGCGATCTCCCGGGCCACCCGGCGGAACATCCCGAGAATATCCCCGTCCCCTTCCTGGAAATACTGGCGCCTGGCGATGGCTTGCGCGTGATCGTCAAAGAAAAACCGTTCCATAAATCCTCCAGGCCCCCTCGGGGTGTTTCCCCCACATCTTGGGGCAGACGCCTGGAATACTACAACCTTTGGGGTTTTCCCGGCAAGTGGGGTCGGTCACACTCTGCTTGCGGTTGTTGACTAAGCCCCCTTAGCCTACCAGAATGGGAAGGATGCGCGCGGCTTTCCGCACCCTCGGGTGCAAGGTGAACCAGGTGGAAACCGAGGCCCTGCTGGGTTTCCTCAAGGCCCTGGAGCCGGAGGTGGTTCCCCTCGAGGCGGGGGCCGACCTGGTGGTCATCAACACCTGCGCCGTGACCACCACCGCTGAGGCCGATGCCCGCAAGGAGATCCGCCGGGCCAGGCGGGCCAACCCAGGGGCCTTCATCGTGGTCACGGGGTGTTACGCCGAGCTCTCCCCGGAGGAGGTGCGGGAGCTGGGTGCCGACGCCGTGGTGCCCAACTCCCGCAAGGCGGAGCTTCCCAAGGTGATCCTGGAGCATTTCGGGCTTCCCTCGGATCCCATCACCACCCCCCCCAACGAGTTCTGGGGGGCGGGGGAGAGGGGGCTTCTCAATAGCCGGGTCCGGGCTTTTTTGAAGGTGCAGGATGGCTGCCAGGTGGGCTGCGCCTACTGCATCATCCCCCGGCTAAGGGGCAAGGAACGGCATCGGGATTACCGGGATGCTTTGGCGGAGGCGGAGGCCCTTCTGAGGATGGGCCTCAGTACACGTCAAAACGTGGGACCACCCCTTTAGGATGGACCTGCGCCCACGTGGATGGGCAGGTACCCATAGGAGGTGGTCCCCATGGAACAGCTTACCCCACTCATCAACGCCTTGAAGCGATACTGGAAGGCCGACCTCAGGCGCCTCACCTTCCTGGCCGCCCTGGTGATGGCTCTGGTCACCGCCCGCACCACAAGCGGCCCCAGACTCGCTCTTTCCCTCGGCTCCATAGCCAGCCCTGACCCCCGCTCCGCCTACC
>NZ_KB905740.1 GCF_000381045.1 Thermus scotoductus DSM 8553 | reverse complement strand
TGGCCTCGTGCACCGAGACCCGGGTGTAGATGGCCGCAGCATCCTGGGGGAGCCTAACCTCTTCCTCTTCCTCAAGAACCAGGATGGTGCCCGTGGGTAGCTGGATGGCCCTGGCAGGCAGAATCCCTTGCTTGAACCACTTCCAGGCGGTGCGGTAGGGAATCCCGTGCTTTCTGGCCCAATGGGACAGCTTCACCCCTATCTCTCCGCCTTTACCTTAACACAGAAGAGGATAGACGTCAATAACAGACCACAACTTTGGCAACCGGTATCAGGACCACACCAGGAGCCGCTTGCGGTCCTGGGTATCAGCCCAGGCAGAAAGGAGGGGGGAGAAGACCACGGTGCCCACAAGCTGGACTCCCAGGACCAAGGAAACCCAAAGGGCCTTTTCTGTGAGCAAATAGACCAGCACCAGGAGGGCCACCCGGTGTACCTTGCTCCCCGCCTGGGAAACCAGGTAGGAGAGGATTAACCGGGCAAAGGCTTTGTGCCCCAAAACTTTCATACTACCCCCTTGCCCGGGAGTATACCAGGAATGGCTTTAAGTCAAGGGTTTTCCATCACCAGGTACGCAAGCCGCCTTCCCTCTCGGGCCAGGATCACGGTTCCTTCAGAGAGGCGGTAGACCAGAAGGTCCTTGAGCCTTTGGGGTATCTCGCCCGCCTGGCCCACGTAAAGGACGTCCTCCTGGAGGTCTCCAGAAGGAGCGTTCCTGGGGCGCAGGGAGAGGACGGTTTGCCCCACCTTGAGGGCCAGGGGCTCGGCCCCGATGGAAAGCAGGTGCACTTCCCCCCCCAGGGTTTCCCGGGTGGGGGGGCGGCGGCCCAGGTACTCCCTTAAGGCCTCCGCCAAAACCAGGGCTTCCCGCTCCTGCCCCAGGGCTTGGCCCACCTCCTTGAGGAGGGGGGTGGGGTCCGCCCCACCCAGGCGCTTCAGGGCGAGCTCCAAAACCTTGCGGGCGAAGTCCTGCAGGGCTTCCCAGGGGGCCTGGCGGTACTTCTCCGCCAGCTCGGGGCCAAAGGCCTGGGGGCTGAACTCCCCCTTCAATCGGGCATAAAGGGCCCTGAGGAGGCGCAGGTAGATGTAGTCCTGGTTGGGGCTTAGGAGGAGGGCTAGCATCCGCCCCTCGGCCAGGAGCTCGTAGAGCCTGATTCCGCTTCGGGCCTCGAGCCTCAGGTGGAGGAGATCCCTCTCCCGCACCGCCAGGACCTCGAGGTCCTCCCAAGGGATCACCAAGGTGTCCTCCAGGACATGGTCCTCGCCTGCCATCCCCAGGTGCCAGCTACCCTCCACCTGGCTTAGGGTGAGGGTAAGGGGTCCTAAGGCGATGCGGCCGGGCTTCAGGGGAAGGGTAACCAGGCTTTCCTCCCCCTGGCCGGGCTCGGGAACCCGGGGCCAGGGGGTTTCCCCTTGCGGGGTGGGAAGCAGGTTCAGGAGGGCGATGACCTTTTCCAGGGCCACGCGGAAGCGGCGCCGCTCCTCTTCCAAGAGGAGTTCCCGCCGCCTTTCCTCCTGGGCCTCTTTCCTGAGGCGTTCTTCCAGCCTGGCAATCTCCAGGGCGCTTGCCCCCAGACGCTTGGCTTCCTCCAGGGCTTTTTTCAAGGGCATGAGGTCCCGCTTGGGGGGAAGGCCGTAGGCGTCGTCCCACTCCAGGATGCGGTTCAGGAAGCGGCGGATGTAGGTGCGGGTTTCCTCAGGGGGCAGGGGAAGGTCCTGAGGAAGGTGCAGGGCGGTTTCCAAAAACTCCATCACCAGGGCCTCGGCCACCTTGGGGTCCTCGAGGTCCATGAGGCTATCGGAAAGAGAGGGGATGGGGTGGGTGGGGTGGAAGCGGGAGAGGTTGAAGTCCCGCTTGAAGGTTTCCTTTTCCCGGTACTCCAGGTAGTTCTGCAAGAAGGCGTGGATGAGCCTGAGTTCCTCCCGCCTCCCCGTCAGAAGGTCCTTGGCCCGGGCTTTGGCCTCCCGCTCTGCCAGGAGGTGCCACACCTTTAAGGCGATGGCCCGCAAGGGGGAAGGCTTGGGGGTGGGTTCTTCCAGGTGCTCCAAGGCCTGGGCAGGAAAGTCCGGGGAAGGGGTCTCTACGGGTGGGGGAGGGTTCGGGCTTTGCCGCAGGGCTTTGAAGCGAGCATCGGCCTGGCGGAAGCGCTTGGCCAAGGGCCCTGGCAGGCGGGTTTGGATGAGGAAGGCCCTCAGTTGCAAAAGGGCCCTCTTCCCCCCCTTAGGGGTGCGGCCTGCGGCCAGGTCCTCCACCCGGTACTCGTAGAGGTCCACCAGGTCGGCCAGGTGCTCCACCCATTCATCACTATAATGGGTCCGATGCGCCTTGCTCCCCGGTACAGCGTGGCCGCGGTCTCCCATGTGGGCCGCCGCCAGAACAACGAGGACTTCCACCGGGTGATGCGCCTCGAGGTCCCCCAGGGTAACCTCCTCCTCCTGGCGGTGGCCGACGGCATGGGGGGGATGGAGGCAGGGGAGTGGGCCAGCAAGGTGGCCATAGAGGCTATTTCCGAGGCAGCGCGGGCCTATGCGGAGCACCTGAAGGGAGGCCGGCCAGCGGTGGGCCTCTCCAAGGTGATGGAAAAGGCCTTCACTCTGGCGGCCAGGCGGGTGGAGAAGGAGGCGGAAAGGCTTGGGAAGAAGGGCATGGGCACCACCCTTACCGCCTTCCTCTATGCGGACTGGCTCAAGGAGGGGGTGGTGGGGCACATCGGGGACTCCCGGGCCTACCACCTCACGGCAAAGGGGCTGAAACGGCTCACCGAGGACCACTCCTGGGTGGCGGAGCGCTTGAGGGAAGGGGTTCTTACCCGCACGGAGGCCGAGCACCACCCTTACCGCAACATCCTCACGCGGGCCCTGGGTTTGCCCGAGGCCCGCTTTGACCTGAAGGAGGTGCACCTTGCCCCTGGGGAAGGGGTGCTTTTGGTCACGGATGGGCTTTACGGCCTGGTGCCCGAGGAGGAGTGGGTCTTGGGCAAGGACCTGCAGGCGAGCCTCGAGGGCCTTCTGGCCGAGGCTTTGCGCCGGGGTGGGGACGACAACGTCACCGCCGTGGCCTTACGGGTGGAGTGATGCAGGGGCTTCTGGCCTTCCTCCTGGTTCTCCTCACCGCAGCCCTGGCTTCCCGCCTTTCCCCGTGGGCCCTATGGTTCCTCCTGCTCCTCCTCTCGGGAGCCGCCTGGGCCACGGGGGCCCGGGCGGAGGTGGTTTTCCCCTGGCTGCTTATGGGCCTGGGGCTGCTGGCCTCACCCCGGGTCTACCTGGGTCCCCGGCGGAGGGTCCAAAGGCGTTCCCGTACCCAGGGACGGGCTTCCTCCGGTTCCAAGACCACGGAGGAGGCCCGGGCTCTGGAGAAGCAGTACGAGATCCTGGAGAAGGTGGGCGTGGGGGGTATGGCCACCGTGTACAAGGCCAAGGATAGGAAAACCGGCCGCCTGGTGGCCCTCAAGGTTCCCCAGGAACGCTTTGTGGGCGACCCCCGCTTCGTGCGCCGCTTCCACCGGGAAGCGGAGGTCCTGGCCAAGATGGACCATCCCAACATTGTTAAGGTCTACGACCATGGCCAGGTGGATGGAGTGCACTTCATCGCCATGGAGTACCTGGAGGGGGAGGGTCTGGACAAGCTTATAGAGGAAAGGCGCCTTTCCCTGAAGCAGGCGGCAGCCATCCTCGCCCGGGTGGCCGATGCCCTTAAGCACATCCACGCCCAGGGAATCGTCCACCGGGACATCAAGCCGGGGAACATCATGGTGCTCAAAGGGGCCCTCAAGGAGGATGGCGTGGACCCCAGGGGGGTGCGGCTCATGGACTTTGGCATCGCCGCCGGCAAGGTGCTCACCCGCCTTACCATCACCGGTGCCCGCATCGGCACTCCGGTATACATGAGCCCGGAACAGGCCAAGGGCCAGAAGCTGGACCACCGCTCGGACATCTACTCCCTGGGCATCGTTCTCTACGAGGCCCTCACCGGCCAGCCCCCCTTCACCGGGGGGTATGAGACGGTGATTCACCAGCAGATCTTCCAGGTGCCCACCCCTCCTAAGCAGCTCAATCCCCAGATTCCCCAGGTTCTTTCCGACCTGGTCTTGAAGATGCTGGAGAAGGACCCAGCCAAGCGCCCGTCCTTGGACGAGGTGATCCGGGGCCTTTCCGCCTCCTGGGAGGAGGAGCGGGGCCTGCCCCACCCCTTCTACCTGCTGTTGGGGGTGGAGGCCAAGAAGGGCACGGTGCGGCTTCTGGACCTTTCCGGTACCGCTGCCCGGCTCCTTTCCGGCATTGGCTCCGGTCCGGGCTACTTCCCGGCCCCTCCCCTCTCCGTGGCCGCCGATGGGGAGGGGGGCATCTGGATCTCGGTTTTTGAGCACGGGGCCAAGCTCCTTCACCGCTTTTCCCCGGAAGGGGAGCACCTCCTTTCCGCCGGGCCTTACGGCATGAAGCCCGGGGAGTTCCTCTTTCCCGCGGCCCTGGCGGTGGCCAACGGTAGCCTGTTTGTCCTGGACTCGGAGACCGCCACGGTGAGCCGGCTCGATTTGAAGGGGCAGTACCAGGAGCGCTTTGGCGGCCAGGGGCCGGGCCGGGGCACCTTCCAGGATCCCAAGGCCCTGGCGGCCACGCCGGAGTTCCTTTTCGTCCTGGACTACGGCAACCGCCAGGTGCAACGCCTGGCCCTGGATGGGCGCTACCTTTCCCGTTATGCCTTCCGCCGTTCCAAGGAAAGCGAGGAGCTGAGGCTTCTCGGTGGGGTGGGGGTGGAGGGGGAGAGGCTTTACCTCTACGATGTGGAGGCGGCCAAGGTGCGGGTGCTGGATCTGGCGGGATCCCTTCTCGCCTCCCACACCCTGCCCCTGTTGGAGGGGGAGGACCGCATGAGCCTGGTGGAGCTTCTGCCCTTTGGGGGCATTCTCTATGCGGCCAGGCGCGGGGCGAGCCGCATCCATCGCATAGACCTGAAGACCGGGGAGGCCCTGCCGCCCTTGGAGGTGTACGCCCCCGTGCGGGCCCTGGCCCTTTGGCGGAACCCGGCATGAGGGTGCTTCTGGTAGAGGACGACCCAGGAGTGCGGGAGGCCTTGGAGCTTGGGCTTTCCCTCGAGGGGCACGAGGTCAAGGCCACGGAAAGCCCAAAGGAAGCCCTAAGCCTCCTTCCCTGGGCGGAGGTGGTGATTTTGGACGTGCTTCTGCCCGAAAGAGATGGCTTTTCCCTGCTTAAGGATATCCGGGCTCGCTCGGAGGTGCCCGTGCTGATGCTCACCGCCTTGGATGCGGTGGAGTGGCGGGTGAAGGGCCTCAAGGAGGGGGCGGACGACTACCTGGTCAAGCCCTATAGCCTCTCCGAGCTCCTGGCCCGCCTCGAGGCCCTCTGGCGCCGCGCCCATAGGGGGAAGGAGGCCCCGGAAGTTTTGGCCTACAAGGACCTGAGGCTTTATCCCAGGCGCATGGAGGCCTTCCGGGGGGAGAGGAGGCTTTCCCTTCCCCCCAAGGCGTTCCTCCTCCTGAAGGCTTTTCTGGAGTCCCCGGAGGAGGTGCTTTCCAAGGAGGCTTTGATGCTGAGGGTCTGGGGGGAGGAGGTGGACCCCGCCACCTTGGAGGTGCACCTCTCCCTCTTAAGGAAGGCCCTGGGGGAGCCCAACCCCATCCAGACGGTGCGCGGCTATGGCTACCGCCTTTTCCTCCCTTAGGGGGAGGCTTTTTGCCCTTCTCTTCCTGGCCCTCTTGCTTCTGGCCCTGCCCCTGGCCTTTCTTTCCGCCAGGGAGGCGGAAGGAGCGGCCAGCGAGGACCTGCGCCGGGCCCTTTACACCCGGCTTTACCTCCTTGGGGAGGAGGGACCCAAGGAAGAGGAGGCCCTTCTTCTTGAGCTTTTCCGCCTGGCCCAGGTCTATGGGGGCGGCACGGGCTTCGTGATAGGGAAGAAGGGGGTGGCCTTCACCGAGGTGCCCTCCCCCGACCTTCCCCCTGGTCTCCTCGAGGCCCTTGCTCAGGGACGAGCCTACCAGGGAGTGTGGCGGGGGGTGCTTTACGTGGCCCTGCCCCGGGAGGAAGGAGGATTCGGCATGGCGGTCCCCTTGGAGGGGGTCGCCGGTCTGGGGCGGAGGCTTCTCCTCCTCTACGCCACCTGGGGTGGAGGGGTGCTTTTGGCCATCTTTCTGCTTTCCGCCCTGGGGCTCGCTTGGGCCCTGCGCCCCCTGGGGCAGCTGGCCAACCTCCTGGAGGCCCGGCGGCCTGAGGACCTAAGCCCCCTTCCCGACCCGGGCCTGGCGGAACTGAGGCCCTTGGTGGAGGCCTTGAACAGCCGCCTGGCCCAGGTGGGGGGGCTTCTTAGGGAGCTTTCCGAGAAGGAGGAGGCGGCCCGCCGGTTTGCCCGCCATGCCTCCCACGAGCTCCGCAATCCCCTGGCTGCCTTGAAGGGGTACTTGGAGGTGCTCCTGCGCAAGCCCGAACCCAGGGCCCTCGCCGGGGCCTTACGGGAGGCGGAAAGGATGGAGGCTTTGCTCTCCGGGCTCCTCAGGTTATCCCGCCTCGAGGCCACCTCCTCCAGGCTCATCCCCCTGGACCTGCGGGCTTTCTTGGGGGGATGGGGCCTGGAGGTGGAAGGGGAAGGCCAGGTTCTGGCGGACCCCGAGCTTCTCGCCCTGGCGGTGGAAAACGTGTTGGACAACGCCCGCCGCCACGGGAAGCTTCCCCTTAAGGCCAGGATCCAGCGGGACAGGGAGGGGGTTTGGCTTTGGCTTGTGGACTCCGGGCCCGGCTTCCCCAACGAGCTTTTGCCCCGGGTCCTGGAGCCCTTTGTCCATGGGGGAAAGGGCACGGGCCTGGGCCTCGCCTTGGTGGCGGCGGTGGCCCGGGCCCATGGGGGAAGGGCGTGGGTGGACAACCAGGACGGGGCGGCGGTGGGGCTCTACCTGCCTTTGGCTTCCCTTAAGGTTTCGCCCGATGCGCCCTTTAGCCAGAGGGAATAGCCTCCAGTTCGGAGGTGATAGGGAATGAAACAGGTGCTCATGGGTTTGGTTCTCCTGATGGCGGGCCTTTCCTTGGCCCAAGGCACGGATTACCAGCAGGCGGCGGTAGCCTCGGCGGCCTTGGCCAGGCTCCAGGCGGTGGCCCAGGGGGCCACGGGGGAGGAAAAGCTTCTCGCCTGGGCCAAGGAGGTGAAGGCCCGGGCGGAGAAGAGCTACGAGGCCAAGGCGTACTTCAAGGCGGCGCGGGAGGCCCAGGCCGCCCTTCTCCTTTTCCGGGCAGCCTCAGGGGAACCCCAGGTGCAGGCCCGGGGGCCGAGGCCAGCCCCCCGTATGGGGATGGGGATGCACCATCCCTTTGGACCCAGGGGCCATGCCTTTGCCCCGTGGGGTAAGGGGCGGCCGGGCCCGGATGCCCGCTTGACCCAGCGGGTCCCGAGTGTGGTGGACCGGGCGGAGAAGGAGCTCGCCTACTACCGGGCCCAGGACAGCCTGGTGAAGGATCTGGTGGCCGAGGCCAAGAATAGGCTTTCCAAGGAGCCCGGACGGGCCTTCCTGTTGGCCCGGGCGGCCTTGGCCCTGATCTCGGCGGAGCGGGGCTTCTAAGCCCACCCCACCCTGGCCAGGCCAGGGTGGGGACCCTGGTTAACCCCATCCCGGGACGGATATGGGCGAGAAGGGGTACAAGGCCAGATCGGTCAAACTGGGAAGGATGCGGTGGCTTGGGGTCTCCCTCCTCCTGGCCCTCGGGGGCTGGGCCCTGGGGGAGGAGGGCCCCAAGGGCTTTGGCCCCTCGCCCGAAGAGGTGCTGACCCAGTGCTTTAAGGTGGTGCGGACCCTCGAGGTCCAGGCCCTCTACCGGGAAGGGGATACCCTGGTCCTGGTCCTGGGCCAAGCGGTGGGGGAGAGGCCCCTGCTTCTCTTGGCCCTCGAGGGGGGCAGGCCCATGCCCTACATGGGCCCCATCCGCGGTAAGCCCATGCGGATGCGCCCCTTCTTCTTCCTGCGGGAGCTTTCCCTGGCCCGGCGGGTGCTGGTCCTGCCGGAGGGGTACCGCTGTTTTGTCCTCCACCGGGGGCGGGTGGTGGGGGTGTTGCGCCTGGGCTTGGATCTCATTCCCCTGCCCCTTTCCCCGGAAGCCATTCCCTGATATAGCGCCAACCTGGTTTTCGCCAGGTTGGAGGCCCCGGAAGATCCCTTCCACAAGTCTTTTTCTTGGAGGGTGTAAGGGGTAGGGTTCGGCACGAAAGGGTATCACGGGTTCCCGGGCTTTCCGGTTTTAAAATGCCCCCATATGAAGCCGGGCCTCTATCCCCTCCTGGGCCCCCCCGCTTCGGGGAAGACCACCCTGGCCCGGGAATGGGCCCTGGAGGTCCTGAAGCGGCGGGGGAGGGTCTACTGGGTGGGCCTGCCCCACCAAAGGGCCTATGTGTACCGCCTTTTCGGGGGGGAAGGGGCGGTGCTGGGCCTGGAGTTCATGTCCTTCCAGGCCCTCTACTACCGGGTATTGGCGGAGGGGGGGCGGCTTGGACCTTTGCTTCCCGGGGCGGCAAGGGTGGCCCTGGTGGGGGAGGTCCTTAGAGACCTCTACGGGGAAGGGGTTGCCCCCGGGGAAGCCCGGCTTTTCGCCCGGGCCATTGCGGAACTCAAGCGCTATGGCCTTTCCCCCTTCGCCCTGCCCAAGGAGGGGGAGGCGGGAAGGCTCAGGCGGGTTTACTTCGCCTACGAGCGCCTGAAGGAAAAGGCCTTGGACTACGACGACTTCCGCCACCGGGCGGGCCGCGTGCCCCTTCGCCTTTTCCCGAGGCCGGACCTGGTGGTGGTGGATGGCTTTAGAGAGGTGGGTCCTTTGGACCTCCGCTTCCTTAAGCGCCTGGCCCGGGAGGTACCCGTCCTCCTCACCCTGGAGCTTCTTCCGGAGGGGCTGGAACCCTGGCAGACCCTTTCCCAAAGGCCGGTGAAGAAGGAGGTCTGGGTCCTGGCCAACCCGGTGGAGGAGGCTCGCCACCTCCTGAGGGCCCTCAAGCGGGCTTTGGCCTCGATGGACCTGGGGGGCGAGGGTTTGGACCCCTTTGAGGTGATGGTGGTGGCCCCGGAGGACCGCATCCCTGGGCTTCTCCTCTTTCAGGACGAGTACGGCTTGCCCCTTTACGACGGGCGGGAGGGGGCCTTGGCGGACACGGAGGAGGGGGAAAGGGTCCTGGCCCTCCTGAACCCCATGCCCACCGGGCGGGACCTTCTGGCCCTGGGGTTTTCCGCCCTGGGCCGGAGGGCCCTGCGGCTTGGGCTTGCGGGGGAAGAGGCCCTGGCGCTTTTGGCGGAAAAGGAGGGCTTGCTTCAGGAATGGCAGGCGTTTTTGGCCCTGCGCACCCCCGGGCCTAACCTCCTGGCCTGGGCGGAGGAGGTTTTGGAGCGTTTGGGGGTTTTGGCCAAAGAACCCTTCCTTTACCGCCTCCGCTTGGCCTTAAGGGCCGATAAGGGGAATCCCCTGGCCTGGTGGCGGAGCCTTTTGCTGGATGAAAGCCTGCCCCCTGAGCCAAACCGGGGGGTTGCCGTGCTTCCCCCCTTACGGGCCTTAGGCATAAGGGCCAAGAGGGCCTATGTGCTGGACTGGGTGGCGGGGCGCTACACCCTGGGAGAAGGGGAGGACTACTTCCTTTTGGAGGAGTTGCGGGAGCGGGGGCTTCTCAGGAGGCTACCTCGACGCCTTCGGGGCCTTGACCCCCTTTTCCTCCAGGCGCTTTCCACCCGGGGGGATGAGGTCTATCTCCTCTACCCAGAGGCGGGGCCTTCGGGGGCCTACGAACCCCTGGAGAAGGGAATGAGGCCCGAGCCCCTGCCGCCTTCAGGCCGCCTCGAGGCCCTGCCGGAGGAATCCTTCACCCCGCCCCTCCCCACCTCCCACGCTCCCCCGGCCCACCTGGAGGTCCTCCGCCGCCACGGGGAGTGCCCCTTTCGGACCTATCTGGAGCGCTTTCCCCTTCGCCTGGAGGATGGGGCCCTGGGCTGGCACCTCCTGCCAGAGGAGCGGGAACGGCTGTTGCGTGACCCCGAGGTAGGCCCCTGGCTGGAAGCGTATAGAGAACATTGGCAAACCATGCAGTTTTGGAAACTGTGGGAACGAAAGCCCCTGAACCTGCGCCTGGATGGAGTCCGGAGGGAAGGCGACATCATTCACCTTTACCGCCTTCTGCCTCAGGGAGGAGAGCCCGACCTGGGACCCCGAAAGCGTTGGACTGAGTGGTATGCCTTGGGGGTTTTAGTGGAGCGCAGGGATATCCGTGAGGTCCACCTATGGACTTGGCCCTGGATGGGGAGGCCTACCCTTTACCGCCGCCAGCGGTCCGCTCAACTTCCCAAAGCAGTGGAGGAGGTGCGGCGACAAGTGGAGGAAGCCTATTCGCTTTGGCAGCAAGGGGCTTTCCGCCCAACACCTGGGAACCACTGCTACGCCTGCGGTCTGGCGGACATCTGCCGCAAGGAGGAGGTATGAGGCTCTACGTGGCTTCCGCGGGCACGGGCAAGACCCACGCCCTGGTGGGGGAGCTCCTGGCGCTCTTGCGCCAGGGGGTGCCCCTCCGGCGTATGGCTGCCGTCACCTTCACCCGCAAGGCGGCGGAGGAGCTGAGGCGGCGCATCCAAGGCGAGGTGGCCAGGCTCTCCTCCGCTTCTTGGGCAGAGGAGGCGCAGCGGGAGGTCTACGGGGCAGTCTTCACCACCATCCACGGCTTTATGGCCGAGGCCATCCGCCACACCGCTCCCCTCCTCTCCCTGGACCCGGACTTTGCCCTATTGGACGAGCTTTTGGCCGAAGCCCTCTTCCTGGAGGAGGCGCGAAGCCTCCTTTACCTGAAGGGCCTGGACCCAGCTCTGGAGGGGTCCCTCCTCGCTCTTTACCGGAAGCGCTCCCTGGCGGGGGCGTTTCGGGCCCTGCCCGGGGCGGAGGGGCTTCTTGAGCTGTTCCAGGAGGTCCTTTCCGGCTACCACCGGCGCACGCGGGAGGCCCTGGGGCCAGGGGACCTCGAGGCCCTGGCCCTTCGTCTCCTGGAACATCCCCAGGCGGTGAGAAGGGTGGTGGAGCGTTTCCCCTACCTCCTGGTGGACGAGTACCAGGACGTGAATCCCTTGCAGGGGCGGTTCTTCCGGGTCCTGGAGGAGGCAGGGGTGCAGGTGGTGGCCGTGGGGGATCCCAAGCAGTCCATCTACCTCTTCCGCAACGCCCGGGTGGAGGTCTTCCGCCAGACCCTCAAGGAGGCGGCGGAGGTCCATCGCCTCGCCGAAACCCGGCGCCACGCCAAGGCGGTGGCACGCTTCCTGAACCGTTTTGTGGAGCGCCTTTTCCCCGAGCCCGAGCGGGTGCCGGTGGTGCCCCTAAGGGAGGAGGAGGGCCTGGTGGAGGTCCACTGGGTGGTGGGGGAGGGGGGCTTGCCGGAAAAACGGGAGAAGGAGGCGGCCCTTCTGGTGGAACGGCTTGCGGCCCTTCGGGGCCAGGGCTATGCCTACCGGGAGATGGCGGTCCTGGTGCGGAGCCGGGCAAGCCTTCCCTTCCTGGAAAGGGCCTTCCGGGCCCTGGGGGTTCCTTACGTCCTCAGGCGGGGGCAGAGCTTCTTCAAGAGGCCCGAGGTGCGGGATGTCTACCACGCTTTGCGCCTCGCCCTGCTGGAGGGTCCCCCAAGCCCTAAGGAGCGCATTTCCCTCCTGGCTTTCCTGAGGGGTCCTTTCGTGGGGGTGGACCTCGGGCAGGTGGAGGAGGCCCTGCAGGCGGAAGATCCCCTTCCCCTCCTTCCCCCGGAGGTGCGGATGCGCCTGGATGGGCTCAAGGCGCTTGCGGGCTTGCGTCCCCTCGAGGCCCTGAAGGCCCTTGTGCGGGACGAGGTCTTCCTAAGGCGGCTTTCCCGGAGGGCCCGGGCCAATCTGGACACCCTTCTCCTCCTGGCCGCGGAGGAGCGCTTCCCCGACCTCGAGGCCCTTTTGGAGTGGCTAAAGGTGCGGGCCGAGGACCCGGAAACCTCCGAGCTTCCCGAGGGGGGAGAAGGGGTGCAGCTCCTCACGGTCCACGCGGCCAAGGGCCTGGAGTGGCCGGTGGTGGCGGTCTTTGACCTCGCCCGCCACGAGGGAGGGAGGTCCGAACCCGTGCTGGTGGGCTTAGACGGCGAGGTGGCCCTGGAGGGGACGGAGGGGTACCAAAACTTGAGAAGGACCCTGGCCCGCGCCCAGGAGGAGGAGTCCCTGCGGCTCCTTTACGTGGCCCTCTCCCGGGCCAGGGACGTGCTTCTCCTCACGGGAAGCCGTTCCGAACGGCCTGGACCCTGGGCCGAGGCCCTCATGGACCTGGGCCTGGGGCCTGCGGACCAGGACCCCCTGGTGCACCGCCACCCCTTGGCGGGCCTTCCTCCCTTGCCCTCCCCCCCACTTCTTCCTGAACCCCAGCCCCCCGCCCCTTATGCGGAGCACCTCATCCCGTCCAAGCGCTTTCCCCCGGTCTTTTCCCCCAGCGCTTACCGCAAGGGGGAGGGGGAGCCTTTGGCTCTTTCCCAGGCCCTCGAGGCCGAAACCCTCCCCGAGTACCCCCGGGCCCTGGGCACCCTGGTGCACTACGCTTTAGCCCGCAACCTGGACCCGGGGGACGAGGGGGCCATGCGGGCCCTCCTCCTGCAGGAGGTGGCTTTCCCCTTCCCCGAGGAGGAGCAAAAGCGCCTTCTTGCGGAGGTGCGGCTCCTCCTTTGGAACCACCGGCGCATGCTGGGGGAAGTCCTCCCCGCTTTGGAAAACCGGGAGGAGGACCACGCTGAGCTTCCCCTGGTCCTGCCCCTTGCGGGCACCGTCTGGTATGGGGTTCTGGACCGGCTTTACCGGGTGGGGGACAGGTGGTACCTGGAGGACTACAAGACCGACCAAAGGATGGCCCCGGAGCATTACCGCCTGCAGTTAGCCCTCTACTGGGAGGCGGTGCGGCGGGCCTGGGGGGTGGAGGCCGAGGCCCGTTTGGTCTATTTAAGGCACGAAAGGGTTCACGCCTTCTCACCAGAGGAGCTTCAGGAGGCCCTTCGGGAGTTGGAAAAAGCCCCCGGGATCCTCTCCCAGGGGCTTGAGCCGGACCTGCTTTAGCGCTTGGAGTACTGGGGCGCCCGGCGGGCCTTGTGCTTGCCGTACTTCTTCCGCTCCACCACCCGCGCATCCCGGGTGAGGAAGCCCAGGGGCTTCAGCTTGGCGCGGTAGTCGGGGTTGTACTGGAGAAGGGCCCGGGCCACCCCCAGCTTGATGGCGTCCACCTGGCCGCTCTTGCCGCCCCCCTTCACGGTGATGTAGGCGTCAAAGCGCCCCAGGGCATCCACGGCCCTCAGGGGATCGAGGGCCGCCACCGCCCTTACCAAGCCCTGGAAATAGTCCTGGAAGTCCTGGCCGTTCACGGTGACCTTGCCGCTTCCGGGCCTCAAAAAGACCCGGGCCACCGCCTCCTTGCGCCTACCGGTGCCGTAGTACTGCTCCATCACTTGACCTCCAGCTTAACGGGTTTCTGGGCCTGGTGGGGATGGGTGGGGCCGGCGTAGACCTTGAGGCGCTTGAAGAGCCTCCGCCCCAGGGGTCCTTTGGGGAGCATGCCCTTTACCGCATGCTCCAGCACCCTCTCCGGGTGGGTGGCCAGCATCTTTTCCGCGGGGATCTCCTTCAGCCCCCCCTGGTAGCCGCTATACCGGGTATAGATCTTCTGCTTCAGCTTCTTGCCGGTGAGGCGGATCTTGTCGGCGTTGATCACCACCACGAAGTCGCCCATGGGAAGGTTGGGGGTCCAGTCGGGGCGGTGCTTGCCGCGTAGCAGGATGGCGATCTGCGTGGCCAGCCGCCCTAAGGTTTTGCCCTCGGCGTCAATGAGAACCCACCGGGGTTCGATCTCCTTGGGTATGTACGTCTTGGGCTGCATGCGTTTGGGCCCTCCTTCAACTCTGTGTGCCAGGCACCATGTTCTTGCCGGGGGATCGGGGGACCCCGCAAGAACGCCAAAGAAAACTCTACCATAACCCCAGGGTCTTTTGCCAGATGTGGTAGGCTGAAGTCCCGTGAACGGGGTTTCCGAGAGCACGCAAAGGCCGAGGAAGTACGTGTTTGTCACCGGGGGTGTGGTGTCCAGCCTGGGCAAAGGCATCCTCACCTCTTCCCTGGGAGCCCTCTTTCGGGCCCGGGGGTATAGGGTTACCGCCATCAAGATTGACCCCTACGTGAACGTGGATGCGGGGACCATGCGTCCCTATGAGCACGGGGAGGTCTTCGTCACCGCCGACGGGGCGGAAACCGACCTGGACATCGGCCACTACGAGCGCTTCCTGGACCTGGACCTCTCCCGGGGCAACAACCTCACCACGGGCCAGGTGTACCTTTCCGTGATCCAGAAGGAGCGCCGGGGGGAGTACCTTTCCCAGACGGTGCAGGTGATTCCCCACATCACCGACGAGATCAAGGACCGCATCCGCAAGGTGGCGGAGGAGCAGGGAGCCGAGGTGGTGGTGGTGGAGGTGGGGGGCACGGTGGGGGATATCGAGAGCCTTCCCTTCCTGGAGGCCATCCGCCAGTTTCGCTTTGACGAGGGGGAGGAGAACACCTTCTACATCCACCTCACCCTGGTCCCCTACCTGGAAACCAGCGAGGAGTTCAAGACCAAGCCCACCCAGCACTCCGTGGCCACCCTGAGGAGCGTGGGTATCCAGCCCGATGCCATCGTTCTCCGCTCGGTGAAACCGGTGCCGGAGGAGGTGCGTAGGAAGGTGGCCCTGTTCACCAATGTGCGCCCTGGGCATGTGTTCAGCAGCCCCAATGTGGAGCACATTTACGAGATACCCCTCCTCCTCGAGGAGCAGGGCCTGGGCCGGGTGGTGGAAAGGGCCTTAGGCCTCGAGGCCGTCTTCCCCAACCTTTCCTTCTGGCAGGAGGCGGTGAGGGTGCTGAAGCACCCCGAGCGCACCGTGAGGATCGCCATCGCCGGCAAGTACGTGAAGATGCCGGACGCCTATCTCTCCCTTCTGGAGGCCTTGAGGCATGCGGGCATCCGGCACGGGGCCCGGGTGGAGGTGAAGTGGGTGGATGCGGAGAGCCTCGAGGGAGCCGACTTGGACGAGGCCTTTAGGGATGTTTCCGGCATCCTGGTCCCCGGGGGGTTTGGGGTGAGGGGCATTGAGGGGAAGGTGCGGGCGGCCCAGTACGCCCGGGAAAAGGGAATCCCCTATCTGGGCATCTGCCTGGGGTTGCAGATTGCGGTCATCGAGTTTGCCCGGCATGTGGCCGGGCTCAAGGGGGCCAACTCCACGGAGTTTGACCCCTACACCCCCCACCCGGTCATAGACCTCATGCCCGAACAGCTGGAGGTGGAGGGGCTGGGGGGCACCATGCGCCTTGGGGACTGGCCCATGCGCATCCGCCCGGGTACCCTCCTCCACCGCCTCTACGGCAAGGAGGAGGTTTCGGAGCGCCACCGCCACCGGTACGAGGTGAATCCCCTCTACGTGGACCAGCTGGAGCGGGCTGGGCTGGTGATTTCCGCCACTACCCCGGGGATGCGGGGCCGGGGGGCGGGGCTAGTGGAGGCCATCGAGCTCAGGGACCACCCCTTCTTCCTGGGCCTGCAAAGCCACCCCGAGTTCAAGAGCCGCCCCATGCGCCCCTCCCCTCCCTTCGCGGGCTTCGTGGAGGCGGCGTTAAAGCACGCGGGGCTTTAAAGCAGGCTTCGGGCGAACTGCCGGGCCACGCGCCCGGAGAAGGCTTTTTGCAGGGCAAAACGCAGGGCCTCCCTTTCCTCCTCCGGGGTCAAGGAGCGGCCCAGGTGGTGGGCCACTGCCTTCAGGTAAAGGGTCTTGTCAAAAGGCGGGAAGGTGAGGACCAGCCCGAAGCGCTCGGAGAGGGCCAGGGTGTCCTGAAGCTCATCCCAGGCGGTGGGGTCGGCCCCGGGTAGGGGGTTTTCCCCGGTTTGGCGCACCAGGTGGCGGCGGTTGGAAGTGGCCAGCAAGAGAACGTTCTCCGGAGGGCCCTCCAGGCTTCCTTCCAGGAGGGCCTTCAGGTGGTGGAAGGATTCCTCTTTGGGATCCAGGGAGAGGTCGTCCAGGAAGAGGAAGAAGCGATGGGGAAGGAGGGTCAGCCTTTCCAGCAAGTCTTCCAGGTGGGCCAAGGCCTTGGGCTCCACCTCCACCATGCGGGCTTCTCTGAGGTGCAAAAGGCTTTTGGCGGCGGTGCTTTTGCCCGTGCCCCGGGCCCCGTAGAGGAGGGTGTGGAGGGCGGGTTTCCCCGAGAGGAAGCGGCGGGCGTTGGCCCTGAGGGCCTTAAGCTGTTCCTCGTAGCCCAGAAGTTCGTCCTCCCGGGGCAGGCGGTAGCGTTCCAGGGGGCGCACCTCGCCAGCGAAGCGGAAGGCCCGGTAGAGGGCAAAGGGATAGGGTCCGTGGGCTTGGAGCACCCGAGCCAGGGCCTCGGGGTCGCGGGTGAGGAGGGCGGCCAGGGCCCCTTCCTCAGCGGGGTGGGGAGGGCGTTCCCCCAGGTCGGCTAAAGGGTACTCCCTCCGCCTTCCCTCCAGTTCCAGGGAGAGGACCTCGAGGTCCTGCCGTATCAGCTGGAGAAGCCCCGGGGTGGGCCTTAAAGCCCGCCAGGCCCAGGGGGCTTTGAGGAGGCTTTGGGCGAAGGCATAGCCCCAGGGTTCACCCCGGGGCAGGTCCAGGTCCAGGAGGTCCAAAGGGGTCTTGGGAAGCCTCATGGGCCCCATGCTAAAGGAAAACCCCCGGGGAAGGCCCCGGGGTTCTGTGGTGGGCCGCACAGGACTCGAACCTGTAACCCACCGATTAAGAGTCGGTTGCTCTACCGGTTGAGCTAGCGGCCCAAGGTGTGCACGGCGTCGGCCTTGACGCCAAAAGCCAGTGTAGCCTTCCCTCAAGGCTCTGTCAAGGCGGCTACAACAGGTAAAGCACCGCCCGTCCCCTTTCCACCCGCACCCGGATGGGCCCGAGGGCCTGATTTTCCAGGGTGAGGGTGGTGGCCTTAAGGGAAGTGGGGGGGAGGTTCCAGCGGGCTCCTTCCACGGCCAAGGTGGCCTCGGGGAAGGGCAGGAGGCTGAAGGCAGTCCCCTTTTCCAGGGGGAAGGCGTGGAGTCCAGCAAGGAGGGGGAAGGCCCGGGTAAGCCCGTCGGTGAGTTCTACCCTTACCCCCTTTTCCGCCAGCAGAAAGGCCAGCTCCAGGTGGGCCAGGGTGTGGTCCAGGCGGCCCCCAATGCCCCCTAGGAGGAGGACTTCCTCGGCCCCCAGTTCCAGGGCTTTTCGCACCAGGGCTTCGCCGTCCGTAAGGTCCTTATCCCGGGTAAGCACCTCCTTGGGGGCGGGAAGGATTTGCTGGAGCCAAGGGGGACTTGAGTCGAAGTCGCCAAGCCATAGTTCCAAGGGAAGCCTCAGGGCCAGGGCGTGCCGTCCACCGGAGTCCGCCGCCAGGAGGCGGAGGCCCCTTAGGCGTTCCCGCAAAGCCTCCGTCACCAGGAGCGGGCCGCCTAGGAGAAGGGCGAAGCGCCTCATCCCTCCAAGGGTACCGCCTGGGAAAGATCCAGGTGAAGGTGGACCTGGGCTCCCTCCGGGGGGCCTTCCAGGGCCTCGAGGTAAAGCCGCACCTTCCCAAGCCGCACCCAAAGCCCCACCCTGTTCCCGAAGAAAAGCCGTTCCTCCACCACCCCTGGGTGCTCCCCTCCCAGGCGGAGGGCTTTGGGCAGAAGAAGGTGGGGTTTAGCAGGCAAGCCCAGGGCCTGGCTTTCCTCCGGGGAGAGGAGGTTCTTGTGCCCGAGGAAGCGGGCAGTCCAGAGGTCCTTGGGCCTTGCGTACACCTCTTCCGGAAGCCCCACCTGCACGAGCCTTCCCTGACGCAGGAGGGCCACCCGGTGGGCCAGGAGGAAGGCCTCCCCCTGGTCGTGGGTGACCACCAGGGTGGTCACCCCTTCCGCCCGGAGGGTCCTGCGCAAAAAGAAGAGGAGCTCCTCCCGTAGCCTCAAGTCCAGGGCTCCCAGGGGCTCGTCCAGGAGGAGAAGCCTTGGCCTTGGTGCCAGGGCCCGGGCCAGGGCAACCCGTTGCTGTTCTCCCCCGGAAAGCTCCTGGGGGCGCTTTTGGGCATGGGGGGTGAGCTCCATGCGCTCAAGGAGCTCCTTCACCCGTGCCTCTCGCTCCTTCCCAGGCCAACGGGCCTCCACCAGGCCAAAGGCGATGTTTTCCGCCACGGTGAGGTGAGGGAAGAGGGCATAGTCCTGGAAAAGAAACCCTACCCCCCGCCTTTCCGGGGGCAGGGGGGTGAGGTCCTGCCCGCGGAAGCGCACGAAACCCCGGTCGGGGGAAAGGAGGCCGGCGATGAGCTTCAGCAGGGTGCTCTTTCCGCTACCCGAGGGTCCCAGGAGGGCCAGGACCTCTCCTTCCTGGACAGCAAGATCTAGGGCCAGTCGGAAACCGGGAAAGCGCTTTTCCAGGGCAAGCTCCAGCACCCCTCCATTAAACAAGGAACCTGGGGCGTGCCCCGGGTTCCTTGCGGGCCCGCCTTACTTCAGACCCAGCTTTTTCCGTTCCTCCAGCACCTGCTGGGGAGTGAGCTTCTTTTCCCGCAGGGCCTTGACCTCGGCGGCGGTGAAGGGCTTGAAGCCCTTGACCTTCTTGTCGTCGCCCCAGGCGGTGGCGATGTGGTTGAGGAGGGCGGCGATCTCCTCGTCCTTGAGGCCGTTATAGGCAGGCATGGCCCCGTTGTACTTCATGCCCTTTACTTCAATCGGTCCCTGGAGGCCCCAGAGGAGAACCTTGATCAGGTACTCCCGCCCGCCTTGGACAGGATATCGGACACATGTCCGGCCAGGGGCGGGAAGGCCCCGGGGAGCCCCTGCCCTGAGGATGCCCGCTCGGGAGCTTTTGGATCTGGACCCCCAAGCGCCGTTTTCCCTGGCTCACCTTGCCCTAGGATGGAGGCATGAGCGTTTCCTTGGCGGCAGCTTTTTTGGCGGGGGTGCTCTCCTTTCTCTCCCCTTGCGTTCTTCCCCTGGTGCCCACTTACCTTTTCTACCTGGGGGGAGAGCGGGGGCGCCCCCTTTTTAACGCCCTCTTCTTCGTGCTGGGTTTCGGGGTGATATTCTTCCTCTTGGGCTTACCCTTTACCCTTCTGGGGGGACTTCTCTTTGAACACCGCCAGACCTTGGCCCGGGTAGGAGGTGTGGTTCTAATCCTCTTTGGCCTTTACATGCTGGGCCTGAGGCCCCGGTGGGGGGTAAACCTCCGGTACGAGGGGGAGACAGCACGCCCCTTAGGGGCCCTCCTCCTCGGGGCTACCCTGGGCCTGGGTTGGACTCCTTGCATCGGGCCCATCCTGGGGGCCATTCTCACCCTGACGGCGGTGGGGGGCGGAGTGGAGCTTCTTTTGGCTTATATCCTGGGCCTGGCGGTGCCCTTTTTGTTGGTGGCCCTTTTCGCCGACCGGCTTAAGGGGTGGCTGAGGAGGGCCAGGCGGCTTTCCCACTACGTGGAGTTGCTGGCGGGGGTGGTGCTCCTGGTGGTGGGGGTTTTGCTTGTCACGGGGACCTACACCGCCTTGAACTCCTTTTTCCTCCGGATTACGCCGGAGTGGCTGCAGAAGAACCTGTAGGGGTGAGGGAACCTCGGGGGTCTTTTCCTCTAAGAGGGACGAATGCCCCTCGAGGATACCCCTAAACTGGTATAGGCATGCTGCTTCGCTTGCAGGGGATCTCCAAGCGCTTCGGCCGGGACTGGGTGGTCCGGGACCTTTCCTTTACCCTGGAGCGGGGGGAAGTGGTGGCCCTCTTGGGGCCCAACGGCTCGGGGAAGACCACCCTCTTGCGCCTCATGGCCGGGCTTCTCAAGCCTACCCGGGGGCAGGTGGAACGGGCGGGCAGGGCCCTTTTCCTGCCCAACCCCCCGGCCTTCCACCGCCACCTTACCGCCCGGGAGCACCTCCTTTACGACCTGGCCTTCCACCACCAGGGTAAAGAACCTGAAGAAGCTCTGGATCGCTTTGGGCTGCCCGGGGACCTTCCCCTTTACGCCTTCTCCAGCGGCATGAAGAAGAGGCTCGCCTTGGCCCGGCTTACCCTTCTCTTCCCCGACATCTGGCTGTTGGACGAGCCCGAAACCGCCTTGGACAAAGGGGGAAGGGAGCTTCTTCTTTCCACCTTGGCCGAGGCCCGGAAGAAGGCGGGGGTGGTGCTGGCCACCCACGACCGGACCCTGGCCGAGCGGGTGGCGGACCGCACCCTGGAGCTGGGGGTGGCATGAAGCTTCCCGTGGAGGGGTGGCCCGAGGCTGCCGGGCAGGGTAGGGTAGGGGTGGTGCGCCGGGTGGTGTTGTTGGCTCTAAGGGATCTTCGCCTCGAGGTGCGCGACCGCGCGGGGCTTCTTTCCATCCTGGCCTTTTTTGCGGTGATGCTCTTCATCATGGCCCTGGCCCTGGGGCCGGAGGAGGCTCCCTTGCGCCGGGCTGCCCCCGGGGTGCTTTGGGTGGCCTTGGCCTTCGGGAGCACCCTGCTTTCCACCCGGGCCTTTGCCCTCGAGGTGGAGGAGGGCACCTTGGACGACCTCCTCCTGGCTCCCGGGGGCAAGGAGTGGATCTACTTCGGCAAGCTTCTTTTCCAGATGCTCCTTCTCCTACCCCTGGCTGTCCTTGCCCTTTTGATGGCGGCGGGCCTCTTCTACCTGCCCCTGGAGCGCCTTTTCCCCCTCTTCCTGACCCTGGTCCTGGGGGTCTTGGGCTACGCCAGCGTGGCCACCTTTTACGCCGGCCTCCTGGCCCGGCTCCGGGGACGGGAGGTGCTTTTGCCCCTGCTCCTCTTCTCCTTGGTGGTCCCCGTGGTCCTGGCCTCGGTGCGAGCCACCACGGGCCTAGCGGAGGGCCTTCCCGTGGCGGAGATCTCTGATTGGTGGCAGCTTCTTTTGGTCTTTGATATGGTCTACCTCACCGCCAGCGCCCTCCTTTTCCCTGTGGTTATGGAAGGTTAGGTTTGGCGGTATGGAGGCCACAGATTTTGAACCCTTCCCTTGGTTATGCTAGGGGCTGTGGAGGTACAAGCATGCTGAAGGTTGCGCAACCCGACCGCCCGGACGCCCTCACCTGGGTTTTCCTGGGGCTGGGGCTTCTGCTCCTCCCCGTGGGGCTCTACCTGGCCCTTTCCGCTCCCCCCGACGTGAACCAGGGGTATCTGGTCCGCATCATGTACCTGCACGTGCCCGGGGCCTGGCTTGGCTATCTGGCCTTCTTCGTCACCTTCCTCTACTCCCTCCTCTACCTCTTCCGCCAGGACCCCCGGTACGACCGGGTGGCCAGCTCAAGCGCCGAGATCGGCCTGGTCTTCATGGGGCTGGCTCTGGTGACGGGGATGCTCTGGGCCCGGCCCACCTGGGGGGTCTACTGGACCTGGGAGCCCAGGCTCACCACCACCGCCATCCTCTTTGCCGTTTACGTGGGGTACTTCCTCCTTAGGGGGGCCATAGAGGACCCCGAGCTCAGGCGGAAGGCGGCGGCGGCGGTGGGCATCCTGGGCTTCATCAACGTGCCCATCAGCTACATGTCGGTGAAGTGGTGGCGGAGCCTGCACCAGACCCAGTCCATCGACCTCACCACGGGGAAGATCCACATGGACCCTGCCATGCTCCAGGCCCTCCTCTTCAACCTCCTCGTCTTCACCCTCCTCTACCTGGGCTTCGTGCGCTTCCGCTCCCTGTTGGCCGCTTTGGAGGCCAGGAAGGAGGAGGCATGAGCGAGGTCTTCGTCACCTGGGTCTATGCCCTCACCTACCTCACGGTCTTCGGCTACCTGGCCTACCTCTTCTGGCGCTACCGGAGGGCGAAATGAGGGCCAAGTACCTGATCGGACTCGGGGTCATCCTGGGGGCCTTGGCTTACCTGATCTTCGGCGGCCTGGGGCAGAACCTGGTCTACTTCCTCACCCCCTCCGAGTACCTGCAGGACCAGGGGCGCTACCAGAACCGTCCCGTGCGCCTGGGGGGCTTGGTCAAGCAGGGTACGGTGCACTACGACAAGGATCAGCTGGAGCTCCGCTTCATCCTCACCGATGGGGTGGCGGAGGTGCCCGTGGTGCACAAGGGCACGCCCCCGGGCATGTTCAAGGAGGGGCAGGGGGTGGTGGTGGAGGGCCGCTTCCGGGAAGGGGTCTTCCACGGCACCAACCTCCTGGTGAAACACTCCGAGACCTACCAGGCTCCCAAGGCGGGCTGGACCCCGGAGGAAGTGCGCAAGCTCATTGAGGAGGCCAAATGACCCCTGCTCTGCTGGGCAACCTGGGTGTCAGCCTGGCCCTGGCCTTTAGCCTTCTGGGCCTGGCCCTTTCCCTACTGGCCTACTCCCAAGGGGATGGGCGCTTCCTCAAGGGGGCCAAGGCCTTGGTCCTTCCCGCCTTCCTGGCGGCCTTGACGGCCTTCTTGGCCCTGGAATGGGCCCTTCTCACCCACGACTTCAGCCTGGCCTACGTGGCCCGCAACCACTCCACCCAGGATCCCCTCTGGGTTACCCTGGTGACGCCTTGGGCAGCCTTGGAGGGAAGCATCCTGCTTTGGGGCCTCCTCCAGACCCTTTACACGCTTTTGGCTAGCCGCAAGTCGGTGGACCCGTGGCGGGCGTCTTTAGTGTTGGCGGTGCTTTTTGGCATCCAGGTCTTCTTCTTCGGGGTCATGGCCACCATCGCAAGCCCCTTTGAAACCCTGCCCAACCCGCCAGCGGATGGTACCGGGCCCAACCCCCTCTTGCAGAACCACTGGATGATGGCCGTCCACCCGGTCCTCATGTACCTGGGCTTCGTGGGCCTGAGCGTGCCCTTCGCCTATGCGGTGGCGGCCATGGTGGTGCGCCGCTACCAGACCTGGGTGGGGGAGACCCGGTGGTGGACCCTGATCGCCTGGGGTTTCCTCACCGCGGGTAAGGTGGCGGGGATGTGGTGGAGCTACGAGGTCCTGGGCTGGGGTGGATACTGGGCCTGGGACCCGGTGGAAAACGCCAGCTTCATCCCCTGGCTGTTGTCCACCGCCTTTTTGCACACCGCCATCGTCCAGGAAACCCGGGGGGCTTTCAAGGCTTGGAACTTCGCCTTCGTAACCCTGGCCTTCGCCGCCACGGTGCTGGGCACCTTCCTCACCCGGAGCGGGGTGATCCAGTCGGTGCACGCCTTTGCCGAGGGGCCGGTGGGGCCTGCCTTCCTGGGCTTCTTCCTCCTGGTTACTGGCTTGGGGCTTGGCCTTCTTTCCCGGGTCAGCCGGGAGGTGCGGGACACCGTGGTTTTCCGGCTCCTTTCCCGGGAAGGGGCTCTTCTCCTCGGGGCCTTTTTCTTCGCCGGATGGGCCTTGGTGGTGGTGCTCGGCACCTTCTATCCCCTTTTGGTGGAGGCCTTCACCGGGGCTAAGGTGAGCGTGGGGGCCCCTTTCTTCAACCAGGTTTCCGCTCCCATTGGGGTGGGTATCCTCCTCCTCATGGGGGTAGGGCCCATTTTGCCCTGGCGGAGGCCTAGGGCGGAGGTTTTCCGAAACCTCTACATGCTCCTGGCTGTCCTTCTCCTGGGTACCCTGCTTGGGCTTCTTCGGGGCTACACCTTCGGGGCTTCCCTGGCGGTGGGGCTCTTCCTTTACAACACCGCGGCCATTTTCCTCCTGGTGCGGGAGGGGGTGTTGGCCCGCCTTAGGGCGGGGCTTTCCCCCTGGGGGTTTTTGGAAAACCGCAGGCGGGTGGGAAGCCTGTTGGTCCACTTCGCCGTGGCCCTCATGGGCCTCGGCATCGCCTTCAGCCAGACCTACCGCCTGGAGAGCGAGAAGACCCTTTACCGGGGCCAGGCCTGGGAGGTGGGGGGGGTGCGCATGGAGTTTTTGGGGGTGCGGGCCTTGGATGAGGGCCGGCGGTTTGCCGTGGAGGCTTCCTTGCGCACGAACCGCTTTGGGGAGGTGCGGCCAAGGCTTCACTTTTACCCGCAGATGAACTCCCCCTTACCGGCCCCCAAGGTGGTCTACACCCCGGGCAACGACTACTACTTCCTCCTCATGGACTTTGACCGGGAGAAGGGGGAGTGGGCTTCCCTCCGCCTCATCGTTACCCCCCTGGTCTTCTGGATGTGGGTGGCGGGTGGGCTCATGGCCCTGGGTACCCTGTACATCCTTTGGCCTGCTCCCAGGCGGGAGGAGGTTAGGGGGGTGAGCCCAGCGTGAGGTTTCCCGCAGGGAACACCTTGAGGAGCTGGCTATGGCTCCTTGTGGTCTTGGCCCTGGGGGGGCTTTTCTACTGGGGGATGCAGCGAAACCCCAAGGAGCTTCCCTCGGTGCTGGCCAAGGAGCGCCGCCCGGCCCCGGACTTCACCCTGCCGGTGCTTTCCCCTTACCAAGAGGAATGGGGGAAAACCTTCAAGCTTTCCGACCATCTCGGTGGGAAGCCCATCGTGCTCAACTTCTGGGCCAGCTGGTGCTACCCTGCCTGCTACGAGGAGGCCCCGGTATTGGAGGCCACCTGGCGGCGTTATCGGGATCGGGTTCTCTTCCTGGGCATCAACACCCAGGACAAGGAGGGGGATGCGTTGCGCTTCATAGAGCAGTTTGGCCTCACCTTCCCCCAGGTCTTTGACCCCAGGGGCCGGGTGGGGGTGGACTACGGGATGTACGGGGTGCCGGAAACCTTCGTCATAGACCGGGAGGGCCGGGTGGTGGTCCGCCACGCCGGGACCATTGACCAGGCCACCCTGGAGAGGTACCTGAAGGAGGTGTTGCCGTGAGGGTTTGGGCGCTTTTGTTCTTCCTGGTCCTAGGGGTTTGGGCTCAGGAAAAGCCAGCCTCCCCACCCCCCGATCTCTCCCCCGAGGTCTTCGCCATCGCCCGGGAGCTCCGCTGCCCCGTGTGCCAGGGGGAGTCGGCAGCGGAGAGCAACTCCGGGGTGGCCACGGAGATGCGGCGGATCATCGCCGAGATGTTGCAGCAGGGTAAAACCAGGGACGAGATCAAGGCCTTCTTCGTGGAGCGCTACGGGGAGTGGATTCTCTACGAGCCCCCCAAGCAGGGGATAACCCTGTGGGTCTGGTTGCTGCCGGTTCTGGGCTTAGCCCTCTTGGGCCTGGGGCTATTCGCCTACTTCCGCCCCAAGAAGCCCTTGCCTCCTGAGCTTTTGGAGGAGGCGGAGCGTCGCCTAAAGGAGCCTTAACGATGGCCACCGTTATTTTCCTGGTTCTTTTCCTGGCGGTGTTGCTTCTGGCCTTGAGGCCGGTTTGGGGCCCCAAGGAGCCTTTTCCCGAGCCCCCCAGGCGGGAAGAGCTTTTGAGGGAGCTCGAGGTCCTAAAGGAGGAGGTGAAGAGCCTGGAAGGGGAGGAGAAAAAGCTGGCCATGGCCCGGATGGTGGAGCTGGAACGGGCCTTGGACGGTTGGCGCCCCCCCGAGCCTCGTCCCTTCAATCCCTGGCCCGTGGCCCTGGCCTTAGGGGTGGTGGTCCTCCTGGGCGTGGGGCTTTGGCGCTACACTTTGCCCAGGCTTCCCGGGGAGACCACGGTGACCGCCCGGGCCGAAGCCCGGGAGCTTAAGGCGCTTCAGGACAAGGCCAAGCGCACCGGGGAGGTGGCGGACCTCCTGGCCTGGGGAAGGCGGGCCTATGAGCTTCAGGCCTTCGACCAGGCGGCGGAGGCCTACCTGGCGGTGCTTAAGAAGGATCCCACCAACATCGAGGCCGTGCGGCGGGTGGGGATCCTCCTCTTCATGGGGGGGCGGCTGGAGGAGGCCCAGATGTTCTTGGAGATCGCCCAGAACGCTGACCCCAAGGCTGCGGAGGGCTGGCTTTTCCTCGGGAACATTTACTTCCAGAGGGGCCAGGCGAAGGAGGCCATCGCCGCCTGGGAAAAGTATCTGGAGGTAGGCGGGGAGGCCAGGGAAAGGGTGGAGGGCCTCATCGCCATGGCCCGCGCCCAGGCCCAGGGGGGAACGGACGGGAAAACGGTCTACCAGGCCCGCTGTGCCGCCTGCCACGGAGCCGAGGCCCAGGGGGGAGTGGGGCCCAGGCTTAAGGGAAACCCCATCCTGAAAGCCCCAGAGGCGGTGAGGGAGATTGTGCTCCAGGGCCGGGGCCAGATGCCGGCGGTGCCCTTAAGCGAGGGGGAGCTGAAGGCCCTTCTGGACTACCTATCCGGCCTATGAGGCGGCGGGACCTTGTCTTCTACATCCCGGTGGCGGTGGCCGGCGGGTTTTTCCTCTGGCTTGGGGTGCGCACCTATAACCTCCGCTTCCGCCCAAGGCCCGGGGTAGGGGAGCCCGTGTGGAAGGAGGGGCCGAAGGTGGCGGTGGCCCGGCTCGGGGAGATGGGGGTGTGGCAGGCGAAGCCCTTCCTCTATCCCCTCCCTTTGGGGGAGCTCAAGGCCCTCCTCCTCCGCTTGCCCGAGCCCGCCCCCGGGGGGCTTTCCCTGGGGGAGGAACACTACCTGGCCGTAAGCCGCATCTGCACCCACCAGGGTTGCACCGTGAACTATGTGCCCGATCCCGAGGCGGCTTCTATCCTCTACAACTTCCGCTACGAAAGACCCTTTTTGGGCTGCCCGTGCCACTTCGGGGCCTTTGACCCTCTCCTTGGGGGGAAGGCAGTGTACGGCCCCCCCCGTTACCCCCTGCCCCGCTTGCGCCTCGAGGCGGAAGGGGATACCCTCTACGCCACCGGGCACGAGGTGCCCTTGAGGCCCATGGAGGGCTCTTAGTCCGAAAGCCGCACCCGCACGAAGCGGTCCTTTCCCCGCTGGAGTATGCGGGGGCGGGAGAGGTCCACCTCGAGGCCTGCATCCTCTATAAGTTCCCCATCCAGCCTGAGGCCCCGGTTCTGGATGAGCCTCCGGGCCTCGGCGTTGGAAGGGGTGAGGCCCGCCAGGGTGAAAAGCCTCGCCACCCAGATGCGCCCCTCTTTGAGCTCGGAAGCGGGGATGACCACCTCGGGGATGTTCTCGGGAATGGCTCCCTTGGCCACCTGATCGTAGCGGGCCTCCGCCCGGCGTACGGCTTCCGGCCCGGCTTCCTTGTCCTTGCCCAGGGCTTCAAAGCTGTAGCCAAGGCTTTCGTAAAAGGCCCGGTCGATGCGGGCAGGGATGGTGGGAAGGGCGTAAGCGGCGGTGAGGAGGCGGGCCAAGACCCGGTGAGCGGGGACGGGACCCGCCTTTAGAAGGGTTTGGATTTCGGCCTCCTCCAGGTCGGTAAGGAGGCGGAAGTAGCTTTCCAGAAGGGCGTCAGGCACCCACATGAGCTTCTTGAACATCACCTCGGGGGGCTCCGCCACCCCGATGTAGTTGTCCAGGCTCTTGCTCATCTTCTCCCGCCCGTCCAGGCCCACCAAAAGGGGCATGAGGAAGGCCACCTGGGGGGGCTGGCCGTAGGCCCGTTGCACCTCCCGGCCCACCAGGAGGTTGAACTTCTGGTCCGTGCCCCCCATCTCGATGTCCGCGCGGATGGCCACGGAGTCGTAGGCCTGGGCGAAGGGGTAGAGGAACTCGTGCAAGGAGATGGGGATGCCTTCCTCGTAGCGCTTCTTGAAGTCCTCCCTTTCCAGCATCTGGGCCACGGTCATGAGGGAGGTGAGGCGCACCACCTCCTTGAAGCTGAGGCCTTCCAGCCACTCGGAGTTGTAGCGGAGCTCAAAGAGGTGGGGCTCCTGCCTGAGGATCTTCCCCGCCTGCTCCACGTAGGTTCTGGCGTTTTCCCGAGTTTCCTCGAGGGTCAGGGGAGGGCGGGTCTTACTCCGCCCGGAGGGATCCCCGATCATGCCCGTGAAGTCCCCGATGATGAGCACCACCTTGTGCCCAAGCTCCTGGAACTGGCGCATCTTCCTCAGGACCACCGCATGCCCCAGGTGCAGGTCGGGCCGGGTGGGGTCGGCTCCCAGCTTGACCACCAGCGGACGGTCCTCCTTTAGCTTTAGGAGGAGTTCCTCCTCGGGGATGATCTCCTCGGCCCCCCGCTTGAGGAGGGCCAAGGCTTCTTCCGGAGAAGGCTTGGTGTCGGCGCCTGCCATGAGCCCAAGTATACTTAAGGCAATGCGGACCCTGCTCCTTTTGGCCCTGCTGGCCCTTGGCCTTTACTGGTATGCGGAGCGGTATGGCCTGGCCGTGGGCTACCCTCCTTTCCTGCCGGTCTTCTACTGGAAGTACACCGGGGAGGCCCAGTACCCCATCCGGGTGAGCGGCCTTTACGATGCGGTGAAGGTCAAGGTGTCCGGGGACCTCGAGGAGGGGCGGCTTTCCGTGGCCCTTCTCCGGGACGGGCGTGTGGTGGGGGAAAGGGTCTACTCGGGGAGCTTCCAGGAGGAGGCGCGGTTTCCCGCAAGCCCCGGGGAGTACCTCCTCCGCTTCCAGCTTCAAGGAGCCAAGGGCCGGGTGCGCTACGACTGGGTCACCACCAAGTTTGCCCCTTGAGGCGGGGTATGCTACACTTAGGCCTGGTCTGCCCCTAAGGGGCACGAGGGGAAAACGATGGCAGAGAAGAAGCCCAAGAAGAACCTTTCCGCTCTGAAGCGGCACCGGCAGTCTTTGAAGCGCAGGCTTCGCAACAAGGCCAAGAAGTCGGCCATCAAGACCCTGAGCAAGAAGGCCGTGCTTCTGGCCCAGGAGGGCAAGGCCGAGGAAGCCTTGAAGATCATGCGCATGGCGCAGAGCCTGATCGACAAGGCGGCCAAGGGGTCCACCTTGCATAAGAATGCCGCTTCCCGGAAGAAGTCCCGGCTGATGCGCAAGGTGCAGAAGTACCTCTCTGCGGTGAGCGCCTAGGAGGACGGGGATGGGCAAAGGCGACCGTCGCACCCGTAGGGGTAAGATCTGGCGGGGCACCTACGGCAAGTACCGCCCGCGCAAGAAGAAGTAATCCTCCACTAAACCTGGGCCTTGGGGGTTTCCTCGAGGTGTTCCCCTTTGGGGAAGCACGCGAGGTGTTCCCCTTTGGGGAAGCACGCTAGGCTCCCTCTTCTTTTTCCATCTCCCAGGTGAGGTCCCTGAGGAGCCAGCCCCGGCCCGGGGGGGTAAGCTCCCCCGAGGCCAGGGCCTGCACCAGGTAGCGGCGCACCAGGCTCACGGGCACCCCCGAGGCGATTACCTCCCCCAGGTTGCGGGTGCCGTCCAGGAGGGCCTGGATTGACTCGAACTCCTCCAGGGTCTTGCCCTTTCTTCCCTGGTATTTGATGCGCAGGGCATACCAGGCGTAGCGGCGGAGGGGGTAGAGGTCGCCTTCCCGCACTCCCATATAGGCCCTTTCCATGGCGATGAGGAGGGGAACACCCCAGGCTTTGGCGGCGGCCCGCACGCTCTTCCCACCCTGGAATACCTCGTAGGGAGGTTGGGGGCGGATGGCCTCGAGGACCCGGCTGGGAGAGTCCACCAGGGTACGGAACCGGTCCCACTCGTCGTTTACCCGGGCCCATTCCCCGAGAAGGGCGGAGAAGGGCATCAGGGGGGGGTCCGGGATAGCCGGGCCCACGCTAAAGCGGAAGGCTCCTTCCCCTGGGTGCAGGGGGAAGGTGAAGAGGGCCTCGAGGCCCTCCCAATCCAGGATGGCAGCTCCCACCACCTCCCCTCCGGAAAACCGCAAGGAGAGGGGCAGGGGGCCTACGGAAAGCTCCAGGATTCCCGAGCGCCGATGGCCGTGAATAAGCTCCAGAAGCTCCACCAGAGGGATAGCCTTCAGGTTTCCTTCCAAAAGAGTCCCTCCCCTATCCGCAAGACCAAGGTACGCCCTTCTCCCCGGTAGGCCTCGAGGGCCCCAGCTACTTTTTCTATATCCTCTTCCCGGACCAAGGCGGCCAAGGTGGGTCCGGCCCCGCCCACGAAGGCCGCCAAGGCCCCGGCTTTCAAGGCGGCTTCAATGGCTTCCAGGACCCCGGGCATCAGGTGGGCCCGGTGGGGCTGGTGGAGGCGGTCCCGGCAGGCTTCCCGTAAGGCCTCAAGCCTTCCTGAACAAAGAGCCGCAGGCCAGAGAGCGCTCCGGGCCAGGTTGAACACGGCATCCTTTAAGGGGACCACCTCGGGTAAGGCGGCCCGGGCTAAGGGGGTGGGCACCTCGTAAGGGGGCACGGCCAGAACGAAATAGACCCCTTGGGGCCTGGGCAAGGGGATGGCCAAGGGGGGGCTTGCCAGGGCGGCCACAAACCCCCCGTAGACGGCTGGGGCCACGTTGTCGGGGTGGCCTTCCAAGCTGGCGGCTACCCGAAAGACCCCCTCACGTCCCAGCTTTCCCCCGGAGAACCGGTCCGCCAGAGCCACCCCGGCCACCAGGGCTGCCGAAGAACTCCCCATGCCCCGGGCCAGGGGGATGGGGTTGAAGGCCCGGATGGTCAAGGACTCAGGATGGAGTCCCAGGGCCTCCATCCCCGCCCGGTAGCCCTGGTGGATGAGGTTGTCCGGGCCTTCCACCTGGCCTTCTCCCTCGTAAAGAAAGGCGTCCTCCTGGCCGGGCTCGGCCTCCACCTCCAGGTAGAGGTCCAGGGCCACCCCCAAGGCGTCAAACCCCGAGCCCAGGTTAGCCAGGGTGGCGGGGACATAGAGGCGGGTTGGGTGATCCATACGTCCTACACCGCCCCCAGAATACCAGGAGCTTTCTGGGGTCTTGACAAGAAGAAGAAGCCCTATCCTTGGAATGGAGGTGATATAATGAGGCTGGCCATTCTAGGAGGGCTTGTGTTTATGGTCTTGGGTTTGCCGGTGGCCATGGCTCAGGCCATGCCCTTCCCTCAAGAAGGGCCTTCTTGCCCATTGCCGGGCGATGAGATGGTGAAACCTTTTGAGAAAGCGGGGGTGGAGGAGCAGGTTTCGCCCCTCAGCTGTGGCGCCCAGCCTTGTCTGGATCCGGGGGATGGCGGGGGTGGCGGAGGTGGATCAAGCCTCAATCCTGTCTGCTTCCTTGTCTGTCGACAGGTTTGCCGACCGGTTGTTGAGTATGCTTGTAGGCGCGTTGGGGGTGCGTGGTCTTGCGAGGCCGTTTCGCGAATTGTTTGTACCGAGGTTTGCCAAAATGTTTGTAGGTAGGCGGTGCTGCTATGGATAGATTTCAAAGGCTTTGGGGTTTTGCAAAGAGAACGCTAGCCTTGGGCATTTCTGTTGGGCTAGGGCTCTTAGCCCTCCGGTTTGAGGGCGTCCTCGGACCCGCTACCTTTGCCCTTGGGGTTATCTCCGGGGCCCTGTTGGACTATGTCTCCCTTGGGCAGGTGCGCTTAACGAACAGGAAAGAAGTGGTGGCTCTCCTAGCAGCCACTTTGGCGGTTGGTTATTTCGTTGAGCTGGTTAGCCCGGGGTACTGGACCCGTTTCCTTCAAGGACCCGCCGGTACCCCGTATTTTTTGGGGCTTTTCCTGGGCGAGCTCCTTTTCTACTCATATAGCAAGGCCGAGGGTAAGGTTATCCGCTGAATGAGGGCAGGAGGAGGCGCTCATACCCGGGAAAAGGGCCAGGGCGCCTGCCCTCCTTCCAAAAGCCTCCGCGCCCGGGGAAGAGCCTCCGCCACCTCCCGGGCGAGGAGCCCCACCCCCTTTTCCCCGGCCCGGAGGTCCCCGGCCAGGCCGTGGAGGTAAACCCCAAGCCGGGCGGCGTCAAAAGGAGGAAGGCCTGCCGCCAGGAGGGCGGCGATGGCCCCTGCAAGCACGTCCCCCGTTCCCCCGGTGGCCAGGGCGGGGTTGCCGGTGGGGTTTAGGGAAAGCCGCGTGCCTTGGGCCACCACCGTGGGGTTACCCTTGAGCACCACGGCGAGCCCCGTTTTCTCCGCCAGGGTCCGGGCGGCCTCGAGGGGGTCCCGGGCCACCGCCTCCGGGGCCACCCCCAGGAGCCGCCCCGCTTCCCCGGCATGGGGGGTGAGGATGGCGGGGATGCCTGCGCGGCGGTAGAGCTCCACCACCTCGGGCTGGAGGGCATCGGCGTCCAGCACCGTGGGAAGCCGGGCTTCCAGGGCTTTTAGGGCCCATTCCCGTCCCCAAGGTCCCCCGCCCATGCCCACCGCCAGGGCCTCCACCCGCACGGACGGCAAGGCAGGCGCCTGGACAGGGTGGAAGACGGCCTCGAGGGGCTCCAAGGGAATGCCCTCCGGGGCCACCAGGTGCACCAGCCCCGCCCCCATGCGGTACGCTCCCAAGGCGGCCAGTACCGGGGCCCCGGCGTAGCGGAGGCCTTCGCCCCGAAAGCCCCCCAGGATTCCCACCCGGCCCACGCTTCCCTTGTGGGCGGTGAGGGGACGCTTGGGAAGAAGGGGAAGAAGCCCCTCGGGGGTGGCGATCTCGGGGAGGTCCTCCCGCTCCAAAAGGGCCTTGGGCAGGCCGATATCCGCCAGGAAGAGCTTTCCGCAGGCTTCCCGGTGGAGGAAGTGGGGCGTCTTAAAAGCAGCAAAGGCCACGGTGGCGGTGGCCTGCACGTGGGGGGAGTAGGGAAGCCCCGAGGGCAGGTCCAGGGCCAAAATGGGAAGCCCGGAGGCGTTCATCCGTTCCACCAAACCTGCATGGAAACCCTCTAAAGGGCCTTTCAACCCGGTGCCGAAGAGGGCATCCACCAGCACTTCTTCCCGGTTCCAGATGGCTTCCTCCAGGGGGCGGATCTCCAGGCCGTGGGCCTCGAGGGCCCTCCGGGCCAAAAGGGCATCCCCGCCCTGGCCTTCGGCGGCAAAGACCCGTACCGGCACCCCGGCCAGGTGGAGGTGCCGGGCCAACACCAGCCCGTCCCCGCCGTTATTCCCCTTGCCGGCGAGAACCACGGCGGGGCGGTGGCCGAAAAGCTCCTGGTAGACCCGTGCTGCCTTCATCCCCGCCCATTCCATGAGGAGAAGGGAGGGGTAGCCCATTTCCACCGCCTTCTGATCGGCTTCCCGCATGGCCTCGGGGGTGAAGAGCCGCAGGGAGGTGATCATGAACCCCAGAATACTCCTGGTAGCATGGGCTTATGGGTTTAGAGGAGGCCCGGTCAAGGCTGAAGGAAGCCAGGCGGGTGGCGGTCCTGACGGGGGCGGGCATTTCCAAGCCCTCGGGAATTCCCACCTTCCGCGATGCCGAGGGGCTTTGGAAGGAGTTTAACCCTCTGGACTATGCCACCCCGGAAGCGTATGCCAGGAACCCGGAAAGAGTCTGGGAATGGTATGCCTGGCGCATCGCCAGGGTGCGGGAAGCCAAGCCCAACCCCGCCCATCTGGCCCTGGTGCGGCTGGAAGAGGAGGTGCTTGGGCGAGGGGGGGCGTTCCTCCTGGTGACCCAGAACGTGGACGGCCTCCACGCCTTGGCGGGAAGCCGGAACCTGGTGGAGCTCCACGGCAATATCCTCCGAGCCCGCTGTGAGGCTTGCGGGCACCGGTTCTTGCTCCCCGACCCTTTCACCCCTCCACCCTTCTGCCCCCTGTGTGGACATAGGGCCCGGCCCGATGTGGTCTGGTTTGGGGAGCTTTTGCCCGAGGGAGCGTGGGAGAAGGCGGAAAAAGCCTTTGCCGAGGCGGATGTTGCCCTGGTGGTGGGCACCAGTGCTGAGGTGGAGCCTGCGGCTTCCTTGGGACGCATTGCCTTCACAGGCGGGGCTTATCTGATTGAGGTCAATCCCCAACCCACCCCCCTTACTCCCTTGGCCCACCTCTCCTTGCGCATGGGGGCGGTGGAGGGTTTGCAGGCGCTGGGATATGGGGAAAGTGGAGCCCTTCCTTCGGCTTCTGGCTGATCTGGCCACCTTGGCCCGGGGTGGAGTGGTAGCCCTGGTTCTCCTCCGGGTGGGGGAGGGACCCGAGGCCTTGGCCGGGGTGGTGCGCCTTTTGCTTCTGGGCTGGACCCTGGATGTTCTGGATGGTTGGCTGGCCCGCGCCTCGAGGCGGCCTTCGCCCCTGGCCGCCTGAGACTATCCCCTGGATGCCGGGCTCGCTTGGGCGGGCTTGGCCTACCTGGTGGGGGCGGGGCTGGTGCCGGAAGGTGTCGCCTGGAGTTGGGCGGTGGGGAGTCTGGTGCTTCTCCTTCGCTATCCCAAGAAAAGCCTTTCCATGCTCCTGCAAGTACCGGTCACCTTCGCCCCTTTCTACTACGCCCAGAAGCTGGCACCGGAGGCTTTTTGGGAGGCAGCCATCTGGGCCTTTCTCATGCTTCTTCTGGATGGAAGGCGCTTTTTAGGGGTGGTGGTGGGGTTTATGGTGGACGCGGGCCTCCTGGCTTCCGCGCGCCGGGAAAGCCGTCCCTAGCCTTCTTCCCGACGTCCGCGGAAGACCAGGCGGAAGGGCACTTCCTTAAGACCCAGGTCCTCACCGATACGGTTTTTCAGGTAGTTCTCAAAGGCCCGGGTCACGAACTCCGGGTGGTTTACGAAGAAGACGAAGGTGGGTGGGGCCACCTCGGGCTGGGTGGCGTAGAAGATCTTCAAGGGTTTTCCCTTGAAGTTGGGAAGCTGCACCTTCGCCGTCCAGACGGAAAGCCAGCGGTTGAGCTCGGCGGTGGGGATGCGGGTGTGGTTGAGCTCGAATAGGCGCACCGCCTCGCTGAAGATCTTATCCAGGTTCTGCTTGGTGAAGGCCGAGGTGTAGACCCGGGGAAGATGCTCCAGGTGCGCAAGCTTTTCCTTGAGCTCCCGGCGCACCTTGGGGGCCTCCTCCTTCCTTACCAGGTCCCACTTGGTGATGACCAGGAGCACGGGCTTGCCCGCTTCCAGGGCGTGGTTGGCCAGCTTGAGCTCCCGGTCCCCCACCTGGAACGGGTCTACGACCAGAAGAACCACGTCGGCTTCCTCTATCGCTTTAAGGCTCCGCCTGATGGCCAGCTCCTCCACCAGGCTTTCCGGGCGCTTGCGGATGCCGGCGGTGTCCACCAGGACGAAGGGCTGGCCGCGGAAGGTGAAGTGCACGTCGATGGCGTCCCGGGTGGTGCCGGGCTCCTCCGACACGATGACCCGTTCCTCCCCCAGGATGGCGTTCAGGAGGCTGCTCTTTCCGGCATTGGGTCGGCCCACGATGGCGAGCTTGATGCCCGCCACTTCCGGCTCCGACTCGATGTGCCGAACAGGAAGCTTTTCCCAGATGGCTTCCAGGAGTTCCTCGAGGCCCCTTGCATGCTCGCTGGAGGTGGGGATGGGATCGCCGAAACCCAGGGCGTAGAGGGGGCCCAGGTAGTGCTCGTGCTTGGGGTCGTCCACCTTGGTGGCCACCAGGATCACGGGCCTTCCCTTCTTCCGCAGGTACTCCGCCACCTCATAGTCCGCCTGGGTGAGCTCTGAGCGGCCGTCCACGGCAAAGAGGACCACTTCGGCGTCCTCCAACGCCTGGTCCACCTTTTCCTGGATCTTCTTTTCCCAGCGGTCCCCCGACCAAAGCCCCCCGGTGTCCACCAGGAGGAAGCGGCCCTTCTCGCTTTCCACCACCCCCTCCTTGAGGTCGCGGGTAACCCCGGGGACATCGGCCACCACCGCACTCCTTTTGCCCAGGAGGCGGTTGAAGAGGCTGGACTTGCCCACGTTGGGTCGGCCTACGATGACTACCTTATGCATCCTCACCCCAGCAAACTGGGGTGGGGGAAGCCCCCACCCCGCCTTTGAACAGTGTACCACAGGGGGTATACTTTCAGGGTATGCAGAAACTGGCAGGCCTGGTTTTGCGAAGCCTCGGGTGGCGGTACCATATGCCGCCTCCTCCCAGCCGGAAGTACGTGCTGATCGGTGCCCCTCACACCTCCAACTGGGATTTCCCGGTGGGCCTCCTGGCCCTATGGGCTTTGGGGATTCGGGCCCGGTGGTTGGGGAAGAAGGAGCTTTTCCGGCCCCCCTTGGGCTGGCTCTTAAAGCTTCTTGGGGGTATCCCCGTGGACCGCTCCCGCCGGAACAACCTGGTGGACAGCGTGGCGGAGGTTTTTCAACAGGAGAAGGAGATCGCCATCCTCATCGCCCCGGAGGGCACCCGGGGGAAGGCACCTTACTGGCGGAGCGGCTTTTACTACATGGCCCTGAAGGCTGGGGTGCCCATTGCCCTCGGCTACGTGGACTGCCGGAAAAAGGAGGTGGGGATCGGGGGCTACCTCTGGCCTACCGGAAACCTCAAGCAGGATTTTGAGGTCATCCGGGCCTTTTACCAGGACAAGGTGGGTCTGAGGCCCGAGAGGCAAGGCCCCATCCGCATCCGCGAGGAAGTGGAGGAGGTGGCTTAGGCAGAAGCCAGCCTCTGGCCCATCTTCTTGATAAACTGGCTTTATGGAACAACCCACCCCTTTGACGGATGCGGACCGGACCTGGGCGGCGGTGGTTCACCTGGCTCCCCTGGTGGGGTACTTCATCCTTATAGGCCAGATCCTTCTGCCCTTGGCCATCCTGCTTTGGGGTCCGAAAAGCGCCTTCGTCCAGGCCCACGCCAAGGAGTCCCTAAACGGCCAGATCAGCTACACCCTCTACGGCTTGGCTCTCCTTCTTCTGGCGATGACCGTGGTGGGGCTGGTGATAGCGGTTCCCCTGGCCTTTGCCCTGGTGGTCCTGGTCCTTTGGAACATGATCCAAGGAGCCCTGGCAGCCGGCAGGGGAGGGACCTATGCCTATGTCCTTATCCTGCGCCTGGTGCCCTAGCTTCCAGGATTACCACCGCCAGGGCGTGGCTTTTCTCGTGGCTTAGGGAGAGGTGGGCGAAAAGGTTTTCCGCCTCGAGGCGGGCCTTTACCTTTGGGGCAAAGCGCAAGACCGGTTTCCTCCCCTCCATCCCCACCCAGACTTCCTTCCAGGAAAGGCTTTCGGGCCAGCATTTCTGGAAGGCTTCCTTGGCGGCGATTCGGGCGGCAAGGCTTGGGGCAGGGTCCTGGTGGCGGAGGGCGTAGGTTAACTCCTCCTCGGTGAAAAGCCTTTTTAGGGCCTTTGCCCCGTGCCGTCCCAGGAGCCTTCGCACCCGGTCGATTTCCACCAAATCGGTACCGATGGCTTGAATCATGGGAGGTGAGGTTCCTGATTGTCCCCCGCCATGGCCAGGAGCTGACCTTCCCGGTACCCCAGGCACTTCTTTCCCTTGAGGGCCAGGTAGGCCCGGGGGGCAAGCCTTTCCGCCACAGGATCCATAGGGCCATTTTAGCCCGGCTCCTTGAGCCAGAGGTTTTTTCGTGCTAGGGTACTCGGGTGTTGCCCAAGGCCTTCCTCTCCCGCATGGCGGAGCTTTTGGGGGAGGAGTTTCCCCTTTTCCTCAGGTCCCTTACGGAAGGGGAAAGGACCTATGGCCTTAGGGTGAACACCCTGAAGATAACGCCGGAAGACTTTACAAGGATCGCCCCCTGGTCCTTGAGACCCATCCCGTGGTGCCCGGAGGGGTTCTACTACCCAAAGGAGGCCCGGCCGGGACCCCACCCCTTCTTCTACGCCGGGCTTTACTACATCCAGGAGCCGAGCGCCCAGGCGGTAGGGGTGCTATTGGACCCTCAACCTGGAGAGCGGGTTTTGGACCTGGCGGCGGCTCCTGGGGGGAAGACCACCCACCTCCTGGCCCGCATGGGGGGAAGGGGTCTTCTTTTGGCCAACGAGGTGGACGGTAAGAGGATCCGGGGCCTTTTGGAAAACGTGGAGCGCTGGGGGGGCAGGCTCGCCGTGGTACAGGCCCCTCCCCGATCTCTTGCGGAGGCCTTTGGGCCGTACTTTCACCGGGTTCTCCTGGACGCTCCCTGCTCCGGGGAGGGAATGTTCCGCAAGGACCCCGAGGCCATCCGCCACTGGGGTCCTGGGGCCCCCAGGCGGGCTTCCGAGGTGCAAAAGGGGCTTCTCTCCCAGGCGGCAAGGCTTTTGGGGCCGGGAGGGGTTTTGGTCTACTCCACTTGTACCTTCGCCCCGGAGGAGAACGAGGGGGTGGTGGCTCACTTCCTACGGGAGCATCCGGAGTTCCACCTGGAGGATGCCCGCTACCATCCCCTGTTTGCTCCCGGGGTGCCGGAGTGGGGAGACGGGAACCCGGAGCTTGAGAAGACCGCCAGGCTCTGGCCCCATCGCCTCGAGGGGGAGGGGCACTTCCTGGCCCGCCTCCGCAAGGAGGGGGGTAGCTGGGGCACGCCACCTAAGGAACGCATTCCCCCCTTGAGCCAGGAGGCCCGGAAGGCCCTTGCGAACTTTCTGGGGGAAGCGGGCTTGGACCTGGAAGGACCCATCTGGGAGCGCTCAGGCCATCTTTACTTGGTTCCGGAGGAGCTTCCCTCCCTGGCTGGCCTTAAGGCCCCAGCCCCCGGGCTTTACCTGGGTCTGGTGCAAAAGGGACGCTTCCGCCCGGCCAAGGCCCTCGCCCTGGCCTTCGGGGCTAGCCTTCCTTGGTCCCGTCTTCCCCGGGTGGCCTTCCCCCCAGAGGACCCCCGGGCCTTAGCCCTGGCCACGGGGGCAGGCGTGGCGTGGGAAGGGGAGGACCTTCCGCTAGCCCTTCTGGTCCTAAGGACGGAGGTAGGGGAGTTTCCCTTGGATTTCGGCAAGGCCAAGGCCGGGGTGCTCCGGCCAGTGGGGGTGGGGCTTTAGGCTTCTCACCCTACGATGGCCGCACCCAGGCTCTTCAGGGCTTCGTCATGGGATACAAGGAGTGCCCTTTCCAAGAGGCTTTGGGCTACCAGCATGCGGTCAAAGGGGTCCCGGTGGTTTCCGGGTAGGGAAGGGGCTAGGAGGGCGTGAGGACCCTTTATGGGGAGCTCCTGGGCTTTCAGGGGTTCCAGCCAACCAGGATAGGCGGATAGTACGGCCTCGCCCTGGGGAAACCGGCCTAGCCGGGATTTGATGGCTATTTCCCATAGGGAAGCCGCGCTTACCAGGCGGGTGTTCTGCGGGTCTCCTGGCGTGAGGGGAAAGGCGCTCTAGTTCTATCAAAGCGTAGAGAGGACCTCCCGCCAAAGGCCGAAGGCCTCCCTTAGGGTTGTTTCCGGAAGGGGCTTCACCGTGAGGTTCCCCAGGCCCAGGGGCACCACCCAGTGGAGGCTTTCGGAAACCTTCTTTTTGTCCCTGAGGAGGTAGGGAAGGAGGTCCTCCCAGGAAACCCGGGGGAGGGGAGGAGGAGAAAGCCACCTCAGGAGGCGGAGGACCAGGGGGGTGAGGTCCTCCCCTCCCAGGAGTTTGCCGAGAAGGGCAGCGTAGAGGAGGCCGTAGGCCACCGCTGCCCCGTGGGGCAGGGCGTGGTGGGTGTAGGCCTCCAGGGCGTGCCCCAGGGTGTGGCCCAGGTTTAATAGCCTCCTTTCCCCCTTTTCCGTGGGGTCCTGCTCGGTGATCCTCACCTTCACCGCCACCGCCTGGGCCAGATAGGCCTCGAGGCGGGGGCTTTCCGGCGTGAGGTCCTCCACCTCCAAAAGCCCTTCCTCCCCGGAGATGATCCCGTGCTTGAAGGCTTCCACCAGGCCCTCTTTGAAGGTGAAGGGGGGGAGGGTTTTGAGGGCCTCAAGCTCCGCATACACCCCTTGGGGAAAGTGGAAGGCTCCCACCAGGTTTTTCCCCTCAGGAAGGTTGATGCCGGTCTTACCCCCCACGCTGGCGTCCACCACGCTTAGGGTGGTGGTGGGGAAGGAGAGGTAGGGGATTCCCCGGAGGTAGGTGGCGGCCACAAACCCCCCCAGGTCGGTGAGGGTCCCTCCCCCCACCACCAGCAAGGTGGTGTTCCGGGGTAGGCCCTTTTCCGCCAGGAAGGAGAGGACCCGGCCGTAGACGGCCAGGGTCTTGGCTCCCTCGCCCCCTTCCAGACCTAGCTGGTGTTGAACCCCGAGGCGTTCTGCCAGCTTCAGGGCAAAGCCTTCCACCCGCCGGTCGTAAAGAAGGGCCGAAGGACCTTCGGGGGTCCGGACCTCCTCGAGCACGCCTTCCCCAATCAGTATGGGGTAGGAAACAGGGTTACGGACGATGAGCCTTCGCATAGCTCCAAAGCTTCTCCACGATCTCCTCCACCACCTCCTCCACCTTCCGGTTGTCGGTGGAAACGTGCACGTGGGCCTCCCGGTAGATGGGGGTGCGGGCCTCGAGGAGGGTCCTTATCCTTTCCAGGGGGTTTTCCCCTTGCAAAAGGGGCCTTTCCCCGGGCTTGCGCAGGGTGCGCTCCAGGATGGTTTCCGGGCTGGCCCAGAGGGCCACCACCGGGCCTCTGGCCAAAAGCTTCCTGCGGTTTTCCGGATCCACGAAGGTACCCCCGCCCAAGGAGAGAACCAGGTACTCCTTGCCGAGAAGCTCCTGCACCGCCTCTCTCTCCATCTGCCGGAAGGCCTCTTCCCCCAGGTGGCGGAAGATATCGGGGATGGATAGCCCCGTGCGCCTTTCTATGTAGCGGTCCAGGTCGATGAAGTGGAGCATGAGGGTGCGGGCCAGCTCCCTACCGATGCGGCTTTTCCCCGCCCCCATGAAACCGGTGAGGCTGATGAAGGTGGCGGGGCGGGGAATCTCCAGGCGGGTCATGGAGCCATCCTACGCCTTTAGTAGGTTAGGACCCGAGCCTTGTACCGCTCCACCCGTTCCTGTATCTCCTCCATGGTGTCCCCGCCGAACTTCTCCAGGTAAGCCTGGGCCAGGACGATGGCGGATAGGGCGCAGAGGATCACGCTGGCCGCGGGCACGGCGGTGACGTCGGAGCGTTCCCTGGCGGCATCGGCGGGCTGGTGGGTCACCACGTCCACGGTGGGGAGGGGTTTCATCAGGGTGGCGATGGGCTTTAAGGCAGCCCTGAGGATGAGTTCCTCCCCGGTGGTCATGCCTCCCTCGAGGCCCCCCGCCCGGTTGGTGGTGCGGTAGAACCCCTTCTCCGGGCTCCAGTAGATGGGATCGTGAACCTCCGAGCCCCGCTTCATGGCGTTTTCAAAGGCGGGGCCGATTTCCATCCCCTTCACCGCGGGAATGGAAAGGGCCATCTGGGCCAGACGGCCATCCAGCTTGCGGTCCCACTGCACGTGGCTTCCCAGGCCCGGCACCAGGCCCCGGAAGCGGGCCTCGATCACCCCACCCAGGGTGTCCCCTTCCGCCTTGGCCTGGTCTATGCGGCGGATAACCTCGGCCTCGGCCTCGGGATCGGTCATGCGCAAGGGGCTTTCCTCTATGCGGGGTACCAGGTCCCAGGAGAAGGGAACCTGGGCCCACACCCCCGCCATACCCGGCACGTACCCAGTTCCCTCAACTCCAAGAAGGCTCAGGAACTTCAAGGCCACCGCTCCCACCGCCACCCGCATGGCGGTCTCCCGGGCGCTGGCCCTTTCCAGCACGTCTCTTAGGTCCTTGTGGCCGTACTTGATGCCCCCAGAAAGGTCGGCGTGGCCGGGGCGGGCGGCGGTGAGGGCCTTCTTGCGGGGCTCGTTCCCCGGGGCGGGGTCCATGATCTCCACCCAGTTCCGGTAGTCGGCGTTTCGGATGGCCAGGGCCACCGGGGCTCCCGTGGTGCGCCCGGCCCGAACTCCGGCCCGGAACTCCACCCGGTCGGTTTCTATGACCATGCGCCTTCCCCGGCCATAGCCCTTCTGACGCCGTTCCAACCAGGGGTTGATGTCCTCCTCGGTGAGGGGGATGCCGGCGGGCAGGCCCTCAATGATGGTGAGAAGCTCAGGGCCATGGGACTCGCCTGCGGTCAGGAACCTCATGGGCCCATTGTAGGGCAAGCGACCTGGGATGGACCCAAGCCAGGGGATCAGCAAAGCCCAGCTTTGCAGGCTTGCCTCCCCTGGCTGGGAGGGGTAAAGGAGCTTAGCGGCTTGCGGTTTACTTCAAGATGTCGGCGGTGATGACTACCAGAAGCTCCCGGTCGGTAGTTTCCTGGCTCCTTTGCTTGAAGAGTTCCCCAATCAGGGGGATATCCATGAGAAGGGGCACGCCCTGTTGCACCTGGGTGTTTTCCTGGGAGGTGAGACCCCCGAGGACCACGGTCTGCCCGTCCCGCACCCTTAAGGTGGTGGTTACCACCTGCTTGGTGAACCGGTCCACATCCCCGTCCACGGGGTTGCGCTGGACATTCCCGGAAACCTCCGCCTTGATGTTGAGGAGGATCTGCCCGTCGGCGGTGATCTGCGGGGTGACCTCCACGATGATGCCGATGTCAAAGGGTACCCGCTCCACCCGGTCATCCACCACCCGGCGGATGAGGAAGGTCTCCCCGGATTGCAGGCGGGCGGTCTGGTTGTTGAGCACAGTTTGGTTCACATCCCTAAGGGCTCGGGAAAGACCCTGGCGCTGGAGGGCCTCGAGGGTGGCGATGATGTTCAGGGCAGCCAGGCTCCGGGTGCTGTCAAAGATAAGGGAAAGCCCTGTGTCCAGGATGCTGGCCGCCACATTTCCCCCGGCAATGGTGTTCCACTTGAGACCCAGGTTTCGGCTGAAGTTGGACTGCACCTCTTGGATGCGCACCCTCAGGTTCACCTGGGGCACCGCCTGGTCCAGCTTGGGGATGAGGCCCTCCACCAGGGCTAGGTCCTCCTGTGTGCCCGTGACGATCAGGGTATTGGTGCGCTCGTCCGCCACCACCGTGGCCTGGCGTGTGGGGGCTTGGGGCTGGGCCTGGCTCTGGGGAACCTGGGCCTGCCGGGCTTGCAAGGCCTCCTGGAGCACCTTGGCTAGCTCGGTGGCCTTGGCGTTGGAGAGCTGGTAGGAACGCTGGAAGACAGGTGGCCCCTGCTCGGGAGCCCGGTCGATCTGGGCCAGGAGGTTCTCCACTTCAGAAAGTTGTTTCTCCGTTCCCCGCACGGAGAGGACCGGTTGCCCGGGCACCGTCTGCACCACAATCCCTGGCACCTCCCGAGCCAGGAAGGGAGCTACCTTTTCAGCATCGGCGAAGCGCAAGGGGTAGAGCCTCCGCACCGTGGCCTCCTGGGTGGGCGGGGCCACCTGGGGAGGCACATCGGCGGCCTTGAGGATCTCGGCGAAGAAGGCCTGGTCGGCTTCGGTAGCCTCCAGAAGAAGGGCTTTGGGGTTACCCGGGACACCTTCCAGGCGGGCCCCTTTCAACTCCCTTTCCAGGACGGGCTTAAGCCTTTCCTGGGCTTCCTGGAAGGTGAGGTTCTGCAAGGCGTAGACCCGGCGCACCACGGGAGTGGGCTTGGGTACATCGGCCACCTTCAGGAGTTCGGCGATGCGGGCGTGGTCCTCCTCGGTGGCGGTGATGAGGGCCCGTTTGGGGTCGGTGGGTACCACGGCCACCTGGGCGTTCGGGACCTGTGTTTGCAGGAAGGAAAGGATCTCCGGGAAGGTGGAATGGGTCAGGACATAGGTGCGCTCTACCCGAGGCTTGGGCAGGGTGAGGGCGGGCAAGGGGCGGAAGTCAATCCCTGCCCGCTGCAGGATGTCCGAGAAGCGAGTATGCTGTTCGGGAGTGGCTAGAACGGAGAGAAGGGCTCTGAGTTTGCCCCCTTCCTCCACCACAATCCAGTTCACGCTAAGGCCCGCTGCTTCCCGGGAAAGGAAGGGCAGGAGATCGTTTTGCACCCAGGCCTTGGCCCCATCTATGTTCACCACGGTGCGGGCCTGGCCCTGGGCGTCGGTTTCCGTGCGCCGATAGGCGATCTCGGGGATGGCCACCAGGTAGGGCTTCCGCTCCATGGCCCCGGTGCGGCTTGGAGCGTCCACCAAGGCGGTGATCACCTGGGTGGGGGCCACCACCACCACGTCGGGAGGCAGGAAGAGGTAGTCCAGGTTGAACTGGGTGCCGTAGGTGGCGAAGAGGAGGTCCCAGACTTCCCGGAAGGGTTTGCCCTGGAAGTCCAACTTGATGTTGGGTAAGGGGGGCTGGGCCTTGGCTGGATCGCCGGAGGCATCGTAGGCCCGGTAGATAAGGGGCTGAAGGCCCACGCTCCGGGCTAGGGCTTCCAGGACCACATCCAGAGGCAGGGTGAGCCCGGCCCGCACCTGGCTTTCGGATACCTTCAGGTCCACCTTGGCGTCAAAGCGGGGTTCCTGGGGAAGGCTTCCCGCCCATGCCCCGGCACCCAGGGCCAAAAGGGTGGGGATCAGAAGTTTCATAAGGGCTTTTCTCACTGGCCACCTCCTGCTTGCATGCTGTCTAGGACAATCTCAAGGCTTTCATCCTTCAAGGCCAACACCACGCGGTCGCTTTCTATGCGGCGAAGCACCGCCTCGCTACCCGGAAGAAGGCTACCCACGGGTAGCACCAAGTAACCCTCCTTGCTTTCCAGGATAGCCACGCTCACCGGACCCAGAAGGGTGCCGGTTAGCTTGAGACCCCTTTCCTCCACCAGGGTCTGCAAGGGGGTTTTGGGAGGCGGAGGGGGTTCCGCCTTCTCCCCCTCTTTTTTCTGAACCGGCAACGGGGTTTCCACAAGCCCGGACGGGGGAGTGAGGACGGGTGGGGTTCCACCCAGCTCGGTCTTAGGGGCCTCCGCCTGCAATACCGTGGCCAGCACCTTGGGAGCGGGCAGGGCTCCTTGGCTTCCCGGGAGAGGCCGGGGTGAAGCTTGAACGCTTGGGGTGGGCAAGGGTGTTCCCTGGGTTACCCGGACAGGGGCCCCTGTGGGTACGGGGGTGGGCCTAGGTGCCGGGGCAGGGGAGGGCACGGGGGGAGAAGGTGGAGCTTCCACCACCAGGGGCACAAAGGGGTTTGGAAGCGGGGCCTCTTGTTGCGTTTTGGGGATGGGCAAGGCTGTGGTCAAGACGGGCTCGCCTGCTTTAGGGGCTTTCTGGGAAGGAGAAGCCTCGGGGCTAGGCTTCACCGCTTGGTCTTGGGGGGCAGTTTCGGCAAGGGGCGGGATGGGTGGGGCTTCTATGGCCTTGGGAGCCTCCGCTCCCTGGCTGGGCACCTGAGGTTGGCCGGGGGTGGGTTGCACCTCCATGGGCGCCTGGGTGGGCAGGTAGAAACCCACATACCAAAGCGCCACGGCGCTCACCAGGAGAAGGCCCGCCAGGAGGAGCTTGGTGGACTGGGGTAGGTTGCGCCAAGCCGTGGCCAGGCGCGCTAGAAGGGCTTTCACCGACCACCTCCTTGGCCTGTTTGCGGCGATGGGGTTGCTTGCGTCTTTGTGGTTCCTTCAGACTGGCCTAGGTCTTTGGCCAGAACGTAGAGGGTGAGGGTCAGGCTGGTGTTGAGGCTTGGGTTAACCTCCTGACCCTGGACGCTCAGGTTCAGCCCGGAGATGGAGCTGAAGCGGGAAAGCCCTTCCAGACGCTGTAGGTAGGCGTAGGTTTCGGGGAAGGGGGCCTCGAGGGAAAGGGCCAGGGAAAGCGCCCGCACCTCCGGCACCGGGGCCGAGGTGGGGGAGCGGGTGAAGGAACGCACCGTGACCCCGCTCCTTAGGGCTTCGGTCAGGATCTCGTTCAGAACCTGGGAAAGCCGTTCCTCCTTGGGAAGCGCCCTCAGAAAGGCTTGGCGCTCGGCTTGTAGCTCAGCGATGGTGGCCCGGAGTTCTGGAAGGGCGCGCTGGGCTTGCCTTCCTTTATCCCGTTCGGGAATAAGGGCGTTGATCTCCTGGCGCACGCTTTCCGTTTCCTGGCGTATGGGGACGATGAGGAGGAAGTACCAGAGGAGGGCCACCACCAAGGTGAGGGCGATGGCGATCAGGGCCCATTCCCGCTGTCCAAGTCTAGCGAGCACTTTCCCCACCTCCCACCAGGCCCACCCGGGCGCTGAAGGTATAAAGCCCCCGGTTCGGGTCCAGGGAAGCCCCCTGGAACTCTATGCCGAATCGGGGTGAGGTTTCAAAAGCCCGCACGAAGTTCACCAGGGCGTTTTGGTTCAGGGCTTCCCCCTGCACGGTGAACTCCACCTGCACCTTCTTGCCATCATAGGTCCCGGCTTGAGCCATCCGGTTAGCCTCGTCCTCGGGAATGGCCCGGGTACCCACGGAGCGCAGGGCCACGGGGAGGCGTCCGCCTTGCTGGGGGATTTGCCGGATAAAGGCCGCCAGGTACTCGGACCAGGGGACGAAGTTCTTCTTAAGGCCTTCCCGGATGGCGAGGAGGGCCTCGAGGGCCTTCCTCTCCTGCACCAGGCGGTTTTGTTCGGCAATAAAGGGTTTTAGGGCCTCTACCTCAGCTTTCAGGGCATCCCTTTCCTGCTTGGCCAGGGTAAGTTCGGTGTAGGCGGTGTAGTGGAGAAAGCCCAAAAAGGAAAGGGTCAGCAGGGCAAAGGCCCCCGCCGCCAGGCGCCACCAACCCGGTTCAATGCGGCGGCGCAGGTTTTTGGGGAGAAGGTTAAGCCTAATCAAGGGGCATCACCCCCCGTAAGGCCAGGCCCACGGGCACCAGAAACTCCGGTCCCATCTCCTTGATCTTGTCCAGGTCAAAGCGCCTGGGATCCACCTGGATGCCCTGCCAGGGGTCGGGGACGGTGAAGTTGACCCCCAGGGTATCGGTAAGCAGGGTGGACAGGCCCCTAAGCCGGCTTCCCCCGCCGTAGAGGTACCCTACCTTCGGCTGTATGTCACCCAGTTGCACGCGGAAAAACTCCAGGCTCCGACGGATCTCCTGAGTGAGTTCCACCAGGATGGGCCGGATGGCATCGTAGATTTTGGCGGGGCTGTACCGCTCCCTCTCGGCGTCAAAGTCCAGAAGAAGCTCCTCGTCCTCGGTGGGGATGGCGGCGAGGCCGTAGGTGCGCTTCACCTCCTCGGCGGTGAGGAAGTCCAGGCCAAAGCTTTTCCCGATGGCTTCGGTGAAGTCCTTGCCGGAGAGGGTGAGGATCCGCACCGCCAAGGGACGGTCTCCCTTAAGGAGAACCAGGCTGGTGCTTTCTGCCCCGATTTCTACGGCCACGGAAACCCCTTCCGGGTCGCTGCTGAGCTGGGCTTCCAGGGGATAAAGCCCGGCAAAGGGCTTCACATCCAAGATGATGGGGGTCAGACCTGCTCCCCGCAGGGCTTCCAGCAAGGAGGCCACTGCTTCCTGCCGGGCGGCCCCCACCATGACCTCCACCTGCTCCCCATCGGCTACCTCGGCCAGGGGATCCAGGGGGGCGAAGTCCAGGACCACCTCGTCAATGGGGAAGGGGATGTACCGCTCCGCTTCCCAGCGAACCGCCTCCTCCATCTCCTTGAGGGGCATCTTGGGCACCTGAAGGGTGCGCAGGATCACGCTGGGATTGGGCACGGCAGTCACCACGTAGCGCTTTTTGGTCCGGGCTTCAGCGAGAAGTTCCTTAAGTTCCTGGGCCAGGGCCTGGGGTTCGGCGATCACCCCTTCCACCAGCATTCCTGGGGGAGTGGGCCGGGTGGCCAGGGCTCTGAGGGCGGGGGGATTTCCGGAGAGCTCCACCAGCTTTAGGTTGGCGGCGCCGATCTCCAGGCCCAGCGCCTCCACGCGGGGTTTGAATAGCTTGCTAAAACCCGAAAACACGTTGCCTCCTTAACACGGGGCGGTGTAGCTGCTATACGCCATAGGCTAAGCTACACGCAGCATACACGTTTTATCGTGGATTGGGAAGAATGCCTTAGGAGTGCACTTGATTGTTGCACGCCTGCAAAAGCGCAGATCCCCTCGAGGACCTCCCCTCGAGGGGCGCTCAGGTGAAGGCCTTAAAGGGCCTTTAGCGTTTCCACCACTGCCTTGGTAAAGGTTTCCGTGGTGGCGGTTCCCCCCAGGTCCGGGGTGCGGGGGCCCTTTTCCAGCACCAGGTCCACGGCCTTTTCCACCCTTTTGGCGGCTTCCTTCTCGCCCAGGTAGTCCAGCATCATGGCCGCGGAGAGGATGGCGGCGGTGGGATTGGCGATGCCCTTGCCGGCGATGTCGGGGGCGGAACCGTGCACGGGCTCAAAGACCGCCGCAGTATCCCCGATGTTGGCGGAAGGCGCAAGGCCCAGGCCCCCCACCAAGCCAGCAGTGAGGTCGGAGAGGATGTCCCCCAGGAGGTTGGTGGTGACGATCACGTCAAAGCGCTCGGGGCGCATGACCAGCTGCATGGCGCAGTTGTCCACGATGATGTCCTGCACGTTCACCAAGGGGTAGTCCTTGGCCACCTCCCGCACCGTATCCAGGAAAAGCCCCTGGGTCACGGGGAGCACGTTGGCCTTGTGGGCGATGTGCAGGGTTTTGCGGGGGCGGCTTTCCGCAATCTTCAAGGCCACGCGGCCGATGCGTTCGCTGGCCTTCTTGGAGATCACCGCATCGGCGATGGCCACATCCAGGTAGCGGCGTTCCTGCTCCACGTAAAGCCCCTCGGTGTTCTCCCGCACGATGATGAGGTCCACTCCGCTCCGGCTTCCCGGCACGGGGCGGCTTTTGGCAGGGCGCACGTTGGCGTAGAGGTCCAGCCTGCGCCTGAGGTAGCGGATGGCCCCGAAGAAGCCCGGCACCTTTCTTGTGGGGCTGGTGGCAGCCCCGAAGAGGGTGGCCTGGCAGGAAAGGATTTTCTCCACGGTTTCCTCGGGCACGGAAACCCCTCTTCGCTCAAAGGTTTCCCAGCCCGCTTCGGCCTCCACGAACTCCAGGGGAAGCCCGGTGGCCTCCAAGACCTTCCTGGCCGCAGGGATCACCTCGTGGCCGATCCCGTCGCCCTCAATCAAGCAGATGCGATACGCCATATTGCCTCCGGACTTAGGGGTAAGCCCCCTCCTTGGGAATATACACTACACCGGGCCTAGATGGTGCCGGCCTCAAATGCGAAGGGCAAGTAGAAGAAAGACCAGCAGGAGAAAGGCCAGCACCCTAAGGGCTGCCTGGCGCCTGGGAAGCCGCCTTCCCCCTGCCCTCAAGGCTCCTTCCACCACCACCCCGGCGATTCCCGCCAGGATGAAGAGGTCCCCCAGGCTCGCCGCCTTGCGCAAGGGGGGAAGAGGAATAACGTCCCCCAGGAAGGGAAGGCGGGTGGATTCGTCTAGGAGGGTATGCACGGCATCGCCCTTGTTCCTTAAAAGTTCCTCCCAGCCTTCTATGCCTGCCCTCCTCAGGGTTTCCAGGCTCACGGGCATGTGGCCCCCGTTGGCGAAGATGACTAAAGTGTTGAGGAAAAGGCCCAGAAGGACCAGGTAGAGGCTTTTCAGGTGCCGGTTCCGGTAAAGCCCGTACCCCACCAGGAGGAGGACCAACACCTTGGCTAGAGGGCCTGCCCACTCGGGTCGGAACAGGCCCCGGTAGGTGCCATAGGCCAGGCCCCCTTCCACCAGGGCGGCCAGGAGAAAGGCCCAGGCCGCCTTGAGCTCTATCCCTCCGAGGTCCTTGAGCCGGGCTCCCAGGGCGAGGGCGAGGCCGAATCCGAAGAGTGCGGCGAAGAGGTAGAGGCTGATACCGATCCCTCCTTTGCTGCCAGGTAGGCCTGGCGGTCGCGCCAGATAGGGTTCTCTTTCCAAAGTTCGGTGAAAGCCTCCACCAGCCTAGGGTCAAACTGGTGGCCGGAGAGCTCCTGGATCTCCCTTAGGGCCTCCTCGGGGGTCTTGGCTTCCCGGTAGGGGCGGGGTGCGGTCATGGCCTCGTAGGCGTCGGCCAGGCCCACGATGCGGGCCTCCTCGGGGATCTCGTGCCCGGCGAGCCCCCTGGGGTAGCCCCGGCCGTCCCAGCGCTCGTGGTGGTAGAGGAGGACGTTGTAGACGAGCGGGTCAAAGGCCACCTTCCGGGCCGGGGAGAGGAGCTCGGCCCCTTTGGTGGTGTGGCTTTGGATGAGGCCGTACTCCGCCGGGGTTAGGTTTCCCGGCTTGAGGAGGAGGGGCTCGGGGATGGCGATCTTGCCGATGTCGTGGAGCCGGGCGGCCCGGTAGATGTCCTGGGCCTTGGCCTCATCCTTGTAGAGGGCCCGCGCCAGGTCGCGGGCGATATCGGCTACGCGCTCGGAGTGCAAGCGGGTTTCCGGTTCCTTGGCCTCAAAAGCGTGCATGAGGACTTCCAGGGTGGCGTCAAAAGCTTGCTCCAAGCGCACCTTCTCGTCCCAGTAGAAGCGGCTGTAGTAGAGGGGAATCAGGAAGAAGAGGACCGTCCACCCTCCCCAGCCGCCCAACAATGGGGTCTCGTAGGCCCGGGCCAGGAGGAGGGCTAGGGCGGAGAGGAGGAAGTAGCTGACCGTAAGCCAGCCGAAGTTTTTTCTCCATACCTCCCTCAGGGGGGTACCGTTGGCCAGATGGATGGCGAGGGAAACCAAGCTGGTGTTGACCAAGAGAAGCGTCATTGCCGCTAGGCCAATACCCACGCCGGTGCTTAGGTCCAAGGTCCTCAGTAGGAGGGAGTTAGCCTGGAAAAACTGCCAGACCAGGGCCGCGGCCAAGGTGGCGAGGGGGAACCTTCCGGGTTTGAGGGGGAATGCCCTTAAAAAAACAGGGAAGCCGGAGGGCCAAAGCCCCCACAGCCTACCCAATGCACCTGCTTGAATACACCCCGAAAATTCACCGGCAATACCCTAAAATGAATTCCTTCAGCGCCGAAAATTCTCTATCCGAATACCCACCCGGAATCTAAAGGGTTTTCCTGCAGGTTCCCACCTCCTTCAGGGATAGTGAAGTAAAGAGGGCAGCCCGGGGTGGGGTAAAAGAAGAAAGCCGTCCTCCAGGTGAGGACGGCTTGCGTTGCCCGCTGGTGCCGAGGGGCGGAATCGAACCGCCGACACTGCGATTTTCAGTCGCATGCTCTACCAACTGAGCTACCTCGGCCTGGCGGCCCCGACGGGACTCGAACCCGCGATCTCCCACGTGACAGGCGGGTGTGTTAACCAACTACACCACGGGGCCTTGGGTTGTTGCCGGGTCGGGGGCGTCCGACCGGGCACTTAGGATGATAGCCGGGGGAAAGGGCGGTGTCAAGCTTAAGCTGGAGCGAGGTCTTCGCCTACCACAGGACCCGGAAGGGCATAGGGAAGCGTAGCCTCTTGGTGGACCGGGGGGAGTCGGGGTACAGGAACCTCTTTCTGGCAGATGGCCGCATCCTCTACCAGGGGGAGGGCAAGCGGGGAAACCAGGAGCCCGTTGGGGGAAATCTTTGCCTGCTTTTGGCCCAGAAAAGAGGCACCCCGCTTAGGGTCTTCCTCCGGGAGCGGCCCGGTCTCTGGCGGGACCTGGGGTGCTACCGGGTGGAAGGTCACCGGTACAGCCTTCTCCCTGAGGAGGGTCGGTGGGTGTACTGGTTTACCCTTGCCCCTTGTGGATGCGAAGAAGGCCTTTAAGGGTTAGGTCCTCGTCCACCACGTCAAAGGAAGGGCAGAGATCCCTTAGGGTTTCCGCAAAGCCCCCGGTGGCGATCACCAGGGCTTCTCCGGCTTCCTCCTTGAAGCGGCGCACCATGCCCTCCACCAAGGCGGCATAGCCCAGGACCAGGCCCGAGCGCAGGGCGTCCAGGGTGTTCTTGCCCACCACCTGGGTGGGAGGGACCAGGTCTATGCGGGGGAGCTTGGCGGTCCTGGCCGCCAGGGCGTCGGCGGCGGTCTGGGGGCCGATGGTGATGGCCCCGCCCAGGTAGCGGTTGGGGGCCTCTACCAGGTCAAAGGTGGTGGCGGTGCCGAAGTCCACCACGATGTAGCGGCCCGTGGGGCTTTCGTAGCCCAAAGCGCCCACGGCGTTCACCAGGCGGTCGGTGCCAGCTTCCTTGGGGTTGTCTATGCACACCTCGAGCCCTGTGGCCCCGGCATCCACCACCTGGGCTTTGATGCTGAAGAGCTTCTCTATGGCTTCCTTCATCTCCCTCTCCACGGGGGGCACCACGCTGGAGAGGAGGGCGGCATTGGGAGGGGGGAGGTTTTCCAGGGCGAAGAGATTTCTTAGCATTACCCGGTACTCGCTTTCCATGCGCATCCGATCGGTGTGGATACGGAAGTGGGCGACGAGCTCCTCCCCGGAGAAGACCCCAAGGGCGGTGGAGGTGTTGCCGATGTCTATGGCCAGGAGCATGGCGCTTAGCCTTGGGTCTCTTGGCCTTCTTCCCAGGGCTCCAGCACCACCTTGACGGTGATCTCGGCGTTGAGGCTGGCGGAAACGGAGCAGTACTTGGTGTGGGAAAGGTGGGCGGCGCGCTCGAGGGCCTCCAGGGTCACGTTGGGCCCTGAGGCGATGTGGGTCACGGTGATGTGGGTGTAGCGCCTGGGGTGGGTTTCCGCCCGGATACCCTCCACCTCCACCCGGTAGCGGGCCAGGGGTTGCTTTTTCTTTTTCATGATGTCCACCACGTCGTAGGCGGTGCAGGCCCCTAGGGCCATGAGGAGGAGCTCCATGGGACGGGGGCCGGTGGCGGGCTGGTCTCCGTCGATCATCACCTTGTCCCCTTGCTCGTTCATTCCCAGGAAGCGGTGGCCTACCAGATGGTGGATCACGACCTTCTTCGTCATGAGCCGGATTTTATCACAGGGCTTTACCCAAAACTCCTTCCTCGCCCTCCCTTAGCCTGCTTCAAGAGTTCTTGGGTGACTTCATAGTTGAGCAGGCGAACCAGGCCCCTCAGGAGCAGGTACGGACCATCCCTCTCGCTGGGCAGCCCCAGCTTGCCCCCGAGCTGCAAAAGAAACCCCTTGAACGGATCCCCCAACCGCTCAACTTCCCAAAGGAACACCGCCA
>NZ_KB905739.1 GCF_000381045.1 Thermus scotoductus DSM 8553 | reverse complement strand
GGGCTTTGGCCTGGTGGAAGCGGTTCTGGAGGGGAGAAGGGAGCGAGGCCACCATCTCGCTCACCCGGGCTGAGCCTGCGGCCAAGGCGCCCCGCACCACCTCTTCAAACCGTCGGTGGAGGCGCTTATCGGGGGAAAACGCTCGCAAAACGGCCCGTGAACTCCTGGAGCCTGGCCTCGGCCACCTTGAGCATGTCCATGGATCACCCCCGGTACCAGATACGGGCTGCGCCCGCAAGGGGAGATTTACCACGAAACGGAGATGTGGGTAAAGTCCTGCTTAAGGAGGCCAAGGTGGCCGAGGCCCTGGCCCAGAGGGGAATCCCCCACCAGGTCCTCACTCCCTTCCAGGTGGAGGTGGTGGACACCTCCCCCGAGCGGGAGAAGGCCGGGGGGCTTCTGGGCTTCCTCCTTCCTTTCTTCCTGGTGGTCTTCGTCCTCACAGGGGGGCAGGTGGTGGCGGTGGACGCCACCGCGGGGGAGAAGGAGAAGGGGACCCTCGAGGCCCTCCTTGCCGCTCCCGTGCCCCTTTTGCAGATCGCCTTGGGTAAGACCCTGGCCACGGTGGCCATGGCCCTCCTCTCGGGGGCAGCGGGCCTTCTGGGCCTGGCCTTGGGTGGGGCCTTGACCGCCCGCTTCGGCGGCCTGCTTTCCGGAGGAGAGGGCCAGGCCCTGGCCTTGGGAGGCCAGGTAAGCCTGGACTGGGGAAGCTTTCTCGCCCTCTTCCTCACCGCCCTTCTCCTGGCCCTCTTCATGGGGGCGGTGATGGTAAGCCTGGGGCTCTATGCCCGAAGCTTCAAGGAAGCCCAGAGCTACATGGCCCCCCTCCAGCTTCTCGTCTTGCTCCCCCTCATCTTCCTCCAGTTTCGGGGCTTCTTTGAACTCCAAACCTGGCACCACCTGGTGCCCCTCTTCAACGTGGCCCTCCTCATGGACGCCCTCCTGAAGGGAAGCGCAAGCCCCCTGCAGGCAGGCCTCACCTGGGGTTCCACCCTGGTCTACGCCGGGCTTGCCCTCCTGGTGGCGGTTAGGGTCTTCTCCCGGGAAGAGGTGGTCTTCAGGAACTAAAAGGAGGCGGTATGCGCGAGGTAAAGGAAACTGCGGCGTGGCGACAAAACGGCTTTCTTGCCCTTTTGGCTCTCCTCCTGGCCCTCCTCTGGCTGGGCTGGGCAGGGTATCGGTTGCTGACCGAGAAGGAGCTTTTCTACCTCTGGCACCTCATCCCCGCTCTTCTGGCCTCGGGGCTTTTAGCGGCGGGGCTTTTCACCGTGCAACCCAACGAGGCGGTGGCCATAGTCTTCCTGGGGCGGTACGTGGGTAGCGTCCGGGAGGAAGGCTTCCACTTCACCAACCCCCTGGCCCAGCGAAAACGGGTTTCCCTCAGGGTCCACAACTTCACCTCGGACAAGCTCAAGGTGAACGACGCCCAGGGAAACCCCATAGAGATCGCCGCCGTGGTGGTGTGGCGGGTGGTGGACACGGCCAAGGCTCTTTTCCAGGTGGAGAACTACCAGAGCTTCGTGGCCATCCAGTCGGAGGCGGCCATCCGGGCCCTGGCGAGCCGCCACCCCTACGACGCTGAGGGCAAATCCTTGAGGGGAAATCCTGAGGAAATCGCCGAGGAACTCAAGGCCGAGGCGCAAGAGCGCCTCAAGGTGGCAGGAGTGGAGGTGTTGGAGGCTCGCCTCACCCATCTGGCCTACGCCCCCGAGGTGGCCCAGGCCATGCTCCGCCGCCAGCAGGCCCTGGCGGTGGTGGCCGCCCGCAGGCTCATCGTGGAGGCGGCGGTGGGGATGGTGCGGGAAGCCCTAGAGGGCCTGGAGGAGGCTGGGCTTTCCCTGGACGAGGAAAGGAAGGCGGCCATGGTGAACAACCTCATGGTGGCCCTGGTGGCCGAGGCCCAGGCCCAACCGGTGGTGAACGTGGGCACTTTGTACACCTAAAGGGAGTGGAGTGAGAGAAAAGGAGAAGAAGCGCTTCCTCTTAAGGCTTGACCCAAGGCTTTACCGGGTGCTGGAGAAATGGGCCCAGGACGAGCTCAGGAGCGTGAACGCCCAGATAGAGTTTCTCCTTAAAGAAGCCGCCAAGAAGGCGGGGAGGTGGAAGGATGAGGCTCCACCCGAAGAGGGAAGGGAATCCTAGGGGATTTTTCCTAGGTATTTTTATCCTGGCTACCCTGGCTGCCCTGGGGGTGGTCTTCTGGTCCCTTTGGGAAGACCCGGAGAGCCTTCCCCTTTTGCTAGCCCTCCTCCTTTTGGAGATTCCGCTTACGGGGGCCTTTTTACTTTGGCTTTCCAGTCTTCCGGGAAGGCTTTCCTACGAGCTGGCCGGTCCGGTGCTCACCGTCCACCTGCCCTTCGGCCGCCGCTCGGTCCACCGTTCAGAGGTAACGGAGGTGCGGCTTCTCCACTACACCCTTCCGTGGTGGAGCTACCGGTACAAGGGAGAAGCCTCCATGCCCGGTTACCACCACAGGAAGTTCCGCCTCAGTCCGCAGAGCTATCCTGGGGGCCTTCCTGTGGAAGCCTTCGTAGGGGCAAGGCGGGGGGAGGGCGTGCTTCTCGTGCTTAAAAACGGCTCTGGGCTTCTCCTGAACCCGGAAGACCCCCCCCTTTGCTGAAGTGGAAAGGGGAAGCATGAAAGCCCTCTACTGGACCTTTGGCCTTTCCTGGAGCGCCTTTTTAGCCTTTCACCTCCTGGGCGGGCGGGTGGGTAGCCCTGTTTACGCGGCCTTTGGCCTCCTGTACATGTGGATACCAGGCCTAACCGCCCTCTACTTGGCCCGCAAGGAAGGAGTGCGCCTTCCCCTCGCCTTAAGGCTCAACCGCTACTGGCTTTTCGCCTGGCTCTTCCCCGTGGCCCTCACCCTGCTTTCCATTCCCTTAAGCCTTCCCTTCGGTGCCTGGAAAGGATGGGAAGCCCTCCGGCAAACCGCGCCCCAGGAAGCAGCCCAGGCGATCCCGGAAACCCTCTCTGCGCTTTTCCCCCTGGTCCTCATCCTCTCCGCCCTGGTGGCGGGAGCCACGGTAAACCTCCTGGCCGCTTTGGGAGAGGAACTTTTGTGGCGGGGGTACCTGTGGGAAAAACTAAAGGTGCGGGGCTTCTGGCCCGCCAGCCTGGAAATCGGCTTCTGGTGGGGCCTGTGGCATGCTCCCCTTATCCTGGCCGGCCATAACTATCCCAGAGAACCTCTCCTCGGCGTTCCCATGATGATCCTCTTCACCCTGGCCCTGACCCCCGGGCTCCTCTGGGTCCGGGAAAAGGCAGGCTCGGTGCTGGCGGCAGCCCTCTTCCACGGAACCCTAAACGCCATAGCGGGCCTTTCCCTCCTTCTGGTGGAGCGCACCCACGACCTCCTCATCGGGGTGGTGGGGCTTCCTGGGCTTTTCCTCCTTTCCCTCTTCAACCTCTGGCTCAGAAGGCGGGTATAGTCAAGGGGATGCGGTTTCTGGTGCTTTCGGGGCTTTCCGGAGCGGGCAAGACCACGGCCAGGGGATACCTTGAGGACCTGGGCTACTTCATGGTGGACAACCTTCCCCCAAGTCTGTGGGAAGCCCTTTTGCAGGAACTGAGCCGAAGGGGGGTGGAGCGGGCCGGGGTGGTGCTGGACGCCCGGGCCCTGGCCTTCTTCGGGGATCTGGAAAGGGTATTGGACCAGCTCAAGCCCACCGTGGTCTACCTCGAGGCCCGCCCCGAGGTCCTCCTGCGCCGCTACAACCTGACCCGGAGGGTCCACCCCCTGGGAGCGGGAAATCTCATGCGGGAGATCGGGGAGGAACGCCGCATCCTGGGTCCTTTACGGGCCAGGGCCCACCTGGTCCTGGATACCTCGGAGCTTTCCCCAAGGGCCCTCAAGGAAGCCCTGGTGCGCTTTTTGGGAGAGGAGGCCGGCTTTCTTCTGCGCCTCATCTCCTTTGGCTTCAAGTGGGGCCCGCCCCAGGAGGCGGATCTGGTCCTGGACGTGCGCCCCCTGCCAAACCCTCACTATGACCCCACCCTCAAGCCCAAGACGGGGCTTGACCTCGAGGTGCAGGCCTACGTGTTCCGGGAAGAGTACGAGCCCTACTACCGGGCCCTGCTGGCGGTGGTGGGGTTGGCGGCAGAGGGGGCCCAGAAGGAAGGCAGGGCCTTTTACACCGTGGCCGTGGGCTGCACCGGGGGAAGGCACCGGAGCGTGGCCGTGGCCGAGCGGCTTGCCGAAGAGCTCTCCAGCCGGTTCCGGGTGGAGGTGAGCCACCGGGATGTGGACAAGGAGGAGTAAGTACCAGGGATTGTACCGGGTAGCCAAAGGGCTTGCCCGGCGTTTTCCCCCGCTTCGCTGGCTCCACCCGGGGATGCGGGTCAAGCGCTACGCCGCCTTGGCGGGCCTGGGGGTAGGCCTCATGGCCTTTGGGCTTGCCCGCTTCCTCCCTCCTCCACCCCCGGAACCCTGGGCCCTGGGCCTTGTCCTCCTGGGCCTCACCCTCTTGGTGGGAGGGGTAAGGAGCATGAACCGGAGCATGCTCTCCGCCTTCACCGAGCCCGAGGCGGTGCCGGAAAGGGTCTACGTGCGCAGGAGGCTGGAGCAAGGCCCCAAGGTGGTGGCCTTTGGCGGCGGGACCGGGCTCTCCCGTGTGCTTAGGGGCCTAAAGGAGCACACGGCCAACACCACCGCCATCGTGGCCGTGACCGACGACGGGGGCTCCACAGGCCGGCTCCGGCTAGCTTTCGGCCTGCCGGCGGTGGGGGATCTGGTGGACTGCCTGGCGGCGCTTTCCGACCACCCCGCCCTTCCCAAGCTCCTGCACTACCGCTTCCAGGAAGGAGAATTTAAGGGCCACACCTTCGGCAACCTCTTCCTCTTGACCCTGAACCAGGAAGCCAGGGATTTCGCCCAGGCCATCCTCGAGGCCAACGCCATCCTGCAGCTTAGAGGCCAGGTCTTTCCCGCCACCCCCGAGGCGGTGCGGCTTAAGGCCCGCTTCCGCGATGGTTCGGAGGTGGTGGGCGAGGTGGTCATTCGGGAAAAAAGGGGGCGGATCCAGGAGGTCTTCCTGGAACCCGAGCCCCAGCGGGTCATGGAGGAAGCCCTCAGGGCCATCCGCCAGGCGGACCTCCTGGTTCTGGGCCCGGGAAGCCTCTACACCAGCGTCATCCCCAGCTTCCTGCCCAAGCCCCTCCTGGAGGCCATGGCCAAGGCAAAGGCCCCCCTGGTCTACGTGGTGAACCTCATGACCGAGCCGGGGGAAACCGATGGCTACACCGCTTACGACCACTACAAGGCCATCGCCTACCATCTCGGCAGGAGGCCCGAGGTGGTCCTGGTGCACACCGCCCCCATCCCGGAGGAAGTCCAAGGGCGGTATGCGGCAGAAGGGCGTTTTCCCGTGGCCTTTGACCCGAGGCCCTTCGCCGCGGACGGGGTGAGGGTGATCACGGGGGATTTCCGGGAGGAGGGCCCCTTGGCCCAGCACGATCCGGAAAAGGTGGTGAGGGCCCTGGTGGCCCTGGTATAAAGATGGGCATGCTGTTTCTCTTCCAGGACCCCGTGGGCGACGATCAGGGCCTGGCCTACCGCTATCCCCGGGCAGCCCTGTTCCAGGAGGCAGGGGAGGGCTATGCCGACCTTCTGGCCCTGGCAGGGGAAGAACGGGAAGGGAGGCTGGTCCTGAAGGTGCGCCTGAGCCGCTACCCGAATCCCCTCGAGGGCCCCTTGGGCTTCAGCCTGGCCACGGTGGCCCTCTGGTTGGACACCGGGGAAGGAGGGGAGGAAGCCTTACTTCCCGGGCTTTCCACCCCTCCTGACCAAGGCTTTGAGGTGGCCTATATCCTCACGGGATTCGGCGGGGAAAAGCGTACCCCCACCGGGGAAAGGACGCCCGCCAGGGTGTGGCGGGAAGGGGAATGGGTGGCGGTGGACACTGGGATTCCCCCTGGGCCTTACGGCTACTACGGGGCTGTGGGCCTCTTCGACCCCTTCGCTCCCTGGTACCTGCGCCCCACTAGCCCGGAAGGAGGCCCCTGGACCCTGGGGGCCCCCCCGGGAAGCCCCCCGGTGGTGGACCTTTTGGCGGAGGCACCCTTGGATCAGGTAAAGGCCTACCAAACCGGCATCCTGAAGCCCTTAAGGCCCAAGGGATTCGCCCTAAAAAGGGAAAGCCTCCTGGCCTTTGCCCTGGGTGGGGCCTCCCTCCTCCTGGCCTTCCTCCTCCGCAAGCCCTAGAGGGGACGCAAATCCTCCAGAAGAAGCCAGCCCACCTCCTTGGGAAGCCCCTCCAGCATCCCCCGAAGGATGGGGGCCAGGGTTTCCGTCAGGGGCTTCAAGGCCTCGGGAGGTTCCTCGGTGAGGAGAAGAAGGGTAACCTGGTAAAAACGCTGGGTGTGCGTGGGGGTACCGTCCTCAAAGAAGGGTGTGGGGGGCGGCACCTCGTCCAGGAGAAGCCTGGCTCCCTCCACCTCCTGGGGAAGCAGGGTTTTCAGGTCCAGGGCAAGCTCCCTGGGGTACCAAAGGTAGCCCTGGAACAGGCGCACCGCTTGCACCCGTCTAGTTTAGAACCTCCCACACCTCCTCGCCATAGCGGTAAACCCGAGGAAACCTCCGGGAAAGGTGCACCGCCACCTCGTAAGGGATGGTCCCCCGGGCCTCGGCCCAGGCGCAAAGCCCCGTGGGGCCGAAATCCGGGGAGAGTACCTCCAAGACCGCCTCCAGGGGCAAAGGCCCCGGGGAAAGCACCGTGGTCTGGTCCATGGAGATGCGGCCCGCCACCGGGTAAAGGCCTCCTTCGGGACCCTTCACGAAGCGCACCGCCCCCCGGGGAAGACCGTCGGCATAGCCCACGGGCAAGGTCAGAAGCCACTCCCCACCCCGGGCCACGTACTCCCCTCCGTAGCCCACCCGATCCCCCGGCCCCAGCTGCTTCACCAGGGTGGGCCGGGCGAGAAGGCGGAGGATGGGCTTTAGGCTGAAACCCGGGATGAGGCCATAGAGGGCAAGTCCCACCCGCACGTTCTCCCCCCCGTGCAGCAGAAGCCCGTGGGAGTTTTCCAGGTGGTAGAAGTAGCCTTCCCCCAAAGCCTCCCGCACCCTTTGGAAGCGGCTTCTCTGCACCTCCACGAAAGCCTCGTCCTCAGAGGCGGTGGCCAGGTGGGTGTAGACTCCCTCCACCCTTATCCCCAAGGCCTCCACCGCCAGGAGGGCATCCTTGGCCTCCTCCCAGGGAAAGCCCACCCGGTTCATCCCCGTGTCCACCTTGAGGTGGGCCCTGGGGGTTAGGCCCAGGGCCCGGGCCCTACCCGCCAGGGCCTGGGCTGCCTCGAGGGTGGAGAGGGTGGGCAGCAGGTTAAGGCGCAACACCTCCTCCGCCTCCAGGGGATGGAGGCTTCCCAACAGGAGGATCTCCCCCTCCACCCCGCCTTCCCGCAGGGTCCTTCCCTCGCTCACCGTGGCCACCGCCACCCACCTGGCCCCCTTTTGGAAGAGGAAGCGGGCCAGGGGTAAGGCTCCATGCCCATAGGCCTCGGCCTTGAGGACCGGGATGACCTCTCCCCTGGCCTTGGCCTTAAGGAGGAGCCAGTTGGCCTCGAGGGCCTTAAGGTCCACCTCTATCCAGGCACGGGTCTTGAGGTACGCTGTGGCGTGACCCATGCTAATCCTCCAAAAGCCCCACAAAGCGGTGGGGATCGGGATCCAGCTTAAAGCGACGGCGGTCCAGGCGGGAAAGAAGCTCCCAAAGCCGCTCCGTGCTTCCCTTCAGGAGAAGGTGGAAGATGTACATCCCCTTCACCCGGGGCACCGGGGCAGGGGCCGGACCCAGCACCTCCCCTTCCCGGGCCACCCCCTTCAGGGCGGAAAGGAGGCCATAGGCCTCCTCGAGGGCCCGCTCCTCCTTGCGGTGGGCAACCTCCAGCTTCACCATCCGCACCTTGGGAGGGTAATCCAGAGCCTCCCGCAGGGCCTTTTCCCTCCAGGGAAAGACCTCCACGCTTCCCTCCAAAAGCGCCTGGTGAGCAGGGTGGTCGGGGGTGTAGGTCTGGAGGACCAGAAGGGGCCTTCTCCCCGGCCTCAGCTCGGTGAGGGCCCAAAGCAGGCGATGGTACCGCTCGGCGGCGCGGAAATCGGAATCGTAGAGGAAGCCATCGGCATAGGGCAGGAGGACCAAGGCCAGCTCGGGGAGCACCGGGCCCCGGAGAAACGCGGTGGTGCCCACCACCACCCCTGGTTCTCCCTTGAGCAGGGGGCCCAGGTCGTCCTTCCCCTCCTTGGAGTAGCGGTACACGGGTAGGGAAAGGCGCCCCCTTAGTTCTTCCTGCAGCCATTCCAGCCCTGGTCCCTTGGGCTCGAGGAGGGGGGAACCGCACTCCGGGCACAGAACCGGGGGAGGCTCGCGGTGGCCGCACTGGTGGCAGACCAGTTCCCCCCTGCCCCCCTTGTGGTAGCGCAAGGGAAGGGCGCAGTTGGGGCAGGTGGGCTTGTACCCGCAGTCGGCGCAGAGGAGGAGGGCGCTATAGCCCAAGCGGGGAGAAAGGACCAGGGCCTGCCGCCCCTTCTCCTCCACCTGCCTCAAAAGGGCCCAGGCCCTTCCCACCAGGGGATACCCCTTCTCCTTCCTCAAGTCCAACAGGAGAACCCTCGGCTTGGGTACAGGGAAGGCCAGGCCCGGCTTTTCCAAGACCTCCACCGCGGGCACCAGGGAAAGGTAGGTGAGGGGCACGCCCAAAAGCCTTGCCCTGAGCTCCGCCAAGGGAGGCACAAAGGCCCGGGTCCCCGAGGGAAGCTTGTAGCTCTCGCTTCCCTCTTCCACCACCACCAGGGAATCCGGGGTGAAGGGGAGGAGAAGCCCGCCATAGGTGGCGAAAATCAAGCCCCCAGGCTGCCGAAAAAGGGCCTCCCGCACCTCCCGGGAAAGGCCCCCATGGTACGGCCGGGCCTGGGGGAAGTGGCGGAGGAAGCGTTCCAAAAGGCTTACCTCGGGAAAGAGCACCAGGTGGCTTCCCTTGGCCACCAGGCCCGCCAGGAAACGCATCCTCTCCCCAAGCCTCCCCCCGTTCAGCCTTTCGGGCCTTTCCGGAAGGAAGAGGGGTTTTAGGGGCTCGCCCGCAGGGGAAGGCTCCCTAGGAGTCCCGTAGCCGATATCCCCCTCGGCGAGAAGCCTCTTTACCCGGCCCACCCCTACCCCAGCAGCCCGGGCCAAGGCTGCCAAACTCTCCGCCTGGCCCAGGGTCCAAAGGACCTGCAAAACAGCGTTCAGAAGAGGGTCTGGATGCCGCTTCTCCAGGGGGATGAGAACCCTTCTCCCCTCCTTAAAGGCCACCTCCTCCTGCAAGACCCCAGCCTCCCGCAGGTAATCCAAAAGCTTGGGGTCAAACCCCTTAGCCTCTTGCCAGGTGACAAGGCCCTCCAACCCCTTGGGCAAAAGGGCTGGGTCCGCCCCCGGGTAGAGGCGCACCCGGTGCCTTAGTTCGGGAAAAGGGGGCAGGAAATCGGCAAGCACCTGGCCCAAGGGAGCAAAGAGGTAGCGGGCGGCTTCCTCCAGAAACAGGATCTCCTCCGGGCGCAAATAGGGCCTCGAGTCCAGATAGGCGATGGCGTGCCGCAAGGCATGGCTCGGCCTGCCCCCTTCCCCCACCACCACCCCCACCCGCACCTCCCCCCGCCAGGGCACCGCCACCCGTTTCCCCAGGGCTTCTTCCCCGTCTACACCCTCCTGGCCCAGGGGAGGCAGGTAGGTCATGGGGGGAAGGGGCAGGGGTAAGGCCACCTGAAGAAGGCGCATGCTGCCCATAGGATAAGGGGGATGCGGTGGGCGGTGGTGCTCTCTGGGGTAGCCCTTTACAGCGCCCTCTACGCGGTGGTGCCCTTGCTTCCCCTTTTGGAAAAGCTCTTCGCTGTCCCTCCGGGGGCTGCGGGTCCAGGCATGGGCCTGCCCCTTTTGCTTCTGGTGCTCCTTTCCCCCTGGGTACCCCGCCTGGGCCTGCCGGCAGGCGCCCTGTTGGGCGGGGGCCTTCTCTTGGTGGGCCTAGGGGGGGTGCTCGGGGCCTTTAGCCCAAGCCTTTTCCCCTGGACCCTTTGCCGCATCCTCCAGGGGGTTGGGGCCGCCCTCGTGCCCACCTTGGCCATCGCCCTCATTCCCCTTCTCTTCCCCCAAAAGGCCTGGGAGATGGCCGGGGTATACATGGCGGGGAATGTTCTGGGCGGGGGCATGGGCCGGGTGCTGGCAGGGGTTTTGGCCGAGGTCGTCGGGGTGAGGGAGGCCCTCTTCCTCCTTTCCCTGCCCGCTTTTCTCCTGGGTCTCCTCCTCATCCGGGCTCCTGCGGGGCTTCCCGCCCTGGGTAGGCCGCAATACGACCTTTCCGCCTTTCCCTTGTACCTGGCGGGTTTCATCCTCCTTTTCCTGAACCTCTTCCTGGCCAACCTCCTCCCCTACCGCCTTCTGGAGCTGGGCTTCCGCCCAGGCGAGGTGGGGCTCGTGTACCTGGCCTACCTCTTCGGCATCCCGGGAAGCGCCCTTTCGGGGCTTCTGGCCCGCCGGTTCGGGGCGGTGGCCACCTTTCGCCTGGCCTTCTCCCTGGTCCTCCTCGCCCTGGGGCTTTTGCTCCTGCCACCCCCAGGCCTGGTTCTGGGATTCGTGCTCCTCATGGCCGCCCTCTTCACCGCCCAAAGCCTGGCCTCAGGAGCTGCAGGAAGAAGGGGAGCGGGGGTAAGCGGCACCTACGTGGCCGCCTTTTACCTGGGGGGCACCCTGGCCGGGCTTCTTTATCCCTTCTTCCTTCATAGCTTCCCCCTGGCGGTGGCGGTGGGCGTGGCCCTGGCCCTTCTCAACCTCCTCCTGGCCCCCGTCAGGTAGGCTCTTTGGTCCCGGAACCCTCCTACCCGCGCTACCATAACCCCATGGAGCTCCATGCCGCCGACCAGTACCTGGTAGCCCCTGGGGAGGCCGGGCTTCTTTTCGTGTACGAAAGGCTTTCCGGCACCCGGCTCTATCCCCCTTTCCCCCCGGTGGAGCTCCCTGGCGGGGTGGGGGGGCTTTTGGAACGGGGGGGCTTTGGCCAGACCTTTTTCTTTCCGGCGGAGGTCCTGGGCCTGACCTTTAAGACCCCCAAGGGAAGGGTGGTGCGGGCCGGGGGGGTGGTGGTGAAGAACGTGCAAGGCTACGACCTGGTGCGGCCCTTTGTGGGGAGTTTTGGCCTGTTGGGAAAGGTCCTCGAGGTGGTCTTTCGCCTGAGGCCGGGGCAGGCCTCCGTCTTTCTAAAGAGGCCCTTCACCGGAGAATTTCCCGAGCTTACTCCCCATCCCCGCTTCCTCTTTGCCCTCCTGGAGGAAGGGAGGTGGTGGCTTTACGCCTTTCACTTCGGCCACGAGAAGGAGGTGGCCCGCTTCCAAGAGGCCTTCGGCGGGGAGGAGGCCAGACCCCTGGACCTGCGGCCCCTCTTCCCCCAGGGGATGGGGGTGGGGGAGGGTCCTCTCAAGGACCTTCGCTTCTCCTGGGCGGATGGGGGCAGGGCCCCGGAGCCTCCAGAGGCCTTCCGGAAGCTCGCCGAGGCGCTTTAGTTAGTAAGCGAGTGGAAACGGAGTCCTCGACCTGTCCGGGGAAGGAGCGTAAGGGGGTGCCGCCATCTCCTTGCCCCACCCTCCCCACGCCCGGGACGGGGCAAGGTATTCTCTAAAGGATGCGGGAGCTCGAGCAAGAAGCCCTAGCCGCCATCCGGGAAGCCCGGGACCTCGAGGCCTTAAAAACCCTGAAGGCCCGCTACCTGGGCAAAAAGGGCCTCCTCACCCAGGAGATGAAGGCCCTTGCCAACCTTCCCCTCGAGGAAAGGAAAGCGAAGGGCCAGGCCCTAAACGCCCTCAAGGAGGCCATCGAACGGGCCCTGGAGGAGCGGGAAAAAGCCCTGGTGGAAGAGGAGCTGAGAAGGGCCCTGGAAAGGGAGCGCCAGGATGTTTCCCTACCAGGGGTGGAGGTTTTCACCGGGGGACTCCACCCCATCACCCTCATGGAGCGGGAGCTGGTGGAGATCTTCCGCTCCCTGGGCTACCAGGCGGTGGAAGGCCCCGAGGTGGAAAGCGAGTTCTTCAACTTTGACGCCCTGAACATCCCCGAGCACCACCCGGCCCGGGACATGTGGGACACCTTCTGGCTGGAAGGGGAGGAGCATAGCCTTCCTGGCCCCTTGGGAGAAGAGGTGAGGGGCAGGCTCCTTCTTCGCACCCACACCTCCCCCATGCAGGTGCGCTACATGGTGGCCCACACCCCTCCCTTCCGCATCGTGGTGCCGGGGCGGGTTTTCCGCTTTGAGCAGACGGACGCCACCCACGAGGCGGTCTTCCACCAGCTGGAAGGCCTGGTGGTGGGGGAAGGGATCACCATGGCCCACCTGAAGGGAGCCATCTACGAGCTGGCCCAGGCCCTTTACGGCCCGGAATCCCGGGTGCGCTTCCAGCCCGTGTACTTTCCCTTCGTGGAACCCGGGGCCCAGTTCGCCATCTGGTGGCCGGAGGGAAGGAAATGGCTGGAGCTGGGCGGAGCCGGGATGGTCCACCCCAAGGTCTTCCAGGCAGTGGATGCTTACCGCCAGACCCTGGGCCTTCCCCCTGCCTACCAGGGCATCACGGGCTTTGCTTTCGGCCTTGGGGTGGAGCGACTGGCCATGCTCCGCTACGGCATCCCCGACATCCGCTACTTCTTCGGGGGAAGGCTTAAGTTCCTGGAGCAGTTCCGGGGGATTCTATGAGGGTGCCTTTTTCCTGGCTAAGAAGCTACGTGCCCGAGTTGGAAAGCCCCGAGGTTCTGGAGGAGCGGCTAGCGGGCCTTGGCTTTGAAACGGACCGCATGGAAAGGATCTTCCAGATACCCGGCGGCGTGGTCTTCGCCCGGGTCCTCGAGGCCCACCCCATCTCCAGCACCAGCCTGAAGCGCCTGGTCCTGGATGCGGGAAAGGTGGTGGAGGTGGTCTCGGGGGCGGGAAACGCCCGGGCGGGCATCGGGGTGGCCCTGGCCCTTCCCGGCACGGAGGTAAGAGGGCTGGCCATCGGGGAAAGAACCATCCAGGGGGTGGTCTCCCACGGCATGGCCCTTTCGCCCAAGGAACTCGGGGTAGGGGAATACGGCGGTGGGCTTCTGGAGTTCCCCCCCGATACCCTTCCTCCCGGCACCCCCCTAGCCGAGGCCTGGCCGGAGGAGGAGGTGCTGGACATCGAGGTCACCCCCAACCGCCCGGATGCCCTGGGGATCCTGGGCCTGGCCTTTGATCTCCACGCCCTGGGCTACAGCCTGATTCTGCCCGAGGTGCGGCTGGAAACGGAGAAGGTGCCCCTACCCTTTGGCCTCAGGGTGGAAGACCCTCGCGGGGCCCTTCACTTCACCCTTTCCTACGCCTTTGGCCTCCAGGTGGGGCCGAGCCCCCTTTGGCTCCAACGCATCCTTTTCGCCTGCGGGATGAGGCCCATAAGCAACGTGGTGGACGTCACCAACTACGTGATGCTGGAACGGGCCCAGCCCATGCACGCCTTTGACCTCCGCTTCGTGGGGGAGGGTATCCTGGTGCGCCGGGCCAAGCCCGGGGAAAAGCTGGTCACCCTGGATGGCGTGGAAAGGGAACTCCACCTCGAGGACCTGGTGATCGCTGGGTACAGGGGGGAGGAAAGTTTCCCCATCGGCCTCGCCGGGGTCATGGGGGGCGCTGAAAGCGAGGTGCGGGAGGACACCCGGGCCATCGCCCTGGAAGTGGCCCAGTTTGACCCCGTGGCCATCCGCAAGACCGCCCGGCGGCATGCCTTGCGAACCGAGGCCAGCTACCGCTTCGAGCGAGGGGTGGACCCCTTGGGCCAGGTACCCGCAGCCCAAAGGGCCCTAAGCCTCCTCCAGACCCTGGCAGGGGCCCGGGTGGCGGAGACCATCCTGGAGGAAGGAACCCCCCAGGCACAAAGGCCCATTCCCTTCCGCCCTGCGTACGCCAACCAACTCCTCGGTACCCAGTACCCGGAAGAAGTACAGCTTGCCATCCTAAGGCGCCTGGGCTGCCGGGTAGAGGGGGAGGGTCCTTACCGGGTCACACCCCCCAGCCGCCGCCTGGACCTCGAGCTGGAAGAGGACCTGGTGGAGGAAATCGCCCGAATCCAGGGTTACGAAAGCATTCCCCTGGACCTTCCTGCCTTCTTCCCCGCCCCCGACAACCGGGGGGTGGAGAGGCCCTACCAAAGGGAGCGCCGCCTGCGGGAACTCCTTTCGGGCCTTGGCTTCCAGGAGGTTTACACCTATAGCTTCATGGACCCCGAGGAGGCTTCCCTCTTTCGCCTGCCCCCGTCCCCCTGGCGCCTCAAAAATCCCTTGAGTCCCGAAAAGGCCGCCCTGAGGACCCACCTCTTCCCCGGCCTCCTCAGGCTCCTCAAGGAAAACCTGGCCCTGGACCGCCCGGAAAGAGCCCTCCTCTTCGAGGTGGGCAGGGTCTTCGGGAAAGAGGGGGCTTGGGTGAGGGAGGAAACCCATCTGGCAGGCCTCCTCTTCGGGGAAGGCCTGGGGCTTCCCCATGGGGAGAAGCTTTCCGGCTACCCCCTCCTCAAGGGGCTTCTGGAGGCCTTTTTGAACCGGCTGGGCCTGGACCTGAGGGTGGAGGCCCATCCCTACCCCTTCCTCCATCCCGGCGTTTCGGGGAAGGTAAGGGTGGCCGGGGAGGAAAAGGGATTCCTGGGCCAGGTGCACCCGGAGATCCTCAAGGCCCTCGAGCTTCCCCCGGTCTATATCTTTGAGCTTCACCTCCCCCTTCCCGAGAAACCCTTCCGCTTCCAAGACCCCTCCCGCTACCCCTTAGCCCTCAGGGACCTGGCAGTGGTGGTTCCCGAGGCCACGCCCTACGGGGAGGTGGAGGCCCTCCTTCGCCAGGCAGCGGGACCCTACCTGGAAAGCCTACGGCTATTTGACCTCTACCAGGGCCCACCCCTTAGGGTTGGGGAGAAGAGCCTGGCCTTCCACCTGCGCTTCCGCCACCCCGAGCGCACCCTCAAGGACGAGGAGGTGGAGGAGGCCATGGCCCGCCTCCTGACGGCTTTAAGAAGCCGGGGCTGGGATATCCGGGGCTAGGCGGTAAACTGAGGCCATGCTCACCTGGGTGGATCTCCTGGCCCTGCTAGGCTTGGCCGTGGCCCTGGCCTGGGGCTACCGGAGCGGCCTCCAGGGGGCCTTCGCCGGGCTTGGGGTGGTGCTCTACCTCCTCCTGGCCCAGGTGGGGTTTGCCGGCCCCTGGTGGGGTCTTGGCCTCGGGCTTCTCCTGGGGCTTCTGGCCAAAAGCCTCCCCCTTCCCTCCCTTTCCCAGGGCCTCGAGGCCCTCCTGGGCTCCCTGGGAGGGTTCCTTTTGGGCCTCTTCGTGGCCCTGGCCATCTGGACCGGCTATCCCTGGGAAAAAACCGCCGCCGGGAGCCTCCGCTACCCCTCCCTGAACCTTCCCACCCCGGTCTACGACGGGGTGAGCCAGAGCCCCTTTGCCCGGGAAGCCTTCCGCCTGGCCTGGACCTCCCCATGGCTCAGGCGGGCCCTGGGCCTAGATCGGCCGTAAGGCTATCTAGGTCAGCCGCAAGGCTATCTAGGTCAGCCGCAAGGCTATCTAGGTCAGCCGCAAGGCTATCTAGAGGGCCAGAATCCGCGACAGGGCCAGAAGGGAGCGGTTGATGTCCTTCTTACGCTCCACCGCCTCCTTGAGGGGGGTGAGCTCCACCTCCCCCTCCACCTCCCCCACCATGACCCCGCTGGTCCCCCCGGCCAGGGCCTCCACCGCCGCCGCCCCCAGGCGGCTTGCCAGGATGCGGTCCTTGGCGGTGGGGCTCCCGCCCCGCTGGATATGGCCCAAGACGGTGACCCGGGCCTCCACCCGCACGTGCTCCTGGATGGCGGCAAGAAGCCCCGCCGCCCCCCCGGGGTAGGCGCCCTCGGCCACCACCACGATGGAGCTGGATTTTCCCCGCCGCAAGGACTCCATGAGCCCCTCGGCGATGGTCTTGGGGTCCAAGGGCTCCTCGGGAACGGCGATCACCTCCGCCCCTCCCGCCAGGCCCACGTCCAAGGCGATGAAGCCCGAGGAGCGCCCCATAACTTCAATGAAGAAGACCCGCTCGTGGCTGGCCGCGGTGTCCCGGATGCGGTCTATGGCCTCGAGGGCGGTGTTCACCGCGGTATCAAAGCCGATGGTGTAATCGGTGCCGTAAAGGTCGTTGTCAATGGTGCCGGGCACCCCCACCACGGGAATCCGGTGCTCCTCCGAAAGGCGCATGGCTCCGCGAAAGGTACCGTCCCCTCCGATGGCCACCAGGCCCTCGATGCCCGCCGCTTTGAGCTTCTCCGCCGCCTTGGCCCGGCCCTCTTCCGTGAGGAACTCCTGGCTTCTTGCGGTGAGGAGAACGGTTCCCCCCCGCTGAAGGATGTTGGCCACATCCCGCACCCCCAAGGGCACCATCTCCCCCAGGATCATGCCCGCATAGCCGCGGCGGATGCCGATCACCTCGAGGCCCAAGGCATAGGCCTGGCGCACCACCGCCCTGATGGCCGCATTCATCCCCGGGGCGTCGCCGCCGGAAGTAAACACCCCTATGCGCTTCATTCTCCCTCCTCAAAGGGCTTCTTCTCCCCCTCCAAAGCCAGGCGATAGGCCTCGTTCCTGGGAACCCCCCTCTGCAGAAGGGCCCGGAAAAGGGCCTTACCCTTAAGGCCCTGGGCTTTTAGCTCCTCCAAGAGCTGGTTGGCCTCCACGGGTGGCGCCTCCTTGGGTCCCAGCACCAAAACGAACTCGCCCCTTGAGTTTTGAAAGTGCCTCCAGGCCTCCTCCAGGGTCCCCCGGAAGATCTCCTCGTGCACCTTGCTGATCTCCCGGGCCACGGCCACGGGATGCCCGGGGCCGTAGACCCCCATGAGGTCCTCCAGGGTTTTTTGCAGGCGATGGGGGCTTTCGTACAGCACCGCGGTCCTCCCTTCCCGGGCCAGGGCCCAAAGCCGTTCCTTGCGCTCCTTGCCCCCCTTGGGCAGAAACCCCTCAAAGGTGAAGCGGTGGGTGGGCAGGCCCGAGGCCACCAGGGCGGGGATGAGGGCGGTGGGACCCGGAAGCGCTTCCACCCGCCAGCCCCATTCTAACGCCAGCCGCACCAGATCCGCCCCGGGATCGGAGATGCCCGGGGTGCCGGCGTCCGTGGCGTAGGCCACGTAAGCGTAAGGGGAAAGGAGTTCCCTGGCCTTTCCCATCGTGTGCTGGTCCAAGCGCAGGGTGGGGGTAGGGATGCCGTAGTGGCGGAGGAGAAGCCCGGTACGCCGGGTGTCTTCACAGGCCACCACCTCCACCTCCTTGAGCACCCTCAGGGCCCTTAGGGTGATGTCCTCCAGGTTGCCGATGGGGGTGGGTACCAGGACCAGGCGCACCTTAGAGGAGGATGGGCTTGAGAAGCTCCTGGACCTCGCGGAAGGGGAACTGGTACACCGAGCCCGAGGGCAGGGTGAACTCCAAAAGGTCCGGGCTTCCCGGGAAAAGGATGCGGCGCAGGGCCATGGGGCCCCCATCGGTTTCCACATGGACCGTCACGTAGTCGGGCTCCAGGTTGGGTTCATCCTCCGCTTCCTTGGGAGGTTCCTCCCCCACCCCCTCCTCCAGGCGGCGAAGGGCTTCCAGGAGGTCGGCCTTGAGGGTTCGCACCTCCTCCTCCAAGGTGCCGTCGGAAAAAACCAGAACCGCCTCCTCCCCTTCCCCATAGGCGGTAAGCCCCCAAAGGGCCTCTCCTTCCTCCTCGGGGGGGGCCTCCACCAGCTCCAGGGTGCCGTCGGAAAGCAGGCGCAAGACCGCCCCGCAGGCCTCGCAGTCCAGGAGGTCCCCCGCCTCGTACCCCGCAAGCTCTAGGGTTTCCCCGCATGCCGGGCAGACCATAAGCGTCCTCCTGGCTTCATTGTAAGCCTAAAGAAAAAGGGCCAGGCCACGCTTTCTCAAAACCCACCTCAATGGGCCTGGTAGCGGGCGATGCAGGCCCTTACCTCCTCCAGGGCCGCCTGCCGGTCCCGCCAGCCCGTCACCCTGACCCACTTGCCCTTTTTGGCCTCGAGGGCCTTATAGGTTTCAAAGAAGTGCTGGATCTCCTGCCTCACCCCTTCGGGAACATCGGCAATATCCCGGATATGGTCCAGGCGCTGGTCCTCCGCCACCACCCCGATGACCTTGGCGTCCCCGCCCTTCTCGTCCTCCATGAGCAGAAGGCCCACCACCCGCACCTCCACCACCACGCCGGGCAAAAGGGGGTAGGTGGAGAGAACCAGGCCGTCCAGGGGATCCCCATCCTCGGCCAGGGTGGAGGGAATGAACCCGTAGTCCCCGGGATAGAACTGGGCTCCGGGAAGGACCCGGTCCAGCTTGATAACCCCAAGCTCCGGATCGTACTCGTACTTGTTGCCGGAACCCCTGGGCACCTCGATGACCATGTTCACCACCTCGGGAGCACCCTTACCCACGGGAAGGCTCTTCAGGTTCGCCATAGCCCCCCCATTATACGAGGACCCCCGGGAAATCGGTGACCAGGGCATCCACCCCCCAGGCGGCCAGTTCCTGGGCTTGCTGGCGGCGGTTCACCGTCCAGACCAGTACCCGGTAGCGGGTCCTTAGCTTCCTCACCTTGGCCTCGCTGAGCAAAGAGGCCTCGGGATGCACCCATTCCACCCCCAGGCAGGGGGCCAGGGCCTCCGCCTCCTCGTGTTCATAAAGAAGGCCCAGGGGCCCCACCCCAAGCCGTTTAAGGCGCACCAGGGCCAAGGGATCAAAGGAGCTCACCCAGATCCTATCCGAGGGGTAACGGGCCAGGAGCCTGGCCAAGGCCTCCTCCCGGCCGTCGGTTTCCGGGGGAAGGCTTTTCAGCTCCACGTTGATCCAGGCTTCGGGGAAGGTCCTCAGCACCTCCTCGAGGGTGGGCACATAGGCCGGAAGCTCCCTGAAGGCCAAGGAGGCCAAGGGGACGCCCTCTAGGGTGAAGTCGTGGTGCACCACCAAGACCCCGTCCCGGGTGAGGTGGACGTCTAGCTCAAAGCCGTCCAGCCCAGCCTCCAAGGCCTGGCGGAATGCCTCCAGGGTATTTTCCACATAGACCTGGGCCTCGCCTTCCGCCAGGCGAGGGGCGCCGCGGTGTCCCAAGCGCAAGGGCACGAGGGGAAGTATACAATGGAGCCATGGGCAAGTATGAAGCGGCGTTTTCCCGCCTGGGCGAGGAGGCTCTGGTCAAGCTGGAAGGGCCGGGTGGCTTTCTGGCCGTCACCGAGGCCCACCTGGTCTTCGTGGACGACGCCGGGGTAAAGCGCCTGGAGCTTTCCCGGATCCGCCGGGTGGGCAAGGGAGAGGCCGGCACCCTCCTGGTGCAAGGGGAGGAGGATTCCCTGGTCCTCCCCCTGAAGGCCTTCCCCCTGGAGGAGCTCAAGGTCTTTCTGGAAGGGTTGAAACCTCACGTGGCCCGGGCCCGCAAGGCCACCTCGGCTCCCGCCCCCGCCCCCAAGGCTCCCCTGACCCAGGAAACCCCTCCCCCACCCCCTCCTCCCGAGCCCCCGAAGGCCCCGGTGTGGGAAGAGGAACTCCCTCCCAAGCGGGATTCGGTGGAGCTAGCCCCGGAGCCGGAGTCCCCTCCCCAAGCCCCCACGCCCAAGGCCCAGGGAGGGAGAAACCCTTTGGCCCTCCCCTTAAAGGTCCTCTCCCTCCTCACCCTGGCCTACACCGTGGCCTTCGTGGCCCTGAACCCCGGGGTGGATCCTTGGGTCCTGGCCGGGGTTCTCCTAGGCGGGCTTGGTCTGGCCTTGACGGAGTGGTCCTCCTCTACCTCCTCGCGGTAGCCCTCCTGGGTCTTTCCAGCCTCTGGCCCAAGCTGGTCCCGAAACCCCAGCCGGTGTGGGTGGAAACCCTGGCGGAGGCCAGCTTTGAGCCCCCAGCCCCTGAGCCCATTAGCTTGAACCAAGCCAGCCTCGAGGAGCTCATGAGCCTCCCTGGGGTCGGCCCCGTGCTGGCCCAGAGGATCGTGGCGGGAAGACCCTACGCCCGGGTGGAGGACCTCCTGAGGGTCAAGGGCATCGGCCCCGCCACCCTGGAACGGCTCAGGCCCTATGTCCGGCCCTAGGGCATTCTTCCCCAAGCCTCCCCTCTCTACCTGGGGTCCAGGGGTAGGCCTGGGTCTAGGCGGGCTCCTGGGAGCCTGGGGGCTTTTCCATCCCTGGGTCCTTCTCCTGGCGCCCTTACTCCTCCCCTTCCTCCGGCTTCCCTTCGCCCTTGGGCTCGTTTTTGTCCTCCTCCGGGGCCTCCTCTTCCCCGTACCGGAACCCCCTTACGGCACCCGCCTCGAGGGTGTCTTCACCCTCCACCAAGGCACCATCCTCTGGCAGGGGCACAGGCTCTGGGTGCAGCACTACCCGGGCCTGGAGGATGGCCGCTACCGGCTGAGGGGGTACCTGGCTCCACCCCAGGGCAAGCGCAACCCCGGGGGCTTTGACCAGCGCACCTGGCTCCTCTCCCGGGGGATAAGAGGGGTGTTTCACGTGGAACGGGCGGAGGCCCTGGCCCCCCTACCCGATCCTCGGGCACCCTGGCGAGAGCGCCTCACCGCGGGCCTCTCCCCCCAGGTCGGGGAAGTGGTGGAGGGCCTGGTCCTAGGGGACAAAAGGGGCCTCGAGGACGCCTACCCCCTCTTCCAGAAAGCGGGCCTCGCCCACCTCCTTGCGGTCTCCGGGCAGAACGTGGGCTATTTGGCGGCGACCCTAGCCCTTCTTCCCCTGGGGCGGTGGCGCTACCTCCTCGCCCTCCTCCTTCTCCCCGCCTACCTGTGGCTGGCAGGCCCCAGCCCCTCCCTGCTGCGGGCGAGCCTCATGGCGGGCCTTTCCCTCCTGGGGCTCTTCCTCGGCCTGGGAGCCGCGGGGGTCTTCCAGGCCTTGGGGTTGGCCCTTTTCCTCCAACTCCTCCTCCGCCCCGAGGCCCTCCTGGGCCTAGGCTTCCAGCTCTCCTACCTGGCGGTGCTGGGCCTGGCCCTGGTCCTCCCCGCCTTGGCCCTTCCCTCAGGGGCCCGGGGCTGGCTCCTCGGGGGCCTCGCCGCCAGCCTGGCCGCCCAGCTCCCCCTTATCCCCCTCCTCCTCCACCACTTCGCCTTCCTCCCCCTCCTCGCCCCCCTGGTCAACCTCCTTGCCCTCCCCCTGGCGGCCCTCCTCGTGCCCCTGGGTCTTCTGAAGCTCCTCCTTGGGGGAGTCCTGGCGCCCCTGGTGGAAGCCCTGGCCCGAGCCCTCCTGGCCCTGGCTCAGGTCGCCTCCCAAGGACCCCTGCTCCGGTGGGGGGAGGTCTCGCCCCCGGGCTTTGCCCTTTACTACCTGGCCCTCCTGCCTCCCTTCCTCGTCCTCCGCGGGCTCTTCCCCTGGCGCAAGGCCCTCCTCCTCGCCACCCTGCCCGTCCTGGCTGGCCTCGCCGCCGGCTGGCCCAAACCCTTGGACCTCTGGGCCCTGGACGTGGGCCAGGGGGATGCCCTGCTGGCCCGGCTGGGTGGGGCCGAGGTGCTGGTGGACGGGGGCCGGCCCGAGCAGGGGGAAAAGGTGGTGCGGGCCCTAAGGGCCCTGGGGGTGGAAGCCCTCGAGGTCCTGGTGGCCACCCACCCCGACGTGGACCACTACGGCGGGCTCCTCCAGGTGGTGGCCGAGCTCCCGGTGGGCCTGGCCCTCCTCTCCCCGGCCTTTCCCCGGGATCACCCCTTGGTGCGGGCTCTGGAGGCCAAGGGGGTACCCATCCGCTACCCCGGCGCGGGCACGCGGCTCAGGGTGGGGCGGGGGAGCCTCGAGGTCCTCTGGCCTCCTGGCCCGCAAGCAGACGACAACCAAGGCGGTCTGGTCCTCCTCCTGGACTTCGTCGGGCCCAAAGCCCTTCTCCTGGCAGACGTGCCCGGGGAGGTGGAGGAAAGGCTCACTCCCCCGCAGGTGGCGGTGGTTAAGGTTAGCCACCACGGTTCCCGCACGGGCACGGACGAGGACCTCCTGGAACGCACCCGACCCCAGGTGGCCTTGATAGGCGTGGGAAGGAACCCCCATGGCCACCCCCACCCCGAGGTCTTGGAGCGCCTGGACCAGCATGGGGTAAGGGTCTACCGCACCGACCAAAACGGCGCGGTGCGGGTCCTCTTTGGCTACGCCTGGTAACCCAGCCGCTCTAAAAGGGCCTCCAGCTCCTCCAGGGAGCGGTAGTGGATGACCACCTTCCCCCGCCTTCCCCCCACCACCCTCACCGGCAGGCCCAGGTGCCGGGAAAGCTCCAGGGAAAGGGGAGAGGGTTCCTGGGTTTTGCGCTCCTGTTCCCGCACCAAACGCTCCCGCAAGGCCTCCGCCTGGCGTACGGAAAGCCCTTTTTCCAGGATCTCCCTCAGGCCCCAAAGCCGGTCCTCAGGCTCCAGCATCAAAAGGGCCCGGGCGTGGCCTGCGCTGATGAGCCCCTGTTCCAAGACCTCCAAAACCTCCTCGGGAAGCTGCAAAAGCCTCAGGGCGTTGGCCACCGTGGAGCGGGCCTTACCCACCCGCTTGGCCACCTCCTCCTGGGTGAGGCCCAGACCCAAGAGGGCCTGGTAACCCCGGGCCTCCTCCAACGGGGTGAGGTCCTCCCGCTGGAGGTTCTCCACCAGGGCCACCTCCATGGCCTCCTGGTCCGTGAGGTCGCGGATGATGACGGGAATCTCCTTCAGGCCCGCCATCTCCGCGGCCCTAAGGCGCCTCTCCCCGGCCACCAATTCGTATCCCTCCCCCTTGGGACGCACCACCAGGGGTTGAAGCAGGCCTTTCTCCCGAATGGAAGCCGCAAGCTCCTCCAGACCCTCCTGGGAGAACCTCCGGCGAGGCTGGTGGGGGTTGGGCCGGATGGCGGACAGGGGAAGCCGGACCACCCCTCCGCCGCCCTTGGGCAGGAGGGCCTCGAGGCCCCTCCCTAAACCGCTAGCCTTCTTGGACACGGGCGATCACCTCCTCGGCCAGACGGCGGTAGGCGTGGGCCCCCGGCGAGGTGGGGGCATGCTGGGCAATGGTCCTGCCAAAGCTCGGGGCCTCTGCCAGCCGCACGTTCCGGGGCACCACCGTCCAGAACACCTTCTCCCCGAAGTGGGCCCGAAGCTGGGCCTCCACCTGCTGGGACAAAAGGGTCCGGCCGTCGTACATGGTGATGGGGATGCCGAGAAGCCTAAGGCACGGGTTCAGCCGGGTGCGCACCTCGTCCAGGGTGGAGAGCAACCCCGCCACCCCCTCCAGGGCGTAGTACTCCGCCTGCACCGGGACCACCACCCCGTGCGCCGCCGCCAGGGCGCTCAGGGTGAGGGCGGAGAGGCTGGGGGGCACGTCCAAGAGGGTGATATCGTACCCCTCGTCCCGTAAGGCCTCCCCTAGGGCCAGGGGCTTTTCCAGAAGCTCCACCGTGGCCCCCACCAGCTCCGGGGTGGCCGGCAACAAATGGAAACCGTCCACGGGCTGCACCAAGGCCTCCAGGGGTTCCCCCTGCAACACCTGGTACACCCCGCGCTCGGGCCGGAGCCCAAGGCCGCTGGTGGCGTTCATCTGGGGGTCCAGGTCCACCAAGAGGACTTTCTTCCCCATGCGGGCCAGGTAGGCGGCCAGATTGATGGCGGTGGTGGTCTTGCCCACCCCCCCCTTCTGGTTCACCAGGGCGATCCGCCGCAACACCTTGGACCCTAGCATAAAGGATTTCTCTCGGGCACCCCCGGTCGCCGGGGATACCTGGCCGGGGTAGAGGCCTCCTTGGGCACCACCACCAGGTTCCGTTCCTCCTGGGCCACGGGAAGAACCAAGGAGTGGACGGTAACCAAACCGCCTCCCAGGAGGGCTAGGGCCCTGGGCAAGGGGGCCACCTCCTCCACCACCCTCGGACCCTTCTGGGCCACCATATACCCTCCCAGGGCCACGAAGGGCAGGCCCAGCTCCACCAAGACGCAAAGAGAAGCCACCGCCCGGGCCACCACCCGGTGGTAGGCCTCCCGGTGCTCGGGCATATGGGCCAGCTCCTCCGCCCGGCCCCAGAGGGGGTAGGTCCCCTTCAGCCCAAGGGCCTCCACCGCCTGGGCCACGAAGGCCACCTTCTTCTTGGTGGCGTCCAGGAGGGTGACCTCCAGCTCCGGGCGCACGATCTTCAGGGGAAGCCCGGGAAACCCCGCCCCCGTGCCCAGGTCCAGCACCCGCCATGGCCCCTGGAAGAGGGGCAAGGTAAGGAGGGTGAGGGAGTCCAGGAAATGTTTGACCACCACCTCCTCCTCCGTGCGCAAGGCCGTGAGGTTGGTGCGCCGGTTGGCCTCCATGAGGAGGTCGTAAAGGCGGGAGAAGGTGGAAAGGTGGGCCTCGAGGTCCAGCCCCAAGGCCTTTCCACCCTCCAGAAGAAGCTGAACGCCCTTTGGGCTTAGACCCACCCCCACCCCCAATGTTTCACGGGAAACATCCCCCTCTCACCGGGAAAGCACCCTGAGGTGCACCAACAGGGCCGTGAGGTCCGAGTCCCGTATCCCAGGGACCCGGGCAGCCTCCGCCACGGTCCGGGGCCTCACCCGGGAAAGCTTTTCCACGGCCTCCCGGGAAAGGCCCGGGATCCGGGGGAACTCCAAACCCTCGGGTATGCGAAAGCCCTCCAGGTCCCTCAGCTTTTTCCGCAGCTGCTCCTGCCGCTCGATGTACCCCGCGTACTTGGCCCGCACCTCCACCTGGTAGGCTTCTTCGGGGCTCAAAGGAACAGGTGGGGGAAAGCGTTCCGCCAAGGCCCCGTAGGTGTTTCCCGGACGCCTCAGCCACACCAGGCCGCTCACCCCATCCACCCGCAAGGCCTCGAGGCGCCTTAGCTCCGCCTCCACCCGGCGGTACTTTTCCCTCATCGCTTCCAGATCCTCCCTGGGCCTAAGGCCCCACTCCACCGCCAAGGGCACCAGGCGCTCGTCCGCATTGTCCGCCCGGCAAAGGAGGCGGAGCTCCACCCTCGAGGTCATCATCCGGTAGGGCTCGTCCGTACCCCGGCCCACCAGGTCGTCCACCATCACCCCGATGTAGCCGCTTTCCCGGGGGAGATGCACCTCTGAGAGGCCCAGGGCATACCGGGCAGCGTTCAGCCCCGCCAGGAGGCCCTGGGCCGCGGCCTCCTCGTACCCCGAGGTGCCGTTCACCTGCCCGGCAGCGAACAACCCAGGGAGGAAGCGGGACTGGAGCCCCCGGGTAAGCTCCGTGGGATCCAGGCTGTCGTACTCCACCGCGTAAGCGTAGCGCTGGATCACCGCCCGCCCAAACCCCGGCAGGCTTTTCACCATATCCTCCTGGAGCTCCGGCGGCAGGCTGGAGGAGAACCCCTGCAGGTACACCTCGCTGGTGGCAAGCCCGTCGGGCTCCACGAAGAGAAGGTGGCTATCCTTGTCGTAAAAGCGCACCACCTTATCCTCAATGGAGGGGCAGTAGCGGGGACCGATGCCCACGATATCCCCGGCATAAAGGGGAGACAGGTGCAGGTTCTCCAGGATCAGGCGGTGGGTGCGGGATGTGGTCCGGGTCTGCCACGTGGGAAGCTTGGCCGCATGGGGTCCCGGGCTTCCCGTGAAGCTTCCCGGGGGTACCTCCGGGGGCACCACCAAGAGCTCCGAGAAGTCCACGGAATCCGCCCGGATCCGGGGTGGGGTCCCCGTCTTGAACCGGCGCAGGGTGTGGCCGACGGCCTCGAGGCTACGGGAAAGGAACCGGGCCGGCGGCTCCCCCTGCCGTCCCGCTGGCCGGGAACGCCTTCCGTACCAGACCACCCCTCCCAGGAAGGTTCCCCCCGCCACCACCACCGCCTTGGCGGGAATCTCCCGGCCATCCACGGTGCGCACCCCAAGAAGTCTTCCCCCCTCCACAAAGAGGCTCACCACCTCCCCCCGGATCACCTCGACCGGCCTCTCCGCCAGGATTTCCTGGGCCTTAAGGGCGTAGAGATCCCGGTCCACCTGGACCCTAAGGCTTTGCACCGCCGGTCCCTTGGAGCGGTTCAGCACCCGGGTGTGGATGGCGGTGGCGTCCGCCGCCCGGCCCATAAGCCCCCCCAGGGCGGTGAGCTCCGCCACCAGCTGGCTTTTGCCGGGTCCGCCCACCGCCGGGTTGCAGGGCATCATGCCTATGCGCTCGGGGTTGATGGTGACCAGGGCCACCCGCACTCCGAGGGCCGCGGCCGCCCAGGCCGCCTCCAGCCCTGCATGCCCACCTCCCACCACCACCACGTCGTAACGCATCCCACCCTCCACTTTACCCAAGGCCTTGGCGTAGAATGTTCCTCCGGAAACGCGGGGGGGTAGCCTTGACCCACGAGGCCGTCTGGCAACACATCCTGGAGCACATCCGCCGCAACATCACCGAGGTGGAGTTCCACACCTGGTTCGAGCGCATCCGCCCCTTGGGCATCCAGGATGGGGTACTCCAGCTGGCGGTGCCCACCTCCTTCGCCCTGGACTGGATCAAGCGCCACTACGCCGAGCTGATCCAGGAGGCCCTGGGTCTCCTGGGAGCCCAGCCTCCCCGGTTTGAGCTCAAGGTGGTCCCCAGCGTGGCCGTCCAGGAGGATATCTTCCACACCCCTGCCCCTTCCGAAGCAGCCAAGCCCAACCTCAACCCCAAGTACACCTTTGAAAACTTCGTGGTGGGGCCCAACAACTCCATGGCCCATGCGGCGGCGGTGGCGGTGGCCGAGTCCCCGGGGCGCGCCTACAACCCCCTTTTCATCTACGGGGGCGTGGGCCTGGGCAAGACCCACCTCATGCACGCCGTGGGGCACTCCGTGGCCAAACGTTTCCCCCACCTGAAGATCGAGTACGTATCCACGGAAACCTTCACCAACGAGCTCATCAACGCCATCCGCGAGGACCGCATGACGGAATTCCGCGAGCGGTACCGCTCCGTGGACCTTCTCTTGGTGGACGACATCCAGTTCATCGCCGGCAAGGAGCGCACCCAGGAGGAGTTCTTCCACACCTTCAACGCCCTCTACGAGGCCCACAAGCAGATCATCCTCTCCTCCGACCGGCCCCCCAAGGATATCCTGACCCTCGAGGCCCGCTTACGAAGCCGGTTCGAATGGGGCCTCATCACCGACATCCAGCCCCCTGACCTGGAAACCCGCATCGCCATCCTCAAGATGAACGCCGAGCAACGGGGTCTCAGGATCAGCGAGGAGGTGCTGGAGTACATCGCCCGGCAGGTGACCTCCAACATCCGCGAGCTGGAGGGTGCTCTGATGCGCACGATCGCCTACGCTTCCCTAAACGGGGTGGAACTCACCCGCGCCGTGGCCGCCAAGGCGCTTTCCGACATCTTCGCCTCCAAGGAGGTGGAGGTGGATCCCCACGAGATCGTGCGCAAGGTGGCGGAGTACTTCGCCCTGCGCCCGGAGGACCTGGTGGGAGGTGGCCGGCGCAAGGAGGTGGTTTTACCCCGCCAGATCGCCATGTTCCTGGTGCGGGAACTCACCCGCTCCTCCCTCCCGGAAATCGGCCAGCTCTTCGGAGGGCGGGACCATACCACCGTCCTCTATGCCATCCAAAAGGTTCAGGAGCTTTCGGAAAGCGACCGAGAGGTGCAGAAGCTGCTTCGCAGCCTGAAAGAGGCCCTGACATGACCCCTGTGGATAACCTGTGGATAACCCTGTGGATAACCCCGATTTTCCTGTGGATAACCCTGTGGACAAACTGTGGAAAACCAACCCCCCTTCGGAGCCTGTGGATAACTGGCCAGTTATCCACAGCTTATCCACAACCCAAGGCCAGTTATCCACAAAGGTTTTCCACAAGCCCTTTTCGCTCCCACACAGCATTTTCTACCCCTTATCCACATATCCACAGCCCCTATTACTACGACTACTATCTTTTAAGATCTTTAAAAAACCCATAGTAAGAGCAGTAGATTAGAGGAGGCAAACCCCGTGAAGGTGAAAGTTCCAAAAACCCTGCTAACCGAACACGTGGCCTTGCTGGAACGGGTCATTCCCACGCGAAGCTCCAACCCCCTTTTTACCTACTTGGGCCTAGCCCTTACGCCAGATGCCCTGGTGTTGTTCGGAACCAATGGCGAGGTGGATCTGGAAGTGCGCCTGGAGCTTCCCACGGAGGGAGAGGGGCGTTTTCTGGTTCCCGCCCAGCCTTTCTTCCAACTGGTGAAGAGCCTTCCCGGGGATCAGGTGGAGCTGGACTTCGGTGCGGAGCTTTCCCTTTCTTCGGGTTCCTTCAGCACCCGGCTGAGCCTTGCCCCCGACGAAGGCTACCCGGAGCTTTTCTTTCCCAGCCTGGAAGGCCCCGCAGAGCCCTATCCCCTCCAGACCCTTTTGCCGGTGGAGGAGCTTCTTAAGGCGCTATCCCACGTGCGCTATGCGGCCAGCAACGAAGAGTACCGGGCGATCTTCCGGGGTGTGCAGCTGGAGTTTTCCGAGGGCGGGCTTCGCTCCGTGGCCTCCGACGGGTACCGCCTGGCCCTTTACAGGCTTGCCAAGCCCCAACCCTTTGCCAAGAAGGTGGTGGTGCCTGCCCGAAGCGTGGACGAGATGGTGAGGGTTCTGAAGGGTATGGGCGAGGGGGAGGTGGCCCTGGCCCTGGGCCCGGGGGTTCTAGGTCTCGCCACCGGCAAGGGACAGCTGCGCATGGCTGTCCGGCTTATGGAAGGGGAGTTCCCGGACTATGAGCGGGTGATCCCCAAGGAGTTTCCCCTGAAGGCGGCCTTCGATGTGGAGGCCTTCCGGGAGGCCCTGCGCCGGGTGAGCGTCCTTTCTGACCGGCAAAACCATAGGGTGGACCTTCTTTTTGAGGAGGGGCGGGTATTGCTCTCCGCTGAGGGGGACTACGGCAAGGGGCAGGAGGAGATCCCCGTGCGCCTCGAGGGCCTGCCCCTGGCGGTGGCCTACAACGCCCGCTATCTCTTGGAGGCCCTTTCCCCTCTCTCCGGCCAGGCGGTGTTGTTGCTTTCCGGGCCCACCAGCCCTAGCCTGGTGCGCCCAGGGGAGGCGGCGGAGGGGTACCAGGCGGTGGTGGTGCCCCTACGGGTGTAAACTTAGCTCCGAGGGGCGGGAAGCGCTTCCAGAAACGCTTAGGGGAGGAGTCCATGACCACGATCGTGAACGTGAAAGCCAGGGAGGTTTTAGACTCTAGGGGCTTTCCCACGGTGGAGGCCGAGGTGGAGCTGGAAGGTGGTGCCAGGGGCAGGGCCATGGTGCCCTCCGGAGCCTCCACCGGCACCCATGAGGCCTTGGAGCTACGGGATGGGGGTAGGCGTTACCTGGGGAAGGGGGTGCGCCGGGCGGTGGCCCACATCCTGGAACGCATCGCCCCCGAGCTCATCGGCCGGGATGCCCTGGACCAGGAGGGGGTGGACCGGGCCATGCTGGAGCTGGATGGCACTCCTAACAAGGCCAACCTGGGGGCCAACGCCATCCTGGCGGTTTCCCTGGCCACGGCCCGGGCGGCGGCGGAGGCTTTGGGTCTGCCTTTATACCGTTATTTGGGGGGAGTTCAGGCGGTTACTTTGCCGGTTCCCCTTATGAACGTGATCAACGGGGGAAAGCACGCGGACAACCGGGTGGATTTCCAGGAGTTCATGCTGGTGCCTGCGGGGGTGGAAAGCTTTTCCGAGGCCTTGCGGGTGGGGGCTGAGGTCTTCCACACCCTGAAGGGGGTGCTGAAGGAAAAGGGATACAGCACCAATGTGGGGGACGAGGGAGGCTTCGCTCCGGACCTAAGGAGCAACGAGGAGGCCATAGAGCTTCTTCTTTTGGCCATCGAGCGGGCGGGATACACCCCGGGGCAGGAGGTTTCCCTGGCCCTGGATCCCGCGGCCAGCGAGCTTTACCAGGAGGGGAAGTACCACCTGGAAGGGGAAGGGCGGGTGCTTTCCTCGGAGGAGATGGTGGAGTTCTGGGCCACATGGGTGGACAAATACCCCATCCGCTCCATTGAGGACGGCCTGGCGGAGGACGACTGGGAAGGCTGGCGGCTTCTCACCGAGCGCCTGGGTGGCAGGGTCCAGCTGGTGGGGGATGACCTTTTCGTAACCAACCCGGACAGGCTTCGCCAAGGGATCCAGCAAGGTGTGGCCAACGCCATCCTGGTGAAGGTGAACCAGATCGGCACCCTTTCCGAGACCCTCGAGGCCATCCGCTTGGCCCAGCGCTCCGGCTACCGGGCGGTGATCAGCCACCGCTCCGGGGAAACCGAGGACAGCTTCATCGCCGACCTAGCGGTGGCGGTGAACGCCGGGCAGATCAAGACGGGTTCCCTCTCCCGTTCGGATCGCCTTTCCAAGTACAACCAGCTCCTGCGCATCGAGGAGGAGCTGGGGCGTGCGGCGCGCTTTTTAGGGTATGAGGCCTTTTAAGCGCACCAAGATTGTGGCCACCCTGGGGCCCGCTTCGGACTCCAAGGAAGCCATCCGGGCCCTGGCGGAGGCAGGGGCGGATGTCTTTCGCCTGAACTTTAGCCACGGCACCCACGAGGAGCACCGCAGGCGGGCGGCCTGGGTGCGGGAGGTGGGGAAGGAACTTGGAAAAACCTTGGCCATCCTCCAAGACCTCCAGGGCCCCAAGATCCGCATAGGCCGCTTCAAGGAGGGCCGGGTGGAGCTTAAGGCCGGCCAGCCCTTTATCCTCACCCGGGCTCCCGTGGAGGGGGACGAGACCCGGGTTTCCATCACCTACAAGGGGCTTCCCGAGGACGTGGCTCCCGGTCAGGTGCTCCTCTTGGACGACGGCCGCCTGCGCCTTCGGGTGGAGAGGATCCAAGGGGACGAGATCCACACCGTGGTGGAGCTGGGTGGGATTCTTTCCGACAGTAAGGGGATCAACGTCCCTGGCTCGGATCTTTCCATCCCCGCTCTCTCGGAAAAGGACATCCAGGACCTAGCCCTGGGGGCGGAGCTCGGGGTGGACTGGGTGGCGGTTTCCTTCGTGCGCACCCGGGATGACCTGCTCCTGGCCCGGCACTACCTGGCCCGGCATGGTTCCCGGGCCCGGCTCATGGCCAAGATAGAGAAGCCTTCCGCCGTCCACCGCTTTGAGGAGATTCTGGAGGAGGCCGACGGGATCATGGTGGCCCGGGGGGACCTGGGGGTGGAGATGCCTTTGGAGGAGGTGCCCATCATGCAAAAGCGCCTTATCCTCAAGGCCATTGCCGCCGGGAAACCGGTGATCACCGCCACCCAGATGCTGGAGTCCATGGTGCAGAACCCAAGCCCCACCCGGGCAGAGGCCTCGGATGTGGCCAACGCCATCTTCGACGGCACGGATGCGGTGATGCTCTCCGCGGAAACCGCTGCCGGGGCTTACCCGGTGGAGGCCGTGGCCACCATGGCCAGGATCGCCCGGGTGGTGGAGTCCTCCCCCGAGTTCTTGCAAAAGCTCAACGTCCTCCGCCCGGCTCCCACCCCCACCATCCAGGACGCCATCGCCCAGGCGGCGGACGACATCGTGGAGGCAGTGGACGCCAAGGCCATTGTGGTCTTTACCGCCACGGGAAGCTCCGCCAGGCGCATTGCCCGCACGCGGCCCAAAGTGCCCATCCTGGCCCTCACCCCGAACCCCGAGGTGGAGCGGCAGCTGGCCTTGGTCTGGGGTGTTCTGCCCCATCTGGCCCCCGACCCCCAGGACACCGACGACATGGTGCGCATCGCCCTGGAGAAGGCCAAGGCCTGCGGGCTAGCCCAGGTGGGGGAGAGGGTGGTGATCGCCGCGGGAGTGCCCTTTGGGGTGCAGGGGACCACCAACCTCATCCGGGTGGAGCGGGTGAGCTAACATCACCCCACCCTGGCCGTGCCAGGGTGGGAATCCTGGAAAAGCCTTTTTGCAGGGGTACTCTCCCCAAAGCAGTCCGGATGTGGGGTTAACTTCCCGCTTCCCGTGGGGGGAGGCACCTTCAAGGAGCGTAGAGGGCCAAGGCGCTCACCACCGGCCTGGGGGAGCCATTGTAAGGGCTTCGCAGTCTCCCCTTAACCCAAAGCTGGGCAGACCCGCCCCCATCCATGCGGAGGGCATTCCAGGCCCCTAAGGAGAGAAGTGCCCGGGCCAGGACCCCGGGGGTGGTGGGTTCGGAAACCACAAGCCAAAGCTTCCCTTCCCGGGTCCAGGCCACGGCCGCCTGGGGGGCTATGGCCTCGAGGGGCCTTTTATCGCGGAAGTTTTCCTGGCTCGGGTCAAAGGCGTACTGGCCCTCCCTGACCAAGAGGGGGCCGCCCTCCAGGGCGTAGCGGAAGGGGGGGTCCAGGCGGCTGTAGAGGCTTAAGGAGTCCCCTGGCCTAAGGGGGAAGGGAGGTGCCTCCTTGGGGAAGGCAAGGGCCCAGGCCCCAGGGGGAAGTTCCTGGGGGGCGGGGAAGATGGCCTGTACCCGGTTTCCCATCACCAAGGCCACCTCCTCCCCCTCCCTTCCCACGGTTCCCGGGACCGTGTAGGCGGTGTAGCGGGCCCGGGAGGTGTTGATGCCCACCCGCACCCGCTCTCCGGAAGGACCCTGGACCATTGCCTCAAACCGGGGAACCCCCAGGAAGAAGCTGAATCCATCCCATAAGAGAGCCATGCGGCCGCTGGGATAGGAAACCGTAACCCCGTCCTGGACCCAGAGGCCGATGGGGGTAGCGGTTTTGGGGTCAAAGTACCCCCCGTTCAGCACCGCCAGGGCGTTTGGGGCAAGGTCCTTGGGTAGGGCCCGGACCCCGGGCTTGCCCACAGGAACCAGCCTGCCTTTCTCCGCCTCCACCAGGTAAAGCCTTAGGGGCTCTGGGGTAAAGGCCCAGATCTCCCGATAGCGGACTCCCGCGGCCACGGGTTCCTCCACCTCGGCCTCGAGCACAAAGAGGTCGAGGACCAGCCGATCTGGCTCCTTGAGGGGGAAGAGCCGGTAGCGAAGGAGCCTTCCGGGAAAGCTTAGGAAAAGCTCGGTGCCCTTGGGTAAAAGCCGCACCCGGGCTTCTAACCCTTTGGGCCAGGGCACTTGGAGCATCCCCGGGGCCAGATAGGGAAAGGAGAGAAGGAGGCTTCCTTGTCCTTGGCCCTCCAGGGGGAGGTGGGCGGCAGCCTCCCCTGCCGGAAGGTCCAACACCAGGCGGAAGCCCCGTCCTTGGATGCCGTGGCGTACCCCTGCCTCCGGCACCAAAAAGAAGCCTAGGGCCTTCAGGGCCTCGAGGGGCAGTTTTTCCCCATCGGGTGGGGGAAGTCTGGGGTCCAAGGGCTCTGCCCAGCCCACCCCCGGCGCGTAGACGAAGCGCACCCCCTCCCCCTCGTAAATCCAGGCCGAAGCCTCCTCCCGAAAGGAAAGGCCAAAGGTGCTGGCGGGAAGTAGGGTCTGGGCCAGGGAGCAGGAGAGGAAAAGGAGGAGAGCTAGGAGCCTCATCCCTCCATGGGAGCAGATGGCGGTGAGAAAGCGCTTAGAGTTTATCCCTTGACCACGATGAGGGGCCTTAGGCGGGCCACCTTCTTTCCGATTCCAGCTCCCTGGACCGCCTCCACCACCACGGAAACATCCTTGTAGGCCTCGGGCATCTCCTCGTCCACGGTAGCCTTGGTGGCTGCCCGCACCAGTATGCCCCTTTCCGCAAGCTCCTTCACCAGGTTGCGCTCCTTGGCCACCCGCTTGGCCTGGTGGCGGCTCATCTTGCGTCCGGCCCCGTGGCAGCTGGAGCCAAAGGACACCGCCATGGCCTTTTCCGTGCCCGCTAGCACATAGGAGTAGCGGCCCATATCCCCGGGTACCAGCACGGGCTGGCCCACGTGCCGGTATTCCAGGGGAATCTCCGGATTTCCCGGCCCGAAGGCCCGGGTAGCCCCCTTGCGGTGCACCAGAACCCTTCTTCCCCCGTGCTCCTCAAACTTGGCGTTGTTATGGGCCAGATCGTAGAGGACCCTGAGGCCATGTTCCCTTGGGGGGAAGCCCACGGCCTCAAAGGCCTCCCGCACAAAGTGGGCGATGAGCTGGCGGTTGGCGAAGGCGAAGTTGGCGGCGGCGGCCATGGCCTGGAGGTAGTCCTGGCCCTCAGGGCTCTGGATGGGGGCTGCGGCCAGCTGCTTGTCTACCAGCTCTATGCCGTAGCGGGGGGCGGCTTTAAGGAATTTCTCCACATAGTCCTGGCAGACCTGATGGCCCAGGCCCCGGCTTCCCGTATGGATGAGGACGGTGATCTGGTTGGGGAAAAGCCCGAAGGCCTCGGCAGCCTCCTCATCATAGATTTGGTCCACGTACTGGACCTCGAGGAAATGGTTCCCGCTTCCTAAGGTGCCGATCTGGGGAGCCCCCCGCTCAAAGGCCCTTTCCGACACCTTATCGGGGTTGGCCCAGGGCAGGCGGCCTTCCGACTCGATGAAGTGGAGGTCCTCGGGGTAGCCATAGCCCCTTTGGATGAGCCAGCCAGCCCCCTCTTTAAGGATTTCCTTGAGCTCCTTTTTGCTGAAGCGCACGTCCTTGCGCTCGCTTCCCACCCCCGAGGGGATCAGACGGTAGAGGGTGTCCGCCAGTTCCCGTTGGCGGGGGAGAAGGTCTTCCAGGGTGAGATGGGAGGCCAAAAGGCGTACCCCGCAGTTGGAGACCACAAACCCTTCGGCCACAAAGTTGTGTCCCTCATGAGCCATGGAGAGGTCGTAAACCCTTCCCCCGTGGGGAACGGTTTCCATAGCCACTACCCTGTCAAAAAGCATGGGGCCGGCCCTTTGGAGGAACTCAGGGAAGGTGGGAAATCCCCAGGGGCGGAATCCACCTCGCTTCTCGTAAAGGGTACGCTCCACGAAGCGCCGAGGAAGGCCTAGGGTGGCGGCGATGCGTTTTGGTCCTAGGCCTGCCTGTCGTAGGGCCAAGACCTCCTCGGCCTGGGTTTCCCGAGCTTCTAAGTGGGCCTTTTTCAGGCGCAGGTAGAAAGCAGCCGCCTGGGCTAGCCAGGCTTTTTGGGGAGCGTAGGCATAGCCCACCCTCTCGTAAAGGAGGCTGAGGTTTTCCGGTGTACTCCGGAGGATCAGTTTGAAGCGGTGGGAAGGATCAGCGGGTTCCTCCCAATCCAGTTCCTCACGCAGGGACTGGACTTCCAGGCCCAAGCTTTCCATTAAGCGGGCCAGATCTTCCATGAAGGTCCGGCCAATCCCCAAAAGGCTTTTCCGTTTGGACTGGGAGAGCACAGGAGAGGCGAGGTTGTACCCATGTCCGCTTACCCACTTCGGCGCGGAGAGCTCCGCTCCGAATAGTCCTGCTAAAAAGTTGGCTTTAAGCCAAGCGGGAATGAAGAAGAGCCAATGAGGTAAGGCAAAAGCCGTTTGCGCCTTGGGGCCCTCGGGAAGGCCTAAGGCGTGGAGAAGGAGGAACAAAGCCCGGGAGGAGGCCTTAAGGCTAGCCTCTCGGTAGGTGAAGGTCCGTCCTCGGAAGCTGTGGTTTCGTACCCGAACGTAAGGGCCCCCAGCCTGGAAGCCCAGACGCTTAAGGTCCTCCTTGGCTTCCAGGAGTCCTTCTTCGTCCCCATAGAGCACCAGGTACCCCCTGCCCCGGGACCGGTAAAGGGTTCCATCCCCCAAGGCGTAGCCCAAGAGGCGTAGGATAGCTGGCAAGTGAGGGTGGTCCGCCTGTAGGGGAAGGAGCCCCTTCTCTTTCAGCACATCTGCCGCTCGGGGAAACCCCAGGGCAAGGCCTAGGGCTTGGGCCCTTTCCTCGCTTAGAAGGGTCAGGGACGGAGGGGGTTCGTGGGGAAAGCCCTGGAAGGGGTGGACGGCCACCTGGTCTCCCTTTTTCAGGGTGCCTATGGGACGCATTCCCGAGGGGGTGTAGACGGGATGATCGGGGGTGGCCTCCAGGATGAACCCTCCCTCGGTGCGGAGGCGCACCAGGGTTTCCGCTTCTCGGGAGAGGAGGAGAAAGGCTTTGCCTGCCTCGGCTTTTTCCCCAAGCCGCCACACGGTGAGGAGGGGTTCTTGTTCCCTCGCCACCTCCTCTATGGGGCGGGTGTAGCGGTCATGAAAGAGTACGCGGGTGCCGGCAGGAAGGCAGTTGATGTCAAAACCCACCCCTCCCGGGCTCACCACCCCTCCTTCCTCGGGGTTGAAGGCCGCCACCCCCCCGATGGGGAAGCCGTAGCCCCAGTGGATGTCGGGCATGGCCAGGGCGGGTTCCACGATCCCCGGCAAGGTGGCCACGTTCATGAGCTGCTGTAAGGAGGCGTAGTTTTCCCCCTCGAGGTCCTTTAAGATCTCCTCCGAGGCGAAAAATACCGCATCCACCCGCATCTTCCCCTGCCGGGGGATGCGGTAGGTGTAGGGGGCGATTTTCTCAAAGCGCATGGCGCCCTCCATGTGTTGGCCCTCCGGGCCAAGCAACCCAAAGCAAAAGGCCGGGCTTGCGGGCCCGGGCTTATTCTCAAGCTACCGCGGTATGCGGTATGCGTCAAGGCTATGCGGTAAAATCCCCCCGTGTCCAGTCTGGCCTTCGCCCTGGAAACCCACCCCGGCCTCAAGCGGCCCAAAAATGAGGACGCCGTGGGCCACGCCCTCACCCCCTGGGGAGGGGTCTTCGTGGTGGCGGATGGGGTGGGGGGGCACCGCACAGGGGAAGTGGCGGCCAGGCTGGCCGTGGAGATGATCCTGGAGAACCTGCGCAATGTAGACCCAAGCCCGAGGGCCCTCCTTCAAGCCTTTGAAAAGGCCAACGAGCGCATCTACCAGGAGGCGCAACGCCCCGAGAACCGGGGTATGGGCACCACCGCCACCTGCCTTCTTTTGGATCTTCCCTATGCCTTGATCGCCCATGTGGGGGACTCGAGGGCCTACCTTCTCAGGAAAGGGGAGCTTACCCTCCTCACCGAGGATCACTCCTGGGTGGCGGAAAGGGTGCGCCAGGGCCTTTTGAGCCCCGAGGAGGCCAAGGCCCATCGCTGGCGCAACGTGATCACCAACGCCCTGGGCTCCTTTCCCCAGGCCCGGGTGGACCTCATGGGGCTTAAGCTGGAGCCTGGGGATGTGTTTTTGCTTTGCAGCGATGGCCTTTCCGGGGTGTTGGAGGACCGCACCCTGGGGGAAGTTCTGAAGAGCTTTCCCCCGGAGGAGGCGGCCAGGCGTCTGGTGGCCTTGGCCAACGAGTGGGGAGGCCCCGATAACGTGAGCGCCATCGTGGTGCGGGTGCCCGAGGAGCTTCCCCAGGGGGGTCGCCCCTATGCCTTGCCCCTCGAGGCGGCAAAAGGAGCCCCGGTGCGCCTGAAGCTTGGGGAGGAGCCTGAGGAACTGCCCACCCAGGTGCTGGAGCCCAAGCGTCCCCGGGTTCGCCTGAACTGGCGGGATGCCCTTTTGGTGCTCCTTTGGGTGGTGGTGGTGGCCTACATCCTGCTGGGCTACTTCAAAAGGCCCTAGACCTGCTAAACTCCTAGGGGTATGGAGCGCACCTTTGTCATGGTGAAACCCGACGGCGTGCGAAGGGGTCTGGTGGGGGAGATCCTTGCCCGCTTTGAGCGGAAGGGTTTTCGTATCGTGGGGCTTAAGCTTTTACAGATCAGCCAGGAGCTTGCGGAAAGGCATTACGCCGAGCACCGGGAGAAACCCTTCTTCCCCGGCCTGGTGAGCTTCATCACCTCAGGGCCAGTGGTGGCCATGGTGCTGGAGGGGCCGAACGTGGTGGCCGAGGTGCGGAAGATGATGGGGGCCACCCACCCCAAGGACGCCCTTCCCGGCACCATCCGGGGGGATTTTGCCACCACCATCGACGAGAACGTGATCCACGGCTCGGCGAGCCTCGAGGACGCAAGCCGGGAGATCGCCCTTTTCTTCCGACCCGAGGAACTCCTCTAGGCCGGGGTTTACTCGCCGCTTTCGGGGGCCTGGGGCAGGCTCTGCGCCCGGAGGCGCTCCCAGGGGAAGTCGTCCAGGGGATAAAAGCGGTCCGCCTGCTGGGCCAGGCGGTGGGAGGAAAGGGCGTGGAAGGTGGTGTTCTCCACCTGCTTGCCCATGTCCTGGACTACCTTGACCACCTCGGCGAAGTCCCCATCCCCGGAGACCAGCACCGCCACGTCATAGGCGTCGGCATAGGCCAGGCGCAGGATGTCTATGGCGATCTGGATATCCACCCCCTTTTCCACGAAGCCATCCGCCCGCCTTTCCAGCCTTCCCAGGCGCACGGCCACATAGGGCACCCGCTTCAGGTAGTTGAGAAAGCTCTGGTGGGCCTTGGCAGCCGGGTCTTCCGGAGGGAGGGGGGCGTTGTAGTAGTAGGCGCGCAAAAGCCTGCGCCCAGCGGTGAGAAGGCTGATAAACTCCACGAAGTTTAGCCGATAATCCGCCCCTAGGTGCTGCACCAACCCCTTGTACAGGTTGGAGCCGTCAATGAATATTGCTACCCTTTCCATAATAGACCCGCCCCTTGCCGGGCTCCTTCAGTTTAGCCCAAGGGGGTGAGAATGTTTATAACCCACCGCTCCCTGGGGAGCAGTGGGGGAAGGGATAGGTCTTCTCCACGTAGCCCTTTTGGGCGGGGCTATCCTACCACGGTTTTCCCATGAGCGCAAGATGAGTGGCCGAAACGGTTTCTAGGAGCGCGTTTTTTCCGTTTCCGCGTACACGTCGCGAAAAACCCCGGGGATGGGGGCGTGGGGCTTGTGCACCCGCACCCGCACCCCCTCGAGGCGAGGGAAAGCTTGCAGGAGGGCTTCCGCCAGGTGGTCGGCCAGGGCCTCGATCAGGTAGAAGCGGCGGTGGCGCACCACCTCCTCCACCAGGGCGTAGACGGCGGCGTAGTCCACGGTTTCCTCCAGCCGGTCCCCCCTGCCCTCAAAGGGCACCTTAAGCCAGAGGTCCACCACAAACCGGGCTCCAAGCCGGCCTTCCTCGGGCCTCACCCCGTGGCGACCGTAGAACTCCAAACCTAAAAGGGCGATCTCCCCCATATCTATTCCCAAAGGGCGTTCCACACCGCAAGGGCCTCCCGGTGGGCGGCCACGTCGTGGACGCGAAGGATCCTGGCCCCCTTCATGGCGGCGAAAAGGTGGGCGGCCACGGAGCCAAGGACCCTTTTTGCCGGTTCCTCCACCCCCGTGAGCTCCCCGATGGAGCGCTTCCGGGAAAGCCCCACCAAAACGGGGTGGCCCAGGGCCACGATCTCCTCCAGGTGTTTAAGGAGGGCCAGGTTGTGCTCCAGCAGTTTCCCGAAGCCGAACCCCGGGTCCAGGACCACCTGGGGCACCCCGGCCCTCAGGGCGTTTTCCGCCTGGGCCTTGAGGAAGGTCTTCACCTCGGCCACCACGTCCCCGTAGCGGGCATGGGCCATCATGGTCTTGGGGTCGGGCACGGGCATGTGCATGACCACCGTCGCCACCCCGTATCGGGCGCAAAGGGCCACCATGCGTTCGTCCCGAAGGCCCGTCACGTCGTTGATGAGGTGCGCTCCTAGCTTCAGGGCCTCCTCCGCCACCTCGGGCTTGCGGGTATCCACGCTCACCGGCACCCCTAGCTCCAAGACCGCCTCCAACACCGGCAAAAGCCTCCTTTTTTCCTCCTCCACGGGCACGGGCTCCGCTCCCGGGCGGGTGGATTCAGCCCCCAGGTCCAGGAGGTCTGCCCCCTCGGCCACCAGGGTCCGGGCTTGCTTTAGGGCCTTTTCCGGGTCCAGGTAAAGGCCGCCATCGGAGAAGGAGTCGGGGGTGAGGTTGAGGATGCCCATGATCCTAGGGCGGGAGAGGTCCAGGGCGCGGTCGCGAAGCCAGAGCACGCAAGGATTATATTGGGGCCAGGGGGTGAAGCATGCGCCTGTTGGCCGCGGTGGATTTGGGGGAGGGCTTGGAGTCGGTGGTGGAAAGCGCCCGCTTCCTTCAGGAGGGGCTTGGCATCCCGGCGGAGCTTCTCCACGTGGTGCCCACTCCCTACTTTGAGGCCCTTGGCCGCCGCTTTCCCCATCTTAGGCCGGGGCTGGAGGAAGCCCTTAGCCAGGTGGAGAAGGAGGTGCAAAAGACCCTGGCGGATACCGGGCTTAGGGCCCGGGTGCTCCGGGGTTTCCCTGCGCAGGTGGTGGCGGGGGAAGCATTGAAAAGCCGGTTGGTGCTCCTGGGGCAGCGGGGGACGGGTACCCTCGAGGTCCTGGCCCGGGGTGGGCTCGCCCGCTACCTCCTGCACCGGGGGGAGGTGCCGGTTTTGTTGCTCCCCAGGGCCTTGAAGGCGGTGCGCCGCATCGCCGTGGGACTGGACGATAGCCCCGCAAGCCTCTCCGCCTTCCGGGTGGCGGAGGCCTGGGGGAGGGCTTTGGGGGCGGAAGTCTTTGGGCTCCACCTGGTGAGCGGGCAAGGGGGGTGTTGCTTCCCCACGTATCTGGATCCCGAAGGCCTCGCCCTGACCGAGGTTTTAGCCCAGGCCAAGGCGCACCTGGAACAGCTTCTCAAGGCCACCGGGGTGGTGGAGGTGTCCAAGGGGGATGAGGAGCTGGACCTTCTGCGCTTGGCCAAGGCCCGGGAGGCCGATCTTCTGGTCCTGGGCTCCAAGGCCAAGAGCACCTGGCGCCACCGGCTTGGGCGCATGGTGGAGGTGCTCTCCAGCCAAAGCTCCATGCCCCTTCTCGTGGTTCCCGAGGCCACGGTCTGGTAAGGTAAGGCCCATGCGCCATGGGCCTGGCTGGTTCCTTTCCCTTTCCGCCTACTGGTTTGCCACCAGCTTCAAGTGGTTCTTGGTCCTCCTGGTGATCCTTCCCGCCAAGGTGGCGGAGCTTTCCCCTCCTGAGGAGAAGGCTACCCGCCTTGGCTTTCTTTTCGGTCTGGGGGCGGTGATGGCCATCCTGGGGCCTCCCGTCATGGGCTACCTTTCGGACCGCCTGGGTCGGAGGAAGCCCTTTCTCCTTTTGGGAAGCCTGCTCACAGCCCTGGCCCTCTTTCTCTTGGTGCACGCTCCAGGCTATGGCCTTTTGCTCCTGGCCTATCTGCTTCTGCAGGTGGCCGATGACCTGGCCACTGGGCCCTACTCCGCCCTCATCCCCGACCTGGTGCCCCGGGGAAACAGAGGGGTGGCCTCAGGGTACATGGGGGTGTTGCAGGTTTCCGGCCAGGTTCTGGGGGGCGCGGTGGGCTTTCTCTTTCCCTTGGCCTTCCAGGCTTACCTGGCCGCCTTCTTGAACCTGGCGGGGGCGGGCCTTAGCGCGCGCGTCATCCCCGACCATCCCCTGAGGGCCAATCCTAGGCCCTTTTTGGCCGCCATGGTGAGGCCCTGGCAGGACCGGGACTTCCTTTTGGTCTACCTGACCCGCTTCCTGGTGATGCTGGGCTTCTACCTGGCCCAGACCTACCTGCAGTACTACCTGGCGGACGTGGTGCGGGTCTTCCAGGCCTTCGGGCGGGCCCTCGCCCAGGAGCCCTTCCAGGGGGTGGCCCTTTTGGGCCTTCTCATCTCCTTGGGGGCCGCCTTGGCCAGCATCCCCGCCGGTCGGGCCTCGGACCGCTGGGGACGCAAACCCCTCATCTACCTTTCGGGGGTGGGTCTGGGCCTTCTGATGCCCTTCATCCTCCTTTTCCCCCACTACGATGCCCTGCTGTTCCTGGCCCTCTTCTTTGGCCTCTTCTACGGGGTCTACCTGGCGGTGGACTGGGCCTTGGTGGCGGATGTCCTGAGGGACCCCGGGGCCCACGCCACCGACATGGGCCTGTGGCAGACCTCCATCGTGGTGCCGCAGGTGCTGGCGGGAGCCTTTGGCCGGCCCTTGGACCTCCTGAACGCCCAGGGGGAGGGCCTGGGGTATTTGGTGCTCTTTTTGCTGGCGGGGACCTTCTTTCTCCTGGGGGCCTTCCTGGTAGCCCCGATCCGCCGGGCCCGCTAGGACTTGGAATGGAAAAGCAACAGGGAAAAATCCCTCCTGGACGCAACCCCGCATTGACATCCCGGATTGCCCTGGGTAGGATGGGGCGGGCTTCAAGGGGGGTTGGGAATGCGCCTTCTTTTAGGTCTTTCGCGAGCCATAGATGCGTTAACTGAGGCCATAGGCAAACTCACCGTGTGGCTGGTGCTCTTGGTGGCCTTGCTTTCCGCAGGCAACGCCATCATGCGCTACGGGTTCAGCTATAGCTCCAATGCTTACCTCGAGGCCCAGTGGTACCTGTTCAGCCTCATCTTCCTCCTGGGCGGGGCCTACGCCTTAAAGCACAACGCCCACGTGCGCATCGACCTCATCTTCGGTCGGTTTTCCAAGCGCACCCAGGCCTGGATCGACGTGGTGGGGACGGTGCTCTTTCTTCTGCCCATGGCGGTGGGGGTGATCTACCTCTCCTGGCCCTGGGCCATGAACTCCTTTTTGGGGAAGGAGATGTCCCCCGATGTGGGAGGGCTTCCCCGCTGGCCCATCAAGCTGGCCTTGCCCTTGGGCTTTGCCCTTTTGACCCTCCAGGGGATCTCCGAGCTGATCAAGCGCATCGCCTACCTCACGGGGCATCTGCAGCTGGTGGAGGAGGAACGGGAGGTGGTGGAATGAACCTGGAAAACCTCATGCCTCCCCTGATGTTTTTGGCTCTGGTGGTCTTTTTGCTTTCCGGCTACCCCGTGGCCTTCTCCTTGGGGGCGGTGGGGATCGTTTTCGGCTTTTTGGGCATCGCCCTGGACATCTTCCCCGCACCCCTTCTTAAGGCCATGCCCGACCGCATCTTCGGCATCATGTCCAACCAGCTTCTCCTGGCCATCCCCTTCTTCACCTTCATGGGGATCATCCTGGAGAAAAGCGGCCTGGCCGAAGACCTCCTGGACACCATGGGGAAGCTCTTTGGGCCTTTAAGGGGCGGCTTGGCCCTAAGCGTGGTTTTCGTGGGGGCCATCTTGGCCGCCACTACTGGGGTGGTGGCGGCCAGCGTCATGGCCATGGGCCTTATCTCCCTGCCCATCATGCTGAAGTACGGCTATAACCCCCGCTTCGCCAGCGGGGTGATCCTGGGCTCGGCCACCCTGGCCCAGATCATCCCCCCAAGCGTGGTCCTCATCGTGTTGTCGGACCAGCTTGGGGTTTCCGTGGGGGATATGTACAAGGCGGCCCTGATCCCCTCAGCTCTCACCGTGGGCCTTTACTTCCTTTACGTGATCTACGTGGCCCTTTTCCGCCCGAAATGGGCTCCTGCCCTTCCTCCGGAAGCCCGGCCTGACGCCGGCAAGGAAGCCCAGGCGGCCTTTGCCTTGCTTTCCTATCTGCTGGTGGGGGTAGGGGCTTATGCGGTGGGGCGCTTCCTGCCCGCCTGGGCGGAGTGGCTGGAGGTGCTTTTGGCCCTAGGGATCTGGAGCTTGGTGCTCCTTCCCTGGATCCGCAAAAACCTCCTTCTCAGAAGGGCCCTCCTTTCCATGGTGCCTCCCCTGGTGCTGATCTTCCTGGTGCTGGGCACCGTGCTCATCGGCCTGGCCACCCCCACGGAGGCCGGGGCCATGGGGGTGGTGGGGGCCTTGATCCTGGCGGCTTTGAACCGCCGGCTTTCCTTCAAGGTCCTCTACGGGGCCATGGAGGGCACGGCCAAGCTCACGGCCTTCGTCATCTTCATCCTTATCGGCTCCACCCTCTTCAGCCTGGTCTTCCGCGGCGTGGACGGGGACCTCTGGGTGGAGGGGTTCCTCACGGGCCTGCCGGGCGGGGAGGTGGGCTTCATCCTCTTCGTGATGGTGTTGGTCTTCCTGCTGGGCTGCTTCATCGACTTCTTTGAGATCGCCTTCATCGCCTTGCCCCTTCTGGCCATCGGGGCCGAGGCCTTGAACATAGACAAGCTCTGGTTTGGCCTCCTGGTGGGGGTGAACCTGCAGACCTCCTTCCTCACCCCGCCCTTCGGCTTCGCCCTCTTCTACTTGCGGAATGTCGCCCCCAAGGAGGTGAAGACGGCGGACATCTACCTGGGGGGGATCCCCTTTATCGGTCTTCAGCTTTTGGTCCTGGTCTTCGTGTATTTCCTGCGGGAACCCATCCTGCGGTTTGTCAGTGGGATGGGTTTTGGGGGGTAGGCTCTAGACTGGAGGTATGGACCTCACCCACTTTAAGGACGGCAGGCCCCACATGGTGGACGTGACGGAGAAGTCCCCCACCTTCCGCACCGCCACCGCCGAGGCCTATGTGGAGCTCACGGAAGAGGCCCTGGCTGCCCTGGAAAAGGGGGGTGTGGGGAAGGGGGATCCCCTCACGGTGGCCCAGCTTGCGGGCATCATGGGGGCCAAGAAGACCTCTGAGCTCATTCCCCTTTGCCACCCTCTGCCCCTCACCGGGGTGGAGGTGGGGGTGGAGTTGGAGAAGGAGGCCAAAAGGGTGCGCATCGAGGCCACGGTGCGCACCAAGGCGGAGACCGGGGTGGAGATGGAGGCCCTGACCGCCTGCGCCGTGGCGGCCCTCACGGTCTACGACATGCTGAAGGCGGCCTCCAAGGGCCTGGTGATCTCCAGGGTCCAGCTTTTGCACAAGGCGGGGGGGAAAAGCGGGGAATGGCGGCGGTCCGAAGCCCCCTGATACCCAGGGGGTGTATACTCAGGCTATGCGCGTGGCCATCGCTCTAGCCAAAAACGATGAAGGGAAGGTGTACCCGGGGCCCTTTGGGCATGCTCCCCGCTTCGCCATCTACGAGGTGGGGGAGGGGGGAAGGATTGACCTCCTCGAGGTGCGGGAAAACCCCTACGCCGCCATGGAGGGCGGAAGGAAGCACGAGCTCATGCGGGAGCTTCTCAAGGATGTGGACCTGCGGGTGGGGGCCCGCTTCGGCCACGGGGGTTCCATGGGGGCCTTCCCCATGGCGGATCGGCTGGAGGTGGGGCCGGTGAGCGTGGCCGAGGCCTTGGAGAAGGTTAGGGCCCGCTGAAGTAGCGCCGCAAAAGCTCCCGGGCCTCAGGGGAGAGGGGGGTGCGCTCCAGGTAGACCTCTACTCCCCGGCGCACTTCCTCTGGAGGGCTTCCCTCCCGCCAAGGGGAGGGTAGGTCCTGGCCCTTTCCTTCCCGGCCGGGCCCGAGGAGCTCCTGCCCGGGACCGGTGGGCTCTGGGAGGGGCAAGGAGGCGGGAGCCTCCAGGGTTGGGGAGGGTCCTGAGGCACCTGGGGTGGGGGTGCCTGCTTCCTTAGGCTGGCCCGGTTCCTGACCTGGGACCTCCTGGGTGGCTTCTGGCTTTCCTTCCCCTCGGCTTGGCGCCTGGGTGCCCTGCCCCGGGGCCCGGGGGGAACCCCTGGGGGAAGATCCCTGGGGGCTGGGCTCCGGTTCCCTTCCCTCCTGGGAGGTTGGGGCGGGGTGGCCCTGGCCTGGCTCCTTCCCTTGCGGCTTCCTGAGGGCCTCTGGGAAATCCGGGGGCGGCGTGGTTTTCCCAGGTGAAGCCCCGGGTGCTTCGGCTGGCTTCTCCCTTTCCAAGGGGGTTTGGGGGATTGCGGGGCGCCCGGCGTTGGGAAGGGACCAGAAGGGGCTTGCTTCCCTGGGAGGAAGCCCCGTCCACGAGCCCAAGGCCAAGGCCAGGAGGACTAGGTAGAGGGCGAGAAGGCCCAGGGGGAAGGGGGGAGGAGGGATCTCCAGCTTGCGGGCTTCCTGCCAAAGCCGTTCTTCCCCGTAGGCCAAGGCGGTGGGATAGGCCAGGCTGGCCCGGGCGATCTCCCGTAGCGCCCGCCCTTCCCAAAGTCGGGCGGGAAGCAAAAAGGGTAGGAGGGAGGCCAGGGCGAAGAAGGGGTGGAGAAAGCCTAGAAGCGCCAAGGGAAGGGCCAAGAGGAGCCGGTGGCGCCAGGCCAGGCGCCTTGCGTAGAGAAGGTGGAACCCAGGCTCCACGGTAAGACCATTATCCCTCGCCAAAGGCTAAGGAAAAGGTGCCCGGGGCCTTTAGGCCCCGGGGGGAGGGCGTATACCGGTCTACTTGACCGGGGGACGGGACTTGAGGACCTCCTGGGGGGAGAGGGCCCTGGCCCTTTGCGCCTTCACCTCCTCGGCGCTTATGGGCTTGGCCTTGGACTTGGCGAAGGTGGTGAGGATGTGGTTCAGGAGGTCGGCCACCTCCTGGTCCTTGAGCTGGCGGAAGGGGGGCATGACCCCGTTATAGGTTTTCCCCTGCACGGTGAGGGGGCCCTGAAGGCCATAGAGGACTACCCGGATGAGATACTCCCGGCCCCCCTTGGCCTGGACCACCTGGTCCAGGTGGGTGAGGGGCGGGAAGGCTCCGGGTATCCCTTGCCCCGTGGCCTGGTGGCAGCTTTGGCAGTTGGCGGAGTAGAGCTTGGCCCCGGGGCTTTGCCCAAGGGCCAGAAGGCCCAGGAAGAGCAAGGCGGGCAAGAGGCGCTTCATGGCTCCATTATGGGGAACCCCGCTCCCTTAGGCCAGGGACATTTGTCCTAGGCCCTTAGGGATGTAGGCGCAGCGGGGGTCGGCGGCCAGGTGATCCCCGGTTTCCGCCCAGGCCCGGGCCCGGCTTCCCCCGCAAAGCTCCCGGTACTCGCAGACCCCGCACTTGCCCTTGAGAAGGGCCTTGGGTAAGGGGTCCGGCACCGCCGAGGCCCGGCAGTGCTGGCAGGCGAGAAGGCAGGCCCGGGTCATCTCCCAGGCCACCAGAAGGGGGAAGCGGTGAAGGTCGGGCTTCATGCCTCCAGGATGCCGCCTAGATGTCCCTAGCGGAGAAGGGTGAGGCGGTAGACCAGGGTAAGGGCCTCCCCGGGTTTAAGGGGGACCTCCAGGCGGTAGCCCTGGGGCAGGTGGGTGGCCTCGGGGAAGTCCAGGCGGAAGGGCTGGGGGAAGGTTTCCGAAAGGAGGAGGGCGATGGGGTAGGGGTAGGGGTTTTTGAAGCGGGTTTCCACCCGGTAGGTGGCCTCCTTTTCGCTTTGCTGGAGCAGGTTCACCGACCGTTCCAGCCGGCCCTCGAGGTCCCGCCCCAGCCACACCTCGGCCACCTCTCCCTCAGGGGTGGCGGGAAGCAGGGCCTGGCCCAGGAAGAAGCCTTCCTCCACCACCTCGAGGCTCCCCGGAGCCAGGGGGAAGGGTGCCGTAAAGCGGTAGCCCCGCTCCAGGGCCAGAAGCCTGTCCGTGCGGAAGGGTCCTTGGTAGCGAAGAAGCCGGGTTGGGCTTACCTGGGCCTTGAGGACGGGAATCTCCGTGGTGCCGGGCTCCAGCCGGCCCGGGGGCAGGGGGTAGCGGAAGAGGCCAAAGGGGCTTTCCCCCGAAGGCGCCTCGGCGAAGGCCCGCATGGGTATCCCCTTGGCCTCGGCCACCCCGAGAAGGGGGGCTTCCCCGGCGAGCAGGGTGAGCTTTCTGGCTTCCAGGGGCCCTCCCTCCAGCCGGAGCCGGGCCCAGAGGGTAAGCCTTCCCTCCTCCAGGGTGTAAAAGACCTCCCCAGAAAGCCCGGTGTAAAGGTAGCGCAGGGTGGCGGGCCCTTCCCCCTGGTAGCGGAAAAGGACCGCCGTTCCCTGGTTGATGCGCTCCTTTTCCTCCACCCCAAGGAGCCTTAAGGATCCCGGGGCCATGCGGGAAAGCTTTTCCCCGGCCAAATAGACCCAGGCGGAAGGGGGAAGGAGCACGGGTTCCTTGACCTCAGCGAAGCCGGGGTAGACCACCACCTCCTGGGCCCAGGCCAAGGCGCCCAGGCTCCAGAGGAGGGCTAGGAGGCCCGCTTGGACTTTTCTCATACCCCCAGTTTAAGGGCCAAGGCCTCCACCTCCTGGCGGGAGAGGGGCCCTCCGTGGCCCAGGTAGACGGTTTCTGCTCCCAGGTCCAGGATCTTGCGCACGGTCTTCTTGGCTAAGGCATGGTCCTCGTTGATGAACCTGGGGGGAAGGCCCTTGCCCCTTAAGGCATCCCCGGCGATCAGGAGGCCTTCCCGGAAAAGCCCCACCTGCCCCAGGGTGTGGCCGGGAAGCTCCACCACCCGCCATCCCAGGACCTCCTCCCCTTCCTCCACTGGCCTCAAGGCCTCCCGGGGAAGGGGCGGGGCCAGGTTGGCGAGCCAGGGACCCAGGAGGGGTATGGGTAGGGGAGGGCGGGGCTTTTCCTTGGTCAGGTAGGGCCACTCCTTGGGATGGGCCAGGATGGGAAGGCCAAACTGTTCCCAAAGGGCCCGGGCCCCGCCGCTATGGTCCGTGTGGTGGTGGGTGAGGAAGAGGAGCCTGGGGGGTTCCCTGAGGAGCCTTAGAAGCCTTCCCGCCTCCCAGGGAAGCCCGGCGTCCACCAGGAAGTACCCTTCCGCTACGGGAACCCTGTAAAGGTTGGCGGCGAAGGGGAGGGCCTCAAGCCCTCTCATAGGTGGGAGGGACGCCCATTTCCGCTAGGGCCCTCCGGATGCCCTCGGCGTCGATCCCAGCCTGGCGGTGGAGGCTTGGGATGGAGCCGTGCTCTAGGAAGCGGTCGGGCAGGCCCAGGACCTTCACCTGAGGCTTCAAGCCCATCTCGTTTAGGGCCTCGAGGACCGCGCTTCCAAACCCCCCCATCCGCTGGTGGTCTTCCACGGTGAGGAGCCGGTAGTGGGCAAGCGCCTTGAGCATCTCCCGGTCCAGGGGCTTGAGGAACCGGGCGTTCACCACCCCGATCCTGGGGTCGTCCTTGGCGGCCTCGAGGGCGTACTTCAAGGTCTTTCCGAAGGCCAGGATGTAGGCCTCGGTACCCTCCTTGAGCACCTCCCACCGGCCCCAGGGGATCTCGGGCCAGGCGCCCTCCGGGGCCCGTTCCACGTTGTCCCGGGGGTAGCGGATGGCGATGGGCCCTCCGATCTCTAAGGCCTTCTTCAGCATGGCCCTTAGCTCCAGGGCATCCTTGGGGGCAGCGATCTGCAGGTTGGGGATGGTGCGCAGGTAGGCGATGTCAAAAACCCCGTGATGGGTGGCTCCGTCGGCCCCCACCACCCCCGCCCGGTCTATGGCGAAGATCACGGGCAAGGCCTCTATGGCCACGTCGTGGATCACCTGGTCGTAGGCCCGTTGCAAAAAGGTGGAGTAGATGGCCACGATGGGCTTAAGGCCCCGTAGGGCCATGCCCGCGGCCGTGGTCACCGCCACGTCCTCGCAGATCCCCACGTCCAGGTAGCGGTCGGGGTGCTCCACGGAGTAACGCACCAGGCCCGACCCCTCCCGCATGGCCGGGGTGAGGACGAAGAGGCGGGGTTCCAGATAGGCCAGCTCCGTGACGGCGTCCCCAAAGGCCTGGCTCCAGGTGTAGCCCTTGGAAACCTTCTCCGGCTTGAGGGGGTCAAAGCCCGAGGGCCCGTGCCAGTAGATGGGGTCGGCCTCGGCCACCTTGTAGCCTTTGCCCTTCTTGGTGACCACGTGGAGCAGGGTGGGACCGTCCAGCTCCTTGAGGTGCTCCAGGATGTGGATGAGCCCCTTGAGGTCGTGGCCGTCCACGGGGCCGATGTAGCGGATCCCCCAGGCGTAGAAGGGATTCTCCTGGTGGAGGATGAGCTTGGCCGCTTCCTTGGCCCGGTCCACCAGGCCGAAGAGCTTGGGGGAGATGTGCTCCAGGATGCTTCGCCCCAGCTTCTCGGCGTCCTGGACCCACTTTCTTATCTGAAGCTCTTTGAAGTACTTGTTGAGGGCCCCCACGTTTTCCGAGATGCTCATCTCGTTGTCGTTCAGGATGATGAGCATCCTCTTGCCCAGCTCCCCGATCTTGTTGAGAGCGGCCAGGGCCATTCCTCCGGTGAGGGCCCCATCCCCTATGACCGCCACCACGTGGTAGTCCTCCTTCGCCAGGTCCCGGGCGATGGCCATGCCCAGGGCATGGGCCAAGGAGGTGCTGGCGTGCCCGGCGGTGATGGCGTCGTGCTCCGACTCGGAAACCTTGGTGAAGCCGGAAAGCCCCCCTTCCTGCCTTAGGGTGTGGAAGCGGTCCTTGCGCCCGGTGATGAGCTTGTGGGCATAGGCCTGGTGGCCCACGTCGAAGAGGATGCGGTCTTTAGGGGACTGGAAGACCCTGTGCAGGGCCAGGATGAGCTCCACCGCTCCCAAAGAGCTTGCCAGGTGGCCTCCGTTTTGCGCCGTGACCCGGATGATCTCGCTCCGGATTTCCTCGGCCAAGGCCAGGAGCTCCTCGAGGGTCAGGCCCTTCAGGTCGTCCGGGCTATTCACCTTGTCCAGTACCATTGCTCCCCCCTAGCTAGAAGTTCTTCTCCACCAGAACGCGGCCTTCCCGGGTGCGCACCTCCCCCACCCTGGGGGAAAACCAGACTTCCCGGACATCCTGGCCGCGCTCGTCCTGGTAGACCTGGCGGATGCGGTACACCTGGAAGACCCCGGCGGGCAGGCGCACCTCCCGCTCCTCCAGCACCTCCATGGTATAGCTCAGGCCCCCCTGGGCCAGGGGCTCTCGTCCCCCAGGGGTGAGGAGCTCCACCCGCACTGTCACCCTGCCCCCCCAGCGGTAGCCCACGGCTAGGAGGGCCTCCGGGGGGTACTCCAGGATGGGGGGGGTGAAGACCACCCGGGCGGAGGGGTCCTGGAAGCCCAAAAGCCGCACGCCAAAGGCCCCCACCTGCCGGTAGTAGACCCTGTCCTCCCCCCGGCCGAAGCTTCGGAAGCGCACCGCCTCCTGCCCCTCGTAAAGGGCCGGGCCCTCCACCCGCACCCGGTAGGGTGGGGAGGAAAGGGCCTCCCCCTCGGGCACATAGACCCACTCCAGGCCCGTGGTGGCGGGATAGAAGGCGGTTTCCTTAAGAAGGGGCCGGGCCTCGGGGGCCTGGGTGGCCTGGGGGGCACAGGCGGCCAGAAAGAGGGCGAGGGCCATAAGGTACCGCCTCATGATACGGAGTTTACCCCTTAAGCCCCCGTGGGCCGGCCTACACTGCCCGCAAGGAGGGATGCCCGGATTAGAGAAAAGAGGGGGTGTGGGGGAGCTATAATCCCCCGGTTTCCAAGATAGCCCTCAAGATACGCTAACGCGTGACACAGGCTGACCAAACCGGGGATACATGGGTCAGCGAAGCTACATGCGACCGAAGGGAGCTTAGCTCCCCCACGTCCACCACAGGTGGACACGGATTTGGTACAATGTTCTTGGGGACAAAGTTCCCCGTGGACCTTGAAACTTGGAGTAGGGGGTTCCATCGGGTAGTCCGATGGGTAAAACTCCAAACGAACACCCGTGGCAGAGCCGGAAGCATTGCGCTCGCCTGCCGATACGGAGTCAAGGTCTTTCTGGGCCTGGACGGGGCCTTCGGGGGAGACCCCGAGAAGCCCCGGACTTTAGTCCGGGGAGTCGTCACGATTGGCCAAGCTCCTTCTTGAGGCGGGAAAGCTCCTCCTCCAGCTCCTTTTCCGCGGAGAGGGCGGCGAGCTCCTTTCCCAGGTCCTGGCCATCCAGCTCCTTCAGGGCCTCGTGCCGGTCCTCCATGGAGAGGATGCGGGCCTCCATCTCCTCAAAGGCCTCGAGGGCCGGGTGGGCGTCCAGCTTGGATTCCATCCGCCGCACTGCCTCGGCGGCCTCCACCCCCTTCTTGCGGGCGAGAAGGAGCTTTTTCCTGGCCTCGGCCTCGTCTATTTTGGCCTCGAGGGCCTTGAGCTGGGTCATGAGGCGGCTCACAAGGGTTTTCTGCTCCTCCGCCTGCTGCTTGAAGCCCTCGGCCAGGTCCAGGGCCCGCTTCCTTCGCCTCAAGGCCTCCTTGGCCAGGTCTTCCCGGCCTGCCTTCAGGGCCTCCTTGGCCTTCTCCTCCCAGAGGGTGGCCTCTTGCAGGTGGCTTTCCACCTCCCGTTCCAGGCGCTTGCCCTCAGCCATGGCAGCCGCCACCTGCTCCCGGGCCTCCCTTAGGGCTTCTTTCATGTCCTCCAGGGCCTGGTTGATGATCTTCTCGGGGTCCTCGGCCCGGCGCAGCAGGTCGCTCAGGTTGGCCCGGATGAGACGGCTTAGGCGGTCCAGTAGGGTCATGGTTTTTCCTCCTAGGTTGAGTATGCCACATCCCCTTGCCCTCGAGGGGAAAGGGGGGTAGGCTGGTCTTGAAAGTATGCGCTTGCTTGCAGAACCGGATGGGGCTGCTGGCGGCATGGACCCCAGCGAGAGGCTCCTCCTTGCGGCCTTAGAGCTTCTGGCCGAGCGGGGGTACCGGGGGGCCACCACCAAGGAGATCGCCCGGCGGGTCGGGGTGAACGAGGTAACCCTCTTCCGGCGTTTCGGCAGCAAGGAGGCCCTTTTGCGGGCGGCCCTTTCCCGCTTTATCCCGGCGGGGTTTCTGGAACGCCTCCCCGCGGAGGAGGCTCCCTTGGAGGAGGGCCTAAAGGAGCTTTTGGAGGCCTACCTGGACCTCGTGACGACTCCCCGGACTAAAGTCCGGGGCTTCTCGGGGTTTCCCCCGAAGGCCCCGTCCGGGCCCAGAAAGACCTTGACTCCGTATCGGCAGGCGAGCGCAATGCTTCCGGCTCTGCCACGGGTGTTCGTTTGGAGTTTTACCCATCGGACTACCCGATGGAACCCCCTACTCCAAGTTTCAAGGTCCACGGGGAACTTTGTCCCCAAGAACATTGTACCAAATCCGTGTCCACC
>NZ_KB905738.1 GCF_000381045.1 Thermus scotoductus DSM 8553 | reverse complement strand
TCTCGCAATCCTCGCCTACAAAGCGGAAGAAGCTGGTAGGCGAGTCATCAAGGTAGACCCCAAGTACACCAGCCAGGACTGCCCGGTGTGCGGCCATAGGGAGAAGAAGCCTCTCTGGGTGCGGGCGTACACCTGTCCCCAGTGTGGGGCGCTTCTCCACCGGGATGTGGCCGCTGCCCAAAACATCCTGGCTAGGGCCTGGACGGGGCCTTCGGGGGAGACCCCGCGTGCTTTCCCGCAGGGAAACACCCCGAGAAGCCCCGGACTTTAGTCCGGGGAGTCGTCACGGACAGGGGTTAGAGGAGATCTCCAGGCTGTACCGCCCGCTATTCTCCTCGTCAAACCCGGCCCGGGCCAGACCCCGGTCACGCACCACGAGAAGGGTGGCTGGGCTGATCTGGGCGCAATTCATCACGGGATCCAAGGTCAGGGGGTTGGGGTCTGCGGGGGAAAGGTAGAGGCGGGCCACCAGGTCCAAGGGACCGGAGTAGGTAAGGCGCAGGTACCCCGTGGCCGAGGCCACGTCATAGCGGTCAAACTCGCCCACGAACTCTATGGCCCCCTGCTTGGTCCCGGTGGTGAAGGCTTCCCCGTTTCCTGCAGGGTTGGGGGTAAAGGCGTCGGCGTACAGGGTCACCTGGTCCTCGCTTAAGGCGTAGTTTTCCACCCTTAGGTAAAAGACCTGGCCTTCCTGGCCCTTAAAGTTCAGGCGGTACCCGAGGTCGGTGGTGATCTGGGGCCGTAAGGAAAGGGGCGCAAGCTCCTGCCTGGCGGCAAACCAGTTCCGGGCCACGCTCACCGCCTGCACCACCCCCTGTTGGTCCAAAAGCACCAGGCGAAGCCGGGCCCTTAGTTGGAGATCGGCGGAAACCGCACTTACCCGCACCGCCCCATCCTGAGGAAGAACGATACGGTACACCCTCACCCCGGGGCGGAGCTCCCCACCGCTTTCCTGGGCAGGGGGAAGTTGGGCAATGACATCCCCTCCTACGGGCAGGTCCCCGCTCACCGGTGGAGCGCCTTGCAGGTTACAGGCCGTAAGCACCAAGGCCACAAGGCCGGCAAGAAAACCCCTGGCTATTCCTGGCCTATCCCACCACATAAATCCCCCTTCTCCTTAAGGATACCTAGGGAAAGGGGGAAGGAGCTTAGGCTTTCTTTAGGCTACTCCAAAACCCCCAGGTAGGCGTAGAGCTCGGGCCCGCCGGGAAGGATCTCCACCACGAGCCCCGGGAACTTCCTGGCCACTTCCTCGGCCTTTTCCTTGGGGGTGTTGGGACCCAGGAAAAGGGTGAGGATCTCCTTACCTTCCCCGGCCAGGCGGATAAGGCCCTCCAGCACCTCCTCGGGGGTTTCCCCCATGAGGACCAGCCTGCCATCTAGAAGCCCGATGGGCTTATCCTTCAGGACCTTTACCCCGTCCACCTCGGCGTCCCGGCTGGCCCAGGTGACCTCGAGGGTCACCGCCCCCTTCATGGCTTCCTCCATCTCCGGAAGAAGCTCCTCCGCTTCCACCTCGGGAAAGTAGCGCACGGCCGCCGCCAGGCCCTGGCCCAGGGTGCGGGTTTTGAGCACGTACACCTCTTTGCCTAGCTCCTTAGCGAGCTCCGCCGCCTTCTCCGCCGCCAGGAAGACGTTGGGGTTGTTGGGCAGGAGGATCACCTTGGGGCTGGCCACGCTCCTGATGGCGGAAAGCAGGTCCTCCACGCTGGGGTTTTGCGTCTGCCCTCCCGCCACCACCCGGGCCCCCAGGCTGCGGAAGACCCGACTCGGGCCATGCCCCAGGGCCACCACCACCAGGCCCGTGGGGGGAGGGGCTTCCTCCCCGGCCCCCGCCATGGCCAGGATCTCCGTGTGTTGCTCGGTCATGTCCTCCACCTTGGTGCGCACCATGCGGCCGAAGCGGGCCACGGTGGCCAGGAGGCCATCGGGGTCGTCGGTATGGATGTGCCCCTTCATATAGCCCTCGGCCCCCACCAGAAGCAGGGAATCCCCGAAAGGCGCCACCACCTCCCGGATCCGCTCTACGGGCACCTCCACCCCCTCCATGAGGAACTCGGTGCAGTAGCCAAACTCCTCGGTGGCGAAGGCGGTCTGGGCGTAGCGCTCCACCTTGGGGGGCTCGGGCAGGGGGAGCCTAAGGAGGTATCCCCGGATGCCTTCCAAAAAGCGCACGTACCCCGCACCCCCAGCGTCCACCACCCCCGCCTGCTTCAGCACGGGAAGGAGGTCCGGGGTCTTCTCCAGGGCCCTTTGGGCTGCACCAAGGGCATTTTCCAGGGTTTCCTCGAGGGTCTCCCCTTGGGCCCCTTCCCCAGCCGCCCGGGCCACGGTGAGGATGGTGCCCTCCACCGGCTTCATCACCGCCCTATAGCCGGTTTCCGCCCCCAGGCGCAGGGCCTCAGCCAGGGTGGGAGCATCCAGCACCTCCTTTTTGCGGAGGACCTCGCTGAACCCCTTCAGGATCTGGGAAAGGATCACCCCGCTGTTCCCCCGGGCTCCCAAAAGGCTCCCGTAGGCGATGGCCCGGGCCACCTCGGGCATCTTGGAGGTGTCGGCCAGATCCAGCTCCCGCCGGGCGGACTGGAGGGTGAGGTGCATGTTGGTGCCCGTATCCCCATCGGGGACGGGGTAGACGTTGAGGGCGTTGATCTCCTCCACGAACACGGAAAACCAGTCCGTGGCATAGCGGAAGGCCTCGGCCACTTCCTCCGGCCTTAGGCTACCCACGCCCCACCCCCACCACGTGCACCCGCACCTGGGAAAGCTCCACCCCGGCCAGTTTTTTGGCAGCAAAGGCTACCCGCTCCGCCAAGGACTCCACCACCGTGGGAATCCGGGTCCCCACCGCCACCACCACGTAGAAGTCCGCCGTGTACTTACCCGGGTTGGCAGGGTCCTGGCGCACCACCACGCCCTCGCTGGCCTCCTGCCGCCCCAGGATGCGCACCACCTGGTCCTTAAGCCCTGCCGGAGCCATCCCCACCACCCCCGGCACCTCATGGGCCGCCAGGGCCAGAAGGGAGGCCAAAGCCCTTTCGGTTACCGTCACCCGTCCTTGCATCCTACCTCCTTAGGGCCTCCTCCGGGGGAGTATAGGGCAGGCCGAAGGCCTCCGCCACCCCGGGATGGGTGAGAAGCCCTTGGTGGGTGTTCAAGCCCCTAAGAAGAGCGCCATCCTCCAGGAGGGCTTGAAGGCCCTTCTCCGCCAGCTTCAGCACGTAGGGGAGGGTCTGGTTGGTGAGGGCAAAGGTACTGGTCCTGGGCACCGCTCCCGGCATGTTGGCCACCCCGTAGTGCACCACCCCTTCCACCACATAGGTGGGCTCGGCGTGGGTGGTGGGGCGGATGGTCTCCACACATCCCCCTTGGTCCACGGCCACATCCACGATCACCGAGCCCTCCTTCATGAGGGGAAGCATATCCCGGGTGACCAGCTTGGGGGCCTTGGCCCCCGGCACCAAGACCGCCCCGATGAGGAGGTCGGCGTGCTGGATGCTCTTCTTGATGTTGGCCTCGGTGGCGGTGAGGGTGATGACCCGGCCCCCAAAGATATCGTCCAGATACTGGAGGCGCTTGTGGTTCACGTCCAGGATGGTCACCTGGGCCCCCATGCCCAAGGCGATCTTGGCGGCGTTGGTGCCCACGGTGCCACCCCCCAGGATGACCACGCTGGCCGGGGCCACCCCGGGAACCCCCCCGAGAAGTACCCCCCGCCCCCCGTGGGGCTTCTCCAGGAACTGGGCCCCCACCTGGGGGGCCATGCGCCCCGCCACCTCGCTCATGGGCACCAGGAGGGGCAGGGAGCCATCGGGAAGCTGCACGGTTTCGTAGGCTATCCCCGTGACCCCGCTTTGCAGCATGGCCTCGGTGAGAAGGCGGTCAGCGGCCAGGTGCAGATAGGTAAAGAGGATAAGCCCGGGGCGCAAAAAGGGATACTCCTCAGGGAGGGGCTCCTTCACCTTCACCACCATCTCCGCCCCCCAGGCCTCTTCCCGGCTCACCAGCTCGGCCCCCGCCCGCTCGTACTCGGCATCGGATAGGCCGGAGCCCACACCCGCCCCCCGCTCCACCAAGACGGTATGCCCCCGCTTGACCAGGCTTTCCACCCCACCTGGGGTCATGGCCACGCGGTTTTCCAGGGTCTTGATCTCTTTGGGTACGCCGATCACCATACTACGCCTCCTTGACAAAGACACGCCTTATCTTGAGCTTGAAGCCATCCCCCTCGGCGATGGCTAGAAGCCTTCTCCGGGAATCCACCAAGGCCACGTAGCCCAGGGCGGGAATGGGCAGCGGAACCCCCTCCAAAACGCGCCGGGCCTCGGTGTGGGAAAGCTCCACCACGGGAAAGGGCAGAATATCGGTTTCAGGGATGGCCTTTTCCGGGGAAAGCTCGGAAAGCTTCACCGCCCGTTCCAGCCCCACCTTGCCGATACGGGTGCGCACCAACCCCGAGAGAAAGGCCTTGGTTTTGAGCCTTTCCCCCAGGTCCCGGGCAAAGGCCCGCACATAGGTGCCGGGGCCCACCACCAGGCGGATCACCGCGGTGGGGTAAGGCCCCAAGGGCCTGGGAAGCTCCACCTTGCGCCCGCCCTTTTCCGCAAGCCGCCAGCCCTTGGCCGAAGGAGCGATGGGATGGGGTATGGGTTCAGGATCCAAGGCCAGGAGTTCCACCTCCAGGTACTTTACCGGCCTCGGGCCAAGCTCCAAGGGCTTCCCCTCCCGAGCGGCCTCGTAGGCCCTTTTCCCCCCCACCTTGATGGCGGAGTAGAGGGGAGGCACCTGCTCCTTGAGCTTCAAAAAGGAAGGGAGAACGCTTTCCAAGTCCTTGCGGTCAAAGCGCACCGGCGCTTCCTCGCTCACCGGCCCTTCCGCATCCAGGGTGGGAGTGGTGGCCCCGAAGGAAACCCAAGCGATGTACTCCTTGTCCTCCCCCGAGAGGAAGGGAACCAGCTTGGTGCTCTCGTCGGAAACCAGAAGGAGAAGGCCCGTGGCCAGGGGGTCCAGGGTTCCCGTATGCCCCACCCGGCGGGTACCAAGAAGGCGCCTCGCCTCCTCCACCGCATCATGGGAGGTGAGGTGGAGGGGCTTGTCCACCGCATAGAGGGCCATGCCTAGGGGATTGTATCACCACCCGCCAGGGGAAAGAATGGAGGCATGGACCTAGAAGGCCGTTACCCCAGCCTTTCCTTCACCTGGCCCCGGCCCGGGGTGCTGGAGATCACCCTAAAAGGGGAAAAGCTTAACGCCTTGGGCCCCGAAGCCCACCGGGACCTGGCCCGCATCTGGCAGGATTTAAGGGAGCTGGAAGGGATAAGGGCGGTTCTCCTAAGGGGCGAGGGTGGGGTCTTCTCCGCCGGGGGTTCCTTCGCCCTCATCGAGGAAATGCGCTCCTCCCACCAAGCCTTGATGCGGGTCTTTTGGGAGGCGAGGGAGCTGGTGCTCGGGCCCATGGACTTCCCCAGGCCGGTGGTGGCCGCGGTGGAGGGGGTGGCGGTGGGAGCGGGGCTGGCCTTGGCTCTGGCCAGCGACGTGGTGGTGGTGGGCAAGAAGGCCAGGCTTCTGGACGGTCACCTTAGGCTTGGGGTGGCAGCCGGGGACCATGCGGTCCTCCTGTGGCCCCTCCTGGTGGGCATGGCCAAGGCCAAGTACCACCTCTTCCTGAACGAGCCCCTGACGGGAGAGGAGGCGGAAAGGCTGGGCCTCGTGGCCTTGGCTGTGGAGGACGGAAGAGTTTACGAAAAGGCCCTCGAGGTGGCCACGCGCCTGGCCGAAGGCCCTAAGGAGGCCCTAAGCCTCACCAAGCACGCCCTGAACAACTGGTTCCGCACCTTCGTGCCCCACTTTGAGGTGTCCTTGGCCCTGGAGTTTTTGGGGTTCCAAGGAGAAGCATTGGAAGAAGGGCTACGGGCGCTTAAGGAAAAGCGCAAACCCCAGTTCTAGCATGGAGAAACCCCTGCGCCTACAGGCCTTCCTGGCCCGCGCCGGCGTGGGAAGCCGCAGGAAGGCGGAGGAGCTTATCCGCCAAGGCCGGGTGCGGGTGAACGGAAAGGTGGCCGTCTTGGGGCAAAAGGTGAACCCGGGGGACGTGGTGGAGGTGGACGGGAAACCCGTGGAACCCCCCCGGGAAAGGATCGTCCTCGCCCTCCACAAGCCCAGGGGCTACACCACCACCCGCCATGACCCCCACGCCCAAAAGACGGTCTATGACCTTCTGCCCAGTATCCCGGGCCTGCACCCCATAGGCCGCCTGGACCGGGACTCGGAGGGGCTCCTCCTCCTCACCAACGACGGCCACCTGACCCTCCGCCTCACCCACCCCCGCTACGGGGTCAAGAAGGTCTACCGGGTCTATACCGAAAGGGGCACCCTACCCCTGGCCATTTGTCAGCGGCTTTTAGAGGGAGTGGACCTCGAGGATGGCCCTGCCCGGGCCCTGGCCTGCCGGCCAGCTCCCGGGGGTGCCCTCCTCACCCTGGCGGAGGGCCGGAAGCGGGAGGTACGAAGGATGTTGAAGGCCGTGGGCTACCCGGTGAAGAGGCTCATCAGGCTCCAGGTGGGACCCATCTACCTGGGCCACCTACCCCCGGGGAAGTGGCGGCGACTTTCGCCAAGGGAGGTGGAAGCCCTTTTACGGGAAACCCCGGTAGAATAAGGGCCATGTTCACTGCGGGGAACGGACCCGTGCAAATCCCAGCCGAGGCCATAGAGAAGCGGGTAAAAGAGCTGGGAGCCCAGATCGCCCAGGACTACCAGGGGAAAACCCCCCATCTGATCTGCGTGTTGAACGGGGCCTTCATCTTCATGGCCGACTTGGTCAGGGCTATCCCCCTGCCCCTGACCCTGGACTTCATCGCCATCAGCTCCTACGGGAACGCCTTCAAGTCTAGCGGCGAGGTGGAGCTCCTTAAGGACCTCCGCCTCCCCATCCATGGCCGGGATGTGATCGTGGTGGAGGACATCGTGGACACCGGGCTCACCCTCTCCTACCTCCTGGATTACCTCGAGGCCCGCAAACCCGCCTCGGTGCGGGTGGCCGCCCTCCTCTCCAAGCCCAGCCGGCGCCAGGTGGAGGTGCCCATCCACTACCTGGGCTTTGAGATCGAGGACGCCTACGTCTACGGCTACGGCCTGGACCGGGCCCAGTTTGACCGCAACCTGCCCTTCATCACCTCCATCCGCCCGGAGGAAGAATGAAGTACCTGGACCTGATCGCCGTTCTCTTCGCCGCCGTGCTTTTGGTTTCCAACGTGGCCTCCACCAAGCTGGTGGTGCTGGGGCCCTTCACCTTTGACGGCGGCACCCTGCTTTTCCCCTTGGCCTACATCTTCGGGGACGTGCTCACCGAGGTCTACGGCTACCGCCGTAGCCGCCGGGTTATTTGGCTTGGCTTTTTCGCCCTCCTCCTCGCCACCCTCACCTTCCAGGGGGTAGCCGCCCTCCCCGCCCCCAAGGATGAGGAAAGCCAGCGCTTCGCTCAGGCCTTCGGCCTCCTTCTGGGCCTTACCCCCAGGATCGTCCTGGGAAGCCTCCTGGCCTACTTCGTGGGGGAGTTCGCCAACGCCTACGTCCTGGCCAAGCTTAAGGTGAAGACGGAAGGGCGCTTTTTCTGGCTAAGGGCCCTCACCTCCACCCTGGTGGGCCAGGGGTTGGACACCGGCATCTTCCTCCTGGTGGCCTTCTACGGGGTCTTTCCCAAAGAGGTGCTCCTTGCGGTCTTCCTCTCCAACTACGTGTTCAAGGTGGGGGTGGAGGCCCTCATGCTCCCCATCACCTACGGGGTGGTGGGCTTCCTTAAGCGGGTGGAAGGGCTTGACGTCTACGACCGGGACACGGACTTCAATCCCTTCCGCTTGGCGTAAGCTTTAAGGGGATGCCGGGAGTCGCCATCATAGGAGCCCAGTGGGGGGACGAGGGCAAGGGTAAGGTGGTGGATGCCCTCGCTCAGGAAGCCGATTACGTGATCCGCTACCAAGGCGGGGCCAACGCGGGCCACACGGTGGTGGCGGAGGGGCGGGTCTTCAAGCTGAACCTCTTGCCCTCAGGGGTCATCCATCCCCATGCGGTGAACATCCTGGGGGACGGGATGGTCATAGATCCCTTCCGCTTCCAGGAGGAGCTTGCGGCCCTGAGAAAGGAGGGGTTTAACCCTCAGGTGCTGGTTTCGGAACGGGCCCACCTGGTCCTTCCCCACCACAAGCACGTGGAAAGCCGCCATAACTTCGTGGGCACCACCGGCCGGGGCATCGGCCCCGCCTACTCCGACCGGGCCAGGAGGGTGGGGATAAGGGCCGGGGACCTCTTAAAGGAGGAGGCGTTAAGGGAACGGGTGCGCCGCCTCCTTTTGGAAAAACCCAACTCCACCCGGGAAGCGGGCTGGGACACGGAGGAAAAGGCCCTGGCCGACCTTTACCGGATGCGGGAGGTCCTGGCCCCCTTCGTGGCGGACACCGGAAGCCTCTTGCGGGAGGCCCTGAAGCGGGGCAAGCGCCTTCTCTTTGAGGGGGCCCAGGCCACCCTCCTGGACCTCAACTACGGCACCTACCCCTACGTGACCAGCTCCCACCCCACGGTGGGAGGCATCCTGGTGGGCACAGGGCTAAACCACAAGGCCATCACCAAGGTCTACGGGGTGGCCAAGGCCTACGCCACCCGGGTGGGGGAAGGCCCTTTCCCCACGGAGCTTCAGGGGGAGCTGGCCCATTATTTAAGGGAAAGGGGCGGGGAATACGGCACCACCACGGGCAGGCCCAGGCGGGTGGGCTGGCTGGACCTGGTGGCCCTCAAGTACGCCTGTGAGGTGAACGGCTTTGACGGCCTGGCCATCACCAAGCTGGATGTGCTTTCCGGCCTGGAAAAGGTGAAGGTGGCGGTGGAGTACCTGGATGGGGCCCGGCCCGGGGAGGCGAGCCCTGAGGCCGTGCGCTACCTGGAGCTGGAGGGCTGGGGGGACCTTTCCGGGGTGCGAAGCCGGGAGGACCTTCCCCCCTCCTTAAGGCGCTACCTGGAGCTTATTGAGGAATACACCGGGGTGCCCGTGGTCCTCTTCTCCACAAGCCCAAGACGGGAGGACACCTTCGGGGCGGTGAGCTGGGTCTAAGGCCACCCCAACCCACCCTGGCCTTCGCCAGGGTGGGAGGCCCTGGCAGATCCCGTCTCCAGGGCCCTACCCCCTTAAGAAGGCCACGTACCGCTCCAAAAGCCCGTAGGCCTCCCCGGAGGCCAGGACCTCCTGGGCCAGGCGCACCCCCTCCCGCAGGGTGGCCGCCTTGCCCGCCGCGTAGAAGCCCGCCCCCGCCGCCAGGGCCACCCCTTGGGCGTGAGGGCCTTTCTCCTCCCCCCTTAGGATCCTTTTGGCCAGCTCGGCGTTCTCCACTGGGGAGCCGCCCTTTAGGGCCTCGAGGGGATACGCCTCCAGCCCCACCTCCTCGGGGACCAGGGTGTAGGCTCCCTTCCCCACCTCCACCACCTGGTTCTCCCCCAGGATGAGCTCGTCCGCCCCCTCCCCATGGACCACCAGCCCCTTGGCCCCCAGGTGCCCCAGGGCCTCGGCCATGGGGGCAAGCCACCGGGGGCTGAAAACCCCAAGGACATACCGGTCGGCCCCCGCAGGGTTGGTGAGGGGGCCAAGCAGGTTGAAAACCGTGCGAATACCCAGCTCGGCCCTCACGGGGGCCACGTGGCGCATGGCGGGGTGGAAAACCCGGGCGAAGAGGAAACCAAAGCCCAGCGCCTCAATGGCCTCCCCCACCCGCTCAGGGGAAGCCTCCAGGTTCACCCCCAGGGCCTCGAGGAGATCCGCCGAGCCCGCCCTTGAGCTGGCCGCCCGGTTTCCGTGCTTGGCCACCGCCACCCCTCCCGCCGCCGCCACCAGGGCACCCAGGGTGGAGAGGTTCAAAAGCCCCTTGTGGTCCCCCCCGGTGCCCACGATGTCCAAAAGCGGCCTGCGGCTTACGGGAATGCGCCGGGCCGCTTCCCGCATGGCCCGGGCCATGGCGGCGATCTCCGAGGGGGTCTCCCCCCTCAGGGCCATGGCGGTGAGCACCCCCGCCACCTGCACGGGGGAAAGCTCCCCGGCCATCATGGCCTGCATGAGGCCGTGGGCCTCCTCCTCGGTGAGCACCTCCCCCAAAAGCGCCTTCTTCACTGCCTCCATGGGTCCTCCAGAAAGTTCTTAAGGATGATCTTACCCGCTTCCGTCAGGTAGCTTTCCGGGTGGAACTGCACCCCGTGGGTGGGGTACTGGCGGTGGCGGAAGCCCATCACCGTTCTCTTTCCCGCCTCTTCCACCCAGGCGTTCACCAAGAGGTCTTCCGGCACCTCCTCCACCACCAGGGAGTGGTAGCGGGTGGCGGGGAAGGGGTTGGGAAGACCCCGGAAGATGCCGGTGCCGTCGTGGTGGATCTCGCTCACCTTTCCGTGCATGATCACCGGGGCGGGCACCACCTTGCCTCCGAAGGCCATGCCGATGGCCTGGTGGCCCAGGCAGACCCCCAGGATGGGGTAGCGGGGGGCGTAGCGGCCGATCAAGGGCAGGGAAAGCCCCGCCTCCAAGGGGGTGCAGGGACCCGGGCTTATGAGGATGCGGTCAGGGTCCAGGGCCTCCACCTCCTCGAGGGCGAACCGGTCGTTCCGCCAAACCACGGGGCTTGCCCCAAGCTCCCCCAGGTACTGCACCAGGTTGTAGGTGAAGCTATCGTAGTTGTCGATCACCAAAACCTTCATAGCCCCTCCTCCGCCATCTCCACCGCCTTCAAAAGGGCCTTCGCCTTGTTCCAGCACTCCTCGTACTCCTTTTCCGGCACCGAGTCCGCCACAATGCCCGCCCCCGCCTGCACGTGCATCCACCCACCCGCGATCACAAAGGTACGCAGGGTCAAGGCCACGTCCATGGCCCCATCGTAGGCCAGATAGCCAAAGCTTCCCCCATAGGGCCCCCGGCGGTGGGGCTCCAGCTCTTCGATGATCTCCATGGCCCGGATCTTGGGGGCTCCCGAAACCGTGCCCATGGGGAGGACGCTGGCCAAGGCATCCAAGGGGGTCTTGCCCTCCGCCAACATCCCTTCCACCGTGGACACCAGGTGCATCACATGGGAGTAGTACTCTACGTGCAAGGGCTCCAGGACCCGCACCGTGCCGAAGGCGGAAACCCGGCCGATGTCGTTGCGGGAAAGGTCCAGGAGCATCACGTGCTCGGCCCTTTCCTTCTCGTCCTTTAGAAGCTCCTCCGCAAGCCTTCTATCCTCCTCCTCGTCCCTCCCCCGGGGCCGGGTGCCGGCGATGGGCCTGGTGACCACCTTGCGGCCATCGGAGCGGAGGAGGCTTTCGGGGCTCGCCGAAACCAAGACCACCTCCCCCAGGTCCAGGTAGCCCATGTAAGGGCTAGGGTTCACGCTCCTCAGGGCCCGGTATAGGGCAAAGGGATGCACGGTAAGAGGGGAGGAAAGCCGTAGGGAGAGGACCACCTGGAAGATGTCCCCAGCGCGGATGTACTCCAAGGCCCTTTCCACCGCCCTTAAGTACTCCTCCCGGCTCATGTCGGGCTCAAAGCGGGCCCTCCCCCCCGGCCTCTCCCCCGGCACCCCTGGCAGGGGACCCTTAAGCTTTTTCTCGGCCCAAAGAAGGCGGGCTTCGGCCTCCTCGAGGTCCCGCCCCGGGGCCACCAGGTGCAGGAGGTTTTTCAAGTGGTCAAAGACCGCCACCACCTCGGGCTCCACGAAGAGGAGGTCGGGGAGGCCCAGGTCGTCGGGCTTTAAGGAGGGCAGGCGCTCGTAGGAGCGGATGAGGTCGTAGGCGGCGTACCCCACCACCCCCCCGAAGAAGGGGGGAAGGTCAGGGTGGCGCTCCAAGGGGGCCCGGACCGCCTGGTAAAGGGTACGCAAGGGGTCTTGGGTCTCCACCCGTTCCCCGTTTATGGTGAAGATTCCATCCTTTAAGCGGAAGGTGCGCCGGGCCCCCACCCCGATGATGGAAAAGCGGCTTTGCCTTCCCCGCTCCACCGACTCCAGAAGAAAGCTCACCGGGGCCTTCTCCGAAAGCTTCAGGTAAGCGGTCACCGGGGTTTCCAGGTCCGCCAAGAGGGTTTTGCGAAAAGGCCTTATGGTTTCCATGCCGCTCCTTACAAAAACCCCGGGGCCTAGCCCCGGGGAAACACGCCCATCCGCCCCCGGGGACCTAACCGGGCCACCAAAGGGCGGGAAGCGGGCTCATGTTCCCAGAATAGCCCAAGCCCCCCCTGGCGTCCAGGGGGAGCCGGGCCTCAAGGAAGCCTCAGAACCTTTCGGCCACCGTCTTCATCTGCAGGAAGTGCAGGAGGTAATCGGGCCCCCCGGCCTTGGTGTCGGTGCCGGAAAGGTTGAAGCCGCCAAAGGGCTGCACGCCCACCAGGGCCCCGGTGATCTTGCGGTTGAAGTAGAGGTTTCCCACGTGGAACTCCCGCCTGGCCCGCTCCAGGTGCTCCCGCTTGCGGGAGTAAACCCCACCCGTGAGGCCGTAGACGGTGTTGTTGGCCACCTCGAGGGCCTCCCCGAAGTCCTTTACCCGGATCACGGAAAGCACGGGGCCGAAGATCTCCTCCTGGGCGATTTTGGCCGTGGGGGACACCTCGGTGAAGATGGTGGGAGCGATGAAGTAGCCCTCCCCTTCCAGGCGCTCTCCCCCAAGGACCAGCTGGCCTTCCCCCTTGCCGATCTCGATGTAGGAAAGGATCTTCTCCTCCTGGGCCTTGCTGGCCACGGGGCCCAGGTCGGGGTTCTCCTCGGCCGGGCCCACCACCAGGCGCTCGGCCCGCTTCAGAACCCTTTCCATCAAGGGCTCAAAGGCCTTCTCCGTGACGATGAGCCGGCTTGCCGCCGAGCACTTTTGGCCCTGGAAGCCGTAGGCGGAGATGAGGATGCCCTCGGTGGCCGCGTCCAGATCCGCGGTTTCGTCCACGATGATGGCGTCCTTGCCACCGAGCTCCAGGAATACCCGCTTGATCCAGCGCTGGCCCGGGGCCAGCTTGGCGGCGGCCTGGTTGATCCAAAGCCCCACCTCGAGGCTCCCGGTGAAGTTGATGAACCGGGTCCTGGGATGCTCCACCAGATAGGCCCCCACCTCGCTTCCCTTGCCGGGCAGGAAGTTCACCACCCCTGGGGGGAAGCCTGCCTCGTGGAGGATCTCAAAGACCTTGGCGGCGATGACCACCGTGTCCTCCGCGGGCTTGGCCACCACGGTGTTCCCCACCGCCACGGGCCCAGCCAGCATGCCGGTGAAGATGGCGATGGGAAAGTTCCAGGGGGCGATGACCACCCCAGCCCCCAAGGGTATGTAAAAGCTTTCGTTATCCTCCCCGGGGTAGGGCACCACCTCCACGGAAGGGTACTTGTACTTGAGGGCCTGGCGGGCGTAGTACTCCAGGAAGTCGATGGCCTCGGCCACCTCGGCGCTGGCCTCCAGCCAGTTCTTGCCGATCTCGTAGACCAAGGTGGCCTCCAGCTCCCGCCGCCTCCGCTTCATGAGGGCCGCCGCCTTTAGGAGGAGGCGGCTCCGGTCCTCCTGGGGCCAGTCCTTCCAGGTTTTAAAGGCCCGCCAGGCAGCCTCCAAGGCCGCCTCCGCCTCGGCCACCCCCGCCTTGGCGGTACTCCCCACCACCTCGCTGGGGGCCGAGGGGTTTAGGGACTGGATCTTCTCCTGGGTATCCACCCAGGCCCCATCGATGTAGAGGCCATAATGGCGGCCAAACTCGGCCCTAACCCGCCTTAAGGCCTCCCGCATCTCCCGCTTGGCCTCCTCCGTCTGAAAGGTCTCTATGGGTTGGTTGCGAAAAGGTTCCACCGTCATGCCACACCTCCTTTTAGCCCCCCAAGAGGCTTCGCAACACTAAAAACAGGTTTTCGGGCCGTTCGGCGATGCGCCGGCTTAGGTAGGGGTACCAGTGGGTGCCGTAGGGCACGTAGGCACGCACGGTGTACCCCTCCTCCGCCAGGCGCCTTTGCTCCTCGGGGCGGACCCCGTAGAGGAACTGGAACTCAAACCGGTCCTTGGGCACGCCCATGGCCCCGGTGTATCGCTTTACCTCAGCGATGAGCCTGGGATCGTGGGTGGCGAAGGCCACGTAAAGCCCTTCCTTCAGGGCTAGCTTCCCCAGGTGCAAAAACTCGGCGTCGATGAGGCGCTTATCCTGGAAGGCCACCTCCTTGGGCTCCCGGTAGGCTCCCTTCACCAGGCGCAGGTTGGGCCGGTAAGGCAATAGCTCCCAGAAATCCTTTTCCGTGCGGAACAGGTAGCTTTGCAAAACCACCCCCACCCCGCTGAAGCCCTCCTCCCGCAAGGCCTTGTAGATGCGCAGGGTGGCCTCCACCCGGGGAGAGTCCTCCATGTCTATCCGCACGAAGACCCCCTTGGGCTCCGCCTCCCTAAGCATTTCCCGAAGAAGTTCCAAAGTCAGGGCCTCGGAGAGGTCCAGCCCAAGCTGGGTAAGCTTTAAGGACACGTATTTGGGCCAGGGGCGCCCGGCCACCGCCCGGATGAGCTCCAGGATCCCCTTCTGGAAAGCGCGGGCCTCCTCCTCGCTTCTCACCATTTCTCCCAGGAGGTCCAAGATGGCGTGGACTCCCTGGGCCTCGAGTCTTTCCGCTACCACGAGGGCTTCTTCCAAGGTCTCCCCCGCCACATAGCGCCGCACCAAGCTCCTGGCCCGGGTCTTGATGAGGGCCTCCACCTTGGGGTTCCCGGCCACGGAAAGCACCGCCTGCCGATAGAACAAATCCAGGTTCATATCCCTCCTTTCCTAAGCCTGACCGCCACCAGGTCGCGGAACCGGTACACGTGGGCCTCCACCGCTCTTTTGGCCCCTTCGGGGTCCCGCCTCCTCAGGGCCTCGAGGATGGCCTGGTGCTCCTTGCGGGTGGCCTCCTCCTGGGAAAGGGTGGGCAGGGTGCTCCGGACCAGGGCCAGGCTGGAAAGGAGGTCCTCGTAGAGGCGGTAGAGGGTCTTGTTCCCGGAAAGCCGCACCAAGGCCCGGTGGAACTCCAAGTCCCGGCGCATCTGCTCGGGGTAGTCCTCAGGGGGAGCTTCGTCAATGGCTTCAAGGCGGGCCTCGAGGTCGGCAAGCTCCCAAGGGGTGGCCCTAAGGGCTGCCTCCCGTGCCGCCTCCCCTTCCAGAAGGGCCCGCACCCCGTAGACCTCCTCCACCTCCTCCGGGCTGAAGATCCGCACCCTGGCCCCCCGGCCCGGCACCAGCTCCACCAGGCCCTCCTCGGCAAGGCGCATGAGGGTTTCCCGCACGGGGGTGCGGGAAACCCCGAGCTCTTGGGCCAAAAGGGGCTCGGAAAGCCTTTCCCCCGGGGCGAAACGCCCGGAGAGGAGGAGGTCTTTAAGGTGGCCGTAGACCGCCTCGCGCACCTGGTTGGGTCGGCGGAAGCCCAGGGTCTGCATCCTGTATACAGAGTAAGGACGATCCAGGGCCAAAATCAAGGGCGGGGAAACCCCCGCCCCTCAAAATCCATCCCCCTCAGCGTACCCGGGCCTCTATGGCAAAGCCGCTCACCTCCGTAATCTCTAAGGGGAGGAGCTGAAGGCTTTCTAGAAGCGCTGCCAGCTCGTCCACGGACCCTTGGAAGACCACCTCGGCCTCGAGGACGCCGTTGGCGAAGCTTTTACGCTCAGCCGAGACCACACCCTTCTGAGCTCCAAGCTCCCTTAGGAGCACGGAAGCATCGGTGAAGCCCTTAAGGCCAGTTACCGTCAAGCGAACCACGGGGCTGGCTCCCGAAGCGGAAAAGTTTTGCTTGCGCAATTCCTGCCCCACCTGTCTGCCCAGGTTGCGCAGGGCCGCAAAAGCCGCTTCCCGCTCGGAGGTACCGGTCCCTGTCTGGGACGGACTCCAACTGCCCACCACTTGGCCTGTACTGGCCATCACCAGCCGCACGTCCGCCGTAGCCTTGTAGGTGTAGAAGGTGGCCACGTTGGTCTGAGTGGCAAGGACGCGGGAGGTGAAGACCCGGCTTACCACCAAGGCGTCAGCCTTAAAGTTGGTGGCCAAGGTGATGGCCGCCAAGGCGTCCCCCTGCACCAGGCGGGTGAGAAGCTGCCGGTCCGCCACCCTTTGCACCTGGGCGGCGTCCAGCACCCGAAAGCCCCCCTGCAAGAGTTCTTCCCGTAAAGCCGCCTCGTAAAGACCCGCCTCCTCATCCCACCAATGCTCACCTTGGCTCACAAGGACGAGGGTTTTGGGCCCTTGGCCCAAGGCCATCCCCAAAATCAGGGTGGCCAGAAGGAGAAAAAGGCGCCTAAGGCTGCTGGTAAGGTTTTCCGTCCGGCGCATACTTGAAGTAGCTCCTGGGTGTACGCTTAATGATCTCCTCCACCGCCTTAGAGGTCATCACAGCCAAGGCTTTGCCCATGGGGGTCTTCTCGTACTGCTTCAACCCCCCCCCAAGGGCAGCGCCCGGACCCAAGATCCCCAGGAGACCCCCGTAATCCACATCCGTGGCCTCGCCCTCCACGCGGAAAGCGGAAACGATAGCGCCGCTTTGGGCGTCCACGATCCGCATGTCCACCGCAACGTACGAGCGTTTCTGTCCACCACCGAAGGCACCCAAGAGGCCCCCCAGAATACCACCACCACCCCCCCGGGTACCGCCCGCATCGGGCTCAAAAGCGGTTATGGAACCCACCACCAAAAGCTCAGCCCCCTGCAAGTTGAGGGGTTTGCCCCCGAGGTAGGCTTCTTGTTGAATTTGCGCAAGCACCGAGCGGTCGTAGAGAATGAAGTGGTTGGTGTTGATCAGGGCGGTCATCAAGAGCTCTGAGATGGAAGCCCCAACGCCCGGAGGGCACTGGGCTGCCGCGCAGATGAAGTTGGCCACCACCGCTTTGGCCCGTGGCCCCGTGTAGTTGGCATAGGGATTTTCGCCCTCCAAGCCTGAAGAAGTCTTGGTGGTGACGCTGGGAGCGCAAGCCGCTAAAACCGCCAATAAAACCACACCAAGAAGGCCAAGGCCTTTTCTCATAGGGTTCACCTCACTCCTAGGCACCTAGGATAATTTCTAGGCACCTACTTTAGGATTTTAGTGCTCTCGTAAGGAACGGTCAAGTACAGATGAACAACCATCAAGACATGCCAGGGCTAAGCTTGCCTATTTACCCCACCGAGCCCTTAGCCACGCCTTGAGCCCACCCCCCATCCGCTTCCACCAGGGCCCAAACCGGGCCTCGTACGAGCGGGCGGCCTCCTCGGGGCCAAGGTCCGCCCCCAGTTCCTGGGCCAGGAAGTAGCGGTGGTCCATCACCCATAGGTAGAGGTCGGCCTCGGTGCGGCCGGGAAATTCCCGCAGCAAACCCAGGCGGCGGATGGCCTCCACGGTGGGCTTGTAGAGGTTCTCGTACCAGTCCACCACCGCCTCCTCCCAGGGGATCTCCCGGTTCTCCTCGAGGCCCTTGAAATACTGCCGTGTGGCGATATGGTCCAGGAGGAGATCGTACCGGCCCAGGGTGGTGAAGCGGATCTCCTCCACCTGAGGAATGAGCTCTTTAAGCCGGGTCTTCTCCAAGAAGTGGGCGTACTCCCCCTTGAGGATGAGGTCCTTTAGCGTGTCCGAAGCCTCCACGGGCACCGGGACCTCCAGGGCGATGACGTAGGCATCGATGAACCTCTGCCCCGTGGCCCTGGCCAGGGCCACCCGGTGGTTCCCGTCCTTGACGAAGTAGGCCTCCCCCACTTGGTAGACCTCTATGGGGGGAAGCTCCACCCCCTCCAGCTGCAGGACCCGGAGACGCTTCCAACGCTCCAGGGTGTGGGGGGTCTTGGGAAGGAAGCGGTGGTCAAAGTCCTCGTAGCGGTCCACGGAACCCACCACCTTGGCCACCTCAATGGTGCGTAGGCCCAGGGGGTGCTCCCCTTTGGGCCTCAGGGCAAGGACCTGGTGAAAGGGCAGGAGCAGGTTGGGCTCGCCCTTGAGGCGGTGGAGGAGCTCGTGAAGGGCAGCGCGCCATTCCAGGCGCTCTGCCTCGGCTTGGGCCTGCACATGGGGTCTCATGGAAACGCTACCACCCCCTTCTTAGGGTAGACCACACCGGTCAGAAGATGGTAAGGGGGTGAACACGCGCCCCTGGACAAGGGGAAGCCGAGGGGGTTAGATAGGACCATGGGCTTGGACCTAAGGACCCGCGTGCAGGAAGAGCTGGAACGGCTTAAGCAAGAGGGCCTCTATATCCGCCCCAGGGTCCTCGAGGCTCCCCAGGAACCCGTAACCCGGGTGGAGGGACGGGAGGTGGTGAACCTCGCCTCCAACAACTACCTCGGCTTCGCCAACCACCCCTACCTGAAGGAGAAAGCCCGCCAGTACCTGGAAAGGTGGGGGGCAGGTAGCGGCGCCGTGCGCACCATCGCCGGCACCTTCACCTACCATCTGGAACTGGAGGAGGCCCTGGCCCGCTTCAAGGGCACGGAAAGCGCCTTGGTCCTGCAATCGGGTTTCACCGCCAACCAGGGGGTGCTGGGGGCCCTCCTCAAGGAGGGGGACGTGGTCTTCTCCGACGAGCTGAACCACGCCAGCATCATTGATGGCCTCCGCCTCACCAAGGCCACCCGTTTGGTCTTTCGCCACGCCGACGTGGCCCACCTGGAGGAACTCCTGAAGGCCCACGACACCGAAGGCCTCAAACTCATCGTCACCGACGGGGTCTTCTCCATGGACGGGGACATCGCCCCCTTGGACCGCATCGTGCCCTTGGCCAAGAAGTACGGGGCGGTGGTCTACGTGGACGATGCCCACGGCTCCGGCGTCCTGGGGGAAAAGGGCAAGGGCACGGTGCACCACTTCGGCTTCCACCAGGACCCCGACGTGATCCAGGTGGCCACCCTCTCCAAGGCCTGGGCGGTGGTGGGGGGATATGCCGCCGGGGCGTTAGAGCTCAAGGACCTCCTCATCAACAAGGCCCGGCCCTTCCTCTTCTCCACCAGCCACCCCCCGGCGGTGGTGGGGGCTTTGCTGGGTGCCTTAGAGCTCATCGAGAAGGAGCCCGAGCGGGTGGAAAGGCTTTGGGAAAACACCCGCTACTTCAAGCAGGAGCTTGCCCGCATGGGCTACGACACCCTAGGAAGCCAGACCCCCATCACCCCGGTACTCTTCGGGGAGGCCCCCTTGGCCTTTGAAGCGAGCCGCCTCCTCCTGGAAGAAGGGGTCTTCGCTGTGGGCATTGGCTTTCCCACGGTGCCCAGGGGGAAAGCCCGAATCCGCAACATCGTCACCGCCGCCCACACCAAGGAGATGCTGGACAAGGCCCTCGAGGCCTACGCGAGGGTGGGGCGTAGGCTCGGTATACTCCGATAAATGCTCTTCCCTCCTTCCCTGCCCCAAGACGCCTCCGAGCGGAGCCTAGGCCGGGTGGCCACCCCCCCGGAGGTGGTCCGTTTCATGGTTTCCCTGGCGGAGGCCCCCAAGGGGGGGAGGATCCTCGAGCCCGCCTCAGCCCACGCCCCCTTCCTGCGGGCCTTCCGAGAGGCGCACGGCTCAGGCTACCGCTTCCATGCGGTAGAGGTGGACCCCCTGGCCTTGGACCCGCCCCCCTGGGCCGAAAGCCACCTGGCGGACTTCCTCCTCTGGGAGCCCCACGAGACCTTCCACCTCATCCTGGGGAATCCTCCCTACGGGGCCCTGGGGGCGGGAGCCCGGCTGGACCCAAAGCGGCGGAGGCTTTACCGAAGTCGCTTCGCCACCTGGCACGGGCGCTACAACCTCTACGGGGCCTTCCTGGAGAAGGGGGTGAGGCTCTTAGCCCCTTCGGGGATGCTGGTCTATGTGATCCCCGCGGGGTGGATGGTCCTTTCGGAGTTCCATAAGCTCAGGGCCTTCCTGGCCCGGGAGGGGGAGACGGAGGTCTACTACCTGGGCCGGGCCTTCCCCGGGGTCAAGGTGGTGGCCGCGGTGGTCCGGTTCAGGAAGGGGGGAAGGGGCTTAAAGCTCTACGATGCGGAAGGCCCCCTCTTCCATAGCCCCGTCCTCCTTCTGGAAGACCCCGCCTGGCAGGGGGAGATGATCCGCTTCCCCGACCCCAAGGCCCTGGAGATGGAGAGCAAGGGGGTGCCCCTGGGGGCGCTTTTCCTCCCCCACTTCGCCGCCCGGAGCCCGGAGATCCGATCCCACCCCCTCACCCGCACCGCCCCGGGTCCCGGCCTGGTGCCGGTGCTCACCGGGAGGAACCTGAAGCCTTCGCGCATTGACTACGAAACCCCCCATTCCGGCCTCTACTTCCCCAAGGAGGCCGTAGGGCTCCTCAAGCCCTTCTACGCCATCCCCCACCTGGTAGTGGCCCACACCAAGGGGACCAAGGTGGTGGCCGCCTGGGACGAGAGGGCCTACCCCTGGCGGGAGGAGTTCCACCTTTTGCCCAAGGCAGGGGTGAGGGTGGACCCGGAAGGCCTGGTGTCTTACCTGAATGGCCTCGAGGTCCAGGCCTACTACCGGGGGCTTTACCGGGAGGTGGTGCCCCATCTCACCCGGGAGATGCTCTTGCGGATTCCAGTGCCCAGGGATTTGGCCTTGAACCAGGTCCCCTTTGCCGCTAGCGCCCGGTGAAGTAAACGCGAAGGACAAGCCCCACGGCAAAGAGGAGGCCCAAGGCCACAAAGAGTTCTGGGCGCTTGGGAGGGTCCTTCAGGCCTTTGTAGAACCACCCTCCCGGCTCGAGGCCCCCCAGGTAGTGAAGCCCCGCCGCCAGAAGGAGACCGTAAAGGAGGTGCAGGCCATCCTTGGGCCTGAGGCCCGCCAGGAAAAGGGCAAACCCCAGGGCCACCTGAAGGATGGCCACCCAAGCCACCCCCCGCAAGGCCCGAAAGAAGCCCCCGGGCAGGGGCCGAAAAAACCCCTGCAAGCCCACCAAGGCCAAGGCGGGCACCGCCAGGAGGAGCAAAGCCCCCAAGGAGGCATGCAGGAAAAGCAAAACCGGCATGGGGCCATGATAAGGCACCCCAAAGCGGTTCATTTGGGGTAGGGGCCCCAAAGCGGAGGGCATCCCGGACATTATTGGTAATATTACCAATCTCCTCCCCGGGAACACGCGCCCTCTTGGCCCATCCTTAAGGGAAAAGTGCCGCATTCCTTCTGTGGTATACTAAGGGGGTGAGTTACGACGCTTCCGCCATTAAGGTACTCAAAGGCCTAGAGGGGGTACGCCACCGCCCCGCCATGTACATCGGGGGCACGGGGGTGGAGGGGTACCACCACCTCTTCAAGGAAATCCTGGACAACGCCGTGGACGAGGCCCTGGCGGGCTACGCCACGGAGATCGTCACCACCCTCAATCCCGATGGCTCCCTCACCGTGGAGGACAACGGCCGGGGCATCCCCGTGGACCTGATGCCCGAGGAGGGCAAGCCCGCGGTGGAGGTGATCTACACCACCCTGCACTCCGGCGGCAAGTTTGACAGCAGCGCCTACAAGGTCTCAGGGGGCCTCCACGGGGTAGGGGCCAGCGTGGTGAACGCCCTTTCCGAGTGGACGGTGGTGGAGGTGTTCCGGGAGGGAAAGCACCACCGGATCGCCTTCAGCCGGGGCGAGGTCACCGAACCCCTTGCCCTGGTGGGGCCCGCTCCCAAGGGCAAGACCGGCACCCGGGTTACCTTCAAGCCCGATCCCCTCATCTTCGGGAACCAGGCCTTTGACCCCAGCAAGATCAGGGCCCGCCTGCGGGAGGTGAGCTACCTGGTGGCGGGGCTCAAGCTGGTCTTCAAGGACCTCATCCACGGGCGGGAGGACGTCTACCTGGACAAAGGGGGGGTGGCCTCCTTCGCCAAGGCCCTGGCGGAAGGGGAGGAGCTTCTTTACGAAAAGCCCTTCCTCCTCAAGGGGCAGGAGGGGGAGGTGGAGGTGGAGGTGGGCCTCATCCACACCAAGGGGTACAACGCCGAGATCCTCACCTACGCCAACATGATCCCCACCCGGGACGGCGGTACCCACCTCACCGCCTTTAAGAGCGCCTACAGCCGGGCCCTGAACCAGTACGCCAAGAAGGCGGGCCTAAACAAGGAAAAAGGCCCCCAGCCCACCGGGGACGACCTGCTGGAGGGGCTTTATGCCGTGGTGAGCGTAAAGCTACCCCAACCCCAGTTTGAGGGCCAGACCAAGGGAAAGCTTTTAAACCCCGAGGCGGGGAGCGCCGTAAGCCAGGTGGTCTACGAGAAGTTTTTGGAGATCCTCGAGGAGAACCCCCGCATCGCCAAGACCATCTACGAGAAGGCCCTGCGGGCCGCCCAAGCCCGGGAGGCTGCCCGGAAGGCCCGGGAGCTGGTGCGAAGGCAAAACCCCCTGGAGTCCGACGACCTTCCCGGGAAGCTGGCCGACTGCCAGACGGAAAACCCGGAGGAAGCGGAGCTTTTCATCGTGGAGGGGGATTCGGCCGGGGGAAGCGCCAAGCAGGGCCGCGACCGGCGCTTCCAGGCCATCCTGCCCCTTAGGGGCAAGATCCTCAACGTGGAAAAGGCGGGGCTTTCCAAGGCCCTGAAAAACGCCGAGGTGCGGGCCATGGTGGCGGCCATCGGGGTGGGGATCGGGGGTACGGGCGACGAAGCCCACTTTGACCTCGAGGGCCTCCGCTACCACAAGATCATCATCATGACCGACGCCGACGTGGACGGAAGCCACATCCGCACCCTCCTCCTCACCTTCTTCTACCGCTACATGAGGCCCCTGATTGAAAGGGGGCACGTGTACATCGCCCAGCCGCCCCTTTACCGCCTGCAGGTGGGGAAAAAGGTGGAGTACCTCTACTCCGACGAGGAGCTTGCCGCCCGCCTGAAGGAGCTAGAGGGGAAAAGCTACGAGGTGCAGCGCTTTAAGGGTCTCGGGGAGATGAACCCCGAGCAGCTTTGGGAAACCACCATGAACCCGGAGAAGCGGGTTTTGAAGAAGGTGGAGCTCCAGGACGCCCTCGAGGCCAGCGAGCTCTTCGAGAAGCTCATGGGACAGGAAGTAGCCCCCAGGAGGGAGTTCATCGAGGAGCACGCCCGCTACGCAGAGCTGGACATCTGACGATGAGGGAAGAGTCCCTGGCTCCTTAGCCGAGACCCATTCCGCTCCATGCCCTACCCGCCCGACCACCCCGGGGATTGGCTGGAGGAAGCCACGGCCCTCCTCCTTCAGGAAGGCCGCCTTCTGCTGAAGGCCTACCCTGGGGCCGGAAAGAGCACCCTCTTCCCTCTCCGGCTCTTAAAGGCCTTGCCGGGCAGGATCCTCCTCTTTGAACCCCGGCGGGTGGCGGCCCGGGCCGTGGCGGCCAGGCTTGCGGAAAACCTGGGGGAGCCCCTGGGGAAAACCGTGGGCTACCGTGTGCGGCTGGAGGGCAAGGAAAGCCAGGAAACCCGCCTTTTGGTGATGACGGAGGGCCTGCTTCTCCGTCATCTCCTGGAAAGCCCCCACCTTCCTGGGGTTTCGGCGGTACTCCTGGACGAGGCCCACGAGCGCCATCTAGAGAGCGATCTGGCCCTAGCCCTACTCCTTCGGGTCCAGGCCACCCTAAGGCCCGACCTCAAGATCGCCTTGCTTTCCGCCACCCCCGACGAGGCCTTGGCCGCCTTAGCAGGAAGGGTCCTCGAGGTGGAGGGGGAAAGCCACCCGGTGGAGGTCTTTCACCTGGAAAGACCCTGGGAAGGCCCGCTGGAACCCCTGGCTGCCCGCTATGCCCGCAAGGCCTTTCTGGAGGGAGAAGGGGATGTCCTGGTCTTCCTTCCGGGGAAAGGGGAGATAGAGCGCACGCAAAGGCTTCTTTCGGATCTTCCCGCCTTCCCCCTCCACGGGGGGTTACCCCTCCAGGAACAGGCCGCCCTGCTCCGGCCTGGACCCAGGAAGATCGTCCTGGCCACGGATGTGGCGGAAACCAGCCTCACCCTTCCCCAGGTGCGTGCCGTGGTGGACTCCGGCCTGGCCAGAAAACCCCGCTTTGACCCCAGAACCGGCCTCACCCGCCTGGCCCTGGTGCGCATCCCCGAGGAATCCGCTAGGCAACGGGCGGGCCGGGCCGGACGCACCGGACCCGGGCGGGTTTACCGGCTTTACCCCAAAGGCCCCTTTCCCCCCAAAAGGCCGGAGATCCTGGAGGCCGACCTTTCCCGGGCCCTCCTGGTGGCTCTGGCCCTGGGCGAGAAGCTGGAAGACCTCCCCCTGCCCACCAAGCCTCCCCGAGGGGCCTTGCAAAGCGCCTGGAACCTCCTGGAACTCCTGGGAGCGGTCCAAGGGAATGGGCTAAGCCCCCTGGGAAGGCGGATCCTCTCCCTCCCCACCCACCCCCGCCTGGCCCGCATGGTGCTGGAAGCGGAAAGGCTGGGCCTTCTCCCCCTGGCCGCCGATCTCCTGGCCCTCCTGGAGGAGCGAAATCCCCTGGAGGGGGAGCCGGACCTGATGCTCCATTTAGAAGGCCTCCTCGAGGCCCGGAGGGAAAGGCGGGGTGCCTTTTTGGCCCACGAGCAGGTTTCCGCCCTCTGGCGGGGACGCTTTGGCCTGCTCTTTCCCGAGAGCAACTCCCCTGGCACGATAAAACCCCAGCAAAGCCTTCCGGCTCCGGAAGAAGTGGGCCAGCTCCTCCTGGCCGCCTATCCCGACCGGGTGGCCAAGCGGGTAGCCCCAAAGCGGTACAAGCTCTCCTCCGGGCCCCTTATCCAGCTATCCGGTGACGGCCCCGCCTACTTGGTGGCCCCCTGGGCCGACCTGGGCCCCCAGGGAGGAAGGGTTCTTCTTTACGCCCCCCTGGCCGAGGAGGCTCTCTTCAAGCGGGCCGAACTGGTCCTTTGGACCGGATGGGAGGAAGGAAGGCTCCGGGGCTATCTGGAGCAGCGCTACGGTACCCTGGTGCTGGAACGGGTGGCGGTGGACCCAGGCCCCCCCACGGCCAAGCACCTCGAGGAGGCCTTAAACGGCCAGCTACCCCTCCCCGAGGAGGCCCGGCAGGTCCTCCTGCGCCTCTCCTTCCTCCGAGCCCACGGGATAGAGGTGCCCGAACTCTCGGAGCAAGCCTTGCTTCGCGATCTTTCCTGGCTCCTCCCCTGGACCCAGGGGGTGCGGAAGGTGGAAGACCTCCTGGCCCTGCCCTGGAAGGAGATCCTTTTAAGCCTCCTGGGGGACAAGCGGGAGCTTCTGGAGAGGCTGGCGCCGGAAAGCCTAGCCCTGCCCTCGGGCAAGCGCAGGCGCCTCACCTACCGGGAAGGGGCCCCACCCCTTCTTTCCCTGCGCATCCAGGAAGCCTTTGGCCTTCGGGAAACCCCCAGGGTGCTGGAAGGCCGGGTAGCGGTGGCGGTGGAGCTCCTTTCCCCCGCGGGCCGTCCAGTCCAGGTGACCCAGGACCTAAAAAGCTTCTGGGAAAACCGCTACCCCGAGGTGCGCCGGGAACTCATGCGCCGCTACCCCAAACACGCCTGGCCGGAGACTCCCTGAAACAACCCCTACCCAAGGTTTGGGGGCTAGGTTTATACTCGGTTTAAGCAAAGGGGGGAAGCCATGGAGCTTTTCCAGGAAGCTTGGGCCCAAGCCTACTGCCGGAAGCTGAACGAAAGCGAGGCCTACAGGAAGGCCGCCGCCACCTGGGAAGGAAGCCTGGCCCTGGCGGTGCGCCCTGACCCCGCCCTGGGGTTCCCCAAGGGAGCGGCTGTGGTGCTGGACCTGTGGCACGGGGCGTGCCGGGGGGTGCAGGTGGTGGAGGGAGAGGCCGAGGCCGACTTCGTCATAGAGGCCGACTTGGCCACCTGGCAGGAGGTGTTGGAGGGCCGCCTCGAGCCCCTCACCGCCTTAATGCGGGGCCTTTTGGAACTGAAAAGGGGAAGCATCGCCGCCTTGGCCCCTTACGCCCAGGCGGCCCAGGAGCTGGTCAAGGTAGCCCGGGAGGTGGCATGAAAGCCCTCGTCTACCACGGGCCCTTCCAGGTGGCGGTGGAAGAGGTGCCGGAGCCCAAGCTGGAGGCGGAAACCGACGCCATCGTCCAAGTGGAACTGGCCGCCATCTGTGGCTCGGACCTGCACATCTACCACGGCAAGATCGCCGGGGTGCTGCCGGGCACTGTCTTGGGCCATGAGTTCGTGGGGCGGATTGTGGAAAAGGGCCCCCTGGTCCCCTTCCCCCTAGGGGAAAGGGTGGTGGGGAGCTTCCAGGTGGCCTGCGGGGACTGCCCGGCCTGCCGTAAGGGGCAGTACTTCGCCTGCCTGAAAGGAGGGGTCTTTGGCTTCGGCTTGGCCCTGGGCAACCTCCAGGGAGCCCAGGCGGAAAGGGTTCGGGTTCCCTTCGCCCGGCAAAGCCTTTTTGCCATCGGGGGCCTGCCCGCGGAGGAAGCCATCCTGGCGGGGGATATCCTCACCACCGCCTACGGGGGCGTAAGGCCCTTCCTCTCTCCTGGGATGAGCGTGGCGGTGGTGGGCTCGGGGCCCGTGGGCCTCATGGCCCAGATGGTGGCCCATGCTCTGGGCGCTGGACAAGTCTACGCCATAGACCCGGAGGAAACCCGCCTGGAAAAGGCCGCGGCCCTGGGAAGCCTGCCCGTCAACCCCAAGGCGGAAGACCCCGTGGCCCGGGTGCGCAAGGAAACCCAGGGCTTGGGGGTGGATCTGGTGGTGGAGGCGGTGGGCGGGGATGGGGAGGCCTTGAAGCTGGCCCTCCGCCTGGCGGGGCCCGGGGGCATCGTGTCCAGCCTCGGGGTGCCCACCGCCGAGGAGCTGGAATACCCTTGGCTGGCCGCTTTCAGCCGGGGCATCACCTTGAAAAGCACCTTGGCCAACATCCCCCGCTGGATCGAGGAGGTTCTGGCCCTGCAACGGGCGGGAAGGCTTAAGGGCAGCTGGGTGTTCAGCCACCGCCTGCCCCTCGAGGAAGCCCCTGAGGGCTACCGCCTCTTCCACGAGCGGCAGGCCACCAAGGTGGCCCTGGTGCCCTAAAACAAAACCGCCGCCCGCAGGCGGCTTCTTCCTCTGACGGGCCATCCCCACGCGTGTGGGGACTACCTCTATTCTAGCCTACTGCTTTATTATACCACGGCTTACCGGTATGTAAAGGGGTATGCAGCAAAACCCGTCCCCAACAGGGCAGAAGACCCCCAATCACCCTTCCTCATGACCCCAAGGCCAGGGAGTCTAGGGAGCCTTTGGAGTTCCCCTGGAAGGAATCCGTATTAGGGCACAGGCCAGGACAATGTAACCTCGCTCCCGGCCCTCCCCGAAAACTGGGGCTAACCTCGAGGCAAGGCAAAGGAGGTAAAGGCCATGGCCCGGTATCTGGTGGTGGCCCATCGCACGGCCAAAAGCCCCGAGCTGGCCGAGCTTCGGAGCCAAGACCCCGTGGACAAGGGCCCCGAAGGGGCTAGGTTGGCTAGGGAGTCCCGCTTTGTCCTTCTGGTACCCGCCGTCCCCCCGGCGGGCTGGGTCTACGAGGAAGGCGAGATCCAAAGGCGGGCCAAGGAGGAGGCGGAGGCCGCCAAGGCGGCCCTCGAGGCCCAAGGAATCGCCATAGAGGAGGCCAAGCCCGGGGATGTCTCCCCCATCCTGGCCCTGGAGGAGGAGCTCATGGCCCATCCCGGGGAGTACCAGGCCATCGTCCTGGCCACCCTGCCCCCGGGGCTTTCCCGCTGGCTCCGCCTGGACGTGCACAGCCAGGCGGAGCGCTTCGGCCTGCCCGTGATCCACGTGATCGCCCACTGAGCTCCCGCCTCCTGCGCTTGTTTCTCATCCTGGCCCCGTATACTCGGCCTGGTGCTGGGCCGGTATGTCCTCAAGGAGGTCCTGATCCCCTACCTGGTGGGGGTCCTGCTTTTCGCGGCCCTCCTCACCTTTGACCTCCTCTCCAGCCTCTCCGGGGTGCTCCTAAGCCGGGGAGCCGGCGTGGAGGCCATCCTAAAGCTCATCCTCTACCGCCTGCCCTGGACCCTGAGCCTGGCCCTTCCCCTGGGCCTGGTCTTCGCCATCTTGGTGGGTCTTGCCCGCCTCATCCGCCAATCGGAGCTGAAGGCCGCTTACGCCGCAGGCGTACCCCCCTGGGCCCTTTTGAAACCCCTGGCGCTTCTGGCCCTTCTGGTTAGCCTCTTCAACCTCGTCAACCTGGCCGAGCTTCGCCCCCGGGCCCTCGAGGCCTACGACCAGCACCTGGCCCGGCTCCTCTACGGGGAAGGAGGCCTAAGCGGGGTGTTGCGCAAGCAGCTTTACGCCGCGGAGGGCCTTGGGGTCTACTACGCGGAGGAGGTACGGCCCGAGGTGGGGCAAAACCGCCTCTACGGCATCCGGGTGGTGGACGAAAGGGGCCGGATCTATAGCGGCCAGGAAGGAGTCTGGGACAAGGAGGGGTGGCACTTCCGAGGGTACGTCCTGGAGGGAGGAAAGCCTAAGCCCTTTGCCGGCACCCTTCCCTTCCCCACCCAGTTCCGCCCCAAGGAAAGCCTGGGCTCCCGCGATCCCTACGACTCCACCACCCTGCGGGAGCTTTGGGAAAGGAGCCAGGTGGAGCCCAGTGCCCGCTTCGCCCTGTACCGCCGGCTTTCGGATGCCCTCGGGGGCTTCTTCCTGGGCTTGGTGGCAGCTGCCTTGGGGCTTTCCTTCCGGGAGGCCGCCTGGGCCTTCCTCAGCATCGTCCTCCTCATCTTCGGCTACTACGTGCTCTGGACCCTGAGCGCCCAGCTCGCCCGCTACGACGTGAACCCCCTCCTGGCCTTCCTCCCCAACGCCTTCTTCGCCGCCTTGGCCCTTTACCTCACCTGGAGGCTCAGATGAAGACCCTGGACCGCTACCTCCTGCGCGAGGTCCTGGCCCACTTCAGCCTGGGGCTTGCGGTCATCGTCCTTCTCTTCCTGGCCGGGGCGGTCTACGAGGTCCTGGCCCCTTTGGTGGCCAAGGGTGCGGATCCCTACACCCTTCTCCTCTACCTCTTCTACCGCACCCCCGAGGCCCTAGTGCGGGGAGCCCCCGTGGCCTACCTCTTCGCTCTACTCTTCCTCCTCTCCCGCCTGGGCGAGGACTCGGAGCTCAAGGCCCTCCTGGCCCTGGGGATAAGGCGGGAACGCGTGCTTTTACCCCTTTTGGGCCTCGGGGCGCTCCTGGCCCTTTTGGGCTTCCTTTTGGGGGAAAGCCTGGTGCCCAAAGCCCTGGCCCAAGGGCAGGACCTCCTTCGCAGGCAGGTGCTGGAACGGCCCAGGGCCCTTCTCACCCCGGGCACCACCTTCCAGGACGCCAAGGGCAGGGTGGTCTACGTGGGGGAGGTGGCCGGGGATAGAATCGGGAAACTTAGAATCCTCTCGCGGGAGGAGGTGGTCTTGGCGGAGGAAGGAAGGTTCCAAGGAGGGGTCTTGCGGGTGGAAAGGGGCCTAAGGATCACCTACGAAGGGGATAGGCCGAGGACCGTAACCCGCTTCCAAAGCGGGGAGCTGGTCCTCAAGGACCTAACCTTTGAGCCCTGGCAAAACCCCGCCAACCGCATGACCCTATGGGAGCTTAAAAGGGAGGTGGAGAGGCTTAGGCAGGCGGGGGTGAAGGCGGGCCTCGAGGCCACCACCTACTACCGCCGCTACGCCGAGCCGGCGGCCAGCCTGGTCTTCGCCCTCTTCGCCACGGGCCTCGCCTTCTACCTCCTTGGGGGAAGCCGGAGCCTGGGGCTTGTGGGGGTGGCGGTCCTCACCTTCTTCTACTACGCCACCTGGAGCGTGGGGCGGATCATGGGGGAGCAAAACGCCTTGGATCCCATTTTGGCCGCCTGGGGGCCCAACCTGTTCTACGGGATCCTGGGCCTCCTCCTCTTCCTGGGAGGGCGGAGGTGAGCCGGCCCTGGCCTGGGGCTATCCGAAAAGCCACTTTTGGGCTGGCCGCGGTCCTGCTCCTCTTCTCCCTGGCCCTGGCCCAGGAGAAGGTGTTGAGGATCCTGGAGGCGGAAAAGCTGGAGCTAAGGCAGGAAGGAGGGGAGGAGGTCTACGTGCTCACGGGAAACCCCGTGCGCCTGGAGCGGGACGGGGAGGCCATCGAGGCGGGAAGGGCCACCTACTTTCGCACCCGTAAGCTCCTTTTCCTCTCGGAAGGGGTGCGCTACCGGGACCGGGAGGGAAGGCTTGTGGAGGCGGAGGAACTTCAGATAGACCTCTCCGACGAAAGCTTTGACGCCCTCGAGGTGCGCATCGAGGCCAAGGACCTCCTGCTCACCGGCCCCCTTTGCCAGCGGGTGGCAGGGGCCATCCTCCTGGAAAACGGCTACGCCACCCCTTGCGCCTCGTGCGGCCAGGAGGTACCCGACTACGCCTTCCGCGCCCGGGAGATCGTCCTGTACCCAGGGGACCGGGTGGTGGCCCGGGGGGTGGTGGTGCTGGTGCAGGAGAAACCGGTTCTGGAGCTTCCCGTCCTCCTCCTCTTCCTCTCCGAGCGCCGGCCCCGGTTCGAGGTGGGCCAGGACGAAGGGGGCTTTTACCTGAAGGCCGCTTTGCCTTACGTGGCCGACTTCGGCCTGGGATTCACCCTCCTCTCCTACTACCAGGGCCGGGGCTACGGCTTCGGCTTTGACCACTACGGCACCGGGGAGGCCAAGGAGCGCTACTTTTTCCTCCACACTCCCCCGGACACCTTCCAGTACCGGGGGGAGTACGCCCTAAAGCGGCAGGGGTTTTCCCTCAGCGCCCTGGTGGAGCGGGACGATACCCGGGACAAGATCTCCCGCTTCCGCCTGGAAGCCCTTCTCCCCGGCATCCCTACCCCCCAGGACTGGCGGTATGCCCTAAGGCTTGAGGGCTTCCTGGACCACGACCCCGCCACCCCACCCCCCCGCACCCTCCAGCGCCTGCCCGAGGTGGAGGCCCAAAGCCCTGTGTTCCGGGAAGGTCCTTTTAGCCTGCAGGCAAGCTTCGTCCTGGGCCGCTACCTGGCGGAGACCAACCCCCTAAACCGCTCCACCCGGGCCCTCGGGCCCTATGCCGAGGCGGGAAGAGCCCTCCTTTCCCATAGCGAAAGCCTTTCCCTCTCCCCCTGGCCCGGGGCCACCTTCCGGGCCGAGAACCGCTTCCGGGGGTTTTACTACACCACACAAAACCCCGATGGGGAGCGCGAGCGGCAGGTGGACTGGACCACCTCGGCCAGCCTGCGGCAAAGCCTGGGGGGATTCAGCGTGGAGGTGGGCTATGCCCGAAGCGTCCAGGAGGGGGAAACCCCCTTTCGCTTTGACGCCCTACCCCAAAGGCGAAGCCACCAGGCCACCTTGGCCCTGGGTTTCCAGGAAAGACCCCTTTCCTTGAGCCTGAAGGCGGGCAGGAACCTGGAGGAGGAAAGGTACCTCCCCCTGGAGGCCCAGGTCCTCCTGCAGGACCAAGGCTACAGCCTCACGGTGGGGCACAAGCGGGGCCTCGAGGGGGAAGGCCCCTTGGAAACCCGCCTCGAGGCGGGCTTCACCCCTTATCCCCTCTCCCTCAAAGCTAGCCTCCGCTTCGACCACCCGAAGGCCCTCTTTGACCCCCTCCTCCTGCAAGCAGGCTATGCCCTTCCCGGAGGAAGCCTCAACCTCACCCACCGTCACGACCTGAACGGCAAGGGAGCCCTCACCACCGACCTCACCTATGCCCTGCGGGAGGGAGTTACAGCCTACACCCTGCAAGGCCGGCGGGACTGGGAGGTGGACACCCTGGCCCTGCAAGGCCAGGCCATCCTCGGTCCGGAAAGCCTCTCCTTGCGGACCACCCTGGATCCCAAGGCCCTGGGCTACGCCCTGGGCTACCGCTTTGGGGCCGTTCCGGGACCCCTATTGGACCTGGAGCTTTCCGGACGGTACCAGGAGGGCTTCCGGGCCACCAACCTGCGCCTGGGCTTGACCCAGGCCCTCCCCGAGGTGGGCTTCCGCCTAAACGCCAACCTGCACCTGCCCGAGGTGGAGGATAAGGACATCTACCTCAAGGACGCCACCTTCAGCGGCGGCATGGAGCTTTGGAAGCCCGTGCCCGCGGACGAGGCGGGGGAAGGAGCCATCCCCGGGCTTTCCCTCTCGGGAAGCCTCACCTACACCCGAAGGCCGCAAACCCCCGAGGGCTACGGCCTGGCCTTACGCAGCTTCGGACCCACCCTCACCTTCCTGGGCAGGGAAAACACCAAGCTCCACCTGGCGGCCCTTCTCACGCAAAACCTTCCCGGAGAACCCTTAAAACCCCGCTTCATCCTGGTCCTGGACCGGTGTTGCTGGGCCATGCGCTTCACCCTGGACGCCGCCAAGGGGAGCGTGGGCCTGGCCTTCCTCTACGGGGGACAGGCGGCAGGGCTTCTCCTTTCCGAGGAGGGCGTGAAGTTGGGAGGTGGCCGGTGAAAAAGCTTTGGCCCCTATCCCTAGCCCTCTTGGCCCTTGCCTTAAGCGCCTGCACGGGAAGCCAGGAGCCTCCCCTGCCCGCCCTGGTGGCCATGGGAGGGGAGGGGGAGGTGCGCTTCTTCCGGGCCCGGGACCTCCAGGCGGGCGCGGCAAGCCCCGTGGCCACCTGGTCTACCCCAGGCCTTCAGGACCTGGCCAACTCCAACGCCTTTCGAAGGCTTTACCTTCTCTTCCCGGACCGCCTCGAGGCCTACTCCACCCAGGGCTTTAGCGAAAACGGAGCACCCCAGGCCTCCCCCACCACGGCCAACCTCCCACCCGGGGTGGACTGCACAGGGGGGTATCTCCGCCTTGGCCAAAACCGGCTTTTGGCCCACTGTCCAAACGCCACCCGGGCCTTCCTCTGGAGCCTGGATGCCTCAGGGAATCTGGAAGAAGCGGACCTCACGGGCCTTCCCTCCGGGGTACGCCTGGCCCTTTTCCCCCAAGGGGGGCAGGAACTCCTGGCCTATATGAGCCGGCAAGCCCTGGGCTACCGTCCTGCCCTGAATCCCACCGGCACCCCCAGCCTGGAGAAATCCCTGGACCCCCAGGCGGACCAAGGACCCTATGACCTTCAGCCGGACCGCCTTCAGGGACGGCTTCTCGGGCTTGCCGCCACCCTGGCCGAGGTACGGCTTTACACCCTGGAAGGCGAGTCCCTCTCAAGCCGCAAGGTTCTGGCGGATTTTCCCCGGCCTAGCCGCCTGGCCCTGGATCCCGTGGGGGGAGGGGTGGCCTATGGGCAAGGATTCCAGGTGCTCTTTCCCCGGGAGTCCCCCGTGCAGCGGCAGTTCCACACCTATACAGCCGGGCTCGTGGGCCAGGATGGCTACCTTTACCTGGTCCAGGGGCAGGCCCTGGAGGTCTACGATCTGGTACCCTCCCCGCCCCTTTTCCTGCGGAGCCTGAACCTGGGCTTCAGTCCCACCACCTTGGCCTTCATCCCGGTAGAATGAGGCATGCTCCAAGGTAAAGCCTTCTTGGTCACGGGGGCCGGGGGGGCCTTGGCCCGGGCGGTGATCCCCGCCCTGCACCGCGCCGGGGCCCGGCTTTTCCTCTCCGACCCCCGGGAGGAACGGATGGCGGAACGGGCCCGGGCCTACGGGGCCAAGACCTTTGTGGCCGACCTCACCCGGCTGGAGGAGGCCGAGGCCTTGGCCCGCTTCGTGGAGCGGGAGGCTCCCCTTTTCGGGGTGGTGCACACCGTGGGCGGGTTCGCCGCCGGGCGCTTTTTGGACTCGGACCCCGGGCTTTACGACTGGCTTCTGGACCTGAACCTGCGCACCACCTTCAACCTCCTCAAGGCCACCCTGCCCTACCTGGAGGCTCGAGGCGAGGGGTTTTTCGCCGCCATCGCCGCCGGCCCCGCCTGGACGGGGGCCGGCCCAGGAAAAGCCCTCTACACCATGGCCAAGACCGCCTTGGCCAGCCTCATCCGCTCCCTCCAGGGGGAGGTGCAGGGAGTGCGCTTCCTCCTCGTCTACCCCATGGGTACCCTGGACACCGAGGCCAACCGGAAGGCCATGCCGGAGGCCGACCCCAGCCGCTGGATCGCCCCGGAACTCATCGCCGAGGCCATCCTCCTGGCCGCCTCCGCCAAGGGCGGAAGGCTCCTGGAGCTCCCCATCTACCCCCCCACCTAGCCCCCAGACAAGCTCCTAGAAAGTCCGCCACAAGGTCCCAGCCGAAGGCCTCCCGTCCGGGAACCCAGCTTTGGTGCCACTCGTCCACCACCCCGTAGAGGGCGGCCAGGAGGAGGGCGGGACGGAAATCCCCGAAGGCCACCCCCAGGAGGAAGCCCAAAAGCCCGTAGGCCAGGAAATGGGCACCCTTGTCCCAGGGATGGGGCAGGCCCATCCCGGTGGCGGGCTGGTCCGAAAGCCACCAGAGTAGCCCCATCTCCCCCAGGGCGAGGAGGGCCGGCACCCAGCGGAACCCTGGCCTACGCACCCTCCGTCTCCACCAGTTCCCAAAGCACCCCGAGGCCAAAGCCGGGGTGGAGGAAGGCCACCCGGTGCCCGCCAAAACCCGGCCGGGGGACCTCGTCGATGAGCCTGGCTCCCACCCCCTTCAGCCGGGCAAGCTCCTCCTCAATCCGGGAGGTGGCAAAGGCCAGGTGATGAAGCCCAGGGCCCCGCTTGGCCAGAAAGCGCCCCACCGGGGTATCCGGCCCCAAGGGGGCGAGGAGCTCCAGAAGGGTCTCCCCTTCCCCCCGGAGCAGGGCCACCCGCACCCCCTGGGAGGCCACCTCCCCTTCCGCCACCACGCCAAAGCCCAAAAGCCCGTAACGGGCCTTGGCCTCCTCTAAGTCCTCCACCGCAATGCCCACGTGGTGCAGCCGCATGGGAGGATTCTACAGGTCGTACCAGGGGGGCTTCCCCCGGTAAAGCTCCAGCTCCTGGAAAAGCTCCTCCTTACCCGCCTCCTCGAGGCGGATCACCTGGGGCGGGCAGCTTTCCACACAGGCCCCACAGCCCGTGCAGGCCTCCACCTTGAGCCTGAGGACATACTCCTCCCCCTCCCGCACCCTATAGACCGCCTCCGTGGGGCAGACGTTGGTGCACACCGGGCAAAGGGTGCATCCCTCCTCCACCAGGATCCTGGGCCAGCGCACCTCGGAAGCCCGCCTGGCCGCCAAAAGGCGCAGGCGAAGCTCCGCCGGCATACCCTTTTCCTCCTCCGGGGCAGGAAGGGGAAGCTCCGGCACCAGGTCGGCGGCGGTGCGCTTGGCGCTTCCCAAAAGGGCCTGGAAGAGCTCCCGCCGCCCCACCTTCTCCCCGGGAAGCTCCCCTTGCAGGACCTCCACCTCCACAGGGTGGTAGCGCTGGGCCTCCTCCACCATCCTTTCCAGGTGCTCGGGCACCGCAGGCCCCCCGATCCTACAGGAGGCGCAATCCCCCCGGGCCAAGACCACCTTCCCGAAACGGCTACCCGCCTCCGCCAAAAGCCCCGGGGTCAGGCGGCCCAGGCACAACACCTCCTCCCCCTTGCCCTCGGCCTTGGAGCAACGGATCTGCCCCTTGCCCCGGATCAGGGCCTCCTGGATGCCTCCCAAGGGATACTCCAGGGCCACCCCAGGGCAGACCCCCGTGCAGAGGCCGCACCCGGTGCAGAGCACCTCGTCCAGCTCCACCCGGAAGCTTTCCAGGCGCACCGCTCCCTTGGGGCAGGCCTGGTAGCAGCGGTCGCACCCCCCCACGCTGTTCTTGTAGAGGAGACAACGAGCCTCCGTGTAGCGGGGCCTGGGGTCCGTGGCCTTGAGGAAGGCGTTCAGAAGGTTATCCAAGAAGCCCATTCACGCCCCTAGAAGGTCCTCTATGGCCTTAAGGAATTCCTCAAACTGACGGAAGTCCATCTGCTGCTGGTTGTCGGAAAGGGCCACCTTGGGGTTGGGGTGGACCTCCACGTGCACCCCATCCGCCCCCACCGCCAAGGCCGCCCGGGCCAGGGGAGCAAGAAGATCCGTGCGCCCGGCGGCGTGGGTCACATCCACCACTACAGGCAGGTGGGTTTCCTGCTTGGCCAAGGCCACGGCGGAGAGGTCCAGGGTGTTCCGCGTCCAGCGCTCAAAGGTGCGGATTCCCCTTTCCGCCAGGATGACCTGCTCATTGCCCTGGCTCAGGATGTACTCGGCGGCATAGAACCACTCCTCCATGGTGGCGGAAAGCCCCCTCTTGAGAAGGACGGGCTTACCCGAGCGCCCCACCTCCTTGAGGAGGGCGAAGTTCTGCATGTTCCGGGCCCCGATTTGGAGGATATCCGCGTATTCCGCCACCACCTCCACGTCCCGGGTATCCATGACCTCGGTGACGAAAACCATGCCAAAAGCTTCCGCCGCCTTGCGGCCAAGCTTCAGCCCCTCCACCCCCAGGCCCTGGAAGCCATAGGGGCTGGTCCTGGGCTTGAAGGCCCCGCCCCTTAGGACCTTGACTCCCTTGGCGGAAAGGAAGCGGGCGGTTTCCATCATCTGCTCCTCGGACTCGATGGAGCAGGGTCCGGCGATGAGGAGGGGCTTCTCCCCGAAGACCACCTCCCCCACCCGCACCCGGGTGGGCTCGGGCTTGTATTTGCGGGAATAGAGGAACTTCTTCTGGTCCTCCCGCTCCTCGAGGTCCAGGCTGGCCTTGAAGATCTCCTTGAAAAGCTTTCGGATGGTTTCCGGGGGAAAGGGACCGGGGTTTTCCGCGGTGAGGTAGGAAAGCATCTCCTCCTCTCGCTTGGGGTCGTAGTGGGGCAGGCCGAGCTCGGTCTGGATGCGGCCGATCTCCTGCACCAGCCTTCCCCGTTCGGAAAGAAGGCGCAGGATTTCCCGGTTAACCCGGTCCACCTCCTTACGCAGGGCCAGGATGCGCTCGTCCATGGGCTATTCTATGGGGCAAAGCCCCTTAGGGTGTCAAGCGGCTTCTTCCTTGGGCCTGGCCCGCTCCGCCACCCTGGCCACCAGCACGGAGATCCAGTAAAGGACCAATAGGGGACCGGTAACGATGGCCAAGGACACCACGTCCACCGTGGGGGTGATGAGGGCCGCCAGGGTGAGGAGCAGGACCACGGCGATCCGCCAGTTGCGGGCCAGGAAGGTGGAGGAAAGGATCCCCAGGCGGGCCAAGAGGTAGCTCACCACCGGCATCTCAAAGACCAGGCCCATGACCCCCATCATCATGAGGACCTGGCCCATGTAGCGGCCGATGGAGATCTGCGGGGTGATGACCTCACCCAAAAAGCCCAGGAGGAAGGGTATGGCGAAGGGCAAAAAGCCGTAGTAGGCGAAGAGGGCCCCCAAGGCGAAGCTAAACCCAGCCCCCAGCAAGAAGGGCACCGCCAGCCGCTTCTCGTGCTCGTAAAGCCCAGGAGCGATGAAGGCCCAGACCTGGTAGACGATGAAGGGCAGGGCCAACACCAGCCCCCCGAAGGCCGCCACCTTCAAGGAGACCAAAAAGGGCTCGGTGATGTCCAAGACGATGAGGTTCACCTGGATGTGGTTCTGCTGGGCCGCCAGGTCCAGGGGCCGCTTCAGCCACTCCAGAAGCTGGACCCTAAAACTCCAGGCCACCCCCGTACCCACCACCCAGGTCAACAAGGACCAGAGGATGCGGGACCTGAGCTCTTCTAAGTGTTCAACCAGGGGTGCTTCCTTCAAGCCTTACGCTCCTCTTGGGGTTCGGAAACCGCCGGGGCCTTGCTGGAAGCCTCGGAAACCGGCTTCGGCTTCGGCTCTTCCCTTACGTCCACGGTCTTTTCCAGCTCCTCCCGGATCTCCTGGGCCCCCCGCTTGAACTCCCGGATGCTCTGGCCCAGGGAACGGCCGAGCTCGGGGAGTTTCTTGGGCCCGAAGATGAGGAGGGCCACCACCAGGATCACCAGGATTTCCGGCATGCCCAGGTTCATACCCCCCAGTTTACCACCCGGGCTGAAAGGAAGGTGAAACCCTAGTCCCCCTCCAGCTTGCGCCGGGCGTAGCCCTCGAGGTTCCGCTGCCTCTCCCGCGCCACAGCCAGTGCATCCTCGGGCACATCGTGGGTGATCACGCTCCCCGCCCCCACCATGGCCCCATCCCCCACCCGCACCGGGGCCACCAGCACGCTGTTGGAACCGATGAAGGCTCCCTTGCCGATGAAGGTTCTGTGCTTGCGCTTGCCATCGTAGTTGGCGGTGATGACCCCGGCCCCGATGTTGGTGCCCTCCCCCACCTCGGCATCCCCCAAATAGGCCAGGTGCCCCACCTTGACCCCGGGGTGGAGGAGGCTATTCTTCACCTCCACGAAGTTGCCCACGTGGACCCCCTCCCTGAGAACGGCCCCGGGGCGTAGCCGGGCAAAGGGCCCGGCGTCGGCTCCCCTACCGATCACCGCCCCCTGGGCCACGGTGTGGGCCAATACCCGGGCCCCCGGTTCCAAGAGGGTGTCTTCCAAAACAGCGTAAGGCCCCACCTCCGCCCCCTCGCCGATCTGGGTCTTTCCCTTAAGCACCACCCCTGGCCAGAGGGTCACGTCCGGGGCCAGCTCCACGCTGGCCTCTAGGTAGATGCTCTCGGGAAGGATCATCCGCACTCCCTTTCGCATCCACTCCCGGCGCAAGGCCGAAAGGAGCACTCCCTCCACCCGGGCGAGTTCCTCCCGGGTGTTCACCCCCAAGGCTTCCTCCACCACGCCCTTCACCGCCACCACCCTCCGCCCCCTGGCCCGGTAGATGGCGATGAGGTCGGGGAGGTAGTACTCCCGGGCGGCGTTTTCGTTTCGCACCTCCTTGAGGGCCTGGAAGAGGAAGCCGTCAAAGGCATAGGCCCCGGCGTTCACCTCCCGGATGGCCTTGACCTCAGGGGAGGCATCCTTCTCCTCCACGCTGCCCAAGACCTCCTCCCCCCGGCGCAGGATGCGGCCGTAGCCGGTGGGGTCAGAAAGCTCCACGGTGAGGAGGGCCATCCCCGCTCCCTCCTCCACCCTTTCCAGAAGGTCCCTTAGGGTTTCCGGGCGAAGAAGGGGCGTATCCCCCTGGGTAACCAGGGTGGGGCCAGGAAAGTCCTTTAACAAGGCCTCCGCCTGCAAAAGGGCGTGGGCGGTTCCCAGCTGCTCTTCCTGCACCGCCACCTCCACCGGATAGGCCTTTAGGACCTCCATCACCTGCTCGGCTCCATGCCCCACCACCACCACCAGCCTTTGGGGTTCCAGGGCCAGGGCCGTGTCCACCGCATAGGCCAGCATGGGCTTGCCCAGGAGGGGATGGAGTACCTTGGGCAGGCGGGATTTCATGCGGGTCCCCTGCCCGGCGGCCAGGATCACATGGGCGTGCATAGGGCTATTTTAGGGCGTGGGCTAGGTGTGGTCCTGGACCACCTCGAGGCCCACCCCCCCGAGCTCCCGCACCAGGACCCGCACCGCCTCCTTCACCCCCTCGGTGATGAGGGGGCTACCGAAGCGGCTAACCCCTGCGTAGAGTCCGTGGGCACTCCTCCTCACCTCCAGAAGCAAATCCTGGGTGAGGTCTTCTTCCTCCACGTGGGTGAGCACGTAAAACCCTTCCTCCCCCCGGGCCACCTCCAGAAAGACCGCCACCCCCCCGGGGATGGCCACGGGAGCCTTGGCAAGGGTAAGCTCCTTGGGCAGTTCCCCCCTTAACAGCGCATGGGCCACCTCGTACCTCCTTATGGGCGGCCAAGGCGTGGGATCCGCAAGGCGTGTTTGCCCTTCGGGCAAAGCAACGGCCACCTTGGTGAAGACCGCATGGAAAAAAGTGCGGCCTGCCGCCTTCCACTTGAGGGCGTACTTGGTGCGCAGGTGGGCCTCAGGCGGATCCCTAACCTCCACCCGGTAAAGCCCGGTTTTTGCCGCCTCCTCCAGGGCGAAGCGAAAGTACTCCTCGTGGTCGGTGGTGAGGAGGAGGTCCCCACCCTCCACGAGCCTTGTGGAAAGCTTGCGAAAAAAGTCCTCCCGCAAAAGCCTTTTTGCCTGGTGCCGCTTCTTGGGCCAGGGATCGGGGAAGTTGACGATGACCCGCCTTAAGCTTCCCGGCGGCACCAGGTTCCTCAGGGCGAAGGGGCCTTGCCCGTGGTAAAGGCGCACGTTTCCTATGCCCTCGCGCTTCAGGCGCCTATAGGCCCTCAGGACGCTGGCCGCCGAGACCTCAGCCCCCAGGATGAGCCATTCCGGATGGGCCTTGGCAAGCTCCGCGGTGAAGCGCCCGTCGCCAAAGCCCACCTCGAGGACCAAGGGCCCTTCCCGACCAAACAGATCCGCTACCCGAGGGGGCCAAACGGGGAGTAGGGCAGGCCGCACCAGCACAAGGGGGGATTATACGGTTTTTTCAAAGCCTTTTCACAGGGTCCCTCTAGGGTAAAAGCAGGAGGTTGGGTTATGGCCTTATTTGGAAGCTTAGATTCCTTACCCCTAGAGGAGCTCCTCCAGCTCCTTGCCCAGAAGGAAGGGGCCCTGGAGATCTGGAACCTAAAGGATATTCCCCCCACCGTTATTTACCTTAAACCCGGGTTCATCCGCTCCATAGACCAAAACGGCAAGCCCCTGGAGCCTTTGGCGGCCAAGGCTCTCTTGCAAACCTTGATCCAGAACCGGCAAGGAAGCTTTGAGTTCTTCCCCGGGGCAAAGCCCAAACACAAATACCGCTTGAACTGGTCCCTGGAAAAAGTGCTACTGAGCACCATCGCCCTCCAGGACGAGTTAGAGCGCTACCGGCCCCTTCTCCCCGACCCCCGGGCGGTCTTCAAGGTCACCCCTATGGCGAAGAAGAGCCTTCCCCAAGAAAGCTTTTTGAGGAAGGTTCTGCCCTATCTGCAAAAAGGGGTCTCTGCGGAAACCTTGACCAAAGCCCTGAAAATGCCCCTGGACCTGGTGCGTTTTTACCTCTTTCGCCTGGAACGAAAGGGCTTGGTAGAGCGCACGGGCAAGATAGAAGGGGTTCGGCCAGGCCTCTTAGGGCTGTTTCTTAAGGGGATGGGGCTATGAAGCGCGCCGCGACACGCCCCCCAAGGCGGGTTCTGTTGGTGGACGACGAACCCATCCAGCGCCTCCTCCTCATGCGGGCCTTGGAGCCTTTAGGTGTGGAGGTCCAGGAGGCGAGAAACGGGCAAGAGGCCTTGGACCTCCTTCGGGATAGCCTCCCCCATGTGGTGCTCACCGACCTGCACATGCCCATCATGGACGGCCTCGAGCTCACCCGCAGGGTAAAGGCCCTGGACCCCTTGCTCCCCGTCATCCTCCTCACCGCCGACGGGGACAGGGAAGTGCGGCTTAAAGGCATTGAGGCCGGGGCCGACGATTTCCTGAACCGCCCCGTGGACCTCACCGAGCTAAGGCTCCGGGTTAAGGGACACCTGGAAAGGCGCTGGCTACAGGAAAAGCTAGAGGACCTGGAAAGAACGCTTTTAGCCTTGGTGCGGGCGGTGGAGGTGAAGGATGCCTACACCGCTGGCCACGGGGAAAGGGTGGCCCAGTATACTTGTTGGACGGCGGAGGAGTTGGGGGCCACAGCAGAGGAACTAGAGGAGCTACATATGGGAGCCTTGCTCCACGATATAGGCAAGATCGGCATCCCCGACCACATCCTGAGGGGAGACTACCCCCTCACGGAAAACGAGTGGCGCCTTATAAAGCAACACCCGGTCAAGGGCGACGAGATCATCCAGCCCCTAAGGGCTTACCCCCGCTTGCGCCCCTACATACGTTGGCACCATGAAAAGCTGGACGGCTCCGGCTACCCCGATGGCCTCACCGAGGTTCCCCTTCTGGTCCAGGCCCTCAGTGCCGCCGACATCTACGACGCCCTCACCAGCGTGCGCACCTACCGGAAGTCCTTGCGCCCCGAGGAAGCCTTGGAGGTGCTGGAGGAGGAAGCCCGGAAGGGTCGCCTGCATCGGGAGGTGGTGCGGGCCCTGAAAAGCGGTCTTCTGCGCAACCGGGCCCTGCGGGCGGTTTAAAGGCCGTATTCCTCCCAGCGGGAATCCACCAGGGCCTTAATGCGAGGGTCCATGCGGATGCGCTCGGGCCAGACCCGGTCAAAACCCTCTTCGGAAAACTTGCGGGTGCCGTCCAGCACCAAAACCGGCCCCTCCACCCCTGGCATCACCCGGGCGTCCCGCTCGGGGTCTATGTTATTGAGAACAGCCCAAAGAACCTCTTCAGGGGTAAGGAGAACATCGTGGTCCGCCAGGAGAAGAAGGCGGATGCCGGTGCTTTGCGGGGCCTTAAGGAGCCGTTCCGCCAAGGCCCAGGCCTGGCCCGGGCGCTCCTTGCGCAAGGCCACCCCCCAGATCCCCGGCCACTGACGTTGCGCCACCACCTCCGGTTCATGGGGCAGTTCCTGGTGCGCCCGGGGTGTAAAGGGTCCCTCCCCCCCTTCCTCAGGAAGCTTCCGGGTACCATCCAGGATAAGCTTCCCCCCAAAGGCGAAACCCCTCGAGCTATGGTCCAGAACATCCATAGGCCCCCGGAGGAGAAGGGTATCCCGCCCGGGCAGGGCATGCTTAAGGGCTTCCAAAAGGGTTTGAAACCCCGGCCTCACCGGAACATCCCCGTCCACGGCCACGATCACCTTGGCGAACATCATCTGCCCAAGCCCCAGCATCCCGTAGGCCACCTTGTAGGCCTGGCCCGGATAGGCCTTGCGCAAGGCCACGTTCACCCAGTTGTGGGCCACCCCTTCCGGGGGCATGTGGTAGTCCACCACCTCGGGAAGGATGAGGCGCAAAGGCGGCAGGAAAAGGCGCTCGGAAGCCTCGATAAGGTAGGCGTCCTCCATGGGAGGTACCCCCACGATGGTGGCGGGGTAGATGGCCCTTTTCCGGTGGGTAATGGCGGTCACGTGGAAGCGGGGATAGAGATCCACGGGGGTGTAGAAGCCCGTGTGGTCCCCAAAGGGACCCTCCTCCACCAGGGGCTCTTCCGGGTCAATGTAGCCCTCCAGCACGAACTCCGCCTCGGCGGGGACAGGAAGGTCCACGGTGACACCCCGGGTGAGCTCCAGGGGTGCACCCCGCAGGAATCCCGCCAGGTGGAACTCGCTTACCCCGGGAAGAGGGGGCAAAGGGGCGGTGGCGGCGTAGGTGAGGATGGGATCCCCCCCCAGGGCCACGGCCACCTCCAGCTTTTTCCCCAGCTTCCTGGCCTTTTCCAGGTGCTGGCGGCCCACCTTGTGGAGCTGCCAGTGCATGGCCGTGCTCCTTTTGTCCAGAACCTGCATGCGGTACATGCCCACGTTGAGCTCTCCGGTCTCCGGATCCTTGGTGATCACCAGGGGCAGGGTGAGGAAGGGCCCTCCGTCCAAGGGCCAGCACTTCAGGATGGGAAGGCGGAAGAGGTCCACTGCCTCTCCCTTCAGGATCACCTCCTGCACCGGGGCCCTCCCCACCCACCTGGGGAAGAACCCTCTAAGAAGGGGAAGCTTGGGAAGAAGGCCCATGAGGGCGGAGATCCCCCCCCTTCCCGGCTTCAACTCCAGCAAGCGGGCCACCTTCTCAGAAAGCTCGTCCAGGTCCCGAACCCCCAGGGCGAAGGCGGTGCGCTCCCGGGTGCCGAAAAGGCCGATGGCCACAGGGAAATCCTTCCCCACCACCGTTTCAAAGAGGAGCGCAGGACCCCCCGCCTTCACCATGCGGTCGGCGATCTCGGTGATCTCCAGTTCGCTGGAAACGGGCACCCTTATGCGCTTAAGCTCCCCCCGCTTCTCCAGGGCCAGGAGATAGGCCTCGAGGTTCCTAAACACCCCCAAGCTTACCCAAAGGGGAAAAGCCGTGAGGATTGCCGCCTACACTTCCAACACCAGGTGCTCTATCCGGTGGGCCCTCGGGGTCCCGTGGACCAGGATGGCCTCGAGCCTCACCGGGAGATCATCCCGACCCAGGAGATAGCGGGCGCTTTTCAGCAGGCGCTCCACTTTCCTAGGGGTAATGGCCTCCAAAGGACTTCCAAACGCCCCTGAGCTCCTTTGCTTGACCTCCACCAGCACGTAAATCCCGTCCTGTTCCAGAAACAGGTCCACCTCCCCAAAGGGGGTGCGGCGGTTGCGGCCAAGAAGCCGGTAGCCCCGCTCAAGAAGGTAGGCGAGCGCCAGGTCCTCGGCCCAGCCTCCTTTCACGCCTTCCTCCCCAATCCAGGGAAACCTCAGGGGGCCCACTCCTGGAAGAGCTCCCCGTCCAGGTAAAGGCGGAAGTGGGCCTCCCCCACCGCTTCGTAGGTACCCGAAACCCTCAGGCCCTCACGGCCTTCCCCCTCGTAAACCAGGTGCTCCCCCCGGTCGTCCACCAGCACCAGGCGCACCTGGCGTCCTTCCACCTCCGGGGGCAGGTTCAGGGCCAGGGTCACGGTACGGGCCTCGGGCTTAGGGGCAGGCAGAGGGCTCAAAGCCCCCACCCGCACCTCTCCCCTCGCCGCCACCCTCAGGCGCACCCCGCTTCCTGGCGGCATGGGGGTGCCGGGGGCGGGCTCCTGGGCCAGCACCGTGCCGGGCGGAGCCCCGGAGGGCACCTCCTCCACCTGGACCTGCAGGCCCATGGCGTTCAGGAGGAAAAGCGCCTCCTTCTGGCTTAAACCCGTGAGCTGGGGAAGGGGCACCGTGGGACCCAGGGAAGCACCCCGGGAAACCAGAAGCCGCACCGGGGCCCCAGGAGGCAGGGGGGTGCCAGGAGGTGGGTCGCTGGCCAGGACCGTGCCCAGGGGCTCGGGGCTTTCCACCTGGGCCACCCCAGCCAGGCGGTAGCCCAGCTCGGAGAGCCGGGCTTCCGCCTCCTCCTGGCGAAGTCCCTTGAGCTCGGGCAGAGGGTTCAGCCGGGCCTGGTTAAGGGTGAGGCGCACGGTGCGCCCCGCCCTAAGGCGGGTTCCCGGTGGAGGCTCCTGGGCCAGCACCACCTCCTTGGGCTTGGCCGGGTCGTTTCCCTCCACCACCTCCAGCCTGAGCTCCATATCCTTCAAAAGGAGAAAGGCCTCCCGGGCGGTTTTGCCCACCAGGTTCGGCACAGCGTACTCCGGAGGGTTGAAGTAGCGGTAAACCCCTTGGGAAAAAAGCCATAGCCCCAGGAGGAAGAGGAGAAGGCCCGGGGCTACCCCTAGAAGGAAGCCCGGCTGGAGGCGGGAAGGACCCCGGGCCAAGGCCCGCCGGCTAGACCCCAGGGGCCAGGGGGAAAGATAGGCCACCCCTTCCTCGGCCATGGCCAGATGCTCCGGGCCAAAACCCAAGGGAGCCAGGGCCTCGAGGGCAGCCCGGGGCGGAGCCTTACGGGCCAGGGGACGTTCGGGAAAAAAGGCGTAGTAGCGCCCGGGCTTGGCGGAAACCGCCGCCTCCACAAGCCCGAGCTCCTCTAGGCGTTTGATGGCCGCCCGGTACCGGTAAAAGCGCTCCTTGTCCTCGGGGGTGCGCACCTGGAAAAAGAAAACCACCCCGCCCTCCACCCGATAAAGGGTGATCCCCTCCTTCTCCTCGAGGGTCTCCAGCACCGGGTAGCGGTCGTCCAAGATCATGCGCCGCCGATTATACCTTGCCTTCTCTCCTCCGTTCCCGACCCATATACTCTAAAAAGGTATGTGGGACGTTCTCGTGGTAGGCGGCGGCCCCTCGGGTCTTTCCGCGGCCCTTTTCCTCGCCAGGGCCGGGCTTAAGGTCCTGGTGCTGGACGGGGGCCATTCCAAGATCGCCCAGGTAAGCCGGGTCCCCAACTACCCTGGCCTGCTGGACGAACCCTCGGGCAAGGAGCTTCTAGAGAGGCTAAAAGAGCACGCCCGCCGCTACGGGGCAGAGATCCAAAGGGGCGTAGTCAAGGGAGTGCGGGACCTGGGAGGGGTCTTTGAAGTGGAAACCGAGGAGGGCGTGGTGGAAGCGGAAAGGCTTCTCCTTTGCACCCACAAAGACCCCACCCTGCCCTCCCTCCTGGGCCTTACCCGCAAGGGAGTCCACATAGAAACCGACGAGGCTGGCCGTACCAGCTATCCCAGGGTCTACGCCGCTGGGGTGGCCCGGGGCAAGGTGCCGGGACACGCCATCGTGAGCGCAGGGGACGGAGCCTACGTGGCCATCCACTTGATCTCCGACCTGCGGGGAGAGCCCTACAAGGACCACGCCACGTGATGCCCTTTTTCGCCATATCGGTAAAAGTCTAAATAGCACGGGCCAGGGATTGGCCCCCACCCTGGCAAAACCAGGGTGGGGCGGCGCTACACTGGCCTACCCGCCATCATGAAGCTGGCCGTCATCCCCCCGTCCACCACCAGAATGGCCCCGGTGATGAAGCTGGCCTTCTCCGAGGCCAGGAAAAGCACTGCCTCCGCCACTTCCTCAGGCTGGCCCAGCCTCCTCAGGGCGTGAAGATCCTCCCAGTCCCGGCGGGTCCTCTCCGGGTCCTCGGAAAGAGCGATGGCCTCCAGTACCGCCTCCGTGGCAATGGCCCCCGGGGCCACGGCGTTCACCCGGATGCCCAAGGGAGCCAGGTCCAGGGCCAGGGAACGGGTGAGGTTGACCAGCCCTCCCTTGGAGGCGTTGTAAGCGGCGTTTTCCTGCTCGGCGAAAAGCGCCTGGACACTGGCCACGTTCACGATGGCCCCCCCGCCCACCTTGGCCATCTCCCTGGCCGCCAGGGCGGAGAGGTGCATGGGAGCGGTGAGGTTCACCTCCAGAACCCTTCGCCACTCGGGGAGCTTCACGGTCAGGGCCGACCCTGGGGCGCTGATGGCTGCGTTATTGACCAGTACGTCCACCCGCCCCAGGGCATGGGCTGCCTCCTCCACGAAGCGCACCCGGTCCCTTTCCTCGGCCAGGTCCGCCTGCACGAAGAAGCCTCCGATCTCCTCCGCCACCCCCCGCCCCACGGGATGCAGATCGCAAAGGGCCACCAGGGCCCCTTCCCGGGCGAAGGCCCGGGCGATGGCCCGGCCGATACCCCGGGCCGCTCCCGTCACCAGGATTCCCTTTCCCTCAAAAAGCCCCATGGCCTTAGCTTACGAGGCTTGGATCCAAGGCCGCGGCCACCTTTTCCTTGGGCAGGCTTCCCTGGACCACCTCCTTTCCCCCGCCCTTGGCCCCAAGGGCCTTAAGCCTTTCCAAAACCTCCTGCCGGCCGGGGCCCAGGGCGGCGAAGCGACCCTCGGGGGAAAGGAGCAAAAAGGTCTTCTCGCTCCAGGAAAGAAGCCTCTTGGCCAGGTCCCCCAGGACGGGAGCCGGCACCAGGAGCACCCGCTCCTCGAGGGCCCGGGGCAGGAGGGCCTCCACCAAAGCCTCCTTAAGCTCCAGGTTCTCGCCCTTTAGGGCGTACACCTCTTCCTGAAGCCGACGCACCGGTTTTTCCAGCTCCAGGGGGCTGGTGGAGAAGGAAAGGGCCAGGCGGGAAAGCAGGGCGTGCTTGGCATGGTAGTCCTCCAAAGCCTCCCACCCCGCCATGAAGTACACCCGGCTTCCCCCCTTGTACCGCTCCCACTTCAGGACCTTGATGGGGCCCGCCTGGGCACTGGTCCTCAGGTGGGTGCCCCCGCAGGCCGCCAGGTCAAAGTCCCCGATCCGCACCAGGCGCACCTGGCCCTGAACCTTGGGAGGCCGCCTTAAAGGGTAACGGGCAAGCTCCTCCTCAGAAACCCAAAAGGCCTCTATGGGGTAGTCCGCGTACACGGCGAAGTTGGCCAGGGCCTCCGCCTCCTGGAGCTTGGCCTCCTCCACTTCCTCCTCGAGGTCCACGGTGGAAACCGGGCTATCCAGGCTCACGGCGATGGTGTGGTACCCCCCGGCCCTGAGGAGGGCCTGGGAAAGAATGTGCTGGGCGGTGTGGCGCTGCATGTGGCGAAACCGCCGGTTCCAGTCAATCTCTCCCTCCACCTCCGCTCCCTCGGGGATAGGGCCGTCCACACGGTGCACCACATCCCCGAAGGCCTTGGCCTCCTCGTACACGTGCAATACCCGCACCTCGCCAAACCCTCCCCTTAAGACCCCGGTATCCGCGGGCTGCCCCCCGGACTCCGGGTAAAAGAGGGTTTCGGAAAGCACGGCATGGTGGCCCTGCTCGTCGCTCCAAGCCCGCACCACCCGGGCCTGGAAGCGGGTGGCGTAGCTGTCCTCCTGGTAAAGCCTCATGCCCTTTAGAATAAAGAGGATGGCACCCCTGGACTGGGAGGAATGGGCAAGATGGTACGCGCAAGCCCAGCATACCCTGGCCTCTGGGAAGCGGGACCTGGAGGAAGGGGACTACGACTGGGCCAGCTTTAAGGCCCACCAGGCAGGGGAATACGCCCTTAAGGGCCTGCTACGGGGACTAGGACAGCCCGCCTTTGGTCACGCCCTGATCCGCCTGCTCCAGGCGCTGAAGGAAGCGGGCCATGAGGTCCCCGAAGCCTTGGAAGAAAAGGCGCGCACCTTAGACGCCCATTACATTCCCGCCCGCTATCCCGATGCCTACCCCGAAGGAAGCCCCTACGAGTACTACACGCGGGCCCGGGCTGAGGAGGCCCTAAGGGCAGCCGAGGGCGTTCTGAAATGGGCAGAGGAGGTTTGGCGTGGCCTCGGAAGCCCTTAGGCTGCGAATGGCCGCCTGGGAGGCCCTCCTGGAAGAGGCCCAAGCCTACGCCACAAGGGTGCGGGAAACCCTGGGAGAGGCCCGGGTTTACCTTTATGGCTCGGTAGCCCGGGGTAGCTTCAACCTGGAAAGCGACATAGACCTCCTGGTGGTCTCCCCCCATCTGCCGAAAGACCCCTTAGAGCGCTTCCTCTTCCTCCAAGGCCTCAACCCCGGGCGGGTGGAGGCCAAGGGCCTAACCCCGGAGGAGTTCGCCCAGGCCATGGCCAAGGGGGCCCTGTGGTGGCTGGAAGGAGCCTTGGAGCTATGAGGGGGGAAAGGCTCGACAAGCTCCTGGCCCGCCTGGGCCTGGGAAGCCGTAAGGAGGTGGCCCGCCTGGTGCGAAGCGGCCAGGTACAGGTGGAAGGCCAGGTGGTCAGGGACCCAGCCTTTCACGTGCCCCCAGGTGCCCGCCTCGAGGTGGACGGTGAACTCCTTGTCTTGCGGTGCCACCACCACATCCTCCTGCACAAGCCGGCGGGGTACGTGACCAGCCGGAGGGAAGGCCCTTCGGTCTACGCTCTCCTGGAAGGCTTTCCCACCCGGGACCTCTCCCCGGTGGGCCGCCTGGACAAGGACACGGAAGGGCTTCTCCTCTTCACCACCGACGGCGAGCTTCTCCACCGCCTCACCCATCCCCGGCACAAGGTGGAAAAGCGCTACCTGGTCCATCTGGAACGCCCCGCCACAAGGGAGGACCAGGAGGCCTTTAGAGAGGGCCTGGTTCTAGAGGGCACGCGGCTTCTTCCCGCGGAGCTCTCCTGGGACCAAGACCCCACCCGGGTGGAGCTGGTCCTGAGGGAAGGGCGCTTTCACCAGGTAAAGCGCATGTTCCAGGCTCGAGGGAACCGTGTCCTCTACCTGAAGCGGCTCTCCCTGGGCCCCCTCACCCTAGGGGACCTCCCCGTAGGACAGGCCCGCTACCTCTCCCAAGAGGAGGAGGAAGCCCTGTACCGGGTGGTGGGGCTTTTCACAGACCTTTAACAGAACACGTGATAGATTGCCCCCATGCTTCGGCGATTCGCCTGGACGCTGGCCCTGGGCCTTGCCCTGGCCCAGGGTAGCACCACCCCTGATTCCTCCCCTATCACCGCCATCCTGGTCCTGGAAGAGGACGTCATTGAAGATGGTCAGATTCTCAGCTATGTAGGTAGCCAACCCTATCCTGTGGCCACGGAGAAGGAGCTGAGAGTCCTCATCAAAAAGCTGGCCCGTGAACCCAAAAGGCCCCGCTTCGTCCTGCAGGATGGGCGCTGGCGGGGGGTGGAGAAAAAGGGGCTCGCTTTTGACGAGGCCGAGGTTTTGGCCGCCTATCGCGAGGCTCTGGCCAACGGGCGCAAAAGCTTCCGCCTGCCCGTGCGCTACCTCCCGCCCACCCCAAGCCTCAAGGACCTCTACGCCCTGGGAATCCGGGAGCACCTGGCCACCGGGGAAACGGACTTCCGGGGTTCCAGCCGGGAGCGTGCCCACAACCTGCTCCTTGCCTCCAGCAAGCTGGACGGCCTCTTGATCCCCCCGGGCACCTTCTCCTTCAATCAAGCCCTGGGGCCCATCACCGAGGAAGAGGGATACAAGGAAGCCTTCGTCATCGTAGGGGACCGCACGGAGCAGGGGGTGGGGGGCGGGGTCTGCCAGGTTTCCACCACCTTGTTCCGGGCGTTTTTCCTGGCCGGGCTACCCATAAAGGAGCGCCACGCCCACAGTTACCAGGTGGCCTACTACAAACCCACGGGCCTGGACGCCGCGGTGATCCAACCCTACAAGGACCTCAAGGTGGTGAACGACACCCCGGGGCACATCCTGGTGCAGCGCTCCGTGGTGGGCACCCGGCTCCGCTTTCACCTCTTCGGCACCAAGGACCGGGAAGTGCGCTGGGAAGGCCCCTTCATCTCCGATAGGAAGCCTCCCTTACCCCCCCGGGAGATCCCGGCCCCCTCCTTGCCCCCTGGCGTGCGCAAACAGGTGGACTTCGCCGCCGAGGGGGCCAGGGTAGAGGTGAGGCGCACCGTGCGCTACCGGGACGGCCGGGTGCTGGAGAACAAAGTGGTGAGCGTGTACAGGCCCTGGGGTGCCGTGTACCTGGTAGGGCCTACCCCACCTCCAGAAGCACCACCCGCTCCACCGGCACAAGGCGGTGGGGCTCCGTAACCCGGGCGGCCTCCCCCCTTTTCAGGTGCAGATACTGGCCTTGGGGCAGGTCAATGACCAACTCCCCTTCCAGAACCAGGTAAAAGGCCATATCCTGGCGTTCTTCTTCCCCCACCAGGGTATAACCCCGCACCGGCACGCCGGGCACCTCCACCTTCCCCTCCCGGGCCAGGCGCAGGAGGTGGAGCTTGAAGCTTTCCATCAGGTAACCGCCTCCTTCCTGGCGCGGCCCTTCTTCATGCGTAGCTTGAAGATGGCCCGCTGGGCCAGCTTGGCCGCTTCCGGGGAAAGGACTTCCCCAAGGGCCAAGGCCTCCGCCGCCTGGCGCTCTTCCGGGGTGAGTTCCCCAAGGAAGGGTTTCAGCTCCTCCCAGTCCTTGGGGGGTTTGGGTGGGGAAGGTTCCTGAACCTTCGCCTTGGCCTTCGCCCCAGTGCGGCTTTCTCCTGCCCTAGCGGCCTTGCGGCGGGAGGACCTCCTGCCCCTGGAAGCCAACTCCCCTGACGAGGAGGCAGCCCGGCTGGAAGCTTTGGGGGGAGGAACCAGCTTGGGGTCGTGAACCGGGCAGGCAGGGTTCATGCAGGCTCCTTCCCCCTTCTTCACCAAAGGCCAGCCGCAGGAGGGGCAGGTCTGGTCCAGAAGGGGATAGAAGGAAAGGAAATCGCAGGCGTTGTTCTCGCACTTGTAGTAGGGCTTACCGCGGCGGCTTCGCTTCTCGAGGACCTGGCTTCCGCACTTGGGGCAAGTATGCCCCGTGGGCTCGCCATCGTCCCGGGTGTAATCGCACTCGGGGTAGCCGGAGCAGGCGATGAAGCTGCCATACCGGCCCTCCTTGCGCACCAGGGGTCTTCCGCACTTGGGGCAAGCCTCCCCGATGGGCTCGGCCTCCTTTCTCCTCTCCAAAGGCTCAGTGTAGGTGCACTCCGGGTAGCCCGTGCACCCCAGAAACTGGCCGAACCGGCTTACCTTTAGCTCCAAAGGCCTCCCGCACCGGGGACAGGTCTTCTTGGGCACCTGGGAAAGCTCCCCCAGAAAGGGCTCGTAGAACTCCCAAACCACCTTGGGCCAGGGGGCTTTCCCCTCCTCCACCTGGTCCAGGCGGTCCTCCATGCGGGCGGTGAACTCGTAGGCCACCACCTGAGGGAAGCGCTCCTTGAGGTAGTGGGTCACCTGGCGGCCCAGGGGAGTGGGCAGCAGGGTGCGCCCCTTGCGCACCATGTACCCCCGCTTTTCCAGGGTTTCCAGGGTGGGGGCATAGGTGGAGGGACGCCCGATGCCAAGCTCCTCCATGGTCTTCACCAGGGTGGCGTCCGTGTACCGGGGCGGGGGCTCGGTAAAGTGCTGCTGGGCCTTGACCTCCAAAAGCTCTGCCCCTGTGCCCTCCGCCACCAGGGGCAAGGGGGGTTCCGCCTCCACCTCTTGGCCCTCATTTACCGCCTGCGCCACCCCCCCTTCATCCCCCCGCCCCCAGGCCTTCAGGTACCCCTCAAACTTAAGCACCGAGCCCGAGGCGCGGAAGGTGAAACGGGGCTTCTCCCCCTCATCTTTGAGAAGCACCACCGTCTGGTCGTAGAGGGCATCCCGCATCTGGCTGGCGACAAAGCGCCGCCAAATGAGGTCGTAAAGGCGATACTCCTCGTCGGAAAGGTACTTCCTCACGCTATCGGGAGTGCGCCGCACGTCGGTGGGGCGGATGGCCTCGTGGGCGTCCTGCACCCCCTCCTTGCGGTTCCGGTAAACCCTGGGGCCTTCCGGCAGGTACTCGAGGCCAAAGATCCTTTGAATGACCTCCCGGGCCGCTTGCAAGGCCTCCGGGGAAACCCGCACCGAGTCGGTGCGCATGTAGGTGATGAGGCCCACCGTCCCCTCGGGAAGGTCCACGCCCTCGTAGAGGCGCTGGGCGATGCGCATGGTGCGGCTTGCGGTGTAGCCCAGGCGGCTGCTGGCCGCCTGCTGCAGGGTGGAGGTGGTGAAAGGAGGCGGGGGGGATTTGCGGCGCTCCCTGGTTTCCACCTGGACCACGCGGTAGGACCGCCCCTTGACCTCCTCGGCCAAGGCCTTGGCCTGGGCCTCGTTCGCCAGGTGGAGCTTCCCCTCCTTCTCCCCCTGGCCGGCCCATAGCCGCTTGCCCTCCACCTCATAGAGGCTTGCGGGAAGGGTTCGGTCCTGGCCCAGGGCGAAAACCCCCTCCAGGGTCCAGTACTCCTCCGGGCGGAAGGCCTCGATCTCCTCCTCCCGCTCCACTAAAAGCCGCAGGGCCACGCTCTGGACCCTTCCCGCGGAGAGGGCCCGCTTGCGGAACTCCAGGGAAAGAAGAGGAGAGAGGTTATAGCCCACCAGACGATCCAGGACCCTCCGGGCCTGCTGGGCATCCACCAGGTTCTGGTCTATGGGCCTCGGGTTTTGCACCGCCTGCCGCACCACCCTGGGGGTGATCTCGTGGAACTCCACCCTTAGAGGCTCTTTGGGGTCATAGCCCAGAAGCCTCGCCACGTGCCAGCCGATGGCCTCCCCTTCCCGGTCAGGGTCAGTGGCGATGAGAAGGCGCTTTCCCTTAGCCGCCCGCTTTAGAGCCTCCAACACGGGCTTTTTGTCCTTTTTCACCTCGTAAGTGGGGGCGAAGTCCCGCTCCACATCCACCCCGAGCTCTCGTTCCGGCAGGTCGGCCACGTGCCCCAAACTCGCCCGCACCTCATAGCCGGGCCCCAGCATCTTTTGAATGCTCCTGGCCTTGGCGGGGGATTCCACCACCACCAGGGTGGATGCCTCTAGGGGCCTGCCCTGGAAGAGGGACCCTGTTGGGTCAGCCAAAGAGCTACTGCGAGATGCATCGGGTCCCTCCACTGAACCCTTCTGACCACGGCGGTTTTTCGCTTGAGCCTTATGGGGCCTGTCTCTAGGCGGCATCGCCCCCTATTTATGGGCCTCTTGCCTCGCTTGTCAAGGCTTGACCCTTTAAGTGCCAACCCCTTATCATGTCAACATGGCAGCCCCTCTTCAGATCCAGCTGACCCCTGAGGAGGACCGGCTCCTGCTGGAACTCTCCCTGGACCCGAAGACCCACAAGAAAACCCGCCTCTGGGCCGCCATGGTCCGCCTGGCCGCCGAGGGCTGGACCGCCCCAAGAATCGCCCGCCACTTCCACAAAGACCGCTCCACCGTCTACCTCGTCCTCAGGCGCTTCCTGGAACAGGGCCT
>NZ_KB905737.1 GCF_000381045.1 Thermus scotoductus DSM 8553 | reverse complement strand
GGTACAATGTTCTTGGGGACAAAGTTCCCCGTGGACCTTGAAACTTGGAGTAGGGGGTTCCATCGGGTAGTCCGATGGGTAAAACTCCAAACGAACCCCCGTGGCAGAGCCAGAAGCATTGCGCTCGCCTGCCGATACGGAGTCAAGGTCTTTCTGGGCCTGGACGGGGCCTTCGGGAGCAATCCCGAGAAGCCCTGGACTTTAGTCCGGGGAGTCGTCACGATAGAAGGGTATGCGGGTCTTTATTGATGAGATCGCCAAATACGAGGGCCAGGAGGTGGAGCTAAGGGGCTGGCTCTATCAGAAGCGCTCCAAGGGCAAGATCCACTTCCTCATCCTTCGGGACGGCACCGGCTTTATCCAGGCCACCCTTTTCAAGGGGGAGGTACCGGAGGAGATCTTTGAGAAGGCGGATCACCTACCCCAGGAGACCGCCCTGAGGGTCTTCGGCCTGGTGCGGCGGGACGAACGGGCTCCCGGGGGCTTTGAACTTTCCGTGAGGAACCTCGAGGTGGTGAGCCTTCCCCAGGGGGAGTATCCCATCGGTCCTAAGGAGCACGGCATCGACTTCCTCATGGACCACCGCCATCTGTGGCTCCGCCACCGCCGCCCCTTTGCGGTGATGCGCATCCGGGACGAGCTGGAAAGGGCCATCCACGACTTCTTCGCCGAGCGGGGGTTCCTAAGGTTTGACGCCCCCATCCTCACCCCCAGCGCCGTGGAAGGCACCACCGACCTCTTCGAGGTGGACCTCTTTGACGGGGAAAAGGCCTACCTCTCCCAGTCGGGCCAGCTTTACGCCGAAGCCGGGGCCTTGGCCTTCGGCAAGGTCTACACCTTCGGCCCCACCTTTCGGGCGGAAAGGAGCAAAACCCGCCGCCACCTCCTGGAGTTCTGGATGATCGAGCCCGAGGTGGCCTTCATGACCCACGAGGAGAACATGGCCCTACAGGAGGAGCTTTTGCGCTATCTGGTGGGCCGGGTGCTCACGCGAAGGACCAAGGAGCTGGAAATGCTGGAACGCGATCCCAAGGCCCTGGAGCCTGCCGCGGAGGGCCGCTATCCCCGTCTGACCTACAAGGAGGCTGTGGCTTTGGTGAACCAGCTTGCGGAGAAGGACCCCGAGGTGCCGCCCCTGCCCTACGGGGAGGACTTCGGCGCCCCCCATGAGGCCGCCCTCAGCCGCCAGTTTGACCGCCCGGTCTTCATCGAGCGCTACCCTGCCCGGATCAAGGCCTTTTACATGGAACCCGACCCCGAGGACCCGGAGCTGGTCCTAAACAACGACCTCCTGGCCCCCGAGGGCTACGGGGAGATCATCGGGGGTAGCCAGAGAATCCACGACCTGGAACTTCTACGCAGGAAAATCCAGGAGTTCGGCCTCCCGGAGGAGGTCTACGACTGGTATCTGGACCTGAGGCGCTTTGGCAGCGTGCCCCACTCGGGTTTCGGATTGGGCCTCGAGCGCACCGTGGCCTGGATCTGCGGCCTTAACCACGTGCGGGAGGCCATCCCCTTCCCCAGGATGTACACCCGCATGCGCCCCTAGGTTCGGCATAGCGGAACACACCCCCTGGCTCTTGACAGCCACGGGGGTTTTGTGTTCTCCAGCGCTACCCTTCCTGTTGCTGCAACTTGCAGGGCTTATCCTGGCGATGCTCTTCCCTGGGCTCGCCACCTGGCTACCCAGCCTGGTTTACGGGCACTAGGCCCCGGCCAGTTCCAAGAAGTAGCGGTGAACCCTTAGGTCCTGGGTAAGCTCGGGGTGGAAGCTGCTGGCGAGAACCTTCCCCTGCCGCACCAAGACGGGGAAGCCGGAAAGCTCGGCCAGCACCTCCACCCCCTCCCCCAGGCGGCGAAAGAGGGGGGCGCGGATGAAGACCCCGTGGAAGGGCTCGGAAAAGCCCCGGATGAAGAGGTCCTCTTCAAAGCTCTCCACCTGGCGGCCAAAAGCGTTCCGCTCCACCGCCACGTCCAAGACACCCAGGCGGGGTTGCTCGGGGTAGCCTAGGATCTCCCGGGCAAGCCATATGGCCCCGGCGCAGGTGCCAAAAACCGCCAGGCTCCCCTCCGCCACCCGTTGCCGCACGGCCTCCTCGAGGCCATACTCCCGGGCCAGCTTGCCGATGGTGGTGGACTCGCCCCCAGGCACGATGAGGGCTTTTAGGCCCTCTAAGTGCTCGGGCTTGCGCACCTCCTTGGCCTCCACCCCAAGCCGCCTGAGGGCCTCCTTGTGCTCGCGGAAATCCCCCTGTAAGGCCAAAACGCCAACCACGCCCCTCATCCTGGACTTAGGCTCCCGCCCTGTCAAGGGAAGCCCCCCGCCAGAAGGGAAGCGGAGGGCACCCCCACCTTGGCCTCACTCGCAAGGAACTGCTCCAGAAGCCTGGGATACCTGCGCCTGGGCATGGGTCAACTATACTCTGCTCCTCAGGAGGCGCAAGCTGTTCGCCGTCACCAGCACCAAAGCCCCGCTGTCGGCCAAGACGGCGGGCCAAAGCCCCGTAAGCCCCAGGAGGGTGCTCAGGAGGAAAACCCCCTTAAGGCCCACCGCCAGGGCGATGTTTTGCCGCACCACGGCCATGGTCATGCGGCTTAAGCGGAAGGCCCGGGGCAAGGCGGCAAGGCTCAGAAGCCCCACGTCTGCACTCTGCAGGGCCACTTCCGTGCCCTCGGCCACGGCAAGCCCTACCGTGGCCTTGGCCAGGGCTGGGGCGTCGTTCACCCCATCCCCCACCATGGCCACGCCACCCCTACCTTCCATCTCCTCCACCAGGCGGAGCTTGTCCACGGGAGAAAGGCCAGCCCGGATTTCCTCAGGAAAAAGCCCTATGGCCGTGCCCAAAGCCAAAGCAGAGGTCTCCCGGTCGCCGGTAAGCAGGAGGGGCTTAAGGCCCAGTCGGCGCAGTTCGGCCAAGACTTCCCGGGCCTCGAGGCGGGGGGTATCCTGGAAGGCCAAGAGGGCCAAGGGAACCCCCTCCCTAACCAAGAGGGAAAGGCTGAAGCCTTCCTCCGCCAAGGCCTTCACCTGGGCCTCTACTTCCGGGGGCAGGTCCCAGGCCTCGGGCCGCACCAAACCCACCTCCTTCCCCTCCACCCGAGCGAAGGCCCCGAGGCCCGGCACCGCCCGATGCTCCTCCGAGGGCAAGGCCTTGGGGCCCGAAGCCTCCCGCACCGCCCGGGCTAAGGGGTGGGAGGAACCCTCCGCCACCCCCTTCGCCAGGGCCAAGGCCTCCTCCGCCGAAACCCCAAAGGTAACCACCCGCACCAGCGTGGGCTTTCCCAGGGTCAGGGTTCCCGTCTTGTCCAAAGCCACGTAGCGAACCCCAGCCAAGCGCTCCAGGGCCGCCCCGCTCTTAAAGAGCACCCCCGCCCTGGCTCCCCGGGCCACCCCTGCGGCGATGGCCGCAGGCACCGACACCACCAGAGCGCAGGGACAGGCGATGAGGATAAGGGCCAAGGCCTTGTAGACATGCCCCAGGAAATCCCCCCGGAAAAGGGGAAGGACCAGGGCCACGAAGCCTGCCAGGGCCAGGACCGCCGGGGTGTAGCGGCGGCTAAAGGCATCCACCACCCGCTCCGCCTGGCTCTTCTTAAGCAAGGCCTCCTCCGCCAGGCGTTCCATCTCCGCCAGGAAGCCCTCCTCGGGAAGGCGCTCCACCTTTACCACCAAGCTCCCCTCCTGCACCAGACTGCCCCCGTAAACCCGGTCCCCTATCCCCTTGGGCCTAGGCAAGGGCTCCCCGGTGAAGGCGGCCTCCTCCACGGAAGCCTGTCCAGACACCACCACCCCGTCGGCCGGTACCCGCTCCCCCGGGGGCACCCTCACCAGGTCCCCCACCCTCAAGGCCTTAAGGGGCACCTCCTCCACCCCACCCTCCTTCAGGCGGTAGGCCCGCCTGGGAAGAAGCTCGGAAAGGGCGTAAAGGGACCTGCGGGCCTGGGCCACGCTATAAGCCTCCAGCACCTCCCCCACCAGGAAGAGGAAGACCACCACCGCCGCCTCGGCCTCCGCCCCGATGACCAAGGCCCCAAGGGTGGCCAGCGTGACCAGACTCTGCATGCTAAAGGGGTTTTGCCGGAACGCAGCCACCGCACGACGAGCCAGGGGGAAAACCCCCACCAAGGCCGCCAGCCGATAGCCCCAAGGGGCTAGGCCGGGGAGGAAGAGCGAAGCCAAAAAGGCCGCCAGGAGAAGCCCTCCGGAAACCAAGGCCCAGCGCCAGGGTCCCAAAACACCCCTGGTCGTGTCCCCTTCAGGCTTCAAACGGTAGCCCAGGGCGGAAACCACCCTTTCCGCCTCCTTCTCCGCCCCGGGAACCTCGAGGTGCAGATAGGCCTTACCGCTGGCAAAGCTGACCTGGGCCTGCACCACTCCAGGCACCTCGGAAAGGGCTTTCTCCACCTTTAAGGCGCAGTCGGCGCAGTCCAAACCCTCCACCCGGAACACGCGAACCCTGTGAGCATCCATGCCCCCAGGGTAGCATCATTTGAGTAGCTAGTCAAGTGTTCTCTTCCGCGTGCTCCAAAGCCCCCTCAAGAAGCCGTTCCACGTGCTCGTCCGCCAAGCGGTAGTAGACCCGCTTTCCCTCTCTCCGGAAGGCCACCAGCCTTGCCTGGCGCAGAAGCCTGAGCTGATGGCTCACCGCAGAAACCGAAACCCCAGCGAGGAGGGCTAGATCGCACACGCAAAGCTCCCCCGCCGTCTTCAAGGCCAGAAGAAGCCGCATCCGGGTGGGGTCGGCCAAAGCCTTAAGGAGGAGGGCGGCTTCCCCCAGCACCGCCTCCTCGGGCAAGGCCGCGCGCGCCTTCTCCACCCGCTCAGGGTGGATCTCGTAAACCCCGCAGACCGCCCGCGACGCCATCTCACCAGCCCCGTTTGGCCAGGCGCTCCTCTTCCTTAAGCTGGTCCAGGTTGATGCCCACCATGGGCTCGCCCAGGTCCTCGGAAACCTCGGCCAGCACCTCAGGATCGTTGTAGTGGGTCACCGCCCGCACGATGGCCCGGGCCCGCTTCTTGGGGTCCCCGGACTTGAAGATGCCGCTACCTACGAAAACCCCGTCCATGCCCAGGTGCATCATGAGGGCCGCGTCCGCTGGGGTAGCGATGCCCCCGGCGGCGAAGTTCACCACGGGGAGCCGGCCGTGGTGGTGGACCCACCGGACCAGCTCCAAGGGGGCCCCGATCTCCTTGGCGTAGGCCACGAGCTCGTCCTCCCTTAGGGACTGGACGTAGCGAATCTGCTTCCACATGGTGCGGGCGTGGCGCACCGCCTCCACCACGTTGCCCGTGCCCGCCTCCCCTTTGGTGCGGATCATGGCCGCTCCTTCGGCGATGCGCCTTAAGGCCTCCCCCAGGTCCCGGGCCCCGTTCACGAAGGGCACCTTGAACTTCCACTTGTCGATGTGGTGCTCCTCATCCGCAGGGGTGAGGACCTCGGACTCGTCGATGAAGTCCACCCCCAGGGCCTCGAGGATCATGGCCTCCACGAAGTGGCCGATCCGCACCTTGGCCATCACGGGAATGGAAACCGCGGCCATGATCTCCTTGATGACCTTGGGGTCGGACATGCGGGCCACCCCACCCTGGGCCCGGATGTCGGCGGGGACCCTCTCCAGGGCCATCACCGCCACTGCCCCCGCCTCCTCGGCGATCACCGCCTGCTCGGGGGTGGTCACATCCATGATCACCCCGCCCTTGAACATCTCGGCGAAGCCCGTCTTGATCTGAAAGGTTCCCTTCTCCATCCCGTCCTCCATCCTCCAGCTTACCGCCCACCGGGTCAAGCCAAAAGAAGCCGGGGGCCCAAAGGCCCCCGGGGGGCACTAAAACTTACTCAAGGCAAATAAGCCAAGGGGTTACGGACCACCCCACCCACCCTCACCTCAAAGTGCAGGTGGGGCCCGGTGGACCAGCCGGTGGAGCCCACGTAGCCGATCACCTGCCCGGCCTCCACCCACTGGCCGGCCCGCACGGCGATGCGCGACATGTGGGCGTAAAGGGTTTCCACCCCGCCCCCGTGGTCCAACACCACATGGAAGCCATAGCCCACGGAGCTCCAACCCGCCACCTCCACCTGCCCCGCCTTGGCCGCCACGATGGGGGTGCCGTACGCTGCAGCTAGGTCAATCCCCGTGTGGAAGCGCTGAAAGACTCCCCGTTGGCCGAAATAGGTGGTGATGCGAAAGCCCGAAAGAGGCCAGCGCATGGCCCCTTCCTGGTAGCTCACCCGGCGCACCTGGGGCCGCTGGGTCTGGGCCTGCTGCACCTGCCGGGCACGTTGCTGGGCCAAGGCCTGCTGCACCTGCCGGGCACGTTGCTGGGCCAAGGCCTGCTGCCTCCTCCTCTCCTCCGCCAGACGCCTAAGCTCCTCCTGGCGCCGGCGCTCCGCCTCGAGGCGGGCCCTTCGCTCCTCCTCCTGCTTGGCGAGAAGCCGCTCATAGGTGGTCTTGGCCTGGATACCGGGGAGGAGGACCAGGTCCCCGGGCCTGAGCTCCGCGGGGTCCTGGATGCCGTTGGCCCGGGCCACCGCCACTGGGGAGAGGCCGAAACGAGCCGCCAGGTCCACCAGGGTCTGCCCCTCGGGCAGGGATACCACCAAGCCCTTAGCCTTTCTTGGAATGTACAGGACGCTCCCCGCCACCAGCCGGTCCAAGCTCTCTAAGGAAGGGTTGGCGGAAACCAGTTCCAGAACGCTTACCCCATAACGGCTGGCCAGACTTTGCAAGGTATCCCCAGGGCGTACCCGGTAGGCCTCCACCCCTGGGGGCACCCTGGGGGGACGGTCCTCCACCGCCACCAAGGGGATGAGAAGCCTTTGCCCCACCTGCAAGCGATCGCCTTGCAGGTTGCTGGACCACATGATGTGCCGGGGATCCACCCCGTAACGAGCGGCAATCCCCGCCAGGGTATCCCCGGGCTTCACCTCATAGACCACCCATCCCTTTTTGACCGCCTGGCCCACCTCCACCGTGTTCGCGGGAAGAGGAAGGGGGCTAAGAGCAGGCAGCTTGGCGAAGGCCAAAGAGGAAACCAAGAGCCATAAACTTCCCCATACTCCCCGCACTGCTCACCTCCCAAACCCCACCAAAACCTCGCGGGGATTATACCAGGACCAAGCGGGGAAAAGGCAAGGGGCAAAAGGCCTTGGGGGGCGGGCTTTCCGCCCCCCAAGGGAAAATCCCGCCTAACGGGCGGCCAAGGACGCCAGAAACTCCTTGTTGTTCTTGGTGCGCCCCAGGCGGGCCAAAAGCATCTCCATGGCCTCCGCCGGGTCCATATCCGCCAGGACCTTCCTGAGAAGCCACATCTTGTGCACCACCTCCTCGCCCAAGAGGAGCTCCTCCCGACGGGTCCCGGACTTCAGGATGTCGATGGCCGGGAAGATGCGGCGCTCCTCGAGGCGGCGGGAAAGGTGGAGCTCCATGTTGCCCGTCCCCTTGAACTCCTCAAAGATCACGTCGTCCATGCGGCTTCCCGTTTCCACCAGGGCCGTGGCCAGGATGGTGAGGCTACCTCCACCCCGGATGTTGCGGGCCGCTCCCAGGAAGCGCTTGGGGAAGTACAGGGCAGCGGAGTCCAAACCGCCCGACAGGGTACGGCCCGTGGGCGGGGTTACCAGGTTGTTGGCCCGGGCCAGGCGGGTGATGGAGTCCAGGAGGATCATCGCGTGCCCCCCCTCCTCCACGATGCGCTTGGCCCTCTCATGGACGAACTCCGCCACCCGGATATGGTTCTGGGGAGGTTCGTCAAAGGTGCTGGCGATGACCTCGGCTCCCTGGACGCTTTCCCGGAAGTCCGTGACCTCCTCGGGGCGCTCGTCTATGAGCAAAACGATCACCTTGATGTCGGGTTCGTTCTTCAGGACCGCATTGGCGATCTTCTTGAGGAGGGTGGTCTTGCCCGCCTTGGGCGGGGCCACGATGAGCCCCCGCTGCCCCCGGCCGATGGGGGCCAGCAGGTCGATCACCCGGGTGGAAAGCTCGTCGGGGGTGGTTTCCAGCTTGATCTGCCGGTCGGGGAACTGGGGGATGAGCTCGTCAAAGCGGGGCCGGTTCTTGGCGGCCTCGGGATCCAGGTCGTTCACCGCCTCCACCTTGAGGAGGGTGCCGTAGCGTTCGTTTTCCCGGGGAGGCCGCACCCGGCCCACGATGTAGTCCCCGCTCCTCAAGGCATACTGCCGGATGAGACCCGCAGAGACGATGGCCACACGGGATTCCAGGTTGTACAGGTTCTCGGTAATGAACCCGTACCCATCCGGGCTGATCTCCAGGTACCCCTTGACCAGCTGCAGGCCCTCACCCTGGGTCTGCCGCTCCAGGAGGGCCATGATGAGCTGGTCCTTCTTCATGCGCTTGTAGTTCTCGATCCCCGCCTCCTGGGCCAGGAGGTGCAGCTCCGGCAGAATCTTGGCCGAAAGCTCCTGGTAAGTGAGGGGCGCTTCCTGTTGAACTTCCATTTTCCTTCTCATGGCTTGACCTTCTCCCAATCCTCCATAAAGCGCTTAAGACCGATGTCCGTGAGGGGATGCCTCAGGAGCTGCTTGAACACCGCATAGGGCATGGTGGCGATGTCCGCCCCCAGAAGGGCGGCCTCCGTCACATGGCGGGGGTGACGGATGGAGGCAGCGATGACCTTGACCGGCAGGTTCTGGACCTGGATCAGCTCCACGATCTCCCGCAAAAGCTCTCCCCCGTCCCAGGAGATATCGTCCACCCGGCCCAGGAAGGGGGAAACGTAGGCCGCCCCTGCCCGGGCCGCCAGAAGAGCCTGGTTGGCGGAAAAGATCAAGGTCATGTTCACCTTCACCCCCTGGGTGGAAAGGCGCTTGCAGGCCTTCAGGCCCTCCTCGGTGGTGGGCAGCTTGACCACGATGTGGGGGTGGATGGCGGCAAGCCGCAGGCCCTCCTCCACCATGGCCCCTGCCTCCAGCGCGGTCACCTCCGCCGACACAGGTCCCTTCGCCACCTCACATATGGCCCGTAGGTGAGCGAACAGAACCTCCTCGGTCAGCTTTGTTCCTCGGCCCGCATACTCCTTGGCCACCAGGGTGGGGTTGGTGGTCACCCCAGAGAGCACCCCCCAGGCAGCGATCTCCCGTATCTCCTCCAAGTTGGCGGTATCCAAGTACAGCTCCATGGACGCTCCTTTTGCGCGGAAGGGGAACCGGCTTAGCCTGAGTCTAGCAGACCCGATGGGGGCGTTGTCAAGCCGGGGGAAAGGCTGCTAGCATGGGCTTAGCCGCCAACGGGGGATTTTACCCCAGGAGGCGGGAGCTGTAAAGGCGAGGATGGGGAGAGTACCCCTTTCCAATAGCCTAGAGCGAGCCGGGGAGGGTGGAAGCCCGGTGGTGAGGAAAGGCGGGAAGATCACCCCGGAGCCGCGGGAGGAAAGGGGCTAAGGGCCTCGAGTAATGCCCGCCGGGTGCGCCCGTGATCGCGCGCAAATGAGGGCCTGGAGGCTATCTCCAGGAAGCGCGGTGGTACCGCGGAAGCCCTTGCGCTTTCGTCCGCGCCCAAAGGGCGCGGACGTTTCTTTAGGGAGGAGCGTATGTTCAAGGAGGTCGGCGAACCCAACTTTCCCAGGCTGGAAGAGGAGGTTCTGGAGTTTTGGCAGCGGGAGAGGATCTTTGAGAAAAGCGTGGAAAACCGTAAAGGGAGGCCCCGCTATACCATTTACGAAGGCCCCCCCACCGCCAACGGCATGCCCCACGTGGGCCATGCCCAGGCCCGAAGCTACAAGGACCTTTTCCCCCGGTACAAGACCATGCGGGGCTATTACGTACCCCGCCGGGCCGGCTGGGACACCCACGGCCTCCCCGTGGAACTGGAGGTGGAGAAGAAGCTGGGGCTAAAGAGCAAACGGGAGATCGAGGCCTACGGCATCGAGCGTTTCAACCAGGCCTGCCGGGAGTCGGTGTTCACCTACGAGAAGGAGTGGGAGGCCTTCACCGAGCGCATCGCCTACTGGGTGGATCTCAAGAACGCCTACGCCACCCTGCACCCCACCTATGTGGAAAGCATCTGGTGGAGCCTGAAGAACCTCTTCGACCGGGGGCTCCTCTACCGGGACCACAAGGTGGTGCCCTACTGTCCCCGGTGCGGCACGCCTCTTTCCTCCCACGAGCTCTCCTTGGGGTACAAGGAGATCACCGATCCCTCGGTTTATGTACGCCTTCCCCTTAAGGAACCGGAAAAACTGGGCCTGAAGCAGGCTAACCTCCTCATCTGGACCACCACCCCCTGGACCCTCCCCGGGAACGTGGCCGCGGCGGTGCACCCCGAGTACACCTATGGGGCCTTTGCCGTGGGGGAGGAGGCGGTGATCATCGAGGAAACCCTGGGGCGCAGGCTCCTCGGCGAGGAAACCCCCATTCTCAGGACCTTTTCGGGTAAGGAACTGGAGGGCCTGGCCTACGACCCCCGTTACCCCCAGGCCCTGGAGAAGGGGTACCTCGTGGTCCTGGCCGAGTACGTGAGCCGGGAGGACGGCACGGGCATCGTCCACCAGGCCCCCGCCTTCGGGGCCGAGGACCTCGAAACGGCCAGGGCCTACGGCCTTCCCCTCCTCAAGACGGTGGACGAGGAGGGGAGACTCCTGGTGGAGCCCTTTAAGGGCCTCTTCTTCCGCGAGGCCAACCGGGCCATTCTGAAAGACCTCCGTTCCCGGGGGCTTCTTTTCAAGGAGGAAAGCTATCTCCACAGCTACCCCCACTGCTGGCGGTGCTCCACCCCCCTCATGTACTACGCCACGGAAACCTGGTTCATCAAAAACACCCTCTTCAAAGAGGAACTCATCCGCAAAAACCAGGAGATCAACTGGGTCCCGCCCCACATCAAGGAGGGACGCTACGGGGAGTGGCTCAGGAACCTGGTGGACTGGGCCCTAAGCCGCAACCGCTACTGGGGCACGCCCCTTCCCATCTGGGTGTGCGCCACCTGCGGGAAGGAGGAGGCCATCGGCAGCATCCAAGAACTAAGGGAAAGGGCCACCCATCCCCTTCCCGAGCCCTTTGACCCCCACCGCCCCTACGTGGACGCCGTGGAGCTCCGCTGCTCCTGCGGGGGCACCATGCGCCGGGTGCCCTACGTGATCGACGTGTGGTACGACTCCGGGGCCATGCCCTTTGCCTCCTTGCACTACCCCTTTGAGAACCAGGAGGAGTTTAAGGAGGCCTTCCCCGCGGACTTCATTGCGGAAGGCATCGACCAGACCCGGGGCTGGTTCAACTCCCTGCACCAGCTTGGGGTGATGCTCTTCGGCTCCATCGCTTTCAAAAACGTCATCTGCCACGGCCTCATCCTGGACGAAAAGGGCCAGAAGATGAGCAAGTCCAAGGGGAACGTGGTGGACCCCTGGGACATCATCCGGGAGTTTGGGGCGGATGCCCTCAGGTGGTACATCTACATCTCCGCTCCCCCGGAGGCGGACCGCCGCTTCGGACCCAACCTGGTACGGGAAACGGTGCGGGACTACTTCCTCACCCTCTGGAATGTGTATAGCTTCTTCGTCACCTACGCCAACCTGGACCAGCCAGACCTTAAGAACCCGCCTCCCGTGGAGAAGCGGCCCGAGCTGGACCGCTGGCTTCTTGCCCGGCTCCAGGATCTGATTCAGAGGGTGACGGAGGCCCTCGAGGCCTACGACCCCACCCAAAGCAGCCGGGCCCTGCGGGACTTCGTGGTGGAGGACCTCTCCCAGTGGTACGTGCGCCGGGGCCGCAGGCGCTACTGGAAAAACGAGGATCCCCTGGACCGGGAGTCCGCCTACGCCACCTTGTACCAGGCCCTGGTCACCATCAGCCAGCTCTCCGCCCCCTTCACCCCCTTCCTGGCCGAGGTGCTTTGGCAGAACCTGGTGCGCTCGGTAAGCCCCGAGGCCCCCCTTTCCGTGCACCTTTCCGACTGGCCCGAGGTGGACCCCCATCTGGTGGACGAGGAGCTGGTGGCCAAGATGCGGGCGGTGCTCAAGGTGGTGGACCTGGCCCGTTCGGTGCGGGCCAGAAGCGGGATCAAGACCCGCATCCCCCTTCCCCTTCTCCTCATCACCGCTCCCACCGCCCTCGAGCGGGAGGGCCTGAGGCACTTCGCCTCCGAGATCGCCGAGGAGCTCAATGTGAAGGAAGTGCGGGTCTTGGAACCAGGGGAAGAGGTGCTCCGCTACCGGGTCCTGCCCAACCTGAAGCTCCTCGGCAAGAAGTACGGCAAGCTTCTTCCCAGGATCCGCGAGGCCCTGGAAAAGGAGGCCTCGAGGGTGGCTAGCCTGGTCCTGAAGGGGGAAAGGGTGCCCCTGCGTTTGGAGGACCAGGAGGTGGTCCTGGAGCCGGAGGAAGTGCTCCTCGAGGCCCAGGCCCCCGAGGGGTACCAGGCCCTGGAAAAGGAGGGGTACGTGGCCGCCCTGGAGGTGCGGGTCACGGAGGAGCTAAGGCTTGAGGGCTTGGCCCGGGACTTGATCCGCCACCTGCAACAGACCCGCAAGGAGATGGGCCTCAAGGTTTCCGACCGCATCCGGGTGGGCTACGAGGCGGAAGGCGCCTACCTGGAAGCCCTGAAACGGCACGGCAGCTGGATCGCCGAGGAGGTCCTGGCCTTAGAGTTTGCTGAAGGCCTCTTCCCCGGCCACACCACCCTCCTGGAGGACGAGGAAGGCCGGGTGCGCTTCAGCTTGGCCAAGCTAGAATAGAGGCCAGCCCGCCCGAAAAGCCCTCAGCCTCGAGGCCTACCTGAAGCTGGAGGAGAAAAGCCCCATCCGCCATCACCTGGTGGAGGGAAACCAGTGGACCTACCTCCGCCTGGGGCCAGGGGAGAAGCTTCCTCTCCCCTGGCCCACCCTGGAGTTGGCCGTGGACGACCTCTACCGGGGCGTGAATCTAGAAGAGGGTTAACGGGTGGTATAGTAGGCCCCGTGCTGGACCCGAAGACCCTCCTCGATCCCCTAGGGCTGGATGCCCTTTACGTGACCCGTCCCGAAAACGTTCGCTACCTATCGGGCTTTCCCCACCCCGAAGACGCCCAGGTCCTCGTTACCCACGAAGGAGCCTTCCTCCTCACGGATCCCCGCTACCCCGAGGCGGAGCAGGAAAGCCAAATCCCCGCCAGGGTGCTGAAGCGGGAGGAAAAAGAGGAGGTCTTCAAGGGCTTGAAGGGCCGGGTGGGCTTTGAGGCGGAACACCTCCCCTACGCCGCCCTGGAACGCCTGCGGGAGCTTGCCCCCGCGGAGTGGGTGCCCACCAAGGGGGTTATCGAGCGGCTGCGGCTCAAAAAGACACCGGAGGAAGTGGAAAGGATCCGCAAGGCCCAGGCCCTGGCGGAGGAAGCCCTGGCCCACGCCCTTACCCTGCTCAAGCCAGGGGTTTTAGAACGGGAAGTCGCCTTGGAAATAGAGTTCTTCCTGAAACGGCGGGGGGCCGAGGTGGCCTTCCCCCCCATCGTGGCCTCGGGGGTGCGGGGAGCCTTGCCCCACGCCAGGGCCTCGGAAAAAGCCCTCGAGGCGGGGGAGCTTGTCACCCTGGACCTGGGGGCCAGGGTGGAGGGGTACCACTCGGACATGACCCGCACCCTGGCCTTGGGAAGGGTGGACGGGGAACTCAAGCGGGCCTTTGAGGCCACCCTGGCCGCCCTGGAACGGGTTCTTGAAGTTCTGGGCCCAGGGAAGAGCACCAAGGAGATGGACGCCCTGGCCCGGGAGGAGCTTAAACGCTTTGACCTGGACCGCTACTTCGTCCACTCCCTGGGGCACGGGGTGGGGCTTGCCGTGCACGAGGGGCCGGGGCTTTCCCCCTACACGGAGGAGACCCTCGAGGCGGGCATGGTGGTCACCGTGGAACCCGGGGTCTACCTGCCGGGTATAGGCGGAGTGCGGATTGAGGAGCTCGTCCTCATCCAGGACACAGGGATTGAGCTTCTCTCCCGCTTCCCCCGGGGCTGGCAGGAGGTTTAGGTGCGCACCCTCATCCTGGCCCTTTTCCTCTCCGGCGCCCTGGCCCAGACCTACACGGTAGAGAAGGGGGATACTCTCTTCCGCATCGCCAAAGCCCACGGCATGAGCGTGAGGGAACTGAAGGAGCTCAACGGCCTCACCTCGGACCTGATCCATCCCGGCCAGGTCCTGAGGCTTACGGAAAAGGAGCTCCCAGCCAAAACCCGCTTCCTGCAGGAGGGGCTTGCGGTCTGGTATGGCCCCGGCTTCCACGGCAGGCGCACGGCCAGCGGGGAACGCTACGACATGCACGCCCTCACCGCCGCCCATCCCTCCCTGCCCTTCGGCACCCGGGTGCGGGTCACCAACCTGAAAAACGGCAAAAGCGTGGTGGTGCGCATCAACGACCGGGGGCCCTTTGGGGGAAGGTATATCATCGACCTCTCCTACGCCGCGGCCAAAACCATCGGGGCCCTTTCCGCCACCCGGGTACGGGTGGAGGTTGTGGAGGAGGAGTAGCATGGCGCGCTACGGCTTCCACCTCTCCATCGCCGGAAAAAAGGGGGTGGCCGGGGCCGTGGAGGAAGCCCAGGCCCTGGGTCTTTCCGCCTTCCAGATCTTCGCCAAAAGCCCGAGAAGCTGGAAAACCCGAGCCCTCTCCCCAAGCGAGGTGGAAACGTTTCGCGCCCTCAGGGAGATAGCCGGGGAGCTTCCCGGGGTTATCCATGCCTCCTACCTGGTAAACCTGGGAGCAGAAGGGGAGCTTTGGGAAAAGAGCGTGATGAGCCTGGCGGACGACCTAGAAAAAGCCCGCCTACTGGGCCTGGAGTACGTGGTGGTCCATCCGGGCTCTGGAGACCCCAAGCGGGTCAAGGAAGGTCTCCTGAAGGCCCTGCACCTGGCCAGGGTCAGGGAGCGCCCCACCCTCCTGGTGGAGAACACCGCTGGTGGCGGGGAAAAGGTGGGGGCTCGCTTTGAGGAGTTGGCCTGGCTCATAGAGGACACGCCCTTAGGGGTCTGCCTGGACACCTGCCACGCCTATGCCGCCGGGTACGACGTGAAGGGGGATCCAAAGGGGGTTTTGAGCGAGCTGGACCGCCTCGTGGGGCTCGAGCGGGTGCCTGTGGTACACCTGAACGATTCCGTGGGGGGCTTGGCTAGCCGCATCGACCACCACGCCCACCTCCTCCAGGGCCAGATCGGGGAGGGGCTTAAGGGCGTGCTCCTTGACCCCCGGCTGAGGGGCCGGGTCTTCATCTTGGAAACCCCAAGGAGCCCGGAGGAGGACGCCTGGAACCTGAGGATCCTGCGCACCTGGCTAGAGGAAGCCTCCCCCTAGGAAAAGGCGCAAGGCGGAAACCACCATCAGCAGAAGCCCGAGCTTAAAGGCCCGCTCCTCTCCCGAAAGCAGGCCGAGCCCTGCGGCCAGAAGGGCCAGGGGCAGGACCACCCAGTTGAGCCAGCCCAAAAGGGGCAGGAGGGCGGGGAGGAGGAGCAGGAGGGCCACCACGGCCAGCACCAGGCTCAGGGTGCGCATGACCCCAGTCTAGCCGAAGAAAAAGCCAAAGAACACCCGCCGGGCCAAGCGCAACACCTCCTGGATAGGCCCCCGCAACACGGTAAGGATCAGAAGAAAGGAAAGCCAGGCGTACTGCTCCAACCGCCACAAAAGGGGTTGCCAAGAAAGGGGAAGAAGGCTCTGCAGGATCTTGGAACCATCCAAGGGGGGGATGGGCAGGAGGTTGAAGACCGCCAGGACCAGGTTAATGGAACTGGCGAAAAAGGCCGCCAGGGCCAGCAGGCCGAGCTCAGTCTGCCCCTCCCCCCGCAGGGTCATCACCACTCCCACGGGATCCAGGGTAAATAGCCCCCGAACCAGGAGGGCAAAGAGCACGGCCAAAACCAGGTTGATGACGATCCCGGCAATGGAAACCACGAAAAGCCCTAGGCGGTAGTGGCGGAAGGCCGGGGGGTAGATGGGCACGGGTTTGGCCCAGCCGAAGCCCACCAGGAGGAGAAGGACCGTGCCCAAGGGGTCCAGGTGCTTGAGGGGATTAAGGGTAAGCCGCCCCTGGCGCTTGGCGGTGGCGTCCCCGAAAAGGTAGGCCGCGTAGGCGTGGCCCAGCTCGTGAAGGACCAGGCTGAACACCAAGATGGCAAAGGTCAAAAGAAAGGCCAGGGGATCCCGCTGCAAAAGAGCGATCATAGCCCGATGACCCGGTATAGCGTGGCCAAGAAGCCCGCAAGCCCTTGGACCGCCGCCCCGGTAACCCCGGTATAGGAGAGCACCAGAAAGATCAGGATGAAACCCAGGGGTCCGTAGGCCGCAAGCTGCTCCAGAAAGCGCCGGGCCTCATACCCGCCCACGGCGTAGAGGGCCTTGGCCCCATCCAAGGGAGGCACGGGGAAAAGGTAGATGGCGGCGTGAAGGAGCATGAGCCTTTGGGCCAGCAGAAGTCCTTCGCCAAAGGGATAGGGCAGAAAGCGGGCGAGAAGGCCATAGAGGAAGGCAGCCACAAAAAACCCCAAAGGCCCCATGAGGGCCACCATGGCCCCCTTCCTCCCGGGCAGGTTCGTGGGCACGGTTCTCGGCCATCCGAAACCCAAAAGGAGCAAAAAGACCAGGCCTAAGGGTTCCAGGTGGACCTTTAGGTCCAAGGAGAGGAAACCGTAGCGGCGGGGAGCCGTATCCCCATACCGGTCCGCCAGGTAGGCCTGGAACAGGTTGTGGACCACGAGGCCAAAAACAGCAAAGGCGAAGGCCACCAGGAAGACCGGGGGGTCATTGAGGTACGGAAAAAGACCCATCGCCTATCAGTCTACGGGCTAAGGCCAGTTCCTCCTCGAAGGTCCTTACCTCCCCCCGGGCCCGCGCCTCGGCCACCTGGCGCAGGATCTCCCCCACCCTGGGACCCGGCTTCAGGCCCAGCTGCAAGAGATCCCGCCCCATGAGGACCCGCCTTTTTTCCGTAAGCCAGCCCTCTTTCCCGGGGAAGAGGGCCAGAAAAACCCCGCGCAAGGGCTCCTTCCCCAAAGCCTCCTTGTCCACCTCCTCCCAGGAGCCTTTGAGAAGCAGGGCCAAGGCCTCCTGCAACCGCTTGGGAAGCCCCAGGGCCAAGGCCTTTTCCAGGGGGTTTTCCTGGAAGTAGAGGAGAAGGAGGAGGCGAGCTTCCACCCTAGCCCGCCCAGGCGGAAACCCCTCGTCTTCCAGAGGCCCCCACCTAAGCCGTACAAAGGGGTCCCTGGGTGGAAGCTTTAGCCCGTAGAGGGGACCCAAGGCCCCAAGCTCCTCCAAAAGGGAAAGGGCCTCGAGGAAGGTGTCCTCCTCCAGGGTCAAGAAGAGCTCGTCGCGCAGGCGGCTCTTGCTGGCACCCTTGAGCACCTCGGGAAGGAGGGCTGGGGGCAAGGCCTTTAAGGCCTCCTCGGAAAAACGGAAGGCCAACCGGGCAGCCAGGCGCGCCCCCCGGACGATGCGGCTCGGGTCCTCCACGAAGGAAAGGGGATGCAGGGGACGGAGGAGGCGGTTCCTTAGATCCTCGAGGCCCCCATAGGGATCCAAAAGCTCTAAGGTGGCCAAGGACAGAGCCATGGCGTTCACCGTGTAATCCCGCCTCTCCAGGTCCTTGGCGATGGGGGCCGGACGCACCTGGGGCAAGGCGCCGGGATAGGGGTAGACCTCCTCCCGGCTTTCCGCCAGGTCCACGGTAAGGCCAAAACTCACGCGCACCCGGGCGGTGCCAAAGGCATAGTGGAGGCCAAAGCTGCCCCCGAAGCGCTCCACCAGAAAGCGGGCCACCTCCCCCACCCTGACCCCTGGTTCCAGAACCAGGTCCAGGTCGGGGCCCGACCGGTCCAAAAGGGCATCCCGCACCGCCCCCCCCACCAGGTAGATCCCTTGCGGAAACGCCTTCCTAAGGGCCAGGACCACCCGCCTGGCCCCTTCGGGTAAGGCTTCCAGGATCCGCTCCCCCAGAGGCTTCTCCAAAGCGGGCTTCTTGCGGTAGAGGTCGGTACGGGTGAAGATCCCAAGAAGCTTAACGCCCTCCCCCAACCTCTCCCCCACCAGAACCCTTCCCCCTCCCGCCTTCAAGTGGGGCTCCACCTCGGAAAGGGGGGTCTCCGGGGGAAGGACAAGGGCCCGGGCCAAAAAGCCCTCCACGGGATACTCCGCCAGGCCAAGTCTTTCCGCCTTCCTAAGATCCCTTCTCCGGGCCAGGCCCAAGACCCGCACCCTTCCTCCCTCCAGGGGCTCCACCACCGGCATGGCCCCGTACCCCCGCTCCTCCAGGATCCGCAGGGCTTCCCGCACGGTGGTGGGGCGCAGGGTTTCCACAGGCGCGGACATGACCTCGGCTAGGGTGGACTCGGGCTCCAGGTACTGGGGAAGGCTTTCCAGAAGGCGCCGCACCGCATTGCGTACCCCCCGCACCCGGGCAAAGGCCGCCCGGGGGTGCCCCCCACCTCCCACCTGGGAAAGCCAGCGGCCCACATCCAACCGCTCCCGGCTCCGGGCGATGAGGAGGACCTCCCGGGCAAGCCGAAGCACCAGCAACACCCCATGGGCCTCGTGCAGGTCCAAAAGAGCATGGGCGAGGGGGGCCAAGGCCGGCACATAGCCCTCCTCCTGAGCCCGGGCGAGGAGGAGCCGGAACCCCTGCCGTTCCACCACCTTGGCGGTGCGGATAAGGCTCTTCAGGACCTCCCGGGCCTCCTCCCCCAGCTGGGGCCGTACCCACTCCCGCACCCGGGGGATCTCCGCTCCTTGCTGGGCTAAAAAGTAAGCGGCCTCGAGGTCCTGGGGCGTGGTGGAGGGAAAGCTGAACCCCCCGGTATCCTCCCAGATCCCCGCATAGGCCAAGGTGGCCTCCAAGGGTGTGAGAGTCAGGCCCCGCTCCCGGATCAGGGGAATCAGGAGACTCACCGTGGCCCCTACCTGGGCCACCCTCCCCCCCACCGCAGGCACATCCCCCGGTGCCCGGGGGTGGTGGTCGAAGACCAAAAAGGGCACCCGGCCCACCAGGGCCTTAAAGGGACCGATGCGCTCAGGCCGGGCGTTGTCCACCAGCACCACTTCGGTAACCCTTTCCACGGGGATCTCCGCAGCCGGGACCAGATCCAGACGATCCTCCAAAAGGGGGGCGATCTCCTTCAAGGGCCCCTCGAGGCCCCCAATCAAGGCCAGAACGCTTCCCGGAAAGAGCCTTCCCGCCAGGACCATGGAACCCAGGGCGTCAAAGTCTAGGTTCTCGTGAGCCACCACCACCCGCACACCTTCAGCTTACTTGACGATAAAAACGGGCCTTGTTAAACTCAGGCTTGGCACTTGGAGAGGTGCCCGAGTGGCTGAAGGGACACGACTGGAAATCGTGTAGGCGGGCTTAAACCTGCCTCGCGGGTTCGAATCCCGCCCTCTCCGCCAAAGCCCCCTTGCCCCTTAGGGCAAGGGGTTTTCCACATGGACCACCGTTCCCGCCTTCCGGGCCTCCTCCGCTAAGAAGGTGAGCCGGTGGGCCTGGACCGCCTGGGAGAAGGGCTCTAAAAGACCTTCGTCGTCCCTCTTCAGCGCCTGCAAAAAGGTCCCTATGTCCCCGCCCCCGTGCCCGCTTCGGATGGAGCCCTCCCGTTCCGTCTCCAGGTCAAAGACCCTCTCCCCCTCCCCGAACCGGTAGAGCCTCAGGTACCGCCCATCCCCAAAAACCTCTCCCCTGGTCCCGAAGATTCGGGTCTCGCGAAACCGCATCCGGGTGACGACTCCCCGGACTTTAGTCTGGGGAGTCGTCACGATGCTACTGAGCCACAAACCGTGCGCAACCGGGAGCAAGAACCCCCCGGCCACGCTACCGGGGGGCAAAGCGTTGTGTCCTGGACTTGGTGGAGCGGAGGGGATTTGAACCCCTGACCTCCCGCTTGCAAGGCGGGTGCTCTCCCTCTGAGCTACCGCCCCAAGCCTAGGGGAGTATAGCCCAAAAGGGGGGGTTACGCAAAGCCCCTTTTCCCCCTATAATCGGGAAGGTGTGCCGGGCCAGCCCGTAGGCAGGGGAAGGTCCTGCGGGAAAGAGGACGGCACACAGGAAACGCCAAGCCCAACCTTCCCCGAATGGGAGGAATATGCCTGTAAACATCAGCATCAAGGAGCTTTTGGAAGCAGGGGTTCACTTCGGCCACGAGCGCAAGCGCTGGAACCCCAAGTTCAGCCGCTATATCTACGCGGAGCGCAACGGAATCCACATCATCGACCTGCAGAAGACCATGGTGGAGCTGGAGCGCACCTTCCGCTTCCTCGAGGACCTGGCCATGCGGGGAGGCACCATCCTCTTCGTGGGCACCAAGAAGCAGGCCCAGGACATCATCCGCATGGAAGCGGAGCGGGCCGGGATGCCCTACGTGAACCAGCGCTGGCTGGGTGGCATGCTCACCAACTTCAAGACCATCTCCCAGCGGGTGAACCGCCTGGAGGAGCTGGAGAACCTCTTCGCCTCCCCGGAGATCCAGGACCGGCCCAAGAAGGAGCAGGTGCGCTTGAAGCACGAGCTGGACCGCCTGCAGAAATACCTTTCGGGCTTCCGCCGTCTGAAGCGCCTTCCTGACGCCATCTTCGTGGTGGACCCCACCAAGGAGGCCATCGCCGTGCGGGAGGCCCGCAAGCTCTTCATCCCCGTGGTGGCCCTGGCGGACACCGACTCCGACCCCGAGCTGGTGGACTACATCATCCCCGGCAACGACGACGCCATCCGCTCCATCCAGCTCATCGTCTCCCGGGCTGTGGACCTCATCATCCAGGCCCGGGGCGGGGTGGTGGAGCCCTCCCCCTCCTACGCCCTGGTGGAGGAGGCCGAGAAGGCGGAAGCCCAGGTCCAGGGGGAATCCGACTTCGGCGAGGACGAGGTGGAAGCATGAGCCAGATGGAACTCATCAAGAAGCTGCGCGAGGCCACGGGGGCCGGCATGATGGATGTGAAGAAGGCCCTCGAGGACGCCGGCTGGAACGAGGAAAAGGCCGTCCAGCTCCTCCGGGAGCGGGGGGCCATGAAGGCGGCCAAGAAGGCGGAGCGAGAGGCTCGGGAAGGGGTCATCGGCCACTACATCCACCACAACCAGCGGGTAGGGGTCCTGGTGGAGCTCAACTGCGAGACCGACTTCGTAGCCCGGAACGAGATCTTCCAGAACCTGGCCCGGGACCTGGCCATGCACATCGCCATGATGAACCCCCGCTACGTCTCCGCCGAGGAGATCCCCGCTGAGGAGCTGGAGAAGGAGCGGCAGATCTACATCCAGGCCGCCCTCAACGAGGGCAAACCCGCCCAGATTGCGGAGAAGATCGCCGAGGGTCGCCTGAAGAAGTACCTGGAGGAGGTAGCCCTTCTGGAACAGCCCTTCGTCAAGGACGACAAGATCCGGGTGAAGGAGCTGATCCAGGAGGCCATCGCCAAGACCGGGGAGAACATCGTGGTACGGCGCTTCTGCCGCTTTGAGCTGGGGGCGTAGGGCCACCCCACCCTGGCAGGGCCAGGGTGGGGACCCCGGCAAATCCAAGTCTATGGAAGCGTACCCCCTCAAGGGAGAAGGGCGTGAGCCGTGGGGAATATCTGGGGCCTTTTTCAGAAGGGCCCCGGCTTTGCTAATGCCATGAAGTACAAAAGGGTTCTCCTAAAGCTTTCCGGAGAGTTTTTGACGGCCAACGGCTTTGGTATCGAGCCCGAGGCCACCAAGGCCCTGGCCAAGGAGATCAAGGCCGCCTACGACACGGGAGTCCAGCTGGCCATCGTGATCGGGGCGGGGAACCTCTGGCGGGGAGCAAGGCAGGGGGTGGGTATGGACCGGGCCACCGCCGACTATATCGGCATGCTGGCCACCATCATGAACGCCCTAGCCCTGCAAGACGCCCTGGAGTCCCTGGGGATCCCCACCCGGGTCCAGACCGCCCTCACCATCACCCAGGTGGCCGAGCCCTACATCCGCAGGCGGGCCCTGCGCCACCTGGAGAAGGAACGCATCGTCATCTTCGGCGGAGGGACGGGCAACCCCTTCTTCTCCACGGACACCGCCGCCGCCCTAAGAGCTCTGGAGGTGGGGGCCGAGGTGGTCCTCATGGCCAAGAACAAGGTGGACGGGGTTTATTCCGACGACCCCCGGAAGAATCCCCACGCGGTGCGCTTTGACGAGCTCACCTACCTGGAGGTCTTGAACCGGGGCCTGCAGGTCATGGACACCACCGCCATCACCCTGTGCATGGAAGCGGGGCTTCCCATCGTGGTCTTTGACATCTTCAAACCCGGCGCTTTGGTAAGTATCATCCAGGGGGAAAAGGTGGGTACCCTGATCCACACCTGAAGGAGGTGCCATGAGCCTGAAAGAGCTTTACGCGGAAACAAGGGCGCACATGCAAAAGAGCCTCGAGGCCCTGGAGCACAACCTGGCGGGCCTTCGTACCGGGCGGGCCAACCCCGCCCTTCTCCTCCACCTCAAGGTGGAGTACTACGGCACCCATGTGCCCCTGAACCAGATCGCCACCGTAACCGCCCCCGACGCCAAGACCCTGGTGGTGCAGTCCTGGGACCAAAACGCCCTGAAGGCCATAGAGAAGGCCATCCGCGACTCGGACCTGGGCCTGAACCCCGCCAACAAGGGGGATGCCCTGTACATCAACATCCCCCCCCTCACCGAGGAGCGGCGCAAGGAGCTGGTGAAAACCGCCCGCCACTACGCCGAGGAGGGACGGATCGCCATCCGCAACATCCGGCGCGAGGCCCTGGAAAAACTCAAGAAGCTTTCCAAGGAACTCCACCTCTCGGAGGACGATACCAAGCGGGCGGAGGCCGAAATCCAGAAGATCACCGACGAGTTCATTGCCAAGGCCGACGAGCTTCTGGAGAAGAAGGAGCAGGAGATCCTAGGCTAGGAAGCCCCTTAGGACCCACCTTTTGTCTGCTGTGGACGGCTTGCCCAAATCTTATGGGCCCCTTACCCGGGGGCCCACGGGAAAGGAGGGGTGATGGAGGGCAGGGACGACCTGCCCACCCGGGTCCTCTCCGCCCTGGTAGGGGTTCTTTTGCTCCTATGGGTGCTGTGGGGGGGACTCGCCCTAATCCTGCCCACCCTGGTTTTCGTCCTGTGGCTGGGGAGCCTGGAGCTTAGGGACATGCTGGCCAAAAGGGGCATCCGGCTGAACCTGCCCTTCCTGGTGGGCGGAGGGGTACTCCTCTTCCTCTTCTCCTTGCCCCAGCTCTACTGGCACTTCCCCCAGGTGCCCTGGCGGGAAGTGGCCCTGGGGCTTTTCCTATTGGGAAGTTTCAGCTATGAGCTGCTCAGGGGAGCCGACCTCACCCGCTTCGCCTTCACCCTCATGGCCTTTTTGTACCTGCCCTGGAGCCTGGGGTATGTCCTCCTCCTGAGGGAGATCCCGGACAGCACCCTGGGCCTTTGGACCCTTTCCCTGCCCCTGGTGGCCAGCTTCGCCACCGACATCGGCGCCTACTTCGTGGGCCGGACCCTGGGCCGTCAAAAGCTGGCCCCGGAAATCTCCCCCGGTAAGACGGTGGAAGGCTCTCTGGGGGGGATTGCGGTAAGCTTCCTGGCCCTGGCCCTCTACACCGGGCTGGTGCGGGAGGTCTTCCCTTTCGGCCTATTGGAACTTTGGCTTTTCAGCCTCCTCCTTTCCCTGGCCGCCCAGCTTGGGGACCTGGTGGAGTCCATGCTGAAGCGGTACTGTGGGGTGAAGGACTCGGGGCACTTCCTTCCCGGCCACGGCGGCCTTCTGGATAGGATCGACAGCCTTCTCTTCACCTTCCCCCTCACCTACTTTTTGGTGGTGCTCTTCACATGAAACGGGTGGTGATCCTAGGCTCCACGGGTTCCATAGGGCGGCAGGCCCTCGAGGTGTGCCGCTGGCGGGGCTACCGGGTGGTGGGGCTTGCCGCCGGGCAAAACCTGGAGGAGCTCTCCCGCCAGATCCAGGAGTGGAGGCCCCTCCTGGTGGCCGCCCACGAAAGCCTCCACGAGGAGCTAAAGGCTCGCTTCCCCGGGCTAAGGCTTGGCACCCCGGAGGAGGTGGCCTCCTTGGAAGCGGAGGTGGCCGTGGCCGCCATTCCGGGCCTTGCGGGGCTTGCTCCCACCTGGGCTGCGGCCAGAACAGGAAAGCGCCTGGCCCTGGCCAACAAGGAGGCCATGGTGGCGGCAGGGCCCCTCCTCTGGCAGGAGGTGGAAGCCCAGGGAGCTGAGATCCTCCCCGTGGACTCCGAGCACTCGGCGCTTTTCCAGGCCCTCCTGGGGGAAAGGCGCGAGGATGTGGCCGAGCTCATCCTCACGGCAAGCGGAGGACCTTTCCTTTGGGGGCCCGAGGATCTCTCCCAGGTTACCCCAGCCATGGCCTTAAACCATCCCCGCTGGTGCATGGGCCCCAAGGTGACGATAGACTCCGCCACCCTCTTCAACAAGGGCCTCGAGGTCCTCGAGGCCAAGGAGCTTTTCCACTTTCCCCTGGAGAAGATCAAGGTCCTGGTTCACCCCCAGGCCTATGTCCACGGCCTGGTCCGCTTCGTGGACGGTAGCCTCAAGGCCCAACTGGGCCCCACGGACATGCGCCTTCCCATCCAGTACGCCCTCACCTACCCCGAAAGGGCGGAAACCCCTTTGCAGAACCTCCCCTTCCCTGGGGTGCTGGAGTTCTTCGAGCCGGACCTCAACCGCTTCCCCGCCCTGGCGGTGGCCTACGAGGCGGGAAGGCGGGGCGGGGTGGCCCAGGTGGCGGTTTCCGCCGCCGATGAGGTGGCGGTGGAGGCCTTTCTTTCCGGAAAGATTCCGTTTACCGAGATTCCAAAGATCCTGGCCCGGGTCCTGGAAAACACCCCTTCCCTTCCCCTAACATGGGAGAACCTCTTCGCCGTGGATGCCTGGGCCCGGGAAGAGGCCAAGAGGTGGGCATGAGCTTGGTCTGGTTTCTGATCATCATCGGCGTGAGCATCTTCGTGCACGAGCTGGGGCACTACCTGGCAGCACGGGTTCAAGGGGTGCGGGTCAAGGCCTTCAGCCTGGGCTTCGGCCCCGTCCTTCTCAGGCGGCAGGCCTGGGGAACGGAGTGGCGGCTTTCCGCCATCCCCCTAGGGGGGTATGCGGACATCGAGGGCCTCCTCCCGGAGGAGCGGGGCCGAGGGTACGACGCCCTGCCCTTCCTGGGCAAGCTTTTGGTCCTGGTGGCCGGGGTGCTCATGAACATCCTTTTGGCCTGGGGACTCCTTGCCTACCTCTTCAGCGCCCAAGGGGTGCCGGAGGCCACGGGAAGGGCCATCATCCTGGAGGTCCTGCCGGGAAGCGTGGCGGAAGAAGCGGGGCTACGGGCCGGCGACATCCTGGTAGCCATAGACGGCACCCCCCTGGCCCAGGCCCAGGAGATCGAGCGGGTCAAGACCCCAGGGGAACATACCCTCACGGTGCTCCGCCAAGGCCAGGAGCTCACCCTCTCCCTCACCTGGAAAGAGGGCATGGAACGGCTTGGGGTGGTGTACCAGCCAGAGGTCACCTTCCACCGGGTGGGACTCCTGGAGGGGCTTGGGCTAGCCGTAAGCCGCACCCTGGCCTTCGGACCCCAGATGGTGAAGGCATTGGTGGGAGGGCTTTTGAGCGTGCTGGCGGGAAATCCCGACAACGGGGTCATGGGACCGGTGGGCATCGTGGCCGAAACGGGCCGGGCAGCCCAGGAAGGGCTCTTCCGCCTTCTGGAGCTTACCGTGGCCATCAACCTGTCCTTAGCCCTTTTCAACCTTCTCCCCATCCCCGCCTTGGATGGAGGCCGGATCCTGATCCTCTTCCTCTCCCGCTTCCTGCGCATCCGCCCCGAGCAGGAGGCCATGGTCCACTACCTGGGCTTTCTCTTCCTCATCCTTCTGGTCATCCTGGTCACCTTCCAGGACCTAAGGCGGCTTCTCGGGGGCTAAATGGAGGCCACGGTCCTCATCCCTGCCTACAACGAGGAGGCCTCCATCGCAGGGGTGGTGCGGGTGGCCAAGGAGGCAGGTTTCCCCGTGGTGGTGGCCGATGACGGCTCAGAGGACCGCACCGCCCAGGAGGCCGCCAGGGCTGGAGCCCAGGTGGTGCGCCTGCCCCACAACCGGGGTAAGGGCGGGGCCATCGCCGAGGGGCTCAAACGGGTGAACACCCCCTTGGTCCTCCTCCTGGATGCGGATCTTCTGGGTCTTGCCCCGCACCATCTGGAGTCCCTGCTGGACCCTGTGGCAAAGGGGAAGGCGGAGATGACGGTGGGCGTCTTCCAAGGGGGAAGGCTTTCCACGGATCTCGCCATGCGCCTTACCCCCTTTCTCTCCGGACAGCGAGCCCTGAAGACGGAGGATTTGCGAAGGGTGCCGGGCCTCGAGAACGCCCGATACGACTTGGAGCTCCTCCTCACCCGCTACGCTAAAAAGGCGGGCTGGCGGGTCCTCTACCTGCCCCTTCCTGGGGTGAGCCAGGTGATGAAGGAGGAAAAGCGGGGGCTTCTACCGGGATTGTTCCACCGCCTGCGCATGTACCGGGAAATCCTGCGCTACTACCTCAAGGCCAAGGCTTAAGGCCCCTGCCTGGGCGTAAGGGCCTGTGGGAGCCTTAAAAGCTCCACCCAGTCCTCCCCGGTGCGGTAGGCCACCACCCCCAGGCCCGGGACCCAAAAGAGCTCCTTTAGGTCCGTGCCTCCCTTTTCCGTGGTGTAGGCCACCCGCACCCGGTAGGCGTTGAAGGCCCCGGCCTTTACTCTTACCCCTTCGATTCCCTCCACCCGGGCGGAAAGGGCCACCCGCTGCCCGCGAAACCGGGCGCTTCCCCCCCAGGAAAGCCCCAGGTCCAGCCTCGAGGGATAGAGAAGAAGGGGGGGCGTAAAGGGAAAGTACCCCTCGGGCAGGCCCACCCCCAGGAGAAAAAGCCCCTCGGCACCCCCTTTGAGCCGGTCCTCCCGGAACACGCGCCCCTCCTTCCAGTAGCGGAGGCGATACCCCTCCTGGGTGGGAAGAAGCTCCTGCTGGGTGCCATCGGAGTACAGGTACCGTCCCCCTCCCTGGGGAAAGACCTGGCCCAGGGCCAGGGAAAGGAAAACCGACACCGCCCAGAGGAACCGCCAAAGCCCCCTGCCCTTAGCGCTTTCCATACCCTTACTCCGCCTCTCCCAGCTCGTGCCCGCGCCGGGTGGCGGCCTCCACCGCCTCGTAGAAGGCAGCTCTCAAGGAGCGGGCCTCGAGGGCATGGAGGCCGTGGATGGTGGTTCCCCCGGGGCTGGCCACCTCGTCCTTGAGCTGGGCGGGATGGCGGCTTTTCAAGAGCTCCCCCGTGGCCGCCAGGGCCTCCGCCGCCAGGCGCAGGGCCAGGGCCCGGGGCATACCCATCTTCACCCCAGCATCGGCCAAAGCCTCCGCCACCACCGCCAGATAGGCGGGGGCGGAGGCGGACATGGCGGTGAAGGGGTCAAAGAGGTGCTCGGGGATCTCGTACACATCCCCCACGGTGGCGAAAAGGGACCGGGCAAACTCCAGGTCCCCTGCCTCCCGGGCCTCCCTCAAGGCGGTAAGGGCGGTGGAGCTCTCCCCGATCACCGCCGCCAGGTTGGGCATGGCCCGCACCACCCGCCGGGTGTCCAGCCTGCGGGAAAGCACCGCCGTGGATACCCCGGCCATGATGGAGATGTATCCCACCCCGGGGTGGGCGATCTCCGGGGCCAGATGGGGAAAATCCCGGGGCTGGACCGCCAAAAGCACCCGCTCCGCCTGGGCGAGTTCCTTAAGGGCCAAAGGACGAAGCCCAAAGGCCTCGGCCAGCTCCCGGGTGCGCTCCGGGGTGCGGCCCACCACCCCCACCTCCCCGGGCCTGAGGAAACCCCGGTCCAAGGCTCCCTTCAGGATGCTTTTCCCCATCTTGCCCAGGCCCACAAACACCAACTTCATGATCTAGAGTTTACCTTCCGCAGGCGCAGGTAATAAAACCCATCCAGGCCTCCCTCCGGGGCCACATAGACACCCAGGCCCGACCGAAGCGCGGGAAAGGGGCAGGCTATGGGCTCCGGCACAAACTCCGGGTGCCGGGCAAGAAAGGCCCGGGCCACCCCCTCCCCTTCCTCCTCCGTCAGGGTGCAGACGCTATACACCAGCACCCCCCCTTCCTCCGTAGCCCGGGCAGCGGTCTCCAGAAGCTTAAGCTGCAACTCCGCCATGCGCCTCGGATCTTCTGGAGCCAGGCGGTAGCGGAGCTCGGGATGGCTCCGGAAAGTCCCGGTTCCGGTGCAAGGAGCATCCAGAAGAACCTTTTTGGCCTTCTCGGAAAGAGGTTCCCTCAGGTCCTGGGTGAGGTAGATGACCCTCAGGCCCAGCTTCCTCGCCGTCTTCTCCCCTGCCTCCTGGCGTCTGGGGTTCAGGTCGTAGGACACCACCTCCGCCCCCTTGGCGGCCAGGTAAAAGGCCTTAAGCCCCGCACCCCCGCACAGGTCCAGCACCTTTTCCCCGGGGACAGGGCTAAGAAGCCGGGCGGCAAAGAGGGAAGCGGGGTTTTGGGGCTGGAGGCCTAAAGCAGAAAAGTCGGTTTTCCCTCCCTCCCAGAGGTAGCTATCAGGGATGGGCCCTGGCTTCAATCCCTCCACGGAGCGGTACGCGGTGACGAAGAGGGGAGCGGGCTCGTTGAACCCCTCCGCGAAGGCCACCTGGCCGAAGAATCCTTGCCAGGCTTGGCAAAGCCAGTCGGGCAGGCTGAGGCGTACGCACTCCGGGGCCTCCCGCAGGCTCAAACGACGGAGCACGGCGTTGACCAGGCCGGCGAGGCGCGGGGAAACCTTCTTGGCCTCCTCCACCCAGGGGCTCACCCGGGCATGGTCCGCCTTGCCCGCAAGCCACTCCCAGGCCCCCAGGCGCAGGATGCAGCGCACCTGGGGAGGAAGCCTCTCCGGCTTCCTGAGGTGGGGCTCCAAGAGAAAGTCCAAATACCTCAGGCGGCGCAGGACCCCGTACACCAGGTGGGTGGCGTAGGCCCTGTCCCGCTCGGGCCAGGACAGGCGGTCCAGAGCCCGGTCCAAAAGCAGCTGGGTCCTGCCGCCCCGCTCCACCTCGAGGAGGATGCGAACGGCCAGGGCCCTGGGGCTTCCCGGCCTCAAGACTCCAGGGGATGGGCCTTGATGCTGAACTTAAGGGCGGTCCGCTCCTCGTTCTCCAGGTCCAGCTTGACGAAGGCCGGCTTGACCACCAGGTCCAGGTTGTCGGGGGCGATGTACCCCCGGGCGATGGCGATGGCCTTCACCGCCTGGTTCACCGCCTGGGGCCCGATGGCCTGCACCTCCACCTCCCCCTTGGTGCGCAAGAGCGCCGCAATGGCGCCGGCCACGGAGTTGGGGCGGGACTTGGAAGACACGCGCAACGTTTCCACTTTGACCTCCTGAAAGCTCTTGGGCCACCCCGCTTTGGAAGGACATGGGCGGCTTCAGGCCCATGGTAGAGCAAAAGGGCCCCATGTGCAACTAGGAAGCCAGAACCCGTTCCTCCAGGCCCTTAAGAAGGCTTTCTATGTTCTCCTGCATGAGCTTTTGCACCAGCTTCTGCAAAAGCCCCCCGAAGATGGGGATGGCGAGCTCATAGGTCAGGCTCAGGACCACCCGGGTCCCCTCCCCCTCCGGCAGGAAGACCCAGGTGCCCTCGTACCGGTCAAAATCCCCTTCCGGGGAGTAAAAGCGGTTCCTTAGGTTCTGGTCGTCCCACTCCTCCTCCTCCAGCCAGCGCACCTTCTTGCCCATGGCCACCGCCACCCATTCGCTTCGGGTGCGGTTTCCCTCCTGGGAAAGAACCTTTAGGCTTTCCACCTCCTTGAGGTAGGGCTTCAAGCCCTCCAGGTCCTTGGCCAGGGCATACACCTTTTCCGCTGGCGCCTTGATCAAGCGTTCCGCGCGCACCTCGGGCATGGGCTCTTTTTACCCGCTTTCCTCCTCCTTGACAAGCCGGTAGGCCTCTAGGGCCACGGAAAGGGGGAAACCCCGGCCCCGAAGGAAGCGCACCGCCTTGGCCTTGTCCTGGCGGCGGGGGTAGCGGCGGAGGACCTTAAGCGCCGCCTCCAGGCTCTCCTCCTCCCCATAGGCGGCAAGGACTTCCTCCACCACCTCCTCCGGCACCCCCTGGGCTTTCAGGAGAAACCGGAGCTTATGGGGGCCGTACTTCCGCCTGCTGGCCACGAAGGCTTCCGCAAAGGCCCGGTCGTCCAGATAGCCCAGCTCCTCGAGGCGGGCCAGGGCTCCTTCCACCTCCCCCTCGGGAAAGCGGCCGAGAAGCTTCTCCCGCAGGCGGGCCCGGCTCATGGCCCTTTGGGAGAGGAGCCTTAAGGCATAGGCCAGGGCCTCAGCCTTTTCCATACCCATAGGGTACGCTAAAGCCCATGCGGGTCTTCGCCATCGCCGACCCCCACCTCTCCCGCCTGCACTCCAAGCCCATGACCATCTTCGGCCCCAACTGGCAGGGCCACCCGGAGGCCTTCTTCCGGGGCTGGCGGGAGGTGGTGGCGGAGGGGGACCTGGTGATTGTGCCTGGAGACATCTCCTGGGCCATGCGCCTGGGGGAGGCCCTGCCGGACCTCCTGGACCTGGCCGCCTTGCCCGGCAAAAAGGTGCTCCTGAAGGGGAACCACGACTACTGGTGGCCCTCCATAACCCGCCTGAGGGCCGTTTTGCCCGAGGGCATGTACGCCCTGCAAAACGACGCCCTGGTCTTGGATGGGGTGGCGGTGGCGGGAAGTAGGGGCTGGCAGTATCCCCCCGCCACCCCAGAGGACGAGCGGATCTTCGCCCGGGAGGTGGAGCGGCTCAAGCTCTCCCTACAGGACCTCGAGGGCAAACCCTACCGCCACCTGGTGGTGGCCTTCCACTTTCCCCCCTTCGGCCCCAAGGGGGAGGCCACCCCCCTTTTGGAGCTGGCCGCGGAGGCCAAGCCCCAGGCCATCGTCTACGGCCACCTGCACGGGGCCGACCCGGAAAAGCTTCCCAAAGAGTACCGGGGCATTCCCCTCCACCTGGTGGCCGCCGACGCCCTGGCCTTCCGGCCCAAGCTGATCCTGGAGGTAGGATAAAGGGGTGATCACCGCCTTCGTACTCATCCGTGCCCGCGGGGACCGGATCGCCACCCTGGGCGAGGCCATCGCCGAACTCCCCCAGGTGGCCGAGGTCTACTCGGTTACAGGCCCCTTTGACCTGGTGGCCCTTTTGCGCCTGAAGGACCTCGAGGAACTGGACGATGCCGTCACCCAGGGGATCCTGGCCCTGGAAGGAGTGGAGCGCACGGAAACCCTCCTGGCCTTCCGCGCTTACCCCAAGAAGCTCCTGGACCAGGGCTTCGCCCTGGGCGGGGAGTAGGTTGGTTCCTCCACCCCTGGGCTTCCTCCTGGCCCTCCAAGGGGGGCTACTCCTCCTTGGGGCTTCGGGCATGCTCCTCTTGGGCCTTCCCTTCGGCCAGGCGGGTCCCAAGGAGCTCTTCTATGCCCTGGGCCTCTTCCTGGCCTTGGCCGCTTTGGAAGAAGCCTTCCGGCACCTTTTCCCCGCTTCCTTCCGGGAGGCGGAAAACCTCCACCGGGCCTTGGGAGAAGCCCTGCGCCGGGCTGGGGTAGGACCCGCGGTCCTCCTTCTCCTCGCCCTCCTTTCGGGGGTGGCCGAGGAAGTCTTCTTCCGGGGCCTTCTGCAAAGCCTCCTCATGGCCTGGCTGGGGCCCTCGGGGCTCTTCCTCCAGGCCCTGGCCTTCGCCCTCCTTCACCCCGCCCCCAGGCGGGCCCTCGCCTACCCCGTATACACCGGGCTTGCCGGGCTCCTTTTCGGGCTCACCTACCTTCTCACCGGAAGCCTTCTCCCCGGCATCCTGGCCCACTTCCTCCACAACGCCCGGGGGTTCTACGAGATCTCAAGAAGCTAGGAAAGCTTAGCGCAAATCCCCTTCCCCGGCTAGAACCAGGGCCACATTCTCCGCCCAGAACCTGCTACAATAAAGGCAAAGCTATCAAAACCCGTCCCTGGCCGGTATGAAGGAGGGCGTCCATGAACGAACTGGAGCGCATCCGTCGCCGTCAAGACCTCGAGGCCTACCGGGCCCTGAGCTGGGGGGGACATCAACTACCGCAAGGTGGCCATCTACGGCTCCGACTCCGACCCCAGGGCCTTCAACTTCGACGGGGAACTCAACATCGCCAACCGGGGCCTGGTGGAGTTCATCGAGATCCTCAAGCTGGACGTGGCCTTCCTCTACGACCTCCTCACCGCCAGCCAGGAGCACAAGATCAAGTCCAAGAAGTTCGCCCAGACGGATATAGATGAGATTGTGCTTGGGCACACGAACGAGCCTGAGTACCGAAAGCTCCAGGCCAACGAGTACATGGAGGCCCTCCGGGACCGCACCATCAAGATCGACGGGCTGGGCCACCTACTGGCACACCCGCCTCCTCCTCCCCCTCCTCTCCCCGGAGGAGGCCTTGGAGTTCGCCGAGCTCCAGGCCGGGCTTCTCGCCCCACACGGCTTTAACCCTTACCGCCTGGGCTACCTGCTCCTAAAGGAGGTGGAGGAACGCTGGGATAAGGGGCGGTTCGGCCCCGAGTACGAGGCCCTGCCCCTAGGGGAGCGGCTCACCTACGAGAGGCCCACCGGCCTGGGGCTCAAGCAGCTTTTCCAGGTGCGCACCGTCCACACGGACCTGAGCTTCCTGGATAGCTTCCTGACCCCCGAGTTCGCCCTCAGGCAGAGGCTCCTCAACCCCGAGGACCTTCCCCGCTTCGCCGAGGCCAAGAAGGCCCTCCTCTTCCGCCTCACCAACGGGGGCTACCCCATCGTGGAGCTGGTGGACGCCAACTACGGGAACCGGGGAGAGCTCCTTCTGGAACACGCCTACGAGGGCGTGGAGCTGGACCTGAAAAAGACCCAGGCGGTGCTGGAGAACCTCTACCGCCTGTGGGGCCGGCCGGTGCACCTGAAGACAGTGGTGGGGGAAAAGGAAACCCTGCTTTCCGCGGGAAGCTAGCGCAAAACCCGGAGGTAGCCCAAAAGGAGGGCCTCGGAAAGCTCCCCCAGGTGCCGGGCCACCAGGCGCCCCTCCCGGTCAAAGAAAAAGGTGGTGGGAAGGCCCTGGGTCTTCAGGACCTGGGAAAGCTGGGTTTCCGGATCCAGGAGAACCCACTTGGGGGCCAGCTTCTCTTCCTCTAAAAAGCTCCGCACCACCGCCGGTCCCTCCCCCTGGCTGGCGAAGGCGAAGCGCACCTCGGGGTGCTCCTGGCTCAGGCGCACCATCATGGGTAGTTCCCGCCGGCAAGGAGGGCACCAGGTAGCCCAGAGGTTCAGGACCAAAGGCTTCCCCCGGAAGTCCTGGAGGTTCACCGGGGTACCCCCCAGGGTGGCGAGGGTGACCGAGGGCAGCCGCACCTCCTCCCCCCCTCGCCTCTGCACCTGGAAGACCCCGAAGACCAAACCGGCTGCCAACGCAGAGAACAGGGCATACCGCCAAAGGGTCTTGGGCAATACCATCAGCGTGTACCCTCCCGCAGCCAGGATACCCCAAAGGGGAGTAAAACCTCCTTGCCAAACGTAAAGGACGGAAAGGGGATCCCTGGCGAACACCGAAGCGTTTTCCAGCACAAAGCCAAGCCGCGCCCCCACAAAGCCCAGAAGAATGGCATTGTACGCCCAAGGGGCCAGCCGCCGGTCCACCCGACGTGCCGCCACCTCGGCCCCCGCCACCAAGACCAAGAGGGCCAGGAACACCTGGAACCTGACCCAGGGGATGGCGAAGGGTCCTACCTGTACCGCATCCATCAGCGAACCAGGGGGAAGCCGGCCCTTTCTATGGCCAAGACCCCACCCTCCAGGTTGTAGAGGTTGGTGTACCCCTTTTTCTTCAGGTACTCCGCCGCTTGGCGGCTGCGGTTGCCGCTACGGCAGTAGAGGTAGACGGGCTTGTCCTTGGGGAGCTTGTCGGCCCAGGCGGCGATCTCCTGAAGGGGCAGGTTTACCGCGCCCGGCACGTGGCCCTGGGCGAACTCCTGGGGGGTGCGCACGTCCACCACCCAGGCCCCGGACTCGAGGGCCCGGTAAAGCTCTCCTGGATCCACATCCTGGTAGCTCCCCTTGGGCCCACAGGCGGCGAGGACTAGGGGAAGGGCGAAAAGGCCAAGGAGGGCGCGGCGATTCACCTTAGGCCCTCACCCCCACGGCCCTTTGTATGGCCTGGAGGAACTGGGAAAGGGGTTGGGCGCCCAAAATCCGCTCCTTTCCGTGGTTGATGACGGTGTCGGGTACGCCGTGGATGTGGTAGCGCTCGGAAAGGGCAGGGAACTCGTTGGCCTCAATCATCTCGCCCCAGACCTTAGGGGAAGCGTAAGCCATGCGGTGGGCGGTGCGCACCGCCTGCGGGCAGTAGGGGCAGGTGGGGGTGACGAAGACCTGGAGGACCACCTCCTCGGGGAGGTTGTTGAGCTCCTCCACCACGTTTTCCGGCAGGCCGTGGCCATCCCGGCCCAGCATCTCGATGTCCTCGAGGAGGCTTGCGAACTCGTACCCCGCTGGGATCCCCCGGTAGCGCAGGTTAATGGCCTCGGAGCCCTTCTCCCGCAGGATCAGGGTGGGGGGATCCTCCACCCTGTACTCCTTGGCCTTCTCCTTGCCCTCGGGGGTGGCCAGGTCGTAGACCACCAGGTGCAGCTTATCGGAAAGGGCGGAAAGCTCCTCCAGAAGCTGCTTGGTCTCCTTGCAGTACAAGCAGGGCTCCTTGCCCGGGGCCACGAGGGTGGAGGAGTCGGTGAAAAGGACCATCTCCACATCCCGCACCAGGCTGGAAAGCCTCTCGCGCACGATCTCTTGCTCCTTCGGTCCCAAAAGCGCCATGCTCACCTCCAGAATACCCCGGTAGGGGTACATCCAGGCCCTCACTATATCAAAAAAGATTTTCCGGAATAGAGCATTCCTTCACGTTCGCGCGCCTTGACACCATTACCCCCCATGGGTATACTGACCCCCTGAGGGACAAAGCTCCCTCGCTGGAGGTGAAGGGATGATCTTCCGCCAAATCTACGAGGAAGGCCTCGCGCAGATGAGCTACCTTCTGGGCTGCGCCGCCACCGGGGAGGCCTTGGTGGTGGACCCTAGGCGGGACGTGGACGTCTACCTGGAGCTCGCCCAGAACCTGGGCCTCCGCATCACCGCCATCGCCGAAACCCACATCCATGCCGACTACCTCTCGGGGGCCCGGGAACTGGCCCGGGCCACGGGGGCTACCCTCTACCTCTCCGACGAGGGGGATGAAAACTGGAAGTACCAGGGCCTCGAGGGCTTCTCCTACGTCCTCCTTAAGGATGGGGACGAGTTTCGGGTGGGGAACATCCGGGTGAAGGCGGTGCACACCCCCGGCCACACCCCGGAGCACATCTCCTTTCTGGTGGCGGACGGGGCGGTAACCGACGAACCCCTCCTCTTCCTCACCGGGGACTTTGTCTTCGTGGGGGACGTGGGGCGGCCCGACCTCCTGGAGGAGGCGGCGGGGATCCGGGGCACGGCGGTCCCGGGGGCAAGGCGGATGTTTAAGAGCCTTAAGGAGAAGTTCCTCACCCTGCCGGACCACGTCCAGGTCTGGCCGGGCCACGGGGCCGGCTCCGCCTGCGGCAAAGCCCTGGGGGCCCTTCCCGCCACCACCGTGGGCTACGAGAGGCGGCACGCCTGGTGGGCAGAATACCTGGAAAGGAACGATGAGGAGGGCTTCGTAAAAGCGCTTCTCGCCGGTCAGCCGGAAGCCCCCACCTACTTCAAGGAGATGAAGCGGCTGAACCGGGATGGCATGCCCATCCTGGGGGGTATCCCGCACCCGGGCCGCCTCACCAAGGCCCAGTTTGACCGCTACCTGGGAGAAGGGGCCATCCTGGTGGACACCCGGGACAAGTTCGCCTTTGCGGGAGGCCACATGCCGGGATCCATCAACATCCCTGCGGGGAAGAACTTTTCCACCTGGGCCGGGTGGCTCCTTCCCTACAACCGGCCCCTCATCCTCCTGGCCCACCCAAGCCAGGTGGAAAACCTCACCCGGGCCCTCATCCGCATCGGTCTGGACGAGGTGGTGGGGTACATCCCAGGCCTTTCGGGGTATGCGGAAGGGGAGCTGGAAACCGTACCCCAGATTACCGCCAAGGAGGCCCATGCCCTTTGGCAAAAGGGCGAGGCGGTCATCCTGGACGTGGGAGCCTCCCAAGCAGGCCATCGCCGAAAGCCTACTCATCGTGGGAGGGATCGCCCTTCTGGGAGCCCTGCCCTACGCCCTAAGGGGCCTGGTGGACTGGCGCAACGTGCTCTTCTTCGGCCTTCCGGGCATGGCGGGCACCTACCTGGGGGCCTGGCTTTCCCGCTTCGTTTCCGGGGAGGTACAGCTTCTCACCTTCGCCCTCAAGTCCTTCGCCGGCTTCTACAAGTACCTGCACCTTCTGCCCGAGCTGGGCCTGGCCGTCAACTACGGGGTGGCCCTCCTCTTCGTTGGGGTGGGAACCCTGGGAAGCTTCCTGGGTAGCCGGCTGGCGGTGCGGCTACCCCAGGGGGGCCTGCGGCGGGGGTTTGCCCTTTTCCTGGTGGCCATGGGGGCCTTCATCGTGGCCCAGAGCCTGGCCCAGGGGCATTAGACTGAAGGGGTGCGCTTCCGCACCCTCTTGGCCATCCAGGCGGAGGTCAAGCCGGACTTTTATCGCACGGAGGAGGCCTTCCGGGAGCGGGTCTTCTCCTTGCTGGAAAGCCTCGAGGGCACTTCCTCTCCCCGCCTGGTTGCCTTCCCGGAGCTCTTTGGGCTTCCCCTCCTCCTCCACCTGGAGGGGGATTTTCATCCCAGGGACCTCCTGAAAAACCCCCTTCTCCCCTGGAGGCGGGCCCGGCGGGCCTACGGGGTTTTCCAGCAGGTAATGGCGGAGGCCGCCCGGGCCTTCAGCACCTATCTTCTGGCGGGCACCCTGCTCTCCCCGCCCTACGAGGAGGAGCTGGCCCGGGGGCGGTTCGCCCGCACGCCCCTTTTTCAGAACCTCGCCCTTTTCCTCAACCCCGAAGGCCGCTTGTTGGCCCAGGTGCCCAAGATGGAACTCACACCCCCTGAGCGCTGGCTCAGGCGGGGCACCTTCGGCCCCCACCTGGTGGAAACCCCGGCGGGCAGGGTGGGCATCCTCATCTGCCTGGACGGCTTTTTCGAGCGGTACCTGGCCCGGCTGGACGCCCTGGGGGCGGAGGTTCTCCTGCAACCCTCCGCCAACCCCGCCCCCTGGGACCGCCCCTGGCCCTGGGATGGATCCCGAAGGGAAGGGGAGGTCTGGAGGGCTTCCGCCCAGGAGAGGCTTGTGGGCCGGGAACACCTCCGGCTCCTCCTGAACCCCATGCTGAACGGCGAGATTCTGGGCCTCACCTTTGAGGGGCAAAGCGGCATCTACGCCCCCGGGGAGGCCCTAGCCTTGGCCCCTGCCCCAAGGGGGGATGCGGCCCTCCTCCTAACCCTATAGGCGCTCGGGGAAAAGGGTGATGGGATAGGGGCGGATCAGGAACTTGACCAGCCTTTCCCAGGCCTTGTCCTTCACCCCCTGGGCCAGCTCCTCCGCCACCTCCTCCAAGGGGTAGCGGCCCGGGGGTACCAGCCTTTCCAGGAGGATCACGTGGAAGCCAAACTCCGTCCCCAGGGGAGGGGAAACCTCCCCGGGCTTCAGGGCCAGCAGGGCCTTTTCAAAGGCGGGGATGTAGGTGCCTTCCGGCTCGCAGCCGAGATCCCCCCCGGCTTCCTTGGAGCCCGGGTCCTGGGAAACCTCCTTGGCCACCTGGGCGAAGGCCTCCCCCTTGGCCAGGCGGGCCAGGACCTCCTTGGCCGCCTCGAGGGTGGGCACCAGGATGTGCCGGGCGCAGTAGAGGGCGGGGTGGCGGTACTCCGGGGAAAGGAGCCAAAGGGCCTTCAGGGCCGCTGGGGAAACCTTAAGCTCCATGCGGTAATGGGCTTCCAGAGCCTCGAGGGCTATGGCCTCGGCCAGGAGGGTGCGGTAGGTGGCCAGGTCGGGCACCCCTGCCCCTTCCAGGGCCTTCCGCAGGGCCTCCTCCTCGGGAAAGGCCTTCACGAGCTCCGCCACCTGGGCCTCCACGCTGTCGGGTAGGGGCCAGAACCCCTGGCGCCTGGCCAGCAAAAGAAGCGCCCGCTCCTCCGCCAGGGCCTCCAGGTATGGAGCCCGGTACTGAGCCAGGAGGGCGCGGGTTTCCTCCGAGTCGGGGAGGCCAAGCTGCCGGAGTGCGCTTTTGGCGAAGAGGCCAAAGCGCATCTCAAACTGGCTTCTTGTAATGCTTTCGGGCCCCACCTGGGCCACCACGGGGTCCTCCTGGGCCAGGGCTAGGGGGGCAAGGGCCAAGGAAAGGGCGAGGAAAAAGGCGCGCATGCCCCATGCTACCATGGAGGGCGTGAACGACCTCATCCTCCAGGCGGCCCGGGGCGGGCCCACCTCGAGGCCCCCCGTCTGGTTCATGCGGCAGGCGGGGCGCTACCAGAAGGAGTACCAGGAGATCCGGCGGCGCTACACCCTACCGGAGATCGTGCAGAACCCCGAGGTCTGCGCCGAGGTGACCCTTCTTCCAGTGAAACAGCTTGGGGTGGATGCCGCCATCCTCTTCGCCGACATCACCACCCCCCTCTACGGGATGGGGGTGGAGCTGGACCTGGTGGAGGGCAAAGGCCCCGTCATCCACCGGCCCATCCGGGACTCCAAGGGGGTGGAGGCCCTAAGGCCCCTGGAGCCGGAGGAGGCCGTGCCCTTCGTGCTGGAAACCATCCGCCTCCTGAAAAGGGAGCTTGAGGTGCCCCTCATTGGCTTCGCCGGGGCTCCTTTCACCCTGGCCAGCTACCTCATCGAGGGCGGGCCGAGCCGCCAGTTCAAGGAGGTCAAGGCCTTCATGTACCGGGAGGAGGCCCTCTGGCACCAACTTCTGGAGAAGCTCACCCAGGCCATGGCCCGCTACCTCAAGGCCCAGGTGGAGGCGGGGGCCGATCTCCTCCAGGTCTTCGACTCCTGGGTGGGGGCCCTATCCCCCGCGGACTACCGGCGGTACGTGAAGCCCCACATGGCCAGGCTCTTCCAGGAGCTAAGGCCCCTTGGGGTACCCGTGATCCACTTCGGGGTGGGGACCATGGGCCTTCTTAAGGAGATGCAGGAGGCCGGAGGGGACGTGATGGGCCTGGACCACCACACCCCCCTTCCCTGGGCCCGGGAGGCGCTGGGGCAAACCCCCATCCAGGGCAACCTGGACCCCGTGGTCCTCTTCGCCCCCAAGGAGGTAATCCGGCGGGAGGTGGAAAGGATCCTTGCGGAAAACGCTGGCCGGCCCGGGCATATCTTCAACCTGGGCCACGGGATCCTGCCCGGCACCCCGGTGGAACACGTGCGCTATGTGGTAGAACTCCTCAAGGAAAAGGAGAAAGCGGCATGAACGTACTCCTCATGGCCTACGGCACCCCCTACACCCCGGAAGAGATCGAACCCTACTACACGGACATCCGCCGGGGAAGGCGTCCTTCCGAGGAGCTGGTGAGGGAGCTGGAAGAGCGCTACCACGCCATCGGCAAAAGCCCCCTGAACGAGATCACCCTGGTTCAGGCCATCAGGCTCCAGGCGCTTTTGAACCTCGAGGCCCCCGCCTACCCCAAGCGCCTCCTGGGCCCCTTCGGCCCCCGCATCCCCCAGGGGCCGGCCCGGGTCTACGTGGGCACCAAGCACTGGCATCCCTCCATCGGGGAGGCCGTCGCCGCCATGCACGAGGATGGGGTGAGGCGGGCGGTGGCCATCGTGGCCGCCCCCCATTACTCCCTAAGGAGCGTGGCGGAGTACCAGGAGAAGGTGGAAGCCGCCCTAAAATCCCTCCCCGAGCCCATGGAGATGGTCTGGGTGGAAAGCTACGAGGCCCATCCCAGCCTGATTGCCGCCTACGCCAGGAGGCTTGAAGAGGCCATATGGCGGCTTAGGGAGCCCAGGAAGGCCGCCTACGTCTTCACCGCCCACTCCATCCCCCTCTCGGCGGTGGAACGGGGCGACCCCTACCCCCGGCAGGTGGAGAGGACGGCGGAGCTCATCGCCAAGAGGCTTGCCCTGCCCCGCTTTAGCGTGGCCTACCAGTCCGCAGGGCGCACCCCCGAGCCCTGGCTTGGCCCCGACATCAACGAGCACCTTAAGTCCTTGAGGGAGGAGGGCTTTGAGGAGGTGGTGGTCCAGGCGGTGGGCTTCCCCGCCGACCACCTGGAGGTCTACTACGACCTGGACCTCGAGGCCCAGGCCACCGCAAAGGAGGTGGGACTAAGGCTCATCCGGGCCCGGAGCCTCAACGCCGATCTGGACTACATCCAGGTGCTTAAGGAGCTGGTGGAGGCAGCGTGGCTCAGGTAGCCGTGGTGGGAGGAGGATGGGCGGGGCTTTCCGCCGCCTTGGCCCTGAAGGAGGCGGGGGTGGACTTCCTCCTCCTGGAGGCAAGCCCCCGCCTAGGGGGCAAGGTGCGCACCCACAAAGGGGAGGGCTTCCTGGTGGAAGGGGGGCCGGACGCCAGCGTGCGCTACAAGAAGGAGGTCCTGGAGCTTAGCGAGCGCTTCGGCCTCACGCCCATCGGCACCCTCCCCGCCAAACCCGCGGCCTACATCCTGCGCAAAGGAAAGGCCCACCCCCTCCCCGAGGGGCTTTTGCAGATCGTGCCCGGGGACCTCAAGGGCCTTTACCGCACCTCCCTCCTCTCCCTTTCCGGGAAGCTCAGGGCCCTATACGACCTTTTCCTCCCCCGGGGGGCCAAGGAGGACGAGAGCCTGAAGGAGTTCGTGGAACGGAGGCTTGGCCCCGAGGTCTTCGCCGCCCTGGTGGCACCCCTGGCGGGAGGCATCTATGGAGGGGAACCCGAGGAACTCTCCATGCGAGCGGCCTTCCCCCAGCTTTTGGACCTGGAGCGGAAGCACCGAAGCCTCATCCTGGGGGCCATGCGGGCGAAAAAAATGCGGGGAAGCCGGGAAGGGGGAAGCCTGTTCTTCTCCTTCCAGGAGGGGCTTTCCGTGCTAACGCGGAGGCTTGCGGAGGAGGTGGCGGAAAAAACCCTTTTGGGCGCACCGGTCCTGGCCCTCGAGCCCCTGGGTAACCGCTTCCGCCTCCACACCCCAAGGGGGCCCATAGAGGCGGATACCGTGATCCTGGCCACCCCTGCCCCCGTGGCGGCAAGCCTCATGAGGCCCTTCCTCCCCGAGGCCACGGCCCTTCTCAAGGGGATTCCCCACACCCCGGCGGCCACGGTGAGCCTGGCCTTTAACGAAGCGCTTCCCGTATTGGGGCATGGCCTCCTCATCGCCAAGGGGGAGGGCTACAGGGCCAGGGGGTTTACCTGGACGCACCAGAAATGGCCCGGGAGGGCCCCGGAGGGGTTCAGCCTGGTGCGGGCCTACTTTTCCGGGGAGGTGGCGCGGCTTTCCGAGCCGGAGCTTGCCCGGGTGGCCCTGGAGGACCTCCGCCGCTTCCTGGGCCAGGAGGTGCGGGCGGAACGCACCTTTGTCTTCCGCTTCCCCGAGGGCATGCCCGCCTACCGGGTGGGGCACCTGGAGCGGAGGGAAAGGTTGGAAATGGCCCTCCTCAAGGCCCCGGGGCTCTTTCTGGCCGGGAACTACCTGGAGGGGGTCGGCCTCCCCGAGGTGGTGGGCTCGGGGAGGAGGGCCGCGGAAAGGGCCCTCGCCTACCTGGCCCTGGCCCCTACCCCCTAGGGAAAATCTTGGGGTAGAATGGCCCCAACCATGGCCCTACTCTATACAGCGGCCGCCCTGGCCTCCTTTCTCGTGGGGCTGCTCCTGGGGCTCCTCGGCTACCCCGGCTTTTACGTCCTCCCCTGGTTCATGATCGCGGTGGCGGTGGTGGCCAGCGTGCACGGCCTCCCCTGGGGGCTTCTGGCCAGCGCCCTCGCCGCAAGCGCCCTGGCCCTCTTCCCCCAGTTCAGCGGGGTAGCCCTGGCCCTCCTCCTCCTCTCGGCCCTCCTCGCCCACCAGGTGGGGAAAGGCCTGCGGAGGGCCCACCGTCGCGCCCGAAGCCTGGCCCGGGTAGAGAGGCTTTTGGCCTCGGCCCTCGAGGCCCTCCCCCAGGCGGAGGACCGGGAGGCCCTGCTAAAAAGCCTCCCGGAGCGCCTCTTTGCCCTGGGGGAAAGGGGGCACGTGGGGGTCTGGGTGCCCCAGGGGGGTGGGTTTCGCCGGCTTGCCAGCCGACCGCCCATAGGCTTGGACTGGATTCCGGAAACCGGGGTGATGGGCCGGGCCTTCCGGGAGGGGCGGCCCATTTACATCCCCGACGTGCGCAAAGAACCCGCCTACATCGCTCCCCCCGGTCAGGAGGCGCTTTCCGAGCTCGCCCTGCCCCTTTTTGAGCAGGGCGACGCGGTGGCGGTCCTCAACCTGGAACGCCCCAAGCCCTTTCCCCCCGAGGAGGTAGCGGGCCTTAGGCGCTTTGCCCAGGCGGTCAGCCTCCAGCTTTCCCGCCTGGCGGACCTTAAGGAGCGGAGAATCCTGGCCGACGAGGAAGCCTGCCCTGCAATCTGGGCGCCTGGGGCAGGTGGAGCCAGTGGCGCAACCGGCCGGACGCATGGGCTTGCCCCTTTCCTCAACCCCCGCCCCTGCTCCCCGGAAGCCCCTAAGGAGGGGGGGAGCATGCGGGCGTGGATCCTAGGGGTTTTCCTTCTGATAAGCCCTTGGGCCGCCGCCCAGAGCCCCATAGGCCACACGGTGAGCCTCCGCATCCCGCCGGTGGCCTACCTGCGCCCGGAGGGGGCCAGAGGGGAGGCCGCTTCGGCCCTGGAGCTGGGGGCTGGCCTTCATGGGGTCCGCCTCCTGGCCAACACCCGGTGGACCCTCTCGGTGGAGGTACGGGGCGAGGCGGTGGTGGCCTCGAGGCCCTTGGCGGAGGGGCTTCACCTTTTCCTGGGCCAAGGCTCCCTTACCCTGACCCTCTGGGTTCCCCCGGGAAGCAAGGTGCGGCTAGAGGTGGAGGTGGGCCCCCCTACGCCCCAGGCCCCGGGAAAAGCCCTTTCAGAGCCCGGATCGTTAGATCCATCCCAGTAGGCGGCGGGCTTTTTCCGAAAGCCTCTCCGGGGTCCAAGGAGGCTCAAAGGTGATCTCCACCTCCACCTCCTCCACCCCGGGAAGCCGGGAGAGGGCCTGCCGCACCGCATCCCCCATGCTGTCGTGCAAGGGGCAGCCCGGGGTGGTGAGGGTCATACGCACATAGGCCCGGGGGGGTTCCACCACCAGGTCGTAGATCAGGCCCAGGTTAACCACGTCCAGGCCAAGCTCCGGGTCGTAGACCATCTCCAAAAGCGACCACGCCTGCGCCTCCAGCGGGTTCCTCGCCGTCATCGCCGCATCACCTCCCAAAGGGCATAAACATGGGGGAAAACCCCCAAGAGGTAGACCCAGCCCGCCCCGGGAAAGAGGGGAAAAAGGAAGGCCCCTAGGGCCAACAAGGCCCCTGCCCCATACCCCGCCCCTTCCGGGAGCATTTCCTTCAACAGGGGCACCTTTTCCTTTCCTGCCCTTGGGGCATACCGGTGGGTCCAGACCAGAAAGGGCAGGATCTTGTAAAGCATCCCCGTCACCACCAGCCCCACGAAGCCCAAGGCAAACCAAAGCGCTGCCCATACGGGGTTAAAGGGCAGGGCCAAGAGGGCCAGGCCCAGGAAGAGGAGGCCAAGGAGGTAGTGCCGCACCCCGATATCCAGGGCTTTTTTCATGCGGTTTTTGAGGATGCGCCAGGTGTCGTAGAGAGCCAGGGCGTAGGAAAGAAGAAGAAGGAGATAGCCCAACCTCTCCCCCATGGCCAAACCCAGAAACCCAAGATTGGCCGCAAAGAGGAGAAGCCCCAGAACCCGCTCGTCCACCCCGTGGGTGAGGGTGAACATGGAAAGGAGCTTGTAGCCCACGCCCAGGATGGAAAGGAGGAAAACCCCGCCCAAGCCCGCAAGGAGGTGCCAGGTGAGCCTTTCCGGGTCGTAAAAACCATAGCGCTGGGAAAGAGCCTGCAAAAGCCCTAGAAAGGGGGTGAGGACCAGGTAGAAGACCACCCAGGCCAAGGCGGTGGCCACCCGGTTCCAGCGGGGAGCCTGGCGGAAGGTGAGGTAGACGTGGTAAGCGAAGAAAAGAAGGGCAACCAGGACCAAGCCCCCACCCCAGGGCACAAGGGAAGGAACCCAGGCGAAGCCCGAGGCCAGGAGGACTACCCCCAGGCTCCAAAGAACCATCACCGGATACCCCCACTCCGGGCGGTAAAGGGGAGTCTCCAGGACCACCGGCAGAAGCTGGTGCATGGCCCCAAGGAGCACCCCCACCCCGAAGCCCAGGAGGAAGAGGTGGGCCCCGGCCAAGCCCAAAGGGTGCCGGGGAACGGCAAAGGCCTCGGGATGGAGGGCAAATAGGAGGCTTGCCGCCAGGAAAAAGGCTTCTCCCAGGAAGACAAATCCGGCGGGGATGGAAAGGGGAATCACGCGGTTATGGGCCGTGACCAGCATCGTCTTAATCCTGAGCCTGCTGCCCGGGATTAGCCATGATCCAGGTCATGGCCACCCCCTGGGCGGTCAGCGGCCCGGGGGCAGAAGGGTGAGGAGGTCCCCTTCCCGCAAAGGAGTGGCCAGGCCCTCGAGGTAGCGCACATCCCGGCCGTTGAGAAGCACCGCCCAGCGGGGCCTGAGCCGCCAGAGGGTCTTGGGCTCCAGCCAAAGCCCCACCTCCTCCTCGGCGGCCAGGGCCTCGAGGGCAAGGTCCCTTAAGGCGGGGGTGGCGGTGAACACCTTGGCAAGCGCCTCCCCCACGCCTCCCGCCCGCAGGGAAAGGGGCTTGGGCAGGGCGGGATAGGCCAAGCCCAGGGCCTGGAAGCTCACGGCCACCTGCCCCTCCTTCAGGGCCATGGCGGCGTCAAAGCCTTTGCGCATCACCTCCTCCTGGGCGGAAAGGTAGACGAGCCAGGGGCGCACATCCCGCACCCTCTCCGCCACATACCGCCCCACCTGGGCAAAGGAAAGGCCCACGTATTCAGGGGGAATCAGGGCCCCCTTCGGCCCCAAACCGCCGTGCCAGAGCCCCGCCCGATACACCTCCCGGGCGAACTCCGCCGAGGTGTCCACCCCGATGGTGCGGGCCAGCCAGGCGGAGAAAAAAGCCCGCCTCAGGTAGAGCTCCTCTTCCCGAACCCTTCCCTCCCAGCCCAGGGCCCGGGCGGTGCCGGGGTGGCGGCTTAGGCGGTCGTAAACCCCAGCCACAAAGGAAGCCGCTTCCTCAAGGAGCCTTTCCGCATCCAGGCGCATGGCCCTCTTCTCCTCCTCCCCAAGCCCGCCAAAGGCGAGAAGGTCGGCAAAGACCTCCTCGGGCAGGGGCGGAAGATCCAGAACAAGGGCTTCCTCAGGCCGTGAGGACACCTGCTTCATCCTCCCCTCCGCTCCCGCTCCTCCCGAAGCCGCCTCAGCATCTCCGCCGTCAGGACCCGCCTCCCCATGGCGTGGGCGAAGACCAAGGTGGCGAGGACCTGCAAGACCCCGGAAACCCCAAGCCAGGGGCGGAGGCCTGCGTGGCCTGAAAGGGAAAGGGGCTCGAGGACAAGCCGCAGGAGGAGCCCAGTGTTTAAGAGGACGAAGGTGATCCCTTCCAGCCGATCCTGCCGGAGCCCACCCGGCCTCGGCATCATCCAGTAGGCCACCCCCATGACCATCTGCAGGAAGAAGCCCACAAGGCCGGCGTGCACATGGCTTGGGCGGAAGGGACCGACAAGCCCCGGAAAGAGGTAGAAGAGGGTGCCGAGAAGGGCGGTATAGACCAGGTAAACCAGGGCCGCCCGGATGAAGAGATAGTGCCAGAAGCCCACTAGCCCCCCTTGCGGATAAGGAGCTTGACCTTCCCCGGGCCTAGATCCTTGAGGGCGTAAGCATGCCCCTCCTCCTCGAGGCGGGCCAGGAGGTGGATGGGCCTGCGCACGTGGTGGACCAAAAGCTTCTCCCCCGGCTTAAGGGCGGCCAGGGCCTCGAGGACCCGCATCATGGGGAGAGGGGGCTCCAGGTTCTCCTCGATGGTCACCTCAGCCTGGACCTCTTCCCAATCAGCCTCGGTAAGGGGAGGCGCCTTGGCTAGCCCCTTTTCTGCCGCCGTGCCTTGGCGGTAGAAGTGGGCCCGGTAGTGGCGTTCCCCAACCTTCTCGCACCAGGCGAGAAACCCCTGCTTGGCCAGCACCCGGTAAAGGGGGATGGGCTCAAAGAGTACCTCTAGAACCAGCCTTTCCCCCGGCTTCACCTCCCTGGCCGCGGCCAGGATGCGGGAAAAGGGCTCCCCGCCCGCCTCGAGGGTAGGCCGGACGTCCAGCCGGAAGCCCACGGGGGCGGAAAGCCAAGACGGAGGCGGGGTGCCGACAAGGCTCTCCTCGGCCACAGGAAAGGCAGGGCCCGCCTCCACCCCCAGGGCCCGGTTGAGCCTTGCCACGAGCTCCTCCGGCTCCAGGCCTCCGATCCTCGCCGCCTGGGCCACGGTGACCAGGGCCGGCATGGTGCGGCGGAGGAGGGGGTTTTTGAGCTTCTGGAAGGCGGGGCTTGCCGCCACCAGGACCTCGAGGAGGTGGGGCCAGCGGGCGAGAACCTCCGCCACCTTCATCCCGGGGTGCACTACCTCTTCCCGATCCGCACCCGCCATACCTCCGGGCCCTCCTCCAAATAGGTCCAGTCCACCTGGCCCGGGCGCTCGGCCATGAGCTGGTAGTAGAGGGGTTTGGGGTCGTGGTCGTTGACCAAAACGAAGCTCTGCCCCGGCTTCAAGCTGTCAAAGACGCCAAAAATCCGTGGGTGCCGCTCTCTTGGGGGTATGGTGCGAACGTCCAGCTCCATAGCGCCCTCAGTTTCCCCGGGCCAGTTCCCCTTTCGCCATGACCTGGGTCAAAGGGAAAAGCCCCCGCCAAAGGCGGGGCCACCAGGCAGGCCTGGATTCAACAGGGCTTCTCCGCCCCCTTACGGGCATAGTAGTACCAGTTCAGGAAGAGGTTCAGAGCGTAGAAGACCATGAGGCCGTAGAAAAAGGCGGTAAAGCCCCCCGTGGCCTTTTGGGTGTAAGCGGCTAGTGTGGAGAAAATAAAGGGCCCGTAAGCGCCGATGGCCGCCGTCCAGCCGATCACCCCACCCGCCTGCCTGGGGGGGAAGATCATGGGCATCTGCTTAAAGGTGCTGGCGTTCCCCACCCCGCTGAAGAAAAAGACCAAGAGCATAGCCAGGACAAAGAGCGGGAATTGCTCCAAAGAGGTGGGCCGGGTGAAGAGGGTGACCAGCAAGGCGGAAAAAAAGATGCCGATGGCGGACACCTGGGTTACGATCGCTCCCCCAAGGCGGTCGGTGATGGGGCCCGCCAAGATGCGGGATAGCGAACCCACCAAGGGCCCCAAGAAGGCGTACTTCAGGGGGTCCGGGGCCCCGTCAAACTTCCCGTAGACCTCGCGGATGAGGAGGGGGAAGATGGCGGAAAACCCAGAAAAGGAGCCAAAGGTCATGATGTAGAGGCTGGTCATGACCCAGGTGTGCTTGTCGCGGAAGATGTCAAACTGCTCACGAAGGTTAGCCCGGACCGGAACGCTTCTCAAGTACACCCAGGCCAGCCAAGACCCCACCAGCACAAAGGGCACCCAGATAAAGGTGGCGTTTTGCAGCCAGATGGGCTGGGACACCCCGGGCTTGGGGGTGAAGGTTTGGGGCCCGCCCAGGAGGGAACCAAAGAGGGCGAAGCCGATGACCCAGGGGGTCACGAACTGGACCACGGAAACGCCGAAGTTGCCGATCCCTGCTTGCAAGCCCAGGGCCGTCCCCTGGAGGCGCTTGGGGAAGAAGTAGCTGGTGGAGGGCATAAAGCCGGAGAAGTTGCCCCCGCCGATCCCGGCCAAGAAGGCCAGAAGGAGGAGAACCCAGTAGGGAGTATTCGGGTTCTGAACGGCGAAGCCCCAGCCCAATAACGGCACAAGGAGGAGCAAGGTGGAAAACGTCACGAGATGCCGGGTACCCAGGATAGGCGGTAGGAAGGTCCAAACGATGCGCAACGTCCCTCCCGCCAACCCCGGCATGGCGGTGAGCCAGAAAAGCTGGGTCGTGTCCAAGGGGAAGCCGGACTTGGGCAGACGCACCACCAGGGCGCTCACCACGTACCAGGTGATGAAAGAGAGGGTGAGGTTGAAGGTGGTGATCCAAAGGGTGCGCCAGGCCAAGGCAGGGTCCCAGCGCTTGGGATCCTCGGGATCCCACTCTTTGAGCCAGGTGCCCTTAGCAGCTTTTAGCATGGGCGGCCTCCTTTCAGCGGTCTCCTTTCAGTTCAAAGTCGTGCTGCAAATGCTTGGCCTCTTGTTGCAAAAGCTGGATCACCGTGAGGTGCATCCAGAGGAAGGCGATGGCCGTGAGGAGGAAGAGGACGAAGAAGGTCATCTGGGGCAGGCCGGTCCAGGCCTGGGCGTAGGCGAAGAGGGGCGGGAGGAAGAAGCCCCCCAGGGCCCCCAGCATCCCCACCAACCCCCCCACCGCCCCCACGTCCTTGGGGAAGTAGGTGGGAATGTGCTTGTACACCGCAGCCTTGCCAATGCCCATTCCCACGCCGATGATGAAGACCAAGAAGGTGAAGAGCCAGACGTTCATGGTGAACTGCATGACCTCCTTGGGGCCCCCCTTGGTGTAGAGCACGATGTGACCTTCAGGCATCATGAGGATGGCCGAGGGAATGAGGATGCTCCAGAAGGTCCAGTACATGACGCGCCTGGCCCCCAGGCGGTCGGAGAAGTACCCCCCCACCGGCCTCAAAAGGCTTGCCGGGAAGATGAAAAGAGCGGTGAGCAAAGCGGCCTGGTGGAGGGGCAGGCCGAAGACGTCCACGTAGTACTTGGGCAACCAGGCGGAAAGGGCCACGTATGCGCCGAAGACGACCACGTAGTAGAGGCTGAAGCGCCAAACCCGGATGTGGCGGAGGGGTCTGAGCATCTCCAAGAAGGGCCTCCCCTGCCCCGGCCGCTTGTCCCGCCTGGGGGTGCCGAACCACATGACAAAGCCCATCAGCACCAGAAGCACGGCATAGAGAAAGGGGATGAAGCGCCAGCCTCCGGGGATTAAGCCTCCCAGGTACCCTGCCGGCGGGATGCTGGCGATGAGGGCGGGCCCGATGAACTTGGTGACGCTGGCCCCCACGTTCCCCGCCCCGAAGACCCCCAGGGCAAAGCCCTGCTGCTCCTTGGGGAACCAGGCGGAGTTCCAGGCGATGCCCACGCTGAAAGCGTTTCCCGCAAAGCCCACCAGGAAGGCGTAGAGGAGGAGTTCCTCATAGCTCCCCGCCCGGGAAACCAGGTAAGCGGGAATGGCGGTGAAAAGGAGCATCAGGGTGAAGACGATCCGCCCCCCATATCGGTCGGTGAGGATGCCCGTCACCATGCGCCACAGGGAGCCATTCAGGATGGCCACCGCCGAAATCCAGGAAAGCTGCACGTCCGTAAGGCCAAACTCCTTGCGGATGGGCACCCCCAGCACCCCGAACATCAGCCAGACCGCAAACATCAGGGTGAATCCCAGGGTGGAAAGCCAGAGGACCCTAAGCCGCTCGTGGCGCTCCTCTTCCAGCCGCATAGCTCACCTCGCCAGCTTGCGCACCCAAACCACGATTTGCCAAGGCCTTAGGAGGTAGCCCAGAGGTACGGTGATCACGTGGACCAAGCGGGAGAAGGGGAAAACGGCCACAAGGAGCCAGAAGTTGAAGACGTGGAACTTGATCCAGAAGGGTAGGTCCAGGAGGAGCTCAGGCCGGGGCTGCAGGGTGAGGACGCTCCAGAGGTAGGGGGTCATGACCGCGGGGAACCAGAAGCTCCCGTAACGGTAGAAGAGGGCGGTCAGGACCCCAGAGAGGGCGGAGAGGAGAATCAGGACCAGGACCAGGTAGTCCATGCCCGTGGAGGCCGCCCGCACCCGGGCCACCGAGATCCGCCGGGCCAGGAGGACATAGGTGCCCACCAGAGCCCAAAATCCAAGACCCAACCCGGTGATCTCCAGGAGGTAAAGCCTCACGGGTACGGCGTTCCAAAGGAGCAGGCCCTTGGGCAGGAGGAGGGCCAAAAGATGGCCCAGGAGAACCAGGACCAGGCCCCAGTGCATGGCGGTAGAGCCGAAGAAGAGGCGCTTCTGCTCCAGAAGCTGGCTGGACTGGGCCGAGACCGAAAAGGGCCGGTAGACCATGCGGTAGGCGGTGACCGCCACCGCCAGGGTGAGGGCGATGTAGGGGAAGATGCCGAAGAGAATCGTATTCCAGTTCATCCTTCACCTCCTCGCCAAATCCCCCTGCAAGGCCTCCTGGACCCCCTCGAGGACCAGGAGGTAAGGGTTCTTGGCATCCAGGGTCTTGAGGGTCTTGTGCATCTCCTGAAGGGCCTTGGGCAGGATCTCCAGAAGCTCGGGAAGGGGGTTTTCACACCGGGCCAGGTAACGGAGCACGTTGGCCAGGTGGTCGGGAAGCTCGGTTCCCGGGTCCAGGTTGATCTCCCGGAAGGCCCGCACCAAAGCGGCCAGGAGCTCTCCCCGCTGGTAGCTTTCCCCGTAGACGGCAAACCCCACATAGGGGGCGGTGGTGGGGGTGAGGTCCAGGGTGCGGGTGTAAAGCTCCTCCCACTCCCCCAGGGAAAGCTCCTCCACCTGGCGCAAAAAGCGCTCCAGCTTCTGCTTGGCAGGCCCCCTGGGGCAGGCGATCCAGCGCCGCCAAAGTTCCTCCAAGCGGCCCGGCATGGGGTAGTCCAGGGCCAGGGCCAGGGTTTCCAAAAGGGTGGCGTTGCGCATGGCTTCCTCCTACTCCCCCCTCAAGGGCGGCTGGATGTAGCCGAAGCCCGTCTCCCCCTTGTGGGCCAAGGGATCCTTCCACACCTCCGCCGCCATCTCCCGGTGGTAAGGGGGCAACACGAAGCGCTCCTCCAGGGTGGGGAGGGTGGTGAGGCGGTAGATGGCCTCGGCCTCCTCGAGGGTGAGCCCGGCATCCCGCAAGACCTTCCGGGCCTTTTCCGTCACGCCGCCTTCCAGGCTTTCCTGCCTTTTCAGGATGCGCACCGCCAGCATCTTCTTAAGGGCGGGCACGATAAGGCTTTCATTGCCGGCGCTGAAGAGGTTGGCCAGGTACTTCACCGGCATCCTCGCCTTTTCCAGGCTCTCGTACACCTCAAAGTCCAAGTCGGTTTCCGGAAGGTCAAGCCGCACCAGACCCTCCCTCCCCTGGCTAGCCCTTAAGGCCTTCTCCAGGGTGGACACCACCGGGGAAAGAGGCGGAACGTAGAACATCATGGCCAGGGTGCGGTATTCGGGGTGCAGGGGGAAGGCCAGCCCCCAGACCTTCACGAACTTGTAAATGGGGGAGTTCTGGGCGGCCTTAATCCAACCCTCGTCAATCCCCTCAGCCTTGGCGGCGGCGATGACCTCGGGATCAAAGGGATCCAGGATGATCCCAAGCTGGGACTCCACCAGCCGCTCGTCGGGCACCATGGCCGCCTCGGGGATACGGTCGGCATCGTAGAGGAGCACCCCCATGTAGCGGATCCGCCCCACGCAGGAGTGGGCGCAGGCCGGGGCCTGGCCGGTCTCCAGGCGGGGGAAGCAGAGGATGCACTTTTCGCTCTTGCCTGTGGCCCAGTTGTAGTAGACCTTCTTGTAGGGGCAGGCGGCCACGCACATCCGCCAGGCTTTGCATTTGTTCTCGTTGACCAGGACCACCCCGTCCTCGGCCCGCTTGTAGATGGCCCCGCTGGGGCAGGCAGCCACGCAGGAGGGGTTTAAGCAGTGGTTGCAGATGCGGGGCAGGTACTGGAAGACCACGCCCTCAATCTCCGCAAGTTGGGCCCGCACCTCGGGGTCCAGCCCCTTTAGGTTGGGATCGTTGGCGGCGTAGAGGGGGCTTCCCCCAAGGTCGTCGTCCCAGTTGGGCCCGGCCCCTGGGGTCATGGGCTCCCCCGTGATCATGGAGATGGGGATGGCGGTGGGCTGATCCTCCCCTTCGGGGCTGGTGAAGAGGTCGCTATAGCGGAAGGTGAAGGGCTCGTAGTAGTCGTCCAGGGAAGGCAGAGCGGGGTTGAAGAAGAGGCGGAAAAGCCCCTGGGTGCGGGAGTGCAGGCGGAGGTCCAGGTGGCCATCCTTATACTCCCAGCCCCCCTTGAAGCGCTCCTGGTCCTCCCAGCCCGTGGGGTAGCCGGTGCCGGGGCGGGTTTCCACGTTGTTCCACCACATGTACTCCGCGCCCTTGCGGTCGGTCCAGAGGTTCTTGCAGGCGATGGAGCAGGTGTGGCAACCGATGCACTTGTCCAGGTGGAAGAGCATGGACATGTGGGCTCTAACCTTCATGGCGTTCCTCCTTTACCACTCCGGGGACTTCTCCAGCTTGCGCACGAAGACCCAGGTGTCCCGGTTCACCCCCACGGGCCCCCAGTAGTTGAAGGCGTAGGTGAACTGGGCATAGCCCCCGGACATCAAAACGGGCTTGAGGCGGGCGCGGGTGATGGAGTTGTTCATTCCGGCCCGCTTGCCCCTAAGGGGGCTCTTGGGAATGCCCACCGTGCGCTCGGTGGCGTGGTACACGAAGACGGTTCCCCTGGGAATCCGGGCCGAGACGATGGCCCTTTGCACGAAGACCCCGTTGTCGTTGAAAAGCTCCACCCAGTCGTTGTCCTTAATGCCCAGTTCCGCGGCATCCTTATCGTTGAGCCACACCGGGTAGCCTCCCCGGGAAAGGGTCATCATGCGGTGGTTCTCGGAGTAGGTGGAGTGGATGGACCACTTCCCGTGGGGGGTGATGTAGTTGAGGAGCTTGCCCTGGGCCTCCTTGGCTGCCTTTTCCGTCTCCTGGAGCATGAAGACCTCAGGCCTTGGCTTGTAGGTGGGCAGGTGTTCACCCCAGGCCAGGTAGTTGGGGTGGTCCAGGTAGAAGTGCTGCCTGCCCGTGAGGGTGCGCCAGGGGATGAGGCGCTCCACGTTTAGGGTGTAGGGGCTATAGGCCCGGCCCAGGTTGATGATGGCGCTCCAGGTGGGGGTGGTGAGCTGGCGGCGGGGCTGGGCCACCAGGTCCTTGAAGGAGATGCGCACGTGGCGGTTGCCCTCGGCGAGGTCGGCGAGCCTCACCCCCGTTTTCTTCTCCTCGTCCAGGAAGGCCCGGTAGGCGAGCTCCCCGTTGGAGACGGGGTCTAGGAAGAGGATGGCCTCCGCTACCTCCCGGGCCTCCTCGAGGCTCGGCCGCTTCTCCCCTTGGAAAACCCTAGGCTGGCGCTCCGCCAACTCCCTGTAGAAGTCCTCCACCGGGATGGTGAGCCCGTGCATCCCCACCCCCACCTTCTCCACCACCGGCCCCAGGGTGACCATCTTCTCGTAGATCTGGGTATAGTCCCGCTCCACCACCCGGAACTTGGGCATGGTCTTGCCGGGGATGGGCTCCACCTCCCCCTTCTTCCAATCCCGGTCCTCCGCCTGGGCCAGCTCGTCCGGGGTGTCGTGCTGCAAGGGGATCATGACCAGGTCCTTCACCGGGGTGGGCAGGTGCACCCGTGCCAGTTCCGAGACCTTCTTGGCAATGGCCTTGAAGATATCCCAGTCGGGCTTGGACTCCCAAGCGGGGGGCACGGCCGCCTGCAGAGGGTTGATGAAGGTGTGGAGGTCGGTGGTGTTGATGTCGTCCTTCTCGTACCAGGTGGCGGCGGGGAGGACGATGTCCGAGTAGAGGGCGCTGGTATCCATGCGGAAGTTGAGGTCCACCACCAAATCCAGCTTCCCCTCGGGAGCGGGCTTCCGGTAGACCACCTCCGTCACGTGCTCTGCAGCCACCTCCTCGGCGATGGCGTTGGTGTGGGTTCCCAGGTAGTGCTTGAGGAAGTACTCGTGCCCCTTGGCGCTGGTGCCGATGGCGTTCCCCCGCCAGATGAACCAGACCCTGGGCCAGTTCTCAGGAGCGTCGGGGTCCTCCACGGCGAACCTCAGTTCCCCCCGCTTAAGGGCCTCCACCACGTACTGGACGATTTCCGCCTCGGTCTTGGCTCCCCTGGCCTCCGCCTCCTTGACCACCTCCAGAGGACTCTTGTTGAACTGGGGGAAGAAGGGAAGCCACCCCTTGCGCACCGCCCGCACCTGATGGTCTAGGGTGTGGTCGGAAAATCCCTGGGCCGTCTTATCGTAGGCGGCGAAGCCTCGCTCGTAGCGCCACTGGTCGGAGTGGACGTAGTGGAAGCTCGGGGTGTTCTGCTGCCTTGGGGGGTAGCCCCAGTCGGTGGCGAAGGCAATGGGACCCCAGGAGGCCTGGTTGGCCAGCTTCTCCTGCCCCACGTAGTGGGCCAGGCCCCCGCCGTTCACCCCCACGCTTCCCGTGAGCATCAAAGCCACGATCCCCGCCCGGTACATGAGGTTGTTGTGGTACCAGTGGTTGATGCCCGCTCCGATGATGATGAGGTTTTTCCCCTTGGTCTTGAGGCCGTTTTCCACCCAGGAGCGGGCGTACTTAAGGAGGGTATCCCGGTGGATCCCGGTCCACTTCTCCTGCCAGGCAGGGGTGTAGGGAAGTTCATCCCCGTAATCCCTGGGGTAATCCCCCGGAAGACCCCGCCCCACCCCGAACTGGGCCATGAGGAGGTCAAAGACCGTGGCCACCGCCACCTTTTCCCCCTCCTTGGTCACCACGTACTTGACGGGCACGCCCCGCTTGAGGTTTTGGTCGGAGGAGAAGTCGTCAAACTCCACAAGAAGGACCTCGTCCTCCGCCCCCAGGAGGCTCAGGCGGGGGTTTAAGGGCTCCCCGGTCCTAGGATCCTCCAGCTTCAGGTTCCACTTGCCCTTCTCCTTCTGCCAGCGGAAGCCGAGGGTCCCTCCGGGCATCCTGGGGCCTTTCTCCTCATCCCAGAGGAGGAGCTTGAAGTCCCCGTTCTCCTCCTCGGCGTACTCCGAGAGGCGGTTCGCCCTCAGGTAACGCCCCGGGCGGCCGTCCGTAATCTCCACCAGGAAGGGGGCGTCGGTGTAGCGCTTCAGGTAGTCCAGGAAGTAGGGCACCTCCCGCTCGGCGTAGTACTCCTTGAGGAGGACGTGGTTCACCGCCATCCAGAAGGCCCCATCCTGGCCGGGATGGATGGGAATCCACCAGTCGGCGTACTTGGAAACCTGGGAGAAGTCGGGGCTAAAGACGGTGAGCTTGGCCCCGGCGTGGCGCACCTCGGCGACGAAGTGGGTGTCGGGGGTGCGGGTCATGTTGAGGTTAGAGCCCATGACGGCGATGAAGCGGGCGTTGTACCAGTCGGCGGACTCGTGAACGTCCGTCTGTTCCCCCCAGATCTCGGGGGAGGCGTTGGGCAGGTCGCAGTACCAGTCGTAGAAGCTCAGGGGCACGCCGCCCAAGAGGGAGAGGAAGCGGCTTCCGGCGGCGTAGGAGATCTGGCTCATGGCCGGGATGGGGGAAAAGCCGATGACCCGGTCCGGCCCGTAGCGCTTCACCGTGGAAACCACGGCAGCGGCGATGAGCTCCAGGACCTCGTCCCAGCTCACCCGCCTGAAGCCTCCCTTTCCGCGGGCCTTCTGGTAGCGCTTGCGCTTATGAGGATCGCTCTGGATGGCCTCCCAGGCAGCCACGGGGTCGGGATGTTGCTTTTTGGCCTCCCGCCAGAGGTCCAGCAGGGCCCCCTTGGCGTAGGGGTACTTCACCCGGATGGGGCTATAGAGGTACCAGCTGAAGCTGATGCCCCGCTGGCAACCCCTGGGCTCGTAGGGGGGCAGGCCCGCCTCGAGGCTGGGGTAGTCCGTAGCCTGGAGCTCCCAGGTAACGATCCCATCCTTGACGAAGACCTCCCAGGAGCAGGAACCCGTGCAGTTCACCCCGTGGGTGGTCCGCACCCTCTTGTCGTGCTGGAACCGGTTGCGGTAGAACTCCTCCCACTTCCTTTCCGCTGGGCTTTCTATTTCCCTGATCCAATCCTTCATGTTTACCTCCTAAGCTGGCTTTGGATGCGCTCCGCCAGGCTCCTGGGCCTTAGCTGCCAGAGGATGGCCTGGTAAAGCAACAAGAGTCCCAAAAGCACCAATCCCGCCACCAAGAACCGGCCCAGATACAGGGAAGCGGGCCTTGGAACTTCATTGGAGACCTGCACCAAGAAAGCGGCCAAAGCCGCCGCCTCGGCCTCGGTCAAAGGCTTGCCCTTGTAGGCTTCCCGCATCACGGGGAAAGCGGGGTTTTGTAACAAACCGGTAAGCCCCGCCTCGCCCCCCAGGCGCTTGGCGGCATCCGTGAGGTCCTTGCCCAGGGACCCCCCGCCCAGGAAGCCTACGCCCGCCACCGTGTGGCAGGCCTGGCAGGGGGCCCCGCCGTTCTGCAAGGGCTTCTGGCCCAGGTATAGGGCCCGGCCTAAGGCGGGATCCCCTTGGACCTGAGGCGCGAGCGCCGGGGCCTCGGCTTGGGCACCCGATAAACCCTTTAGATACTGGGCGATGGCCCGGGCTTGGGCCTCGGATACCTGGGGCATGGGAGGCATGACCCCGCTATAGCTCACCCCATTTACCTCCAGGGGGCCGGAAAGCCCCTCCCGCACCACCTTCACCACATAGGCCTCGTCTTGTACCCGTGGGTTCCCCGCCAAGGGGGGGATGGCTCCCGGGATACCCTGGGCTTCCGCCCCATGGCAGGCGGCGCAGTACTGGCCGTAAAGGGTTTTCCCATCTTGGGCCAGGGCCAGGGCTAGGGCCAGGAGCAAGGCCAGGGGAAAGAACCTTTTGCCCTTCATCCTCACCTCCGGCTTGCAGTTTGGAGGGAGGCACTGGCAGCCACTGGCTCCCTTTAGGACATATGTCCCAAAAGAACCCCCCTGGGATTTTTGCTGGGACGTCTGTCCCCAACACCTCCCCTATACTGGGAAGCGATGAAGCCCTTAGCCCGGCTTAGGCTGGATCCCAAAGGGGTGGCCACGGTCCTCGAGGCCGACCCTTCCTTGGACCTGGAGGGGAACGGCCTCCCCTGCGCCCTTTTGGTCCAAGGACAAGACCCCTTTGGCCGCCCCCTTTGCCCCCGGTGCCCGGTGCAACGGGAGCTGAGACGGGGAGCCTACCGGGCCAGCACCCCATTGCTGGTCAAGGGGCGGCGCCTCCGCTGCCAGGGATACCGGGAAGCGGAGGGCTTCCTGGTGGAGCTTTACCCCGAGCGGGCCGAGCCCCCAGATCTCCTTCTGGAGCTTTCCCGCCTGACCCAGCACCTTCTGCGTAACCCCGAGGGGTTCCCGCAGGCCCTCGAGGACTTCCTCCGCGCCCTACGCCTGGCCCTAGGCATGGAGGCCGCCGAACTCTTTCTGATAGACCCCGAGGGCCATCACCTGATCCTCACCGCCTACGAGGGCCTTCACCGCGAGGCCTTCCTGGAAAGGCCCTGGTTCCAGTTGGGGGAAGGCTACCCCGGGATTGTGGCCCTGAGGCGCGAGCCCCTCGTCACCCACGCCCTGGGGGAAGATCCCCGCTACCTGAGGCAGAAGGTGAAGCAACTGGGCTACCAAACCTATGTCTGTTGCCCCCTGGAGCTTCCCCACAGCCTCATCGGCGTCTTAAACCTCGCCTCCCGCGACCCCCGGTTGGACCACGAGGCCCTTTTAGACAGCCTCGGCCGCATAGGCCCCCTCTTTGCCAGCACCCTCTACACCCTCCTGACCCGCTTGGGGGAGGTAGGGCTCGAGGCCATCGCCCAGCACCTCCTCCGGGGCGAGGCCTCCGAGGCCCTCCTCACCTTCCTCCAGAAGGTACGCCGCCTCACAGGGGCCACGGGGGTGCAGGTGGTGGCGCGGGAAGGGCGCCGGGTGGCGCTGGGCTGGGTCCCGCCCTGCACCATGAAGAACTGCCCCGCCTGGCGGGGGGAGGTGGCGGGCCTGAAAAACGGTCTCCCCGACTGCCCCGAGGCCGAGGGCCGCCCCCGGATCTGCCTTCCCCTCTGGGCTAAGGGAGAGGTGGTGGCGGTCCAGACCCTCTTCCACGCCCGTCCCCCACGCCCCCCCACAGGCCCCGCGGCCCCTGCCCTCTGGCTGGAGCGGCTGGTCCTTCCCCTGCTCTTTCCAAAAGAGGAGGCCAGGCCCATCCCCGAGCTGGAGGTCTATGCCCTGGGGGGCTTCCGGGTCCGCTACCGGGGGCGGGAACTCGGTCCTCGGGACTTCGGACGGCGGGGGGCGTACCAGCTCCTCAAGCTCCTCCTTGCCCACAAGGACCGGGCCCTGTACGCCGAGGACCTCGCCGAAACCCTCTTCCCCGAGCTCCCTCCGGAGAAGGCCCGGCAGGAGGTCTACACCCTGGTCTACCATCTGCGCAAGGCCTTGCCGGGAATCGTGGAGCGGGAGGGGGAGTACTACCGGCTAAGGCTCCCCGAGGACCGCTTCCTGGACTTTGAGCGCTTTGAGGCCCTGATGCGCAAGGCGGACCTCGAGGAAGGCCTCGCCGCCTTCAAGACCCTGCGCCAGGCCCTGGAGCTCTACAAGGGCCCCCTCTTCGGCGATGACCCCTACGGGGAGTGGGCGGAGGCCGAGCGGGCCTACCTGCAGGAGAGGGCCCTCTCCGGCCTTCTGCGCCTGGGGGAGCTGGCCGAGGCCCTGGGTTACCTGGAGGTGGCCAAGGAAGCCTACGCCAGGGCCTTAAAGCTGGAACCCTTCCTGGAGGAGGCACAAAGGCGCCTGAGCTTCTTGAAGGGGTAAGGAATGGATCTTAAGCAGGTTCCCCTCTTCCGAGACCTGAACCCCGAGGACCTCAAGGCCTTGGAAGGCGAGGCCAGGGCCAGGCGGCTAAAGCGGGGCGAGGTGCTTTTCCTCGAGGGGGAGCCCGTGCGCTCCCTCTTTGTGGTGGAGAAGGGCCTCATCAAGGTGTACAAGCTGGACCCCGAGGGAAGGAAACAGGTGGTCCTGCACCTGGAAGGCCCAGGGCGGGTCCTGGCCGAGGTGGCCCTCTTCCTGGAGCGCCCCACCTACCCCGCCAGCGCCGAGGCCCTGGAGGAAAGCCAGGTCCTGGCCATCCCCAAGGAGCGCTTCTTCCAGCTGGCGGAGGCCCGTCCCCCCTTGGCCCGGGCCCTGATCCGTTACCTGGCCCGGCGCCAGGGGCAGCTTCTCCACCTTCTGGACCGTCTGGTCTTCCACGAGGTGCGGGAAAGGCTGGCGGAATACCTCTTGGAAACCCTGGCGACGGAGGGCCAGGGCTTCCTCCTTCCCACCAATTCCGAGCTTGCCGCCCTGCTCGGCACCGTGCCCGAGGCGGTCTCCCGCAACCTGGGAGAGCTCTACCGGCAGGGGCTCATCCGCCTCCAGGGGCGAAGGGTATATGTGGACCGCCTCGAGGACCTAAGGTCCCTCCTCTCCTGAGGCGGGCACCCCCGCGAAGCCCCCGCCCAACGCTTCGCCTCAAGGCCCCTTCCGCCCGATGAACCCCTGGTGCGCCAGGGGCGGGAAACCGGCCTCTCCCCCACCTGCCGCGACCCTGCCCCGGCCTAAGGGCGGGTCTTGGCCACATCCTGGGGCTTTAGGGGGCTCGCCCGGAGCCTCTTCACCTCCTCGGGGGATATGGGCCTCGGGTTCTTGTTGCCGAAGGAGGAGAGAACGTAATTGAGAAGAGCAGCCACCTCCGCGTCGGAGAGCTGGCCGTAGCCCGGCATCACGCCGTTATAGGTGGCGCTACCCACCTTTAGGGGCCCTTGGAGGCCGAAAAGGACCACGCGGATTAGGTAGACCCGCCCCTTTTCCTCCTTGGCCAGCTGGTCTAGGCCCTTGAGGCTGGGGAAAACGCCGGGAACCCCAAGCCCTGTGGGTTGGTGGCAAGCCTGGCAGTACTGGCCGTAGAGCTTGGCCCCCTCCTGGGCCAAGGCCAGACCCAAAAGGCCTAAAGCCGCAAGCGCGCCAACCAAGAGTTTCTTCCTCAGCATACCCTTCACCTCCCGATCACGTGCTTCCCCACCTTCTCCAGCCAGGCCGGGGGCACGTAGGCGCACCGGGGCTCGCTTTGCAGGTAGTCCCCGGTCTCTGCCCAGGCCCGGGCCCGGCTTCCCCCACAGACATAGCGGTACTCGCACACCCCGCACTTCCCCTTGAGGAGATCCTTGTTCCGTAGCTCCCGGAAGAGGGGGCTATTTCGGTATATCTCCAGAAGAGGTTGTTCCCGGATGTTCCCCGCATAGAGGGGCAAAAACCCCGAAGGGGCTACATCTCCGGTGGCGGAGACGAAGACGAAGCCGTTTCCGTCCGTAACCCCTAGCCGGGAGTGCTCCATACCGTCTTGGAAGTATTCCCGATAGAGGCTCTCCCCCGCGGCCAGCGCCCGGTCCTCTACCCCTTCCTCCTGCCGCCTTTGCAGGACCACCCGGCGGAAGTGGTGGGCCTCCGTGGTCTTGACGTGGAAAGGATAGGTCTTGGAAATCTGGTAAAGCCAGTGGAGGACTTCCTCAAACTGTTTGGTGGAAAGCTGCCGAAGAAGCCCTCCCCGGCCCACTGGCACCAGGAAGAAAAGGCTCCAGAGGACCACCCCCTTCTCCGCTAAGAGATCGGGAAGGGCTTGGATCTCGGGCCAGTTATCCCGGGTGACGGTGGTGTTCACCTGGGTGGGAAGCCCCGCCTCCCGGGCCCAGGAGAGGGCCTCGAGGGTCCTTTGGAAGGTCCCCTCCGCCCCGCGGAAGGCATCGTGGCTTTCGGAGGTGGCCCCGTCCAAGGAAAGGGCCAAGCGAGTCACCCCCGCCGCCTTAAGGCGGAAGACCATCTCCCGGGTGAGAAGCGGCGTAGAAGCTGGGGTAAGGCCCACCTTGAGGCCTAAGGCCTTGGCCTTCTCCAGGATCTGAAAAAGGTCCTTCCGGGCCAAAGGATCCCCTCCCGTGAGAAGGAGGAGGGGCTTGGGGTGGTAGGTGGCGACCTCCTCTACAAGCCGAAGCCCCTCCTCCGTCGTCAGCTCCCCCGGAAGAGGGTGAGGCTCCGCCGAGGCCCGGCAGTGCCGGCAGGCCAGGAGGCAGGCATGGGTCACCTCCCAGGCCACCAGGTAAGGGTAACGGGCAAAATCCGTGGTCTCTATCCCGCTGATCTCCATGCGCGCCTCCTTTCACCCCCAGCTCCTAACTTAGGGCCTCCAAATCCCGGTTTCCTTAACCTGGGTCAAGGGGAAGGTCCCCAGGCGCTTCGGTTGCCCAGGAATCCCTATCCGGTTTTCCCCCCTTCGCCCGCCGGTCTAGAGGAGACTTGACCCAGGTCATGGCCGGGAATCCTCTAGACGAGGAAGCTTAGGAGCATGGAAGGCATCACCCTAAGGACCACGGTGAACGAGATCCTCGAGCGTTTTCCTGAGGCGGTTAGCCTTTTGAGCCAACTGGGCCTGGACACCTGCTGCGGCGGGGCAGAGCCTTTGGAGGAGGCGGCCAAGGCCGCCGGGCGGGACCCCCGGGAGGTCCTAGAGGCCCTCCGCGCCTTCCTCGCCAAGGAGGCCCGGTGAACCTCCTGGAGAGGGCCCGCTATGGGGAAATCCGGGGGGTGGAGGTCCTTGCCGACCACCCCGAGGTCCGCCTCGTCCTCTTCAGCCTGCAGAAGGGGCAGGAGGTGCGGGGCCGGGGGGAACCCCGGGTCCACCTCCTCTGCCTCGAGGGCGAGGGCACCCTGTGGGCCGGGGAAAGAACGATCCCGGCAAGCCCTGGAACCCTCCTCGCCTGCCCACCCGGTGAACCTCACGGGGCCAGGGCCGGGGAAGGGCGGTTTCTGGTCCTTGGCATCATCACCCCCAGGCCATGATCCTGGCAAGCCGGCTTGCCCTCACCACGGCCCTCCTCTGGTTTGTAGCCGCCAATCTGGTGGGACTCCTGCTCGGCCTGGGTGTCCTACCCTACAATTGGCGCCCTGCCCACGCCCACATGCAGCTTTTGGGTTTTGTGGCCCTCATGATCTACGGCGTGGCCTACCACGCCCTGCCCCGTTTCCGCGGCGTGGTCTTCCGCAGGCCCGGGCTCGCCCTCTTTCAGGTAGGCCTTGCCAACCTGGGCCTGCTGGGCATGGCCCTGGCCTGGGGGCTGGGCCTGGGGGCAGGGGTCTGGGGAGCCTTCGCTGGCCTTTCCTTTGCCGCAGGCTTCCTCTTCGCCCTTTTGGCGCTGGAAATCCTCTGGGGCTAAGGAGTCCTGTCCACGTTCTAGGGAGGTGAGTATGCGCACGACCCCAAGCGTGCCCTTAAAGCCGGTAGCCCTCCCCACGGAGCACGGGGGCTGGGGGTTCACCCTCGAGCCTCTCCTCCTCGCCCTCCTCCTCTCCCCTGGGCTCCATACCCTAGGCCTCTTCCTCCTAGGGCTCTTCGGTTTCCTGGCGCGGCACCCTTTGAAGCTCGCTTACCAGGACCTGAGGCGGGGAAAGCGCTACCCGAGGACCGAGCTGGCCCTGAGGGTGGGTGGGATATACCTCGGTTTTGCCCTCTTGGGCCTCCTCCTCACCGCCCTAACCGCTAAAGGGCCCTTTCTCTACCCCCTCGCCCTGGCCTTCCCCCTGGGGGCCTACATGGCCTACATGGATGCCCAAAACCGCTCCCGGGACCTTTTCCCCGAGATTGCGGCCGCCCTCTTCATGGCGGCCTTCGCCCCCGCCGGGGTCTTGGCGGGCGGGCTCCCCCTGGAGGTGGCCCTGGGAAGCTTCCTCGCCCTGGCCCTAAGGGATGTGGCCGCCCTCTACTACGCCAGAACCCAGGTCCTAAGGGCCCGGGGCCAAAGCCCCAAGGTCTATCCCGCCCTCCTCGCCCTCGGGGGTAGCGCCCTTTTGGCCCTCTTCCTTTCCCGGCAGGGCCTCCTTCCCCTCCCTACGCTCCTCGCCCTCCTCCTCCTCGCCTTCTTCGGGGGCTTCACCCTCTTTTTGCCTCCCGTCCCCGCCCGGGTGGTGGGCTGGACCCAGATGGGTTTCGGCCTCCTCATCGTTTTGGCCACCGCCTTGGGCTACACCCTCCAGGGCCTCCCCACGGCCCTTCTTGGCGTGCCCGCCCTTCACCGGGCGCTGGGCCTACCCCTTGTGTTCCTGGCCTTCCCAATGGGCTTCTACCTCCTTTGGCGGCGGGAGGTGCCCCGCCTGGCCCGGGCGCTCCTTGGCCTCTACGACCTGAACGTCCTCCTGGGCCTGGTCTACCTGGCCTTGGTGGGAAGGCTCTCCCCCCACCCCCTCCTGGCCCTCCTGGGGGTAGGCCTCCTCCACCTCCTCCTGAAGCGGCCCTATCCCTGGCCCGGTCTGGGGTTTCTCCTCTTGGGTATGCTTCTCCTTTGGCACTAGGCCGTCCTGGCCGCCAAGGGACCGCTGGCGCCGCACCCTTTGGGAAGGACTTGGGAGTCGGGCAAGGGGCTTGGGGCCCGCCTTGACCTGGGTCATAGACGGGGAGGGAGGGTAGGTGAAGGCTGGAGGCCTGGGCGGCCCCCCCGCCTAAAGGAAAGGAGGCAAGATGATTTACCCCTTTGAAGGCAAAGGGCTAGTGAGGCCAGGGGGTCAGGTCCGGTGCCTGGACCTAAAGCCGGGGGAGAAGCAGACCCTGAAGGTGGAGCGGAGCGAAGACGCTCTCCTGGCAGTTCTCGAAGGGGTTCTGGTGGTGGGGTTCTGGGGGCGCTCCCTCCGCCTCCAGCCGGGCCGGACCGTGAGAGTTCGGCCTGGCCAGCTCCATGTGGAGGCCCCAGAAGGCGGGCGTATCCTCTGGATCACCTTGGGGCTTTCGCCGAGCCAGCTCGCCCGGGACCACAAGGAGCTTGAGGCCCTTCTGGAAACCCTGCCCTCCCAAGGAGCAGCCGAGGCCCTGGTTCAGAGGCTCCAGGCCCACATCGCCCTGGAGGAGGCCCTCTACTACCCCACGCTAAGCCCCGGAAACCGTCGGGATCGGCTCCTGGAGCACCGGCTTCTCCTGGAACTTCTGGGAGAGCTCCAAAGCTCCCTCCGGGAAGGCCGGCCCGTGGATGGGGTGGTGGAACGCCTCAAGATCGCCCTCCAAGCCCACAGCGAGGCGGAGCTAAGGGCCTAGTCGGGGAGGATCCGCACCCCAGGTTCCCGGAAAAGATAGGTGTAGGCCCAGTCCAGGAAGACCAGAAGGCGGTTGCGGAAGCCCACGAGCTCCCTCAGGTGCACGAAAGCCCAGAGGAGCCAGGCGGGAAGCCCAGCCACCCCGAGGCCCCAAAGCTCCGCCACCGCCCGATTGCGGCCGATAACCGCAAGCTGCCCCCGGTCGCGGTAGCGGAAGGGGAGGGGGTCCTGCTCCCTTAACGCCCGGAGGAGGTTTCGCGCCGCCCACCGCCCCTGTTGCAGGGCCACGGGTGCGAGCTGGGGGAAGCCCAGCCCGTTGAGGTCCCCCACCACGTACACCTCGGGATAACCGACAAGCCGCAGACAGGGGTCCGTGGGCACCCGGCCCCGAGCGTCCGCAGGAAGCCCAGGAAGGGGGTTCCCCCGCACCCCCACCGCCCAGAGGACGAGGTCCCCTTTAAGCCGCTCGCCCCCGGAAAGCCTTACCCATCCCTCCCCCACCTCGGCCACCTGGGCCCCCAGGCGCACCCTCACGCCAAGTTGGGCCAAGGCCCCCTCCGCATACCGGCCGAGGGCCGGCCGGAAAGCGGAAAGGAGCCGGGGCCCCGCCTCCAGCAGGGTGACGGTCCCCGCGGGCACCTCGGGGAAGTCCCGTGGCAGGGTGTAGCGCAAGAACTCGGCCAGGGCCCCGGCGAGCTCCACGCCCGTGGGCCCGCCCCCCACCACGAGGAGGTCCAGGGGGCGCCCCCTGCGGGCCGCTTTTTCCAGGGCCTCGAGGAGGCGGTACCGGACCCTTAGGGCCTGGCCCAGGGTCTTGAGGAAGAGGGCATGCTCCCTCACCCCCGGTACCCCCAGGTCGCTGGGAAGGCTTCCCGTGGCCACAACAAGGAAGCGGTAGGGAAGCGCATCCCCGCCCTCCAGGAGGAGCCTTTTCCCCTCGAGGTCCACCCGCTCCACCCGGCCGAGGAGAAACCGGCCCCGGCGCAGCAAGGCCCGCAAGGGGTAGGCCACGGCCGGCCCCTCCAGGAAGCCGGTGGCCACCTGGTAAAGGAGGGGCTGGAACAGGTGGTGGTTCCGGGCGTCCAGCAAGAGGTAGGGAACCCGCGCCCTTTCCAGAACCCGGGCGGCGGCAAGCCCCCCAAAGCCCCCGCCCAGGATCACCACCTCTGGCCAAGCCCCGCCCATGCCTGCTCCCGCATTTTAATCCGGCCGTAGCCCCCGGGGGGTCAGAAGGCCTCCTCCAGGATCCTCCGCTTGACCTCGGTGATGAGCCGGTTCACGTCAATGCCCCGCGGGCAGGCCTCGGTGCAGTTGTGGGCGTTGCGGCACCGCCACACCCCGTTTCGCCCGCCGAGCCAACTGGAAAGCCGCTCCTCGGCCCCTCGGTCGCGGGAGTCAAAGAGGAAGCGGTGGGCCTGCACGATGGCCGCCGGGCCGATGTAGTGCCCGTTCACCCAGTAGACGGGGCAGCTGGAGGTGCAGGCGGCGCAGAGAATGCACTGGGTAGCTCCTTCCTTCGGAACCCTCTCCCCTTCGGATGGGGACTGCCGAGGGTCATCCCCTCCCCTCGAGGACGTGCACGTTGGGCAGGGTCTGGGCCCAGGTGCGGTTCTTCTCTATGTAAACCTTCCACTGCTCCGGGACGTCCTCCTCGGGGTAGATGGCGTTCACCGGGCAAGCGGGCACGCAGGCCCCGCAGTCAATGCACTCGTCGGGGTGGATGTAAAGCTGCTCCCCGGCATCGTAGATGCACTCCACCGGGCAGACCTCCTGGCAGGACCGGTCCTTCACGCCAATGCAGGGCTCACAGATCACGTGGGGCATAAGCACCTCCAAGCCCCAGCCTGCCCCCTCGCCTTCCCCTCGTCCATGACCCGGATCAAAGGTTTTTCCCTCAGGCCAACCTCCACCTGCACCGCTGAGGACCGCTCCCGGGAATAGGCTCCTTGCCCGGCATCACACTCTGGAGCTCAAAGGAGGAGGAAACTGTGGCTATGGTCTCCCTGAGAAAACCCCTACCCCCATATGCCCTCCACACCCCAGGGGGGCAAAGGGTGTACCTACCGGACCTCAAGGGAAAGATCCTGGTCTTGCTTTGCGACCTGGATCTGGCCCGGGCCCTGGCCACCCGCCAGGAGGAGCTTTCTGCCCTCGAGGCCCAAGCCTTTTTCCTTTCCCAAGAGGCCCGGGAAAGCCCCTTGCCCCTCCTTCTGGACCGGGAAGGGAACCTGATTCAGGCCATCCCCCACCAGGGAACCTTAATCGCCGACCCCTTCCTGGAGGTCTACCACCTGGGCCCGGTGAAGGATGTGGAGGAACTCCTAGACTGGGTGCGGTTTGTGGGGGGGCAGTGCCCGGAGTGCGTCCTGCCGGAGGCGGAATGGCTCTAAAGGACGTGGCCGCCCTCTACTACGCCCGCACCCAGGTGCTTAGGGCCCGGGGGGCAAGCCCTAAGCGCTACCCTGCTTACGTCGTCCTTTGGTCCACTACCCTCCTGGCCTTCTTCCTACAAGGCCAGGACCTCCTTCCCCCCGCCACATCCCTTGCCCTCCTTCTCCTGGCCCTTTACGGGAGCCTGGCCCTCCTCAGACCGCCGGTGGAGGCCAGGGTTATCGGCTGGACGCAGATGGGCTTTGGCCTTTTGGTGGTCCTGATACCGGTTGCCAAAGTTGTGGTCTGTTATTGACGTCTATCCTCTTCTGTGTTAAGGTAAAGGCGGAGAGATAGGGGTGAAGCTGTCCCATTGGGCCAGAAAGCACGGGATTCCCTACCGCACCGCCTGGAAGTGGTTCAAGCAAGGGATTCTGCCTGCCAGGGCCATCCAGCTACCCACGGGCACCATCCTGGTTCTTGAGGAAGAGGAAGAGGTTAGGCTCCCCCAGGATGCTGCGGCCATCTACACCCGGGTCTCGGTGCACGAGGCCA
>NZ_KB905736.1 GCF_000381045.1 Thermus scotoductus DSM 8553 | reverse complement strand
GGGACGTGGCGGCAGCGCAGAACATCCTGGCTAGGGCCTGGACGGGGCCTTCGGGGGTAGCAATACCATGCCCGAGAAGCCCTGGACTTTAGTCCGGGGAGTCGTCACGCTTGGGAATCCCTCTTGCCCAGGCGTTCCTTGAGAAGGCGGGCGGCTTCCTCCGCCTTGGCCTTGGCGGCTTCGGCAGCCTGGGCCGCTTTTTCCGAAAGCTCTTTCAGCTTGTCGGGGACGCCGTCCTTGTCCTGGTCCAGCTCCGCCAGGCGGGCCTTGGCCTCCTCGAGGGCCTTCTTGGCCTCCTGGAGAGCCTTTTCCACCAGGTCGGGCTTGCCGTCCTTGTCCTGGTCCAGCTTCTCCTTCAGCTCCTGAAGGCGCTTTTCCACCTCGGCGGTGGCGGAACGGGTTTTCTCGGAAATCTGTTGCAACAAATCCTTAAGGAAATCCATAGCAAATAGTTTACAACAAGGCCCGGAGGTCCCCCACCACTTTCTCCGTTTCCTCCACCTTGTCCGGGCTGAAGAGGAGGACCAGGTTGCCCTCCTTCACCACGAAGGTGGTGGCGGTGTGGTCCACCAGGTACTCCCCCGGGCCCCGGTACTGGGTCTTCTGGTAGTAAACCCCGAAGGTCCGGGCCACCTCCTGGATGGTTTCCGGGCTTCCCGTGAGGCCCAGGAAGCTGGGGTGGAAGCCCTTGGCGTACTGGTCGGAGATCTGTGGGATATCCCGCTCGGGGTCCACGCTGATGAAGATCACCTGCACCCTTTCCTGCTCCTTGGGAGAGAGCTTTTCGTAGGCTCGCTTCAAAGCCAGCATGGTGGTGGGGCAGACGTCGGGGCAACGGGTGAAACCAAAGAAGATGAGGACCACCCTGCCCTGGCTGAGCTCGGCCAAGCGCACGGGGCCCTGGGGCCCCTCGAGGGTGAAATCCACGGGCTTGGGGTTCAGAAGCCGGGTGCCGTAGAAGGCGTGGGTGCCCTTGGGCAGGAGGAGGTAGGCCACCCCCACCAGGGCGAGGACCAGGAGTACGGGCAAGAGGAGTTTCCCTTTCATCGCATCTCCACCGGCAGGATCACCTTGAGCTTGCTGCCGTCTTGGAACCTCAGGACCAAAGCCACCTTCTCCCCTGCTTTCAGGGGACGCTTGAGCCCTTCCAGCATGAGGTGGTACTTACCGGGGCGGAACTCCACCCGGCCTCCCGGGGGAATGTCCAGGTAGGGAAGGGGGCGCATGCCCAGGACCACCTGGCCTCCCCGGTGTTCCCGGTGGTCCTGATGGAAGGAAACCCGCTCGGCCACCTCCGTTTCGGCTCCCACCAGGCGCAAGGGGGTCTTGCCCCGGTTTTCCAGGGTCAGGTAGGCGGCGGTGTCCTTCACCACCGGGGGTACCAGGCGGACCCAGCCCGGGGTGGCCACAGCCTGGGCCAAGGCCACGCTACCCAGCAACAGGAAAAGCCACCTCACCCCTCCAGACTACCAGGAGGGGAAGGACATATGTACTCCCCAGGGGTGAGGAGTACGGATGTCCCGCCCTTCCCTTCTACCCTAGGGGCGATGCGGCCCGTTCTTATCCTGGGCTTTCTGGCCCTTCCGGGACTGGCGGCTCCGGTGCTTCGCCTGGAAGGGGAGGTAAGGGGTCCATTGGTGCTTTCCACCCCGAACCTGGTGGTGGAGGGGCAAGGGGCAGTCCTGCGAGGGAACAAGGGGCACACCCTGAGCCTCCTCGCCCCGGGGATCAAGGTGCGGGGGCTAAGGGTGGTGGGGGCGGGGCCCGAGGGGGATTTCTTTGAGCCGGACGCCGCTATTTACCTCTCGGGGTGCGAGGGATGCCTGCTGGAGGATGTGAGGGTGGAGGAAGCCCCCGCTGCGGTGCGCCTTAAGGACTATCCCCTGGAGGGCCTCCTCGCCCTGGCCCTGCTTCTCAACCCCCAGGAGATCCACCGGGTGGGGCTCCTGGCCAGCTTGAAGGCCCCGGTGCTCACCGGGCCCATAGGGTACCTGGTGGCGGAGCGGCTTGGGGAGGTGGGGCCTTGGCTGGGCTTCCTTTACCTGGCCTTCTCGGGGCTTGCCCTGGCCCTGCTGGGCGCCCTGGTCTTTGCCCGTCGGGACCGGTAGCATAGGGCATGCGACTCCGTCTGGCGGCCTTTTTGTTCATCCTTCCCTTTTTCCTCCAGCTTCTGGGCTTCGGGAAGACCCCCTTGGGCGGGGGGCTGTGCGGGGAGCTTTTCCTGGTGCAAAACCCCGCCCTGGCCTTCCAGACCCCGGGGTTCTGGTACGCCCTTCTCTTCATGGTCCTGTTGGCCCTCGAGCTGGGCTACGGCCTCTCCCTGCTCCTCCTGCCCCTTCTGGAGGTATCCATAGGCCCGGGCTGGCGGCGCCTGGGGCGGTACCTGGTGGGGGTGATGGGGGGGCTTTTCCTCCTCACCCGCACCACGGGTCTACCCGCCCCGGGGCCCGGGGGGTGGGTGCTGGAGCGGGCCCCGGTGGACCCCCTTTCCCTGCTCTTGGTGGGCCTTTCCCTGGCAGGGGGCTTCCTCCTGAGGGAGAATGGGGGGCATGGAGCGGCTTCTTGAGGTGATGCGCCGCCTCAGGGGGCCGGGGGGCTGCCCCTGGGACCGGGCCCAGACCCACGAAAGCCTCATCCCGTACCTTTTGGAGGAGGCCAGCGAGGCGGCGGATGCCCTGTTGAAGGGGGATTCCCAGGAGATGGCGGAGGAGCTTGGGGATGTGCTTTTGCAGGTGGCCTTTCACAGCGTCATCGCCGAGGAGGAGGGGCGGTTCTCCTACGAGGACGTGGAAAGAAGCATCGTGGAAAAGCTCATCCGCCGCCACCCCCATGTGTTCGGGGAGGGCACGGCCAAGACCCCGGAGGAGGTGAAGGCCCGCTGGGAGGAGCTGAAGGCGGAGGAGGGGAAAAAGGAGGAGCCCTGTGGGCTACCCAAGCACCTTCCCACCCTGCTTCGGGCTTATGAGCTCCAGCGAAAGGGCGTGGATCCGGGAAGCGCGGAGGGCCTGAGGGCGGCCCTGGAGAAAGGGGACCTCGAGGAGGCACTTTGGAACCTGGTGGGGCTTTTCGCCAAGAGGGGCTTGGACCCCGAGACCGCCTTAAGAAGGCGCTTCCAGAGAGCCTGCCAGGAGGGCTAGCCCTTCCCGAGGGCTTCCGCCTGGCGGCGGTGGCCGTGCCCCTTCTTGGGGAAAGCCTCCTTTTCACCCTAAGGAGCCCCCACCTCCCCACCCACGCCGGGCAGATCAGCTTCCCGGGAGGAGTGGTGGAGCCAGGGGAAACCCCCGTGGAGGCAGCCCTGCGGGAGGCCGCGGAGGAGGTGGGCCTTTTGGGGGTGGAGCCCCTGGGGTACCTTGCCCCGGTGCTTTCCCCCCAGGGTTTCCTGGTCCAGCCGGTGGTGGTCTTCCGGGAGGACCTGCCCCCCTTAAGCCCCAATCCCCTCGAGGTGGCCGAGGTCTTCCTGGCCCCGTTGAAGGAGCTTCTCCAGGTAAACCCCTGGAGCGAGGTGCGCCATGGCCGCACCGTCTGGCATTTTCCCTGGCGGGGGGTGGACATCTGGGGGGTGACGGGGAATATCCTTAAGGAGTTCCTGGAGGTGTGGCGTGAAGCGAGTGGGGATTCTTCTGGCGGACCTTTTTGACGAGCGGGAGTTCCTGTACCCCTATTACCGGGTGCAGGAGGCCGGGTATACCCCGGTGGTCATCGGTCCTGAGGCCCGGGAGTACAGGGCCAAATCCGGTTTTTCCTGGAAGGCGGAGGTAAGCGCCCGGGAGGCACCGGAGCTGGCGGGCCTCCTCATCCCCGGAGGCTTCGCCCCCGATTACCTGAGAAGAAGCCCTGAGGTGCTGGCCCTGGTGCGCCGGGTGGCGGAGGGGGGAGGGCCCCTCGGGGCCATCTGCCATGCGGGCTGGGTTCTCATCAGCGCCGGGCTGGTGCGGGGCAGGCGGGTCACGGGGTTTTCCTCCATCCGGGACGACCTGGAGAACGCCGGAGGGCTTTACCAGGAAACTGGGGTGGTGGTGGATGGAAACCTGGTGACCGCCCAGGGGCCCAAGGACCTGCCCGGGTTCGTCCTGGCCTTTTTGGAGCTTCTGGCTAAAGGGTGAACCGGGTTCCCCTTTCCCCTTGCAAGACCCCGGCCACTACGCCCCTTTCCCCCTGGGCGATGGCGGCCCAGGGGGCACCTGCCCTAAGGGCGTTTAAGGCAGCTTCCACCTTGGGGATCATGCCCCCCTGGAGGATCCCCTGGGCCTTCAGGTCGTCCACTTCCTTCGGCGTGAGGTGGGGGAAGCGGGTGGTGGGATCCTTGGGGTTCCTTAAGACCCCGGGCACATCCGTGAGGAAGAGGGCGGGCCACCCCAAGGCCCCGGCCACCGCGGAGGCGGCGGTGTCGGCGTTCACGTTCAAGGGGCCTTCCTCGTCCAGGGCGATGGGGGCGAGAAGGGGCGTGTAGCCCTTTTCCAGGAGGTCCAGGAGCAAGCCCACTTCCACCCCCACCACTTCCCCCACCCGGCCCAGGTGGGGGAGGACCTTTCCCCTTAGGCACAGGGCATCCCGACCGGAAAGGGAAAGGGTCCTTCGCCCTCTTCGGGAAAGCCCCTCCGCCAGGCGCTTCCCCGTGAGGCACAGGCTCATCTCCACCACCTCCATGTGCTCAGGAGGCGTTACCCGCAGGCCTCCCTCAAAGCGGCTTTCCAGACCCAGGCGGGTAAGCCAGGCCCCGATCTCCGGCCCGCCCCCGTGCACCAGAACCAGGGGGCCGGGGTAGCTGGCGAGCTCGTCCAGCAGGGTTTCGGCACCCCTTAGGCTTCCCCCCACCTTCACCAGCAAGGGTTCACTCAAGGTAGATCACCTCCTCGGGCAGGTCCCCTTCCTCCTCGGCCTCCAGGAGGTCCAAAAAGCCCAAGGCGGCGTGGTCGGGGTGGAGGCCGAAATGGGCCGCCAGGGCCTGGACCGCGCTTACCGGGGGCATGCGGCTGGCCTTCTCGAGCAGGGGTTTCAGCTCCGAAGGGGCCATAAGCCTTTCCCCTAGCTCCGTTCCCTGGGCCAGCTCCGCCTGGACCTTTCCCCCCTCGGCCAGAAGAAAGAGAAGCTCCTCCTCGGCCAGGACCAGGAAGGCCAGGGCCTTCCCCAGTTGGGAGAGCTCCTCCAGGAAGGCCCGTATGGCCTCGGGGTCCTCCTGGGCCTCGAGGGCCTCGTGGTACAGGCTCACCCAGGGAGGATCCGGAACCAGGTAGACCCCGGCCCCCAGGGTCTTGTCCTGGGCCCAGGCCAGCACCCTTTCCAGCGGGGCCTCCACGTGGAGGGAGAGAAAGCTCCGCACCAAGCCCTATACTAGCCCTTGTGAGCGCCCTTTACCGCCGGGTCCGCCCCCTCACCTTTGAGGAGCTGGTGGGCCAGGAGCACGTGAAGGAGCCCCTGGTGCGGGCCATCCGGGAAGGACGCCTTGCCCAGGCCTACCTCTTTTCCGGTCCGCGGGGGGTGGGGAAGACCACCACCGCCCGGCTTCTGGCCATGGCCGTGGGGTGCCAGGAGGCGGAGCGCCCTTGCGGGGTTTGCGCCCACTGCCAGGCGGTGCAAAAGGGAGCCCACCCCGATGTGGTGGAGATCGACGCCGCCAGCAACAACTCGGTGGAGGACGTGCGGGAGCTTAGGGAGAGGATCCTCCTTGCCCCCCTTTCCGCCCCCAGGAAGGTCTTCATCCTGGACGAGGCCCACATGCTCTCCAAAAGCGCCTTCAACGCCCTCCTCAAGACCCTGGAGGAGCCCCCGCCCCACGTGCTCTTCATCTTCGCCACCACCGAGCCCGAGAGGATGCCCCCCACCATCCTTTCCCGCACCCAGCACTACCGCTTCCGCCGCCTCACGGAGGAGGAGATCGCCTTTAAGCTCCAGCGCATCCTCAAGGAGATGGGGAGGGAGGCGGAGGAAGACGCCCTTCTCCTGGTGGCAAGGCTTTCGGACGGGGCGCTTAGGGATGCGGAAAGCCTTTTGGACCGCCTGCTTCTCCTGGAAGGTCCCTTGACCCGAAAGCAGGTGGAGGAGGCCTTGGGCCTTCCGCCAAGAGAAGCTCTTTCCCGCCTGGCCCAGGGCCTGGCCCGGGGGGATCTCAAGGAAGTGCTCTCGGAGGCTAGGGGGCTTTACGCCAAGGGCTTTGCCCCAAGGAGCCTGGTGGGAGGGCTCATGGAGGTGCTCCGGGAGGCCCTCTATGCCGCCCACGGCCTGCCGGGGGAGAGCCTCGAGGCTCCTCCCGAAGCCTTGCTGGGAGCCCTCACCGCCTTGGACGAGGCCATGGAGCGCCTTGCCAAGCGCTCGGACCTCCTGGCCCTGGAGGCAGCCCTGTTGCAGGCGGCCAGGGTTTTCCCGGCGGCCTCCTTGTTCCAGCCGGGCAAGGGGGAGGTTCAGCCCAAGGCCAGCCCTCCCTCCGGGAAAGCGGTGCGGGCCGAGGCGGCTTTGCCTGAAGAGCCAGCCCATTTGCGTAAGCAAGAGGCTTCCCAGGAAGACCTGCCCGAGTTCCATCCCACCAAGCCCCTGGTGCCACCAGGCGCCAGGGAAGCAGGCCTTTCCGGGGAGATGCCAAGGGACCTGGCCGGGAGGTGGCGGGCGCTCCTCGAGGCCCTGAAGCCCACCCTGAGGGCCTTCCTCAGGGAGGCCCGGCCGGACCTGGAAGAAGGGCGCTTGGTGCTTCGCTTCCCCGAGAGCAAGGCCTTCCACCACAAGCGGGCTGAGGAGCAAAGGGCCATCCTTCTCCCCCTGGTGCGGGCCCACTTCGGGGTGGAGGAGGTGGCCTTTCTCCTGGAAAAAAAAAGCCTAGACCCTAGGCCCCCGTCCCGGAACCTTCCTTTGCCCGGGGAAAAACGTGGGCGTTCGGAAGAGCCCAAGGCCTCCGAGCCCGCTTCCCCGGCCCTGCCCAAAGGGAGTGTCCAGGAGGCCAGGGGTTTTCCTGAAGGGGAGGAGGAGCCGTGGGATGCCTTGCCCGAGCCAGCCGAAAGGCCACCATCCGCAGAGGCTTCTTGGCGAGGGGAGGTGGATCCCTTTGGCCAAGAGGCTCCGGCGGAGGACCCCATCAGGCCTCCTGAGGATCCCAACCGGCGCCTGGTGGAGATCGCCCGGCTCCTGGGGGCGCGGCTTCTAGGGGTGCGCAGGCCCAGGCTTCCCGAGGCCGAGGAACCGCTGAGTGAAGACGACATAGGGGGTACTGGTATATAATGCCCCCATGACCAAGACCACCGAGCTGAGGCAAGAGACCGTAGAAAACATCCTTAAGCGGCTACGGCGTATCGAAGGCCAGGTGAGGGGTTTGCAGAAGATGGTGGCGGAGGGGCGTCCCTGCGACGAGGTGCTCACCCAGATGACCGCCACCAAAAAGGCCATGGAGGCGGCGGCCACCTTGATCCTGGAGGAGTTCCTCAACATCTGCGCCGCCGGGGTTTCCGAGGGCAAGGTGGATCCCAAAAAACCCGGGGAAATCGCCACCATGCTGAAGAAGTTCATCTAGCCCCTTGCTGGGTCGCAGGAGCCCGGGCTTAGGACGAGGGTTTGGGAAGGTGCCGAAGAGGCTCAGGCGCCTCTTTCAGGCTTTTTTCCCTCGAGGCGAGGAGCCGGACGATGCCTTCGCCCTGGCCTTTCTGCAGGAGGAGGAGCGCACCCTTTACCTTTCCATGGACCCCAGGGACCGGGCCCATGCGGTGCGGGTGGCGAAAAGGCTCCTGAAGCACTACCCTGAGGCCCCTGCCTTCGCCATCCGGGCTGCCCTTCTTCACGATGCGGGAAAGGCCCTGAGGCCCTACCGTCCCCTGGAGCGCATCCTCACCGGGCTTTACGCCCTCCCCGTACCCCCTTATCCCCTGCGCAAGGGGATCTTGGGGGCCTTCCAGGTGCGCCGCCACCACCCCCTGTACGCTGCGGAGCGCATTCAGGACCCCGAGGTGCGGGCTTTGGTCCTGGAGCACCACCGCCCGCAAAGCCTCTGGGGCCAAAGGCTCCACCAGGCGGACCAGGAGGAATAGCCCCTTTTGGGCAAATGCCCCTAGCCAAGCTGGACCCTTAAGGAGTAGAGTATCAAAGAAGGAGGGCTTATGGATGACTTCACCTGGCGCGTGGGCGGCCCCCAAGGGGGCGGGATAGAGACGGCGGCTACCCTCTTCGCCCGGGCCGTGGGCAAGGGCGGCTGGTGGGTGGCCACCAAGCGGGAGTACCACTCCAACATCATGGGGCGGCACTCCTACCTGGACGTGCGGCTTTCGCGAAAACCTGTGGCCTCGTTCCGGGACCGGGTGGACTTCCTGGTGGCCCTGGACGGGGAGACCCTGGCCCGCCACCTGGGGGAGGTGCGGGAAGGGGGGGTGCTCCTCTACGACCCCAAGGTCTTGGACCTCACGGTCCACAAGCTCCCCATGCTGGACCACCGGGTGGCCGAGGACCTCAGGGAGCGCCTGGGCCGGGAGGACCCGAGCCTTAGGGAGATCCTTCAGGCGTACGTGGAGGCCGGGGTCCAGCCCCTGCCCTACCCCTTTGAGGAGGTGGCGGACCGGATCGGGGCGGAACTGGGTGTTCCCTCCCTCCAGGCCCGGCGCACCCTGAACACCATCGCCGTGGCGGCAAGCCTTCACTTTCTGGGCTTTCCCTTAGAGCCCTTGCTGGAGGCCTTGGCCCTTCAGTTTAGGGGCAAGGTGCTGGAGCTGAACCAAAGTGTGGCCCAGGCGGTCTACCGGGAGGAGGTCCCCAAGCTTTCCTTCCAGCTCCACCTAAACGGGTACGAGCCAGGCCGGGTCTACCTCACCGGGGCCCAGGCGGCGGCCTTGGGCAAGCTGGCTGGCGGGCTTCGCTTCCAGACCTACTACCCCATAAGCCCGGCCACGGACGAGTCCACCTACCTCGAGGCCCACACGGCTTTTACCGGAGCCGACGTGGCCGTGGTCCAAACGGAAGACGAGATCGCCGCCGTGACCATGGCCATCGGGGCGGCCCTCACCGGGGCCAAGGCAGCCACCGCCACCAGCGGCCCCGGCTTCAGCCTCATGGCCGAGGGCATGGGCTTTGCCGGCATGATCGAGGCCCCCTTGGTGGTGACCCTCTACCAGCGGGGTGGCCCGAGCACCGGCCTTCCCACCCGCACCGAGCAGGGCGACTTGATGTTCGCCATCCGGGGCGGGCACGGGGAGTATCCCAGGATCGTCCTGGCCTCGGGGGACCTCCTGGACGCCTTCTTGGATGCCCAGAAGGCTTTGGCCTGGGCCTGGCGCTACCAGACGGTGGTGGTGCACCTCCTGGACAAGTTCCTGGCGAGCACCGGACAGATCCTCCCCCAGGAGACCCTGAAGCCCCTGGCCTTGGACGGGGAGCGGCGCCTTGCCCCAAAGGAGGGGAAGCCCACCCCCTATGCCCGCTACGCCCCCACGGAGGACGGCATCTCTCCCTTCGCCCCCCTGGGCACGCCCGGGGTCTTCTACTGGATGACCTCGGACGAGCACGACCCCCTGGGGCACATCACCGAGGACCCCGTCCTCCGGGAGGCCCAGATGGAAAAGCGCATGCAGAAGCTCCTCACCGCCCGGAAGGAGATCCCCCTCGCCGACCAGTACACCCTCTTCCGGGATGGGGAGGTCCTGGTCCTGGGCTTCGGCTCGGTGAAGGGCACCCTCCTCGAGGCCCTGGACCACCTCGAGGGGGTGGGGTACCTGCACCTAAGGCTCCTCTGGCCCTTCCCGGAGATCGCCCACCTCCTGGAGGGGAAAAGGCTCGTCACCGTGGAGCACAACTACTCGGGGCAGCTCGCCGATTTGGTCCAGCAGGAGACCCTGAAGAAGGTTCACCATCGGGTGGTGAAGTACAACGGCCGGCCCATCACCCTGGAGGAGGCCGTGGAGGCCCTGAAGGCGGTAAAGCGGGGCCAGGCCCCGGGGAGGATCGTGCTCAGGAAAGGGGTGTAGCGTGGTAGAGCTCAAGCTTACCGACTACAAGGCGGACAAGCATCCGGACTGGTGCCCGGGCTGTGGGGACTTCGGCATCCTCTCGGCCCTGCAGATGGCCCTCTTTGAGCTCAGGCTGGACCCAAGCCAGACGGTGGTCTTCTCGGGGATCGGCTGCTCGGGCAAGACCCCCCATTACCTCAATGTCTACGGGGTCCACACCCTCCACGGCCGCGTCCTCCCCATCGCCCAAGGGGCCAAGCTGGCCAACCCCCACCTCGCCGTGGTGGCGGTGGGGGGGGATGGGGATGGCCTTGGGATCGGGACCGGGCACTTCGTGGCCGCAGGCCGCCGCAACGTGGACATGCTCTACATCCTCTACGACAACGAGGTCTACGGCCTCACCAAGGGACAGGCGGGGCCCACCTTGGGCCTAGGGGAGAAGACCAAAAGCCTTCCCAAGCCCAACCCCCAGGGGCGCGTCAACCCCCTGCTTCTGGCCTTCGCCTCGGGCTACACCTGGATCGCCCGGGGCTACGCCTACGACGTGAAGAGCCTGAAGGAGCTCATCAAGGAGGGCCTTAGCCACAAGGGCCTGGCTTTTCTGCATGTCCTCCAGCCCTGCCCCACCTACAACGACCTCCACACCAAGGAGTGGTTTGCCCCTAGGATCTATAGGCTCCAGGACGAGGGGTACGATCCCCATGTTCCCGAGGGGCTTCCTCCTGAGGAGCTGGACAAAAAGATGGCTCAGTTCCAGGAGAAGGCGGCGGAATGGGGGGAGCGGATCCCCACAGGGATTTTCTGGAAGGCGGAGGTGCCCACCTTTGAGGAGCGCCTTAAGGCCTACCTCCCCCGTTACCCCGAGGTCTACCCCGCCTTAGGGCAACAGGAACCCCTGGACCTCGAGGGCCTCCTGAAGGAGTTCGCCCTTTAAGGCCGGATGAGCCGCGCCGGGGTGGCGATGAGGTCCACCCGGCGCTCCGGCTCCACGGGAAGCTTGGGGTAGACCATGAGGGCGTGGGCCAGGGTGGCGAAGGGGGCCTCCACGGCAAGCCAGGCCTGGGGAAAGCCATAGCCCTTCCCCACCCAGCCCCCCTCTTCATCCACGGCCACGGCCCCGATGAGGACCAGGTCTATGGGCTGCTCCTTTAGGTCCACCTTCACCCCGTAGCGGTAGGCCTCCCGCACCCGCTTGAGCTTTCTTGGGTCCAGGTCCTTAAGGAGCACGAACTCCCCCGGCCGGTCGGGGTGGGGGAGGATCAGGGCCTTTCCTGCCTTCAGGGCCTCTTCCCGCAAGGGTTTCAGCACCGCATCCATGCCCGCCAGGATGAGCCTGGCCCTTTGAAACTCCGGGGTGCGGAGGAGGAGCCCCGCTGCCTTTTTGGCTCCCAGGAAGTTGGGGTGGTGGCCGTGGGGAGGCGTGGGGTGAAGGGCCAGGTCGTAGCGGGCTAAGGTGTTCCAGACTTCTTCCCTAAGTTGGCCCAGGGTCATGAGGAAGCTTGCGTCAAGAACCGCCCAGTTCAAGGGTGCGTTCCTCCCGCATCGCCCGTATGACTTCCTCTGGGGAAGAGATGGGTCCTTGTAGGTGGCTTCGGATCTCCTGGCCCGGCCTCCAAAGCGCATCGAGGATCTCTTGTTGCTTAGGCGCTTTCCGGAGCCGCTCGTATTCTTCCACGGACAGGATGACCGCTACGGCTCTTCCTCCCCGTTCCACCACCAGGGTTTCTCCCTGGGCCACGCGTTGGAGGACCTCCCCAAAGTGAACCCGGGCCTCGGTGGCGGAGATGGGGGTGCCGGTGTTCTCAATCATTACATTAATCAGTATACCCAACTAAGGGAGGCAAGGCCCTTGCTAGACTGGACCCTATGGGCCGCCTTAAGTTCGCCCACCTGCACCAGCACACCCAGTTCTCCCTCCTGGACGGGGCGGCAAAGCTTTCTGACCTTCTTGAGTGGGTGAAGACGGTTTCCCCCGAGGACCCTGCCCTGGCCATGACCGACCACGGCAACCTCTTCGGGGCGGTGGAGTTCTACAAGAAGGCCACCGCCATGGGAATCAAGCCCATCATCGGCTACGAGGCCTACGTGGCCGCGGAAAGCCGCTTTGACCGCAAAAGGGGGAAGGGCTTAGACGGGGGGTACTTCCACCTCACCCTTCTTGCCAAGGACTTCAAGGGCTACCAGAACCTGGTGCGCCTGGCGAGCCGGGCATACCTGGAGGGTTTTTACGAAAAACCCCGTATTGACCGGGAGATTCTACGGGAGCATGCCGAGGGTCTTATCGCCCTTTCGGGCTGCCTGGGGGCGGAGATTCCCCAGTTCATCCTGCAGGATCGTCTGGACCTGGCGGAGGCCCGGCTTAACGAATACCTCTCCATTTTCGGCGACCGCTTCTTTATAGAGATCCAAAACCATGGGCTTCCCGAGCAAAGAAAGGTGAACCAGGTTCTGAGGGAGTTCGCCCGGAAGTACGGCCTGGGGATGGTGGCCACCAACGACGGCCACTACGTGCGCAAGGAGGACGCCCGGGCCCACGAGGTGCTTCTCGCCATCCAGTCCAAGAGCACCCTGGATGACCCCGAGCGCTGGCGTTTCCCCTGCGACGAGTTTTACGTGAAGACCCCAGAGGAGATGCGGGCCATGCTCCCGGAGGAGGAGTGGGGCGACGAACCCTTTGACAACACGGTGGAGATCGCCCGCATGTGCGAGGTGGACCTGCCCATCGGGGGCAAGATGGTCTACCGCATCCCCCGCTTTCCCCTTCCCGAGGGCAGGACCGAGGCCCAGTACCTGAGGGAGCTCACCTTTAAGGGGCTTCTTTCCCGCTATCCGGACCGCATCACCGAGGGGTTTTACCGGGAGGTTTTCCGCTTTCTGGGGCAGATGCCGCCCCACGGGGACGGGGAAGCCCTGGCGGAAGCCTTGGCCCAGGTGGAAGGGAAGGCCTGGGAAGCCCTTCTGCCCAAGCTACCCCCGTTGGAGGGGGTGAGGGAGTGGACGGCGGAGGCCATCTTGCACCGGGCCCTCTACGAGCTTTCCGTGATCGAGCGGATGGGTTTTCCCGGATACTTCCTCATCGTCCAGGACTACATCAACTGGGCCAGGCGGAATGGGGTATCCGTGGGGCCGGGCCGGGGAAGCGCCGCCGGGAGCCTGGTGGCCTATGCCGTGGGCATTACCAACATCGACCCCCTGCGCTTCGGCCTCCTCTTTGAGCGCTTTTTGAACCCCGAGCGGGTTTCCATGCCCGACATCGACACGGACTTTTCCGACCGGGAGCGGGACCGGGTGATCCAGTACGTGCGCGGGCGCTACGGGGAGGACAAGGTGGCCCAGATCGGCACCTTCGGTAGCCTGGCCTCCAAGGCAGCCCTCAAGGATGTGGCCCGGGTCTACGGCATCCCCCACAAGAAGGCGGAGGAGCTGGCCAAGCTGATTCCCGTGCAGTTCGGCAAGCCCAAGCCCCTGGCCGAGGCCATAGAGCTGGTGCCGGAGCTAAGGGCGGAGATGGAAAAGGACCCGCGGGTGCGGGAGGTGATCGAGGTGGCCATGCGCCTCGAGGGCCTGAACCGCCATGCTTCCGTGCACGCCGCCGGGGTGGTCATCGCCGCCGAGCCCCTCACGGACCTGGTGCCCCTCATGCGGGACCAGGAGGGGCGGCCCGTGACCCAGTACGACATGGGAGCGGTGGAGGCCCTGGGGCTTTTGAAGATGGACTTCCTGGGCCTGCGCACCCTCACCTTCCTGGACGAGGCCAAGAAGATCGTGAAGGAGTCCAAGGGGGTGGAGCTGGACTACGACCGCTTGCCTTTGGACGACCCCAAGACCTTCGCCCTCTTGGCGCGGGGAGAGACCAAGGGGGTTTTCCAGCTGGAATCGGGAGGAATGACCGCCACGGTGCGGGGGCTAAAGCCCAGGCGCCTCGAGGACATCATCGCCCTGGTTTCCCTCTACCGCCCGGGGCCCATGGAGCACATCCCCACCTACATCCGCCGCCACCACGGCCAGGAGCCCGTGAGCTACGTGGAATTCCCCCATGCGGAGAAGTACCTGAGGCCCATCCTGGAGGAAACCTACGGCATCCCCGTTTACCAGGAGCAGATCATGCAGATCGCCTCCCAGGTGGCGGGCTACTCCCTGGGGGAGGCCGACCTCTTGAGGCGGGCCATGGGCAAGAAGAAGGTGGAGGAGATGCAAAAGCACCGAGAGCGCTTCGTGCGGGGGGCCAGGGAACGGGGCGTGCCCGAGGAGGAGGCCAACCGGCTTTTTGACATGCTGGAGGCCTTCGCCAACTACGGCTTCAACAAGTGCCTGCCGGGAAGGGCCCGGGTGCTGGACTACCGTACGGGAAAGCTTGTGCCCATAGAGGCCATCGTCCGGGGGGAAGCCAAAGGGGTCTGGGTGGTTTCCCTGGACGAGAGCACCCTGCGTCTGGTGCCGAGGCCGGTGGTGGCCGCCTTCCAAAGCGGCCGGGCCATGGTCTACCGTTTGCGCACCGCCACGGGACGGGTCCTCGAGGCCACGGCCAACCACCCCCTCTACACCCCAGAGGGTTGGCGGGAGTTGGGCACCCTTCGCCCAGGGGACTTCGTGGCCCTGCCCAGGCACCTTCCCTACCAGCCTTCAGAGGACCTGAAGCCCCATGAGCTGGACCTTCTGGGCTTCGCCCTTAGCGAGGGAAACCTCCGACATCCCTCCGGCTTTTACCTCTACACCTCCTCGGAGGAAGAGCTGGCCGCTATGGAGGAGGCCCTGGCGGGCTTTGCCAACACCCGCACCCGGGTGGTCTGGCGCCGGGGGGTAGCCCATATCTACGTGGGCCGGCGGGACCGCAAGCTTCCCTCGGAGGCGGAAACCTTCTTGAGGGAGATGGGGCTTTTGGGGCTTGCCGCCAAGGACAAGCATCTTCCCGAAAGGGTCTTTGGCCTTTCCCAGGAAGGGGTGGCCCGGCTTCTTGGGCGCCTGTGGGTGGGGGATGGGGGAGTGGACGCCAAGGGTAGGCTCATCCATTACGCCACGGCCTCCGAGGCCCTTGCCCGCGGGGTCCAGCACCTCCTCCTCCGCCTGGGCTTGCAAAGCCGTCTGGTGGAGAAGCGCTTTCCCTATGGAGGGGGCCGGAAAGGATATGTGGTCTACCTCCTGGGGGGCCTCGAGGCGGCCCGGCGCTTTGGGGAGCGGGTGGGGCCTTACCTTCTCGGCAAGAGGAAGCGGGACCTGGAGGCCCTTCTTTCCTCCTGGAAGGAGGTGGGCCGGAGCACCAAGGACATCCTGCCTCTGGGCTTTCTCCCCCTGGTAAGGGATGCTTTGGCCCAGGCTTCCGGGGGTAGGGTGGGGGATTTTCTGGAGGCCCATGGCTTAGCCCAGGGTCTTTTGCGGCCCAGCAAGGGCCGCCTGGGGCTTTCCCGCGCCACCCTGGCGCGCCTTTCGGCCCTCACGGGAAGCCTGGCCCTGTTGCGCCTGGCCACGGCGGAGATCTACTGGGACCGGGTGGAGGCCATAGAGCCTCTGGGAGAGGAAGAGGTCTACGACCTCACCGTGGAGGGAACCCATACCTTCCTGGCCGAGGATGTGATCGTCCACAACTCCCACGCCGCCGCCTACAGCCTTCTTTCCTACCAGACCGCCTACGTGAAGGCCCACTACCCGGTGGAGTTCATGGCCGCCCTCCTCACCGTGGAGCGGCACGATTCCGACAAGGTGGCGGAGTACATCCGCGACGCCCGGGCCATGGGCATAGAGGTCCTTCCCCCCGACATCAACCGCTCAGGCTTTGACTTCAAGGTGGTGGGGGAGGAGATCCTTTTTGGCCTCTCCGCGGTGAAGAACGTGGGGGAAGGGGCAGCCCAGGCCATCCTGGCGGAAAGGGAGCGCCGTGGTCCCTTTAAGAGCCTCGGGGACTTCCTCAAGCGCCTGGACGAGAGGGTGGTGAACAAGCGCACCCTGGAGTCCCTTATCAAGGCGGGGGCCTTTGACGCCTTTGGGGACAGGGCCCGGTTGCTGGCTTCCTTGGACCCCCTCCTCCGGTGGGCGGCGGAAAGCCGGGAGCGGGAGCGATCCGGCATGATGGGCCTGTTCGCCGAGGTGGAAGAACCTCCCCTGGCGGAAGCCTTGCCCCTGGACGAGATCACCCGGCTCCGCTACGAGAAGGAGGCCTTGGGCATCTATGTTTCCGGCCACCCGGTGCTGCGCTACCCGGGCCTGAGGGAGGTGGCGAGCTGCACCCTGGAGGAGCTTTCCGACTTCATCCGGGGCCTTCCCCCAAGGCCCAGGGTGCTCCTCGCGGGCATGGTGGAGGAGGTGGCGCGCAAGCCCACCAAAAGCGGGGGCATGATGGCCCGTTTTACCCTCTCCGATGAGACAGGGGCCCTCGAGGTGGTGGTTTTCGGCCGGGCTTACGAGGGGGTTTCTCCCAAGCTCAAGGAGGACACCCCTCTCCTGGTCCTGGCGGAGGTGGAGCGGGAGGAAGGGGGGCTTAGGGTCATGGCCCAGGCCGCCTGGACCCACGAGGAGGTGGCCGAGGCCCCCAAGGCCCTGGAGGTGGAGGTAGACCATGCCCTTTTGGACGAAGGGGGTGTTGCCCTTCTGAAGAGCCTCTTGGACGAATACCCTGGAACCCTCCCCCTTTACCTCAGGGTGCAGGGGCCTTTCGGTGAGGCCATCTTCTCCTTGCGGGAAACCCGGGTGGGGGAAGGTGTTTTCGAGGCCCTCGAGGCCGAGGGCTTCCGTGCCTACTTGATCCCGGATCGGGAGGCCTTCCTCCAGGGGAACGGTGGAGGAGGGCCCAAGGAGGAAGTGGTGCCCTTTTAGAGAAAAGAGGCTGGGCGTAGGCCCAGCCTCCTTTGCCCCTTTGCCGGGGCCCCAACCTGGCAAAGCCAGGTTGGGGTGGCTTTAGAAGTCCATGTCGCCGCCCGTGGGAGCGGGGGTGGACTCCTTCTTCTCGGGTTTCTCGGCCACCACCGCCTCGGTGGTGAGGATGAGGGAGCCGATGGAGGCGGCGTTCTGCAGGGCGGAGCGGGTCACCTTGGCGGGGTCCACGATGCCTGCCTCCACCATGTCCACGTACTCCCCGGTGGCGGCGTTGAAGCCCAGGCGGAGGTTCTTGGTCTCGGAGAGGATCCTCTGGACCACCACGGAGCCCTCGTAGCCAGCGTTCTCGGCGATCTGACGGGCAGGCTCCTCCAGGGCCCGACGCACGATCTTGGCCCCGGTGGCCTCGTCCCCGTCCAGCTTCTTAAGGAGCTCGTCCACGGCGCTGATGGCCCTGAGGAGCGCCACGCCACCGCCCGGGACGATGCCCTCCTCCACCGCGGCCCGGGTGGCGTTCAGGGCGTCCTCAAAGCGGTGCTTCTTCTCCTTGAGCTCGGTTTCGGTGGCAGCCCCCACCCGGATTACCGCCACGCCCCCCGCCAGCTTGGCCAGGCGCTCCTGGAGCTTCTCCTTGGCGTACTCGCTGTCGGTGGTCTCCAGCTCCTTCTTAATGGCGTTGATGCGGGCCTCGATGTCCTCCTTCTTGCCCTTGCCGCCCACGATGGTGGTCTCGTCCTTGGTGATCCGCACCCTTTCGGCCCGGCCCAGCATGGAGAGGGTGGCGTTCTCCAGCTTGAAGCCAAGCTCCTCGGAGATGACGGTACCACCGGTGACGGCGGCGATATCCTTGAGCATCTCCTTGCGGCGATCACCGAAGCCGGGAGCCTTCACCGCAGCCACGTTCAGGGTGCCCCGGAGCTTGTTGACCACCAGGGTGGCCAGGGCCTCGCCCTCCACGTCCTCGGCGATCAGGAGAAGGGGCTTACCGGTCTGGGCCACCTGCTCCAGGATGGGGAGGAGTTCCCGCACGTTGGAGACCTTCTTCTCCACGATGAGGATGAAGGCGTCCTCGAGGACCGCCTCCATGGCCTCGGGGTTGGTGACGAAGTAGGGGGAGATGTACCCCTTATCAAACTGGTACCCCTCCACGAACTTCAGCTCGGTCTCCAGGCTCTTGGACTCCTCGACGGTGATGATCCCCTCCTTCCCCACCTTCTCCATGGCGTCGGCGATCAGCTTGCCCACGTCAGGGTCGTTGGCGGAGATGGTGGCCACCTCCTCGATGGCCTTGCGGTCCTCCACGGGGATGGCCAGGGAGCGGATCTTCTCCACCGCCGCCTCCACCGCCTTCTCAATGCCCCGCTTGAGGGCCAGGGGGTTGGCGCCGGCGGCCACGTTCTTCAAGCCCTCCCGCACGATGGCCTGGGCCAAGACGGTGGCGGTGGTGGTACCGTCACCGGCCACGTCGTTGGTCTTGGAGGCCACCTCCTTGAGGAGCTGGGCCCCGATGTTCTCCAGGTGGTTCTCCAGCTCGATCTCCTTGGCCACCGTCACCCCGTCCTTGGTGATGGTGGGGGAGCCGAACTTCTTTTCCAGGACCACGTTCCGGCCCCGGGGGCCCAGGGTTACCTTCACCGCATCGGCTACCGCGTTCACGCCGCGCTCCAAGGCCCGGCGGGCTGCTTCGTCAAACACCAGGATCTTCGCCATACCTCACCTCCCTTTTACTGCAGAACCGCCAAAAGGTCGCGCTCGGAGAGGATCACGTACTCCTCGCCGTCGATCTCGATCTCGGTGCCGCCGTACTTGGCGAAGACCACGATGTCCCCCTCCTTGACCTCGAGGGGCACCTTCTGCCCGTTGTCCAGGATGCGGCCCGAGCCCACCGCGATCACCTTGCCCTTCTGGGGCTTCTCCTTGGCGGTGTCGGGGAGCACGATGCCGCCCTTGGTCTTGGGCTCCTCCTCAATCCGTTTCACCACAACCCTGTCGCCTAGGGGCTTGATCACCGTCTTCACCTCCGCAGCCATATTCACTCCCTCCTTTGACGCTCAAAGGGCGAGAGTGTCAAACCAAGGGTTATTATTTTGCCCCCGCGTGTTCCTGTCAAGGGGGTTGAGGGGGGTCGTGTAAGGAGCGCTGGCGCAGGGCCTCGTAGAGGAGGAGGGCAGCGCTCACGGAGACGTTGAGGCTATCCGCCACCCCCCGCATGGGGATGCGCACCCTCACCCCCGCCCGGGCCAGCCAGGCCTCGGAAAGGCCTTCGTCCTCGGTGCCCAGGAGGAAGGCCACTCCCCTTTGGTAGTTTTCTTCCCAGTAAACCTTTTCCCCTCTGGGGGTGGCGGCCACCAAAAAAAGCCCTTTTTCCTCCAGGAAGCGGGCGGCTTCCTCCTCGGCCACGGGGAAGACGGGCAGGGAGAAGACCACCCCCGTGGAGTTCCGGATCACCTGGGGGCTATAGAGGTCCACCCCTTCCGCCACCAGGATCAGATCCACCCCCGCCCCATCCGCCGAGCGCAGAATGGCCCCCAGGTTGCCGGGTTTTTCCAGGCCCAGAAGGACCAGGACCAGGGGGTTTTGCGGGAGCCGGACCTCCTTTAGGGTTTTGTGGGGCAGGCGGAAGACCCCGATGACGGGAGGCGGGTTCTCCCTTACGGAAACCCGCTCCATCGCCTCCTGGGAAAGCTCCAGGGTGGGGGCCGATCCCGCCAGGGTTTGGTCCTCCGGGGTGGCCTTGGGGCCGAGAAGGAGGGTTTCTAACTGGAGGCCAGCCCTTAGGGCCCTTTCCACCTCCCGCCGGCCTTCCACCAGGAAAAGGCCAGTCCTTTCCCGCTCCCTTCGTTCCTTCAGGGCGGCCAAGGCCTTCACCTTGGGGTTAGCGGGGCTTTGAATGCGCATGGCGGTTCCTCGGTTCGGGGTTTCCCCCGAGGCGCACTTCAAAGCTGGCGATCCGGGGTCCGGAAAGCTCCAGGGAAACTTCTTCCACCTGAGGCAGTTCCTCCAGAAGCCGGGAAAGCCTGAGGACGATTTCCTGGTAGGGGGCGGGGTCGAGAGGACCCGAAAGATCCGGGCTTTGCCCGTGGCTTAGGGGTCTTACCAGCTCCTGGGCGTCCTTCTGGGTGAGGGGGGAAAGCCGCTGGCCCAGCACCTGGTCCCCCAGGGGGGTGGGCAGGACCAGGGTGAGGACGGGGCCGAAGAGGGGGTGGGGCTTGGCGGTGAGCTTGAGGGAAAGCCCTTCCCCCTTCCCCAAGGGCAGGCCGAAGCACTCCAAGAGGGCGGCCCCCTCCGCCTGGCTCAGGGTCTCTTTCCCTTCTAGGAGCTTCCTCGCCTCCTCCAGGCGCAGGTCCGGGAAGTCGGGGAAGTAAAGGGGTTCTTCCCGCCAAACCCTGTAGGCCCAGGCCCGGCTCAGGGCGATGGCCGCGGATTCGGGGAAGCGGTAGAGGGCCACCTGGCCCATAACCCGGGCCCGCACTCCCGAGGAGCCCATCACGCAGGCCAAAAGGAGCTTGTTCCCTTCTGCCTTCTCCAAAAGAGCCAGGAACTCCTCCTCGCTGGTAAAGCCCATGGGCACGAAGAGGAGAAACACGCTTCCCGCCTCGCCTTCCAGGGCTTCTTCCAGGGCGCGGGCGAACTCCTCCGCCTTGGCGGTGGAGCCCAGGTCCACGTGCTCCACGAAAAGCCCTCCTTCCCTGAGGGCCTCGAGGGCCAGGTTGGAGGGACCGGAGGCGTTGGAGATGAGTCGCACCCGGTTGTTTTCCGGAAGGCGCCCCAGGGCCAGAAGGGCGGCCACGTCAAAGGCTTCCTCCAGGCTGTTGGCCCGGATCACCCCGGCCTGGGCGAAGAGGGTGCGCACCAAGGGATCCCGGGAGGGATGCACCGCCAGGATGGGCTTTTTCTTGCCGATCCTGCGGGCTAGGCGGGAGAAGCGCCGGGGGTTGCCGAAGCTCTCCAGGTAAAGGAGGATCACCCGGGTTCGCTCGTCCTCTTCCCAGAACTGCAAAAGGTCGTTGGAGGAGATGTCCGCCTTGGCCCCCAAGGAGACAAAGGAGGAGATGCCGAGTCCCATGCCCTCCGCATAGGCCATCACCGCCCGGCCCAGGGTGCCGGATTGGCTGGAGATGGCCAGGGGTCCGGGTTTGGGGAGGGGGGCCAGGCCCGCCGCCAGGCGCACCTCGGGGTGGGTGTGGACCAGGCCCAAGGAACCCGGCCCCAGAAGGCGCATCCCCAAACGCCTGGCCTTGTCGGCCAGCTCCCTGGCCTCTTGGTCCTGGAAGCCGGTGGTGAGGACGATGGCCGCCCGCACCCCTCGTCTTCCCGAGGCCTCGAGGGCCTCCCAAACCCGCTCCTTGGGCACGGCGATCACCGCCAGGTCCACGGGGCCGGGAATGCTCTCCACCCTGGGGTAGGCGAGAAGGGGCCCCACCGTACCTCCTTCCTTGCCGATGGCCTCGTTCACCGGGTAGACGGGGCCTTGGAAGCGGCCAAAGATGAGGTTTTCCAGGGCCCGGTAGCCGATGCTTTCCGGGTCGCGGCTTGCTCCCACCACCGCCACGCCCCGGGGAAAGAAGAAGGGGTGAAGGCTCGCAAGGGTGGAAACCTTTTCCCGCCACTCAAACCGCTCCGCCGCCTTCTCCTCCAGGAGGATCTCAAACTCCACCTCCACCTCCCCGCTATCCCTGCGGGCCCGTACCTGGAAGCCGCTTTCCATGAAGACGTTGAGCATTTTCTGGTTCTCCGCCAGGACGAAGGCCTGAAACCGCCTTACCCCCCGCTTGGCGGCGATCAAGGCCAGGCGCTCCAGAAGGAGGGTGCCCAGGCCCTTGCCCTGGAAGGCATCGTCCACCAGAAAGGCCACCTCGGCGGTGCCCTCCCCCTTCAGGCGCACGTACTCCCCCGTGGCCACCATCCTGGGGGGGTCTCCCGCCAGGACCATGAGGATCACCTTTTCCTCTTCCGGTTTGGCGGAAAGGAGAAGCTCCGCCGCCTTTTCCGGGGAGATGGGGGAGAAGAAGCGCATGCGCAAGGACTCCGGGGATAGCCGCCTCAGGAACTCCACGAAAAGGGGAAGGTCCTTGGGGCCTGCCCGCCTCAGGAAGGCGGTGCGCCCGTCCTTGAGGAGGATGGGACCCTCCTCGAGGCCATGCTGGGGCGTGGGTGGGGGCACGTAGCCCATGCCTTTAGCTTACATCCGGGTAGCATGGGGGTATGCTGCGCCTGGATACCCGCTTCCTCCCGGATTTCCCCCAGGCTTTTAAGGAGCACGGGCCCCTCCTTCTTCAGGCCCGGGAGGCCCTTTTGGCCAAGCGGAAGGATCCCCAAAGCATGCTGGGCTGGATGGACCTCCCCGAGGACACGGAAACCCTGAGGCGGATCCGCCGCTATCGGGAGGCTAACCCCTGGGTGGAGGACTTCGTCCTCCTGGGCATCGGGGGAAGCGCCTTGGGGCCTAAGGCCCTGGAGAGTGCCTTCAACGAAAGCGGCGTGCGCTTCCACTACGTGGACCACGTGGAGCCGGAGCCCGTGCTTCGGCTCCTTCGGGGCCTAGACCCCCGGAAGACCCTGGTGAATGCGGTTTCCAAGTCGGGGGCCACCGCGGAAACCCTGGCCGCTCTTCTGGTTTTTCTGAACTGGCTTCGGGAGAACCTGGGGGAGGACTGGCGGCGGCACCTGGTTCTCACCACGGATCCCCGGCGGGGGGCGCTAAGGGCCTTGGCGGAAAAGGAGGGCCTCGAGGCCTTTTCCATTCCCGACAACGTGGGAGGGCGCTTCTCCGTGCTCTCCCCGGTGGGGCTCCTTCCCTTGGCCTTTGCCGGGATGGACCTGGAGGCCCTCCTCATGGGGGCGAGGAAGGCGAACGAGCTGGCCCTGGCCCCGCTGGAGGAAAACCTCCCCCTGAAAACCGCCTTGCTCCAGCACCTCCACCGCCACCTGCCCATCACGGTCTTTATGGTGTACTCGGAAAGGCTGAAATACCTTCCCGCCTGGTTTGTCCAGCTCCACGACGAGTCCTTGGGCAAGCGGGATGGGGAGGGCAACCGGGTGGGCACCACCGCCGTGCCCGCCCTGGGTCCCCAGGACCAGCACGCCCAGGTGCAGCTCTTCCGGGAAGGCCCCTTGGACAAGCTCATCGTTCTGGTGGTGCCGGAAAGGGCCACGGAGGACCTCCTCCTGCCCCAGGTGGAAGGCCTCGAGGGGGAGGCAGGTTACCTCTTCGGCAAGGGCTTGTTCCAACTCTTGAAGGCCGAGGCCGAGGCCACCTACCAGGCCCTGGCGGAAGCGGGGCAAAAGGTCTACACCCTGTACCTTTCCGAGATCTCCCCCTACACGGTGGGCTGGCTCCTGCAGCACCTCATGTGGCAAACCGCCTTCCTGGGGGAGCTTTGGGGGGTGAACGCCTTTGACCAGCCCGGGGTGGAGCTGGGCAAGCGCCTTACGCTTACCTTTTTGGAGCGGCCGGGGTACGAGTTCTAAACCTGGAAGCGTGGAAATAAGTGTATGATGCCCTAGGCATAAGGGGGTCTCTATGGACCGACTGGAGCCTTTGGGCATCAAACCGAGGAAACAGGTTTTCTGGAACACGGTTTCCCCCATCCTGGTGGAGCACACCCTGGCCCGGGGGGAGGGTTTTCTGGCCCACAAGGGGGCCTTGGTGGTGGACACCACCCCTTACACGGGGAGAAGCCCCAGAGATAAGTTCGTGGTGCGGGAGCTGGGCGTAGAGGAGGAGGTCTGGTGGGGGGAGGTGAACCAGCCCTTCGCCCCGGAGGCCTTCCAGGCCCTTTGGGAAAGGGTGGCCGCCTACCTTTCTGACCGCGACCTCTACGTGCAGGACCTGTATGCGGGAGCGGATAAGCGTTACCGGCTGGCGGTGCGGGTGGTGACGGAAAGCCCCTGGCACGCCCTCTTTGCCCGCAACATGTTCATCCTCCCGCGCCGGTTCCCCGAGGACGACGAGGTGGAGCCCTTTTCCCCAGGCTTTACCGTGGTCCACGCTCCCTACTTCCTGGCCGACCCGGAGCGGGACGGCACCCGGAGCGAGGTCTTCGTGGGCATCAGCTTCCAGAGGAGGATGGTCCTCATCGTGGGTACCAGGTATGCGGGGGAGATCAAGAAGAGCATCTTCACCGTGATGAACTACCTCATGCCCAAGCGGGGGGTTTTCCCCATGCACGCCTCGGCCAACGTGGGGAAGGAGGGGGATGTGGCCATCTTCTTTGGTCTTTCCGGGACGGGCAAGACCACCCTTTCCACCGATCCGGAGAGGCCCTTGATCGGCGACGACGAGCACGGTTGGAGCGAGGAGGGAGTCTTCAACTTTGAAGGGGGATGCTACGCCAAGGTCATCCGCCTTTCTCCGGAGTATGAGCCCCTTATCTATAAAGCCTCCAACCAGTTTGAGGCCATCCTGGAGAACGTGGTGGTGAACCCGGAAAGCCGTCGGGTGGAGTGGGATGACGACACCAAGACGGAAAATACCCGCGCCTCCTACCCCTTGGGCCACCTGGAAAACGTGGTGGAGTCTGGCGTGGCCGGACACCCCAGGGCCATTTTTTTTCTCTCCGCCGACGCCTACGGGGTTCTGCCCCCCATCGCCCGCCTTTCTCCGGAGCAGGCCATGTACTACTTCCTCTCCGGCTACACCGCCCGGGTGGCGGGCACCGAGCGGGGTGTCACCGAGCCCAAGGCCACCTTCTCCGCCTGCTTCGGGGCGCCCTTTCTTCCCCTCCATCCCGGGGTCTATGCCCGCATGCTGGGGGAGAAGATCAAGAAGCATGGTCCCAGGGTGTACCTGGTGAACACCGGCTGGACCGGGGGGCCTTACGGGGTGGGCCGGCGTTTTCCCCTGCCCGTGACCCGGGCCCTTTTGCAGGCGGCGCTAAGCGGGGCCCTCGAGGGGGTTCCCTATCGCCAGGATCCCGTCTTCGGCTTTGAGGTCCCCCTGGAGGTTCCCGGGGTGCCCAAGGAGCTTTTGGACCCGCGAGAAACCTGGGAGGACAAGGAGGCCTACGATCGCCAGGCCAGGAAGCTAGCTACCTTGTTCCAGGAAAACTTCCAGAAGTACGCGGACGGGGTGGAGGAAGCCATACGCCGGGCAGGGCCAAAGGTGGGGTAGCCCTTATCCTTTGTGGAGATGGGCCTTCTGCCCAGCCCCTTGCCAAGTAGGGCCCGGGGGTATTAGTCTCCCAGGTGGCAGGTAATGGAAGGGACAAATGTACTTCACCCCCGCCTAGGTACTTCTGGCAAAATGATGGCTACTGCCGTCTGGGGGACGGGTCTGTTATGAGCCAAGCCTGGTTTAGCCGTTACGCCTGGGGCGTCCTGGTGTGGAACATCCTGGTGGCCCTTTGGGGTGCCTACGTGCGGGCCACGGGGTCGGGGGCGGGGTGCGGTGCCCACTGGCCCACCTGCAACGGGGAGATCATCCCCAGAAGCCCACAGGTGGAGACCTTCATCGAGTTCACCCACCGGGCTACCTCGGGCCTGGCCTTCCTCTTGGTCCTTCTCTTCTTCCTCTTTGCCCTTCGCGCTTTTCCCAAGGGGCATCCTGTGCGCTTTGGGGCTGGGCTTTCCCTCCTTTTCATGGTCACGGAGAGCCTGGTGGGGGCCTCCCTGGTCCTCTTTGGCTGGACGGCCCAAAACGCCAGCGCAGCCCGGGCCGTGGTGCAGATGGTGCACCTGGCCAACACCTATTTCCTCCTGGCCTTCCTGGTCCTCACCGCCTGGTGGGCCTCTGGGGGTGCTCCCTTGCGCCTTAGGGGGCAGGGTGCGGTGGGGGCGGCCTTGCTCCTGGGGCTTATCGCCTTGCTCTTCCTGGGGATGAGCGGGGCGGTGACCGCCTTGGGGGACCTTCTCTTCCCCGTGCGGAACACCCTCGAGGCCCTGGAGCGCTCCCTGACCCCAGGCGAGCACTTCCTGGTGCGCCTCAGGGTGCTTCACCCCCTCATCGCCGTGAGCGTGGGGCTTTATGTGGTTTTTGCTGGCTACCTGGTGGCCCATCTGCGGCCTTCCTCCCATACCCGCCGCTTCGCCCATGCCCTCGCATACCTCTATGGAGTGCAGCTTCTCGTGGGCCTGGTGAACGTGTGGCTCAAGGCCCCGGTCTGGATGCAGATCCTGCACCTTCTTTTGGCCTACGCCGTGTGGCTTCTTTTCATCCTGCTTTCGGCGGCGGCGTTGGTCCAGGGGGCTAGGCGGGTGGAGCTGGGGGAGGGTACGGAGGCGGGGCAGGTGCACCGGGGCACTGGGGGAGCCACCTGGAAGGACTACCTGGCCCTCACCAAACCCCGGGTGATCAGCCTCCTTCTCTTCACCACCCTTTTGGCCATGCTCATCGCCGCCAAGGGCTGGCCTGGCACGGGCCTCTTCCTGGTGGTGGCCCTGGGAGGCTACATGATGGCGGGAGCGGCCAACGCCATCAACATGGTGGTGGACCGGGACATCGACGCCCGCATGCGCCGCACCGCCAAGCGTCCCACCGTGACCCAGCGCATTTCCAGCCGGGATGCCCTTCTCTTCGCCTTTGGCCTTGCCCTTTCTGCCTTCCTTCTCCTCTGGTGGGGGGCGAACCTCCTTTCCGCCACCCTGGCCCTCATGGGCCTTATCTGGTACGTGCTGGTCTACACCCTCTACCTGAAGCGGCGCACCTGGCAGAACATCGTCATCGGTGGGGCGGCGGGAGCCTTTCCCCCCCTGGTGGGCTGGGCGGCGGTGACCGGAGACTTGAGCCTCTTTGCCTGGTACCTCTTTGCCCTCATCTTCTTCTGGACCCCGGTGCACTTCTGGGCCTTAGCCCTCATGATCCAGGACGACTACCGGGCCGTGGGGGTGCCCATGCTGCCCGTGGTGTTGGGGGAAAGGGTGACGGTGATGCAGATCGCCCTTTATGCCGTGCTCACTGCCTTGATTTCCCTCATGCCCCTCCTTTTGGGGGAACTCGGCCTGGTTTACTTCTTCTTGAGCCTCGCCCTTAATGCTTTGCTTATCCTTAAGAGCCTTGCCCTCTACCGCCAGCCCGAGCGGAGGACGGCGGTTTCGCTGTATAAATACTCCATGCTTTACCTGGCCCTCTTGTTCGTGGCCATGGCGGTGGACCGGGTACTTTAGGGAGGGAAGCGGATGAAAAGAGTTGTGGCGGCTTTCAGTCTTCTAGGTTTGGCCCTGGCCCAGGAGGCCCACCGGGTGGCCATCACCCACCCAGGAGGCTCCTACAACCAGGAGGTGGCCTTCCTCTGGCCCTGGGTCTACTTCTTCTCCGTGGTCATCTTCGCCGTGGTGGCGGGGGCCTTGGCCTACGTCACCTGGAAGTTTAGGGCGAGGCCCGGCGATACGGGGGAACCCCCTCAGATCCACGGGAACGACCGCCTCGAGGTGGTCTGGACCCTCATCCCCTTGGCCATCGTCTTCGTCCTCTTCGGCCTCACGGCCAAGGCCCTCATCCAGGTGAACCGCCCCATCCCCGGGGCCCTGAAGGTGGAGGTCACGGGCTACCAGTTCTGGTGGGACTTCCACTACCCTGAGCTTGGCCTAAGGAACTCCAACGAGCTCGTCCTTCCCGCCGGGGTCCCCGTGGAGCTGGAGATCACCTCCAAGGACGTGATCCACTCCTTCTGGGTGCCGGGGCTCGCCGGCAAGCGGGACGCCATACCGGGACAAACGACCCGGATCTCCTTTGAAGCCAAGGAGCCTGGCCTCTACTACGGCTTCTGCGCCGAGCTCTGCGGGGCAAGCCACGCCCGGATGCTCTTCCGCGTGGTGGTCCTTCCCAAAGAGGAGTTTGACCGCTTCGTGGAGCAGGCCAAGGCCTCCCCGGCCCCCGTGGCCGACGAAAGAGGCCAGCAGGTCTTCCAGCAGAACTGCGCTGCCTGCCACGGCGTGGCCCGGAGCATGCCCCCTGGGGTCATCGGGCCCGATCTTGGGCTTTTGGGCAACCGCACGAGCCTGGGGGCGGGCATCGTGGAGAACACCCCGGAAAACCTCAAGGCCTGGATCCGGGACCCCGCGGGGATGAAGCCCGGGGTGCAGATGCCTGGCTTCCCTCAGCTTTCCGAGGAGGACCTGGAGGCCTTGGTCCGCTACCTGGAGGGCCTAAAGGTGGAAGGGTTTGACTTCAAGGCCTTGCCCAAGTTCTAGGAGGTTAGGGATGGCCATCACTGCAAAACCCAAAGCCGGACTGTGGGCGGTCCTTTGGGACCTGCTCACCACCGTGGACCACAAGAAGATCGGCCTCATGTACACGGCCACCGCCTTCTTCGCCTTCGCCCTGGCGGGGGTTTTCTCCCTCCTCATCCGGGCGCAGCTGGCGGTGCCCAACAACACCCTCCTCACCGGAGAGCAGTACAACCAGATTCTCACCCTCCACGGGGCCACCATGCTCTTCTTCTTCATCATCCAGGCCGGGCTCACCGGCTTTGGGAACTTCGTGGTGCCCCTGATGCTAGGGGCCAGGGATGTGGCCCTGCCCCGGGTGAACGCCTTCAGCTACTGGGCTTTTCTGGGAGCCATCATCCTGGCCCTGATGAGCTACCTCTTCCCCGGTGGAGCTCCCAGCGTGGGCTGGACCTTCTACTACCCCTTCTCCGTGCAGTCGGGTAGCGGGGTGGACTTCTACATGGCCGCCATCCTGCTCCTGGGCTTTTCCAGCCTCTTGGGCAACGCCAACTTCATCGCCACCATCTACAACCTCAGGGCCCAAGGGATGAGCATGTGGAAGATGCCCATGTACGTGTGGAGCGTCTTCGCCGCCAGCGTGCTCAACCTTTTCAGCCTGGCGGGGCTTACTGCGGCCACCCTGCTGGTCCTCCTGGACCGCAAGATCGGCCTCACCTGGTTCAACCCCGACATCGGGGGCGACCCCGTCCTCTTCCAGCAGTTCTTCTGGTTCTACTCCCACCCCACGGTCTACGTGATGCTCCTGCCCTACCTGGGCATCCTCGCCGAGGTGGCCTCCACCTTCGCCCGCAAGCCCCTTTTCGGCTACAAGCAGATGGTCTGGGCCCAGATGGGGATCGTGGTCCTGGGCACCATGGTCTGGGCCCACCACATGTTCGCCGTGGGCGAGTCCACCCTCTTCCAGATCGCCTTCGCCTTCTTCACCGCCCTCATCGCCGTGCCCACGGGGGTGAAGCTCTTTAACCTCATCGGCACCCTTTGGGGCGGCAAGCTCCAGATGCACACCCCCCTCTATTGGGTCCTGGGCTTCATCTTCAACTTCCTCCTTGGGGGGATTACCGGGGTCATGCTCTCCATGACCCCATTGGACTACCAGTTCCACGACTCCTACTTCGTGGTGGCCCACTTCCACAACGTCCTCATGGCGGGGAGCGCCTTCGGGGCCTTTGCCGGGCTTTACTACTGGTGGCCTAAGATGACGGGCCGCATGTACGACGAGCGGCTCGGCAAGCTCCACTTCTGGCTCTTCCTCGTGGGCTACCTGGTCACCTTCCTTCCCCAGTACGCCCTGGGCTACCTGGGCATGCCCCGGCGCTACTACACCTACAACGCCGACATCGCCGGCTGGCCCGAGCTCAACTTCATTTCCACCGTCGGGGCCTTCATCCTGGGCCTCGGGGGTCTGGTCTGGATCTACGTTATGTGGAAGAGCCTGCGCTCCGGGGAGAAGGCTCCGGATAACCCCTGGGGTGGCTACACCCTGGAGTGGCTCACCAGCTCCCCGCCCAAGGCCCATAACTTTGACGTGGTCCTGCCCAAGGACTTCCCCTCTGAGCGGCCTCTCTACGACTGGGCCAAGAAGGGGGTGGAGCTGAAGCCCGAAGACCCCAGCCACATCCACCTGCCCAATAGCTCCTTCTGGCCCTTTTACTCCGCCGCTACCCTCTTCGCCTTCTTTGTTTCCGTGGCGGCCCTGCCTGTGCCCAACGTGTGGATGTGGGTCTTCCTGGCCCTTTTTGCTTACGGCCTGATCAGGTGGGCCCTCGAGGACGAGTACAGCCACCCGGTGGAGCACCACACCCTCACGGGCAAGTCCAACGCCTGGATGGGGATGGCCTGGTTCATGGTTTCGGAAGTGGGCCTCTTCGCCATCCTCATCGCCGGCTACCTCTACCTGCGCCTCACCGGGGCGGCGGTACCCCCGGAGGAACGGCCTGCCCTTTGGCTTGCCCTCCTCAACACCTTCTTCCTGGTGAGCTCCTCCTTCACCGTGCACTTTGCCCACCACGACCTGAGGCGTGGCCGGTTCAGCCCCTTCCGCTTTGGCCTTTTGGTCACCATCATCCTGGGGGTTCTCTTCTTCCTGGTGCAGTCCTATGAGTTCTACGAATTCCACCGCCACTCCAGCTGGCAGGAGAATCTGTGGACCGCCACCTTCTTCACCATCGTGGGCCTCCACGGCCTGCACGTGGTCATCGGGGGCTTTGGCCTCATCCTGGCCTACCTCCAGGCCCTTAGGGGCAAGGTTACCCAGCACCACCACGGCACCCTCGAGGCCGCCAGCATGTACTGGCACCTGGTGGACGCCGTCTGGCTGGTCATCGTGGTCCTCTTCTACATCTGGTGAGGCATCGGGTGCTGGGCCCCCGCCCTGGGGCGGGGGCCTTTGCTATGGATAGAAGGGGATGCGGCTTTTGGTGGTGGACTTTGACTACTTCTTCCCCGTGCCCCAAGACGCCAAGGACCCCCTGGCCCCCCTCTTCGCCTGGGCCCACTTTGAAACCCCCTATTACCTGGAGGAGGCCTGGGAGGAGCGGGCCTTGGCCTTCCTCCTCCGGGGGCTTCCCCTGCCCGGGGCCCGGGGGTGGGAGGGCTTCTGGGGGCGCTTCGCCTTCGCCCCTGGGGCGGTGCTCTACTACGCCGAAAGCAACGCCCTGGCCTTCCACCCCGAGGTACGGGAAGGTGTGAGGGAGGTGGTCCTCTTTGACGCCCACCACGATGCGGGCTACCGCCCCTTGGGGGAGGAGCCCGCCTGCGACGACTGGATGGTCTTCTACCACCGCCTGGGGGCGAGGCTTCGGGTCTATTACCCTCCCTGGCGGGACCCCTCCTTGGAGCCCGAGCCCCAGGTCCCGGTGGCGCGGGCGCTGGACCCCGGGGGGCGGGTGGAAGGGGTCTTTCACCGGGTTTTCCTCTGCCGGAGTGGGGCTTGGGTCCCTCCCTGGGCCGACGGGGACTTCTTCGCCTTCTTAGGGAAAGCGCCCTTGCCTAAGGTGACCCTCGAGGCGGTGGCGAGGAGGCCATTCGACCTCGTGGGCCTCCTAAGGCGGTCAGAGGAGGAAGCCCTTGGCCTTAGGATCATGGAGCGCCTAAGGGGGCTCTTTTAGCCTTTGCCCTGGACAAGCCCTTGCCCTTCCCCTATAATCACTAAGGCTGTTGGGCCGTTAGCTCAGCTGGCAGAGCAACCGACTTTTAATCGGTAGGTCGCAGGTTCGAATCCTGCACGGCCCACCAAGCCAGGGCCCCATCGTCTAGCGGTCAGGACGCGGCCCTCTCAAGGCCGAAACGGGGGTTCGATTCCCCCTGGGGTCACCACGGGCGGCTAGCTCAGCTGGTCAGAGCGCTCGCCTTACAAGCGAGAGGTCAGAGGTTCAAATCCTCTGCCGCCCACCACGATGGGAACACAAAACTTCCCCCCTCGGTAGCGAGGGGGAAGATGTTTTGAGGGCTTTAGGCCTCCTTGGCGAGGAGGCTCCGCACCGCCTCGGGGAGGGTTTCCCCAGGAAAGAGGGTCCGGAAGCGCTGGGCCAGGTCCCGGAGCAGAGGACGTAGGGTTTCGTCCCGTAAGGCCTGGGGGTAAAGGGCTTCCATCTCGCTGAGAAGGGATTGTCTGGCCAGGTGCCGAGCCACCAGGAGGGCTTCCCCCTCGAGGCCCGTGGGCCGGCCCCGCTTGAGGCGCTCCGCCTCCTTGCGCACCCAGGGGCTTTCCAGAAGGCGGCGGCAGGTGGGGCAGGGATGCTTGGGGCTGGGGCTTCCGCAGATGGGGCAGGGCTCGCCTCGATCCTTTTGCAAAAGGGCCAGGGCGGCCCGGGCTACCTTTTCCCGTAGCTCCAGGGGGGCTTTTTCCGAAAGCTCCAACGCCCGGCGACTTGCCCATAGGAGGCGCTCGGGGTTTTCCGGGGTTTTGGGGGTCTCTGGCTCCTTTTCCAGGGGCCCCACCACAAAGCGGATCTCCTTCACCACCCCTGGAAACTGCTCCTCGTAGCGTCGCAAAAGGGCCAGGCGGCTATAGGTGAGCTGGTGGGCGGTGACGGGGTCCGCCACGCGCACGGTGAGGGCACCCCCCTCGAGGGCCAGGGGTTCGCTTAGGCGAGCCAGTTCCTTGCCCACCACCTCCCGCCAGGCAGCCAGGACCAGGCCCCGCTTTAGCTTTTCCCTGCCCCCTGCCTTCTTCAGGGCCTCGGGGATCACCTCCTTAAGCCGCCAGGGCATGCCCACCCTCCCGGGAGGGTCAGCATAGGACCACCCCTCCTTCCACCCAGCATACCGGCACCCCCTCGGGGGCCCAAAGCCCCGCCAGGATGGCCTGGGGTAGGGTGCGGGTATAGGCCAGAACCGCCTGCCGTTTGCCCTCGTCCAGCTCCTCGCTCCACTCGTCCACCAGGAGAAGGGGGGCTTCCCCATGGTGCTCGGAAAGCAGGCGGTGCTCGGCCAGGCGGAGGGAGAGGGCCACCGCCTTGGCCTCCCCCCGGCTACCAAAGCGGTGGACCGGCCGTCCTGAGAGCAGGAAGACCAGGTCGTCGCGGTGGGGGCCCACCAGGGTCTGCCCCCGGGCCAGCTCCTCCTCCCTCCGGGTCCTTAGGGCCTCGAGGAGATCCCCCGGGGCGGTTTCCTCCAGAAGAAGCCCCACCTCCCCCGGGGCCAGGCTCCGGTGGACGGATTGGAATATGGGCAAGAATCGCTTTAAGAAGCGCCTTCTAAAGGCCATGATCTCCGTGCCGTAGCGGGCCAGCTCCTGATCCCATACGGAAAGCCCGTTCCCCCCAGCCTTCAAAAGGACGTTTCGCTGGCGCAGGGCCTTTTCGTAGGCGGAAAGAAGGGCGGCGTACCGGCGGGAGAAGCGCCCGATCAGGCGATCCAGAAAGGCCCGCCTCTCCTCCCGGCTCCCCAGGACCACCTCCACGTCCTCAGGAAGCACCAAAACCGAACCCGGAAGTTCCTGGAGTGCCCGTAGGCTCACCGCCTTCTCGTTCAGCACGATCTCCCTTCCCTCCGGCCTCAGCCGTTGCTCGATCCGGTATAGACCCAGCTCGGTTTCCACCTCCGCCTGCAGCCAGGCTTCCTCCTCTCCGAAACGGATCAGGTCGGCCAAGGAAGCCCGGACCTCGCCTCCAAGGGCCAGGTGGATGCCGAGGAGGAGGCTGGTCTTCCCCTGGGCGTTCCCTCCCACCAGGGCGAAAAGGCCCTGAGGGGGCTGGAAGGCCGAGAGGGCCAGGTTGCGGAAGTTTCTCTGGCGGAAGACGAGGAGACGCATCTAGATCCTTGCCCGACGAAAGAGAAAGGGAAGGGCCAGGAGGGCCACGAGGAGGAGGATAGCCCCCAGGAGGTAGGGGGCCTCAGGGGAAAGGCGGTAGAGGCCTGTACCCAGAACAGGCCCGAGCATCCGGCCTAGGGCCTGGGCGGAGGCGTTCAAGCCTGCCACCAGACCTTGTTCCCCTTCCCCCACGGCCAGGGAGAGGGCGGCGGTGACCCCCGGCCCCGCCAGGGCCGTCCCCGCCCCCTGCAGGGCCAGGCCCAGGGCCAAAAGGGGAAAGCCATGGGCCACCACCAAAAGGAGGAAGCCCAGGATGCCCACGGGTAGCCCCAGGAGGAGGAGGGTCCTAGGCGGCCAGGAGAAGCGCCGCACCAGGAAACCCTGGATGAAGACCGCCACAAAGCCGTAAAGCACCAGGGCAAGCCCCACGCTCCTGGCGGTTTCCACCCCCGAAAGCCCGAGGCGGTCTTGGAAGTAGAAGGCGATGGTCTGCTCGAGGGCCACCCCGGAAAGGTTCAGGGAAAACCCCAGGAGGAGAAGGGGGAAGACCCTTCCATCCCAGGGGGAAAGGTGCCCCGCCTCCTGCGATCCCTGGGGCCTGGATTCCGGCAGGACCAGGGCCACGAAAAGGGCGTTGAGGAAGGCGATGCCGGAGGAGAAGAACACCGGGGCCAGGAGGCCAAACCATGCGGCAAGCCCCGCCCCCAAGGCGGGCCCCAGGATGACCGCCAGGCCGAAGGCAGCCCCCAAGAGGGCCATGCCTGCGGTGCGGTGTTCCCGCCCGGTGATATCGGCCACGTAGGCCTGGGCGGTGGGTAGGGTGGCGGAGCTGAAGGCCCCGCCAAGAAGCCGGGCCAGGAGGAGGAGAGGGAAGAGGAGTTCCGCGGAAACCAGCCCCCTTTGGCCCAAAAGGGCAAAGAGGCCAAAGAGGAGGAAACTCACGGCAAAGCCCAGGATGCCCAGGAGGAGGATGGGCTTCCTGCCCTTCTCGCTCAGCCTTCCCCAGAGAGGCGAAAGGAGGAACTGCATGAGGGCGTAGCCAGTGGAGAAAAGACCCACCTGGACCTCGGTGAGCCCGAGCTCCCGGCCCAAAGGCCCCAGGATGGGGAAGAGGATGGAAAGCCCCAGGATGCTGTTGAAAAGGGTCAGGAAGAGGAGGCCTACAGGGGACATGCCCTAGAGCTTATCCGAAGCGGCCGGTGATGTAGGCCTCGGTGCGAGGGTCCTTGGGCTTGGTGAAGAGGGACTCGGTGGCACCGAACTCCACCATCTCCCCGTTGAGGAAGAAGGCAGTGTAGTCGGAAACCCGGGCGGCCTGTTGCATGTTGTGGGTCACGATGACGATGGTCACCTGCTCCTTCAGGGAGAGGAGGAGGTCCTCTATGGCCTGGGTGGAGATGGGATCCAGGCTGGCGGTGGGCTCGTCCATAAGCAGGACCTCCGGCTCCACCGCCAGGGCCCGGGCGATGGTGAGGCGTTGTTGCTGTCCTCCGGAAAGGCCGCTCGCCGGGGTGCGCAGGCGATCCTTGACCTCGTCCCACAGGGCAGCGCCCCGCAGGGCCCTTTCCACCGCCTCGTCCAGGCGCCGCTTATCCCTTATACCCACCAGCTTAAGACCCGCCGCCACGTTGTCGTAGATGGACATGGTGGGGAAGGCCGTGGGTTTTTGGAAGACCATCCCCACCCGCCTCCGCACCAGAACCGGGTCCACTCCGGGGGCGTAGATGTTTTCCCCGTCCAGGAGGACCTCCCCTTCCACTCGGGCGATGGGGGTGAGGTCATGCATGCGGTTTAGGGCCCTTAGGAATGTGGTCTTGCCGCACCCGGAGGGCCCGATGAGGGCGGTGATCCGGTGGCGGTAGATGGGGAGGTTTACCCCGCCCCCGACCCCCACGCCCACCCGGTTTCCGTAGCGGACCACTAGCCCTTTGGATTCCATGTGGGTGCCCACGGTTTCCTTGGTTTCCGGTAACATTTAGAACCTCCTCCTCGAGGCCCAGCGGGCCAGCAGGCTCGTCAGGGTGATGAGCCCGAAGAGCACCAGCCCCGCAGCCCAGGCCTGGCGGTGCCAGTCCTCGTAGGGGCTGATGGCAAAGGCGAAAAGCCGCAGGGGAAGGGTGTCCATGGGCTTAAGGGGGTTTAGCTCCAAGAGGGGACTGCCAAAGGCGGTGAAGAGGAGAGGTGCTGCTTCCCCCGCCGCCCGGGCGAAGGCCAGAAGAACCCCCGTGATGAGCCCGGCCCGGGCCGTGGGCAGGACCAGGGAAAGGATCACCCGCCAGCGGGGAAGCCCCAGGGCCAGGCCGGCTTCACGGATCTCCTTGGGTACCAGGGCGAGGACGCCCTCGGTACTCCGGGCCAGGATGGGGATCATGAGGAAGCCCAAGGCGAAGGCCCCCGAGAGGCCCGAAAACCCCCCCATGGGCTTTACGATGAGGATGAAGGCCAAAAGCCCAAAGAGGATGGCGGGCATGCCGTTTAAGGTGTCGGAGAGGAGGCGGAGGTACGGGTTTACCGGATGGTCGGGATACTCGGCCAGGAGGATCCCGGCGGCCAAGCCAAAGGGCAGGGCAATGAGAAGTCCCAGCCCGTCCACGATCAAGGTACCCACGATGGCTTGCCTGAGCCCCCCTCCGGTTTCCCCGGGGGGGCGCATATCCTTAAGGAAGAAATCCAGGTTAAGGGCGCCTGCCCCTTGGCTTAAGGCGTAGGCCAGCACCAAAAGCAGGATGAGGAAGGCAAGCCCCGTACCCAGGCCCACCAGGGCCATCATGAAGCGCTCCTTGCGGTAGCGGGCTCGAAGGGCCAGGTTTTTTTCCAGGCTCCTCAGGTTGCCGGCAGGAAGCATCACAGCACCCCCTTGACCAGGCGCTCCTGGCGCCGGAGGACGTAGGCCGCCGCGAAGTTCACCGCCATGGAAACCCAGAAGAGAAGGAAGCCCACGGCGATCAAGGCGGAAAGGTGCAGGTCCTCCACGGCCTCGGTGAACTCGTTGGCGATCACGCTGGGCATGGTGGCCGCCCCGCCGAAGAGGGTGTAGGGGAGCTTGTGGGAGTTGCCGATGACCATAGTGACCGCCATGGTTTCCCCCACCGCCCGGGCCAGGGCCAAAAAGGCCCCGGCGATGATCCCGCCCCGGGCCAAAGGAAGGATGGCCATGCGCATCACTTCCCAGCGGGTAGCCCCCAAGGCGTAGGCGGCTTCCCGATGCTCCTTGGGCACCAGGGCGATGGCATCCCGGGCTAAGGCGGCGGTGTAGGGAACGATCATGGAGGCCAGGATCAAAACGGCGGTCATCAGCCCATATCCCGTGGGTACCCCCAGAATGGGCACCAACCAGGGCGCATGCTCCGCCGCCCACATGTAGAGGGGAAGCTGTACCTGGTCCCGGATCCACGGGGCTAAGACGAAGATACCCCAAAGGCCGTAGACCACGCTGGGCACCGCGGCCATGAGGTCCAGGAGAAAGTTGATCACCTGGGCGAGCCACCTGGGGGCATACTCGGCGGCGAAGATGGCTGCGGCCAGGGCGGGGAAAAAGGAGAGCAAAAGAGCCGAAAGGCTCACGATCACCGTGCCCAAGATGTACGGCCAGGCCCCGAAGGACTTCTGGATCACGGGGTCCCACTCCCTACCCAGGGCAAACCCCAAAAGCCCAAAGCGCTTCAGGGCCAGGCTTCCCCCTTGGTAGAGCTCGTAGGCCATGAGCAGGGCCAAGACCACCACGCCCAGAGCCAGGAGAAGGAGGGCCCAGGCAAAGATCCGGTCGCCAGAATGGGTGTACAGCCGCTTCATGGACAACCCCTTTTCAAGATAAGGGGTGGCCTGGGAAAAGGCCACCCCTGGGGCAAGGGTGTTTCTAGCGCCCCGTGATCTCTTTGCCGATGGGCTTGCCCTGGTAGGTGACCCGGGAAAGGAGGGCCAGGGCCCGCTGTTGGGGCACGGAGTCCAGGGCCCCGTAGGTGAGGGGCTCGTTGTACTTCTGCCCGTCGGTGAGGATCCACTTCACGAACTCCACCAGGGCCCGGGCCTCAGCCTCGCTCTTCACCGCCTTATTGACGGAGAGGTCCTCGTAAAGGAGGAGGTAGGTGAAGCTGGCGATGGGGTAGCCGTCGGGAGCTGCGGTGTCGGTGATGGAGACCCGCATGTCCCCGGGGAGGGGCACGTTAGCGGCGGCCTTTATACTGGCCAGATCCGCCAGAATGAACCGGCCTGATTTGTTCTGCACCGCTCCGTAGCTCAAGTTATTTTGCTTGGCGTAGGTGACCTCCACGTAGCCGATGGCCCCAGGGGTCTGTTTGACCACCCCGGCCACGCCCTCGTTGCCCTTGCCTCCCACGCCCACGGGCCACTGGACGCTGGTGCCCCGCCCCACCTTGCTGGCCCACTCGGGGGAAACCTTGGAAAGGTAGTCTACCCAGACATAAGTGGTGCCGGAGCCGTCGGAGCGGTGCACCACAGTGATGGGCAGGGGAGGAAGCTTCACATTGGGGTTGAGCGCTTGCAGAGCAGGGTCATTCCACGTCTTGATCTTGCCCAGGTAGATGTCCGCCAGCACGGGTCCGGTGAAGCGCAGGGGTTCCCGCACCCCAGGAAGGTTATAGACCGGGACCACCGCCCCCAGGGCATAAGCGATGTTGAGGGCGTTGGTCTTGAAGCGGGTCTTCACATCCTTCATCACCTGGTCGCTTAAGGGAGCGTCGCTGGCACCGAAGTGCACCGTCTGCTCCAGGAACTGCCGGATACCCCCGCCGGAGCCGATAGACTGGTAGTTGATGCGCACCTTACCCCCGGTGAGCCGGGTGTACTCGTCCGCGTACTTGGCCATCAGGGGGTAAGGGAAGGTGGCCCCTGCCCCCACCAGGGTAATGGTGCTTTGCGCCCACGCTGACGCTGCAAGTGCCAATGCTCCCAAAACCGTTGCCGTTAGCCGTCGCATCCGAAACCTCCCACCTGTACTCTGGCAGCCCTTTGTCAGGAGAAGGTCAAGGCGTTTGCCTGGGGCTTCCCCTCGAGGCCTGCCAGGTTGTAAAGCCCCTGGCGGATCACCGTGCCTCCCAAAAGCCTCTCCCCCTGGTAGAACACGGCGCTTTGCCCCGGGGTCACGGCGAAGACCGGGGTGGCGAAGCGAAGGCGCAAGGGGTTTAAGGACTCCACCTTGGCCCTTACGGGAGGGGTGCGGTAGCGCACCTGGACCTCCACTTCCTCGGGAAGCTCGGCCAGGAGGTTGGCTTCCTCCCCCTCAAGCCCTAGCCAAAGGGTAGCCTCCCTGGGCCCCACGTAGACCACGTTGGCCAGGGGGTCCACACCCACCACGTACTGCTCCAGGTGGGGCTTGAACAGGCCGAGGCCCTTTCGCTGGCCGATGGTGTAGAGGCTTGCCCCTTGGTGCTCTCCCACCACCTCCCCGGTGAGGGCGTCCACCAGGGGACCGGGGCGGACCTTGAGCCTTTCCCTCAGGAACTCCTTCAGGTCCCCGGCCACGAAGCAGAGGTTCTGGCTTTCCGGCTTCCTGGCGGTGGGAAGCCCGGCCCTTTCCGCCAGGGCCCGCACCTCAGCCTTGGTCATCCCCCCCACGGGGAAGAGGAGGTGGGGCAGGGCTTCCTTGGGGGTTCCCCAGAGGAAGTAGCTCTGGTCCTTCAGGGGGTCTATTCCCCGGAGAAGGCTTTCCCCCTCCCGGCGCACGTAGTGCCCCGTGGCCACATAGTCCAGGCCCAGGCGCTGGGCCTGCTTGAGGAGGGCCCCGAACTTGACGAAGGTGTTGCAGCGGGCACAGGGGTTGGGGGTGCGGCCTTGGGCGTAGTCCTCTAGGAAGGGCTTTATGATCTCCTCCTCAAAGGTCTCCCGGTAGTCCAAGAGGTAGAAGGGGATGCCCAGGGTTTCCGCCACCCTGCGGGCCTCGTAGGCGGCCTCGGGGGTGCAGCAGCTTTCCCAGGCCCGCCCCTTGGGGGGGATATCCAGGGTGGGCCTTGGGGGCTCCTCGGGCCAGAAGCGCATCATGGCCCCCACCACCTCGTACCCCGCCTCCTTCAGGAGGTAAGCGGAGACGGAGGAGTCCACGCCCCCAGACATGGCCACCAGAACCTTCTTGCTCATGCCACCACCCGTTCGCCCAAGGCGGCCTCCGTGCTCCTTATGGCCACCTCCGCCATCTCCGGGGTGGGCTCGGCCACGGTGAGGGCCTGGAAGCGGAAGCCAAGCTCCCTCAAGAACAGGGAAACGGGGTCGTTGTGCCGGGCGGAGAAGTAGAGGAGCTCAAAGGCCAAGGCCGCCACCACCGGCAGGAAGAGGACCCGGGCCAGGAGCCGCCACCAGAGTACCTCCGGGGCGGGAATAAAGCTGTAGACCAAGATGGAAACCACGATGACAAAAGCGATGAAGGTGGTGCCGCACCGGGGGTGGAAGCGGGGCTGGGCCATGACGTTTTCCACGGTGAGGGGAAGCCCCTTTTCAAAGGCGTGGATGGCCTTGTGCTCCGCCCCGTGGTACATGAAGAAGCGCTTGATCTCCGGCAGGCGTCCGATGAAGCGGAGGTAGCCCACCAGGATGCCCACCTTGAGGAGGCCGGCCAGGAGGTTGTAGAGAAGGGGGAAGCGGGCGGCATCCAGGAGGAGGCCGGCCAGGAACCCCGGCAGCACGATGAAGAGGGCGATGCCCAGAAGGAGGCTCACCGCCACCGTGCCCCACAGGGCCCCCTTGGGCATTTCCTCTTCGCCCCCCACCAGCTCGGCGCTGCGGGCCAGGGCCCGGTAGCTCACGGAAAGGGCATCCCAAAGGGCCACCACCCCCCGGATCAGGGGGAGCTTGGCCCGGGGGTAGCGCTGGCTTAGGGCGGGCTCCTCGTGGCGCTCCACGTGGATTTGGCCGTCGGGAAGGCGTACCGCCAGGGCCCAGGCCCAGGGAGCCTTCATCATCACCCCCTCGAGGGCCGCCGAACCCCCTAGGGCCACCTGCTTGGCGAGAAGCAAAAGAAGCCGCATCCCTCCCATTCTGCCATGGGGGCGTGGTATCTTCCAGGCGTGATCACCTTGCATGCTTTAGAGGCCACGTTGGCGGAGGGGAAGGCTCCTTTGAAGGTGGTGTGGGTGAAGAAGGGGGAGCTTACCCCCCAGGGAGAGGCCCTGGATGTCCGTCTGGGAGGAGTTCTAAGGCGGGCCATGGCCGGGGCAGGGTTCAAGGGGGAGGCGGGGGAGAACCTCTTGCTTTCCACCCCCGAGGGGCATTTCCTCCTCTTCGGCCTGGACGAGGATCCCCGGGCCACGGGGGGAAGGCTGGCCCAGGCGCTCGCCAAGCTATCCTTCCCCGAGGTTCTGGTGGAGGCCCTCGAGGCCTACCCCCTGGCGGAAGGGATTCTCTTGGGGGCGTACCGCTTTGACCGCTACAAGGGCTCCAGGGAGGAAAAGCCCGTGGCCATCCAGCTTTCCGGAGCTAACCCGGAGGAGGTGGAAAGGGCGAAGAAGGTGGCGGAAGGCGTTTACTGGGCCCGCGACCTGGTGAACGAGCCTCCCAACGTCCTCACCCCGGAGGCCCTGGCGGAGGCGGCCCTTTCCCTTAAGGCCTTCGGGGTAGAGGTGGAGGTTCTGGACGAAGGGGCCATCCAGGCTTTGGGCATGGGGGCTTTCCTAGCGGTGGCCCAGGGCTCGGAAAACCCACCCCGTTTCATCGCTTTGCGCTATGCCCCGGAAGGCGCCGGGGAAAGGCTGGATTTGGTGGGCAAGGGGCTCACCTTTGACTCCGGGGGCTACTCCCTCAAGCCCACGGAGGGCATGGCCACCATGAAGGGGGATATGGCCGGGGGAGCGGCGGTCCTCGGGGCCATGAAGAGCGCCGCCCTCCTGGGCCTGCCCGTGGAGATCCGGGGCTACATCGCCGCCTGCGAGAACATGGTCTCGGGCCGGGCCTACCGGCTTGGGGATGTCCTCAAGACCTTGACCGGCAAAACGGTGGAGGTGATGAACACCGACGCCGAGGGAAGGCTTACCTTGGCCGATGCTCTGGCCTATGCGGAAAGGCAAGGGGCCAGGCGCATTCTGGAACTTTCCACCCTTACCGGTTCGGCGGTGGTGGCCTTAGGGGAGGAGGTGGCTGCCCTGTTCGCCACCGAGGAGGCTTGGGGAAGGCGGGTGGAAGATGCCGCAAGGCGGGCTGGGGAGAAGGTCTGGCCCCTTCCCTTGGAAAGGGCCTACCGGAAGAAGCTGAAAAGCCCCGTGGCCGACCTTAAGAACGTGGGGGACCGGAATGGCGGCGCCATCACGGCCGCCCTCTTCCTGGCGGAGTTCGTGACGGTGCCCTTGGTGCACCTGGATATCGCCGGGCCCGCCTTCGCCAAAAAGGCCCATGCCCTGGGCCCGGAAGGAGGCACGGGGTTTGGGGTGAGGACGGTCCTCGAGGTGGCCCGGGGGCTCACCGATACCACCCCAGCCTGACTTGGTCAGGCTGGAAGCCCCGGTAAACCACCCCAGCCTGCCTTGCGGCAGGCTGGCCCCGGTTGTGCGCCATAAGGTTTCCCCACCCTGCGAGAAAAGCGGGGTGGGGAAACTTTCCCGGGATGGGCCCCGGTGAGAAGGTATTACTCCTGGCAGTTGGGGCAGAGCCCCCTGAACTCCAAGCGGAAGTTCTCCAGAGCCCAGCCGGACTTCTCGGCGGCGGCCTTTTGTGCCTGGGAAAGGTCCAACTCCGGCAGGTTCTTCAAGAGCAGGTCCTCCACCTTCCCGCAGGAGGTGCAGACCAGGTGCACGTGGGGCTCGTTGTAGCCGTCGTAGCGGGTCAGGCCCTTGGGGTCGCGGAACTCGTAGATGAGGCCGTGTTCCCTGAGGACGTGGAGGTTCAGGTATACCGTGGAGAGGCCGATGTCGTAACCCCGCTTCTTAAGGCCGTTGTAAAGCTCCTCCGGGGTGGGGTGGACGTTCTTGCGATCCAGGTAGCTGAGGATCCGCTCGCGAGGCAGGGTGTGCCTGAGCCCAACCGCCTTTAGCCGCGCCCGGTAGTTTTCCTTTTCCCTCATCCTTGGCATAGCTCCTCCTTCCTTTCCATTCCAGTATACACAGGCTGTGTACAAATGCAACACCCAAATTGGGTAAAAGGTGGTATAGACTTTCCCTCTCTTTTTGGGAAGGGTTTTTCTCAGGGAGTGTTCCCCAAGTTTAGGTAAAGTTCCAGGTTCTTCCATTATGCCATACCCTTCCAAGGCCACGGGTTGTCCGCGGTATAATGGACCCATCTTGGAGCGGCCCGTCTACCGCATCCTCCACCTGGTCTTCGCCCTGGGTTTGGCCCATGCCCTTTTCCTTTTGGGGCAGGAGGGGGTCAGGGCGTATGAGCTCGCTCGGGAGCGGGCCAGGCTGGAGGAAGCCCTGCGCCAGGCGGAGGCCCGGGTGGCCCGCCTCGAGGCCGAGGTGAAGGCGGTCAAGGATCCCGCTTACCTGGAAGCCCTGGTCCGCAGGTTGGGTTTTGTGCGGCAAGAGGAGATACTAAGGAGGCGATGAGGGAAGACCCGGCGGCACTCTTTCTGGAGGATGAAGCCCTGACCGACGGCCTCACCGATGAGGAAGCGGAAACCCTTCTTTCCTGGCTTTTGGACCTGGCGCGGGAGGCCACCCCTCAAGAGCTGGCCCATCTGAGAAGGCTGGGGCACGAGATCACCCGCCTTTCCCGCGACTATGGCCTGCCGGTGGAGGAGCTCATCGGCCTGGTGGAACTGGCCTGGGGCGGGGCCGAGGCCCCGGGTCTAGAGGCCTAAAGGACCAGGGCCTTTAAGAGCTCCCGCACCTCGGAAAGCCTGGGGGGAGGGGGAGTGAGGCGGTAGATGAGGGAGACCTGTAAGGCGGCCTCCTCCTCGAGGGGCTTGAGCACCACCCCGGGGTGGGGGAAGACCCGGTAGGGGGCCAGGGTAAGGTAAACCCCAACCCCGGCGGCCACCAGGCTCACCGCTTGGGAAAACCGGGCCACCTCCCGGGCCACCCGGGGCGTGAAACCCGCCCGGCGGAACACCTCCATGAAGGCCTCGTAAAGGGGGGGCAGGGTTTCCTTGGGGAGAAGGAGGAAGGGAGCTTCCTTAAGGGCTTTGAGGGGCACCCGTTCCCGGTGGGCCAAGGGGTGCCCTTCGGGCAGGGCCACCACGATGGGCACCTGCAAAAGGGGTTCCTGGCCGATGGCGGGGTCCTCTACCCTTAGCCCCGCAAGCCCATAGTCCAGCTTCCCCTCCCTTAGGGCCTTCACCTGCTCGGGGGTGTGCATTTCCAGGATCTCCACCGGCTGGCCTAGGCCCCGGCGCAGATGGTCCAGGAGGGGCATGAGGTCGGGAAGGAGGTTCTCCGGCACCCCGAAGCGAAGCTCCTGCCGCCCAGCCCGGCGCACCCGTTCTTTAAGCGCTTCCGCCTCCTCTAAAAGCCGCTTGCCCTCCTGCTTCAGCACCTCCCCCGCAGGGGTCAGGCGGAAAGGTCTGCGCTCGAGAAGCCTTATTCCCAGCGCCTTCTCCAGGGCCTTGATCTGCTGGGAGAGGGCAGGCTGGGAAAGATAGGCCTTCTCCGCTGCCCGGTGGAAGTTCCGTTCCTCGGCCAGGAGGAGGAAAAGCCGCAGGCGGCGCAGATCCATGATAAAATAAACTTATCACACCGCTCCAGGCTTTTCTATTGGACAAAAGGCTCCCCTTGACCCAGACTGAAATGAGGAGTCGGTGTAGTGTAGTTTTGCATGCAAGGGGGGAGGATGACCGCAGTGGAGGAAGTGCTCAAGCAGGCCCTAGAGGCCCTTTCCCCAGAGGAAATGGCCCGGTTCAGGGAGGAGGAAAACCGGGAGTGGCGGGAGTCCTTGGAGTACGTGCTCCGGGTGGAGGGCTTTGCCAGGGTGGAGGAGCTTTTGCGCCTTCTGGACGAGTACCTTTACCTAGAGGGCTTCTTCCCGCAAAACCGCCTTTCCACCCCCTACCTGAACACCATTCCCCAGCATAAGGAGCCTCCTTACCCAGGGGATCTGGGGTTGGAAAGGCGCATCGCCAACATCCTGCGCTGGAATGTGGCCATGATGGTTACCCGGGCCAACAAGAAGGCGGACGGCATCGGGGGGCATATCTCCACCTACGCCTCCATCGCGGAGCTTTACGAGGTGGGGTTCAACCACTTCTTCCGCGGGCCCGAGGCGGGGCTGGACCGGGACCTGGTCTTCTTCCAGGGGCACTCCTCCCCTGGCATCTACGCCCGGGCTTTTTTGGAGGGAAGGTTAAGCGAGGCTGACCTGGAGAACTTCCGCCGGGAGGTGCATCCCCCTGTGCCGGGTGGCCGGGGGCTTTCCAGTTACCCCCATCCCTGGCTGATGCCGGATTTTTGGGAGTTTCCCACGGTCAGCATGGGCCTTGGCCCCATCCAGGCCATCTACCAGGCCCGCTTCATGCGCTACCTCGAGGACCGGGGCCTGAAGCCCAAAAGCACCGCCAAGGTCTGGGCCTTCCTGGGGGACGGGGAGCACGACGAGCCGGAAACCGTGGGGGCCTTGCACCTGGCGGCTAGGGAGAACCTGGATAACCTCATCTTTGTGGTGAACGCCAACCTGCAGCGCCTGGACGGGCCCGTGCGGGGGAACTCCAAGGTCATCCAGGAGCTGGAAAGGCTTTATAGGGGTGCGGGTTGGCGGGTGATCAAGATCGTCTGGGGCTCGGCCTGGGATCGGCTCTTGGCCAAGGATAAGGAAGGCCATCTCTTAAGGCGGTTTGAGGCCCTGGTGGACGGGGAGTCCCAGCGGTACGCCGCCTTCGGGGCCAAGGAGCTCAAGGAGCGCTTCTTCAACACCCCCGAGCTCAAGCAGCTCATCGAGGGCATGAGCGACGAGGAGCTGGATGAGCTAACCCGGAGCCGGGGTGGGCACGACCTGGTGAAGATCTATGCCGCCTACAAGGCGGCGGTGGAGCACAAGGGAAGCCCCGTGGTCATCCTGGCCCGGACCATCAAGGGCTACGGCATGGGGCCCACGGCCATGGCCAAGAACGTGGCCCATCAGGTGAAGAAGCTTACCGAGGAGGACCTTAAGGAGGCCCGGACCTTTTTGGGCATTCCCATCCCCGAGGAAAAGCTTTCTGAGCTTCCCTACTACCACCCGGGGCCGGACTCTCCCGAGGTGAGGTACCTCCTGGAGCGGAGAAGGGCCCTGGGGGGATTTGTGCCGGAAAGGCAGGTGCGCTTTAAGGGGGGCCTCGAGGTGCCGGGGGAGGAGTTCTTCCAGGAGTTCTACGAGGGCACGGGGGGGCGGGAGATCTCCACCACCATGGCCTTCGTGCGGATCCTGGCCAAGCTCCTCCGGCATCCCAGGATCGGCAAGCTCATCGTCCCCATCGTGCCCGACGAGGCCCGCACCTTCGGCATGGAGGCTCTGATCGCCCAGGTGGGCATCTACTCCCCCCAGGGGCAGCTTTACATCCCTGTGGACGCCGGCACCCTCACCGCCTACAAGGAGAGCAAGGAGGGCCAGATCCTGGAAGAGGGCATCACCGAGGCGGGGGCCATGGCCGACTTTATAGCCGCCGGTACCGCCTACGCCCACTGGGGCATCCCCACCATTCCCTTCCTCATTACCTACTCCATGTTCGGCCTCCAGCGCATCGGGGACCTGGTCTGGGCGGCGGCCGACCAGCGTACCCGGGGCTTCCTCCTTGGGGCCACCGCCGGGCGGACCACCCTGGAGGGGGAGGGTTTGCAGCACCAGGACGGGCAGAGCCACATCTACGCCTTGGCGGCCCCCAACCTCTTGGCCTACGACCCCGCCTTTGCCTACGAGTTCGCCGTCATCCTGGAAGACGGCCTAAGGCGCATGTACCAGAAGGGGGAGGATGTCTTCTACTACATCACCATAGAGAACGAAAACTATCCCCACCCCCCCATGCCTGAGCCCCGTGAGAAGGTAAAGGAAGGGATCCTGAAGGGCCTCTACCTCTTCCGCCTCGGCGAGGGGGAAGGCCCCCGGGTCCAGCTTCTGGGTTCTGGGCCCATCCTGCCCCAGGCGGTGAAGGCCCAGGAGCTTCTTAAGGGCTACGGGGTGGTGGCGGATGTCTGGAGTGCCACCAGCTATAAGGCCCTCTACTACGATGCCATAGAGGCGGAAAGGGAAAGGAGGCTTCTGGGGAAGGCCCGCAAGCCCTATGTGGCCGAGGCTTTGGAGGGGCACGAGGGCCCGGTGGTGGCCGCCAGCGACTACCTCAAAGCCCTGCCCAACCTCATAAGGGGGTACTTGGACCGGCCCTTCTGCGCCCTGGGCACCGATGGTTTTGGCCGCTCGGACACCCGGGAGGCCTTGAGGGATTTCTTTGAAGTGGATGCCCGGCACATCGCCTACGCCGCCCTTTCCCTTTTGGCCGAGGAAGGCCAGGTGCCGGCCAAGCTTCTGGCCAAGGCACGGAAGGAGCTTGGGCTCGAGCTTTTGGAAACCCCGCCCCACAGGAGGTAAGGGGGTATTCTGGAGGGCAAGATGGAGCTGAAGCTTCCCGAACTGGGCGATAACGTGAGCGCCGCCACGGTGGTGGGGGTGCTGGTGAAGGAGGGGGACCGGGTGGCCCCGGGGGACCCCCTCTTGGAGCTGGAAACCGACAAGGCGGTGATGGAGGTCCCCGCCGAGGCGGGCGGGGTGGTGAAGCGGGTTCTGGTGAAGGTGGGGGATGAGGTGCGTCCCGGGCAACCCTTCCTGGAGCTGGAGGCTGGGGGGGCGGAGGTTCCTTCGCCCCAGGAGGTGCCCCCCCCACCCAGGGAGGAGAAGGTCCAGGCAGCACCTCCTTCAAAAGCCTCTAGCCCTTCACCAGCCTTAGCAGGGCAGGAGGAAGGCCGGCTCATCCCCGCCGCTCCCTCGGTGCGGCGCCTGGCCCGGGAGCTCGGGGTAGACATCCGCCAGGTGAGGGGTACAGGCCTTGCGGGGCGCATCACCGCCGAGGACGTGAGGCGGGCTGCGGGCCAGGTTCCCCCTTCCCTGCCGGCGGAGGCCATAAGCCCTCTCCCGACCCCCAAGCTCCCCGATTTCAGCCGCTGGGGCCCGGTGCGCACCGAGCCCATGAGCGGGGTGCGCAAGGCCACCTTGAGGGCCATGGCCCAGGCCTGGGCCCAGGTGCCCATGGTCACCCACTTTGACGAGGCGGACATCACCGAGCTGGAGGGTTTAAGAAAGCGCTACGCTAAGCGGGCGGAGGAAAGGGGTTTTCGGCTTACCCTCACCGCCTTCCTCCTCAAGGCCCTGGCCCTAACCCTGAAGGCCTTCCCCAAGTTCAACGCCTCCATCGATGCGGAAAAGGGAGAGACCATCTACAAGGATTACGTGCACATCGGGGTGGCGGTGGACACCCCCCATGGCCTCCTGGTGCCGGTGATCCGGAATGTGGACCAAAAAGGGGTTCTGCGCCTGGCCAAGGAGCTTCAGGAAGTTTCCGAACGGGCCCGGGAGCGGAAGCTCACCCCGGAGGAGATGCAGGGAGGCACCTTCAGCCTCTCCAACCTGGGGGGGATTGGCGGCACGGGATTCACCCCCATCGTGAACTGGCCGGAGGTGGCCATTTTAGGGGTTTCCCGTTCCCAGATGAAGCCGGTGTGGGATCCGGAGAAGGAAGCCTTCCAGCCCCGGCTCATCATGCCTTACAGCCTCACCTACGACCACCGGCTTATAGACGGGGCTGAGGCAGCCCGCTTCTGCCGCCATCTGGCCCAGCTTCTGGAGGATCCTTTAGGTCTGGCCTTGGAATAGGGGGTGCCCGGCCCCGGGTTCTCGTGTAGTATGGGAAAGTATGCGCGTCATCGTGGTGGGAACCCGGGGCAGCGCCTTGGCCCTGGCCCAGACCCGCTTTGTGGTGGAGCGTCTTAAGGAAAGCTGGCCCGAGGCGGAGTTCAAGGTGAAGACCATCAAGACCCGGGGGGACCAGGGGGCGAACCCCATGGAGCAGGCCATCTTTGTCAAGGAGCTTCAGGAGGCGCTTCTTTCCCGGGAGATCGACATCGCCGTGCACTCCCTGAAGGACCTCCCCACGGAGGAACCCCCGGGGCTTAGGATCGCTGCCATCCCCCGCAGGCAGGACCCCCGGGACGCCTTCTTGGGCAAGGTGTATAAGCGCCTCGAGGACCTCCCTGAAGGCGCTGTGGTGGGAACGAGCTCCATAAGGCGCAAGGCCCAGCTTCTGGCCCACCGCCCGGACCTGGTGGTGAAGGACCTGAGGGGCAACGTGGACACCCGGCTGGCTGCCTTGGGGAATGGGGAGTATGACGGGATCATCCTGGCGGCGGCGGGGCTCATCCGGCTGGATCTGCGCAACCGCATCGACCAGTTCCTGGAACCCGAGGTGATGCTCCCTGCCCCTGGCCAGGGGGCCTTGGCCCTGGAGGTGCGCCAGGGGGACGACCTGGCGGAGGAGCTCTGCTACGCCCTTCACCACCACCCTTCCCACGACCGGGTGCGGGCGGAGCGGGCCTTTTTGAAGGGCCTTGGGGCTGGGTGCCTGGCTCCGGTGGGGGCCTTGGCCCAGGTGGCGGAGGATGGCACCCTCCTCCTCGAGGGGATGGTCCTTACCCCCGACGGCAAGAGCTTCATCCGGGCGGAGATCGAAGGCGACGCCTCCGAGGCCGAGGAGCTGGGGTTGGAGCTGGCCCAGGACGTGTTGGAGCAGGGAGGGCGGGAGATTCTTGCCCAAAGCCGATAGGTTTGCTGGAGTTTTCCCCCGGCCTAGGGTATAGTGGGGTAGATGGCGCTTAAGCGCTTGACCCGCCAACGCAAGGCTGTCTTGGAGGTGGTGCGGAAGGCCCATAACCACCCCGACGCCGCCTGGATCTACCAGGAGGTGCGCAAGGTGGTGCCCAAGGTGAGCCTGGGGACCATCTACCGCACCCTCGAGGCCCTGGTGGAGGAGGGCTACCTCATCCCCATCACCAAGGCGGGGGAGGCCACCCGTTACGACGCCAACCTGCACCCCCACCTGCACCTGGTCTGCCAGGGGTGCGGGGCCATCGTGGACCTGGAGGTGCCCCTTCCCGACCTTCTCACCCCTGTCCAGGAGGCGCATCCCCACCTGGAGGTGCGTTCGGTGGAGGTCACCTACAGGGGCCTCTGCCCCACCTGCAAGGCAGCCCTCAAGGGGTAGATGGATCCCTTGGCCTGGCTTTACGCCCGGCAGGGCGAGGTAAAGCCTGGGCTGGAGCGCATCCAGGCCCTTCTGGCCCGTTTGGGCAATCCCCAGGAGGCCTACCCCGTGGCCCTCATCGGGGGGACTAACGGCAAGGGCACCACCGCCCGGGCCCTGGCGGCCATCCTGGAGGAGGCGGGCTTGAGGGTGGGGCTTTACACCAGCCCCCACCTGGTGGACTTCCAAGAGCGCATATCCGTCCAGGGCCAGGCCATCCCCAAGGACAGGCTTCTTGTCCTCTTGGAGGAGGTCCGCCCTTTGGCGGAGGCCTTAGAGGCCAGCTTCTTTGAGGTGGCTACCGCCCTCGCCCTTCTCCACTTTGCCCGGGAGGGAGTGGAGTTTGCGGTCCTCGAGGTGGGCCTGGGAGGCCGCTTTGACGCCACCAACGTGGCCGAGCCCCTTCTTTCCGTGGTCACCAATATCGGCCACGACCATTTGGAGATTCTAGGCCCCACCCTGAGGGACGTGGCCCGGGAGAAGGCGGGAATCTTCCGCCAGGGGGTGCCGGCCCTCACCGCCGCCAGGGGGGAGGGGCTTGAGGAACTCCGCCTCCAGGCGGAAAAACGCGGCACCCCCCTTAAGGTTTTGGGGGAGGCCTTTTCCCTCTTGGGGGTGGAGGCCCTTCCTATGGGCCTGGCCTTTCGCCTGGAGTTTGAGGGTGTGGAAAGGGTGTTGCAAACCCGCCTCCTCGGCCCCCACCAGGCGGAGAACCTGGCCTTGGCCGCGGTGGCGGGGAGGCTCCTCTCGGCGGGTTGGGAAGCGGTGGCAAGGGCCCTCCTTCGGGTGGAAAACCCGGGAAGGCTGGAGCGCCTTCCTTGGCCTGGGGGAAAGGAGCTTCTTTTGGATGGGGCCCACAATCCGGAAGGGGCCTGGGCCTTGCGGGAAGCCCTCCATTTCCACGGGCTCCTGCCCGCCGCCCTGGTCCTGGGCTTCAGCCGGGAGAAGGACCACCGGGCCATGGCTAAGGCCTTTGAAGGCTTGGGCCCCGTGGTCCTCACCCGCTACGCCTCCCCCCGGAGCCAGGACCCCAGGGCCCTCCTCCCCCTCTTCCCCGGGGCTTTGGTGGAGGAAGACCCCCTCAAGGCCCTAGAGCGGGCCTTTGGGTTTGCGGACCGTGCGGTGGTGGCGGGGAGCCTCTACCTGGTGGGGGAGGTGAAGCGGGGCCTGAGGGGGCTTCCCCCGGAGGAAAGGTGGCAGTAAACACCACCGGGCGAAGCCGGGGTGGTATCAGTCCAGGGCCTCCCGCAGGATGCGGGCGGCTTCCTGTAGCGTTTCCATGGGTTGCACCAGGGCGATCCGCACGTGTCCCCTTCCCCCAGGGCCGAACCCCCTCCCCGGGGCCACGGCCACGCCCCGCTCCACCAGGCTTAGGGTGAACTCCAGGTCATCCATCCCCTGGGGAAGCTTCCCCCAGAGGTACATGGTGGCCTTGGGGGAAAGGAGGTCCAGGGCCCCTTTAAGAGCTTCCGCCATTCCCAGGGCCCGCTTTTGGTAGACCTGGGCGAAGCCCCGGGTCACCTCCCTTGGGGTCCTTAGGGCCGCGATCCCCATGCGCAGGATGCCCGCATACTGGTTGAAGTCTATGACCCCCTTGACCCTTTCCAGCCGGGCTATGGCCTCCTCGTTCCCCAGGGCGAAGCCCAGGCGGAAGCCCGCCAGGTTGTAGCTCTTGGAGAGGCTGAAAAGCTCCACCACCCGTTCCTTGGCCCCGGGGAGGGCCAAGGGGGAAGGGGCCTCGCCTTCGTAGACCTGGTCCACATAGGGGTTGTCGTGGATGAGCCACAGGCCGTGTTTCCTGGCGAGGCTCAGGGCCTCTTCAAAGTAGGCCCAGTCCGCCAGGGCTCCCGTGGGGTTGTTGGGGTAGTTGAGGAGGAGAATCTTGGCTTCCTTCCAGACATATTCCGGCACCCGGGAGAGGTCCGCCAGGCCATCCTCCCGCAAGGGGATGAGGTGGGTCTTCAGGGAGGCCACCTGGGCGGCCCCGAAGTAGCTGGGGTAGGCCACCTCGGGGAGGAGGAGGAGGTCTTGGGGCTCGGTGAGGGCCAGAAGGAGGTGGGCCAACCCTTCCTGGCTGCCGATCAAGGCCAGGGCTTCCCGCCTGGGGTCCAGGCGTACCCCGTAGCGGCCTTGGTACCAGCGGGAGGCTTCCTCCAGGAAGGGCAGGGTGCAGCTTTTGAGGCAGTAGCCGTAGGTGCTGGGGTCGGAAAGGGCTTCCCTTAAGGTCCGAAGGGGTTCAGCCGGGGGCAGGAGGTCGCTGGAGCCGATGGAGAGGTCGATGAGGCGGATCCCCTTCTCCCGGGCCTTTCTCTTGGCCTCATCCACCACCAGGAAGACCGAGGCTTCAGGAACCCTACTCATGGTGCCCCTCCCGCCAGGCCTTGCCGGTGATGAGGCTTAGGGCGTGGGGCAATACGGGAAGCACCGCCTCGAGGGACTCCCGGGCCCCCTTGGGGCTTCCGGGAAGGTTTAGGATGAGGCTTTTCCCCCTTACCCCCGCAAGGCCCCGGGAAAGGGCGGCCATGGGGGTTTTCTCCAAGCCCCTAAGGCGCATGAGCTCGGCAAGGCCCGGAACCTCCTTATCCAATAGCTCCCGGGTGGCCTCGGGGGTCTTGTCCCTGGGGGCTAGGCCCGTACCCCCGTTGGTGAGGATGAGGTCCACGCCCTCCCGGTCGGCCCAAAGCCGGAGGGCCTTCTTGATCAAGGGGGGTTCGTCGGGGACGATCTCGTAGGCCACCACCTCAAAGGGCCCTCCCTTTAGGGCCTCGCGGATGGCCAGGTGGGTGGTGTCCTCCCGTTCCCCCCTATAGCCCTTGTCGGAAACCGTCAGGATGCCCACGCGGAACATTTGTCAAGAGCTTACCCCGTGGAAGACCCTTTGCAAAAGGGGGAAGCACCTTGGCGGGGAACCTGACCCTCTTGGCCAGCGTGGCCAACCTCATCGTGGCCGAGGGAGCAGGAAGGGAGGGGGTGAGGATAGGATTCATGGAGCACCTTCGGCTGGGGCTACCCCTTACCCTCTTGACCCTGGGCCTGCTCTACGCGCTACTTTAGCCGGGCCTCGAGCCAGCCTCCAATGGCCAGCACCCGGCCATCCTCCGCGTAGGGCCCCACCACCTGGAGCCCCACGGGCATCCCCTCCACCCGGGCGAAGGGGAGGGTGAGGGTGGGCACCCCGAGGAGGCTAAAGGGCAAGGTAAGGGTGATGAAGGCCTCCCGGTGGCTCTTCTTCCCCGATTCCAACCCCACCTCCTCCGTGCCCAAGGGGGGGGCAGGAAGGGGCTGGGCGGGGAGGAGGAGGGCGTCCACCCCCCTTAAGGCCTTCACCAACTGGAGGCGCAGGGCCTCCCTTTCCGCCACCGCATCCCGGTAATCCTTCTCCGTGAGGGCAAGCCCGGCCATAAGGGCCTCCTGCACCTGGGGAGAGAAGCCTTCTGGATGTTCCCTTAAGGCTTTTTCGTGGATGCGGGCGGCCTCGTAGCGCACCAGCCGGGTGTAGACCTCATAGACCCCGGGTAGGGGTAAGGATACCTCCCTTACCTCAGCCCTCAAGGAGGGGAGTTCCTCTAGAAGCCTCTGGAAAGCCCTGCGCACCTCCACCCCCAGACGGCCCTCCAGGAAGTCCAGGGGTACGCCGAAGGTGGGGTTTTGCGGGCCCTCGAGGGGGATGCTTTCCCCGGCCAGGATCTCCGTGAGGAAGTGGGCGTCCCGCACCGTCTTGGCGATGGGCCCCGCATGATCGGTGGAGCGGGAGAGGGGCAAGGCGCCTTCCAGGCTTACCCGGCCGTAGGAGGGCTTGAAGCCCACCACCCCGTTGAAGGCGGCAGGGATGCGGATGGACCCTCCCGTGTCCGAGCCCAGGGAGGCGAGGCCGATCCCCAGGGCCACGGCCACGGCGCTTCCGCTGCTGCTTCCCCCGGCTTGGCGGCTTGCGTCTAAGGCGTTGCGCACCGGGCCCGTCCAAGGGTTTTCCCCGGTGATGCCCAGGGCCACCTCGTGCATGTTGGTTTTGGCGAAGATGAGGGCTCCGGCTTCCCTCAGGCGCCTTACCGCCTGGGCCTCCTCGGGAAGGGGAGGGAGGGGGGCCCGGGTTCCTGCCCGGGTGGGCATGCCCTTGACCGGGAAGAGGTCCTTTACCGTGAGGGGGATGCCGTGTAGGGGTCCGCGGATGTACCCCTGCCTTAGCTCCTCCGTAAGCCGCTGGGCTTCCTCCTTGGCTCCCTCCTCGTCCAGGTGAGCCAAGGCGTTGCGGTCCTGGAAGGCCCGGGCCCTTTCCAGGGCTTCCTCCAAAAGGGCCAGGGGGGTGGTTTCGCCCCTTTCCAGGAGGGCTTTAGCCGTCAAGAGGTCCATGCCCCATTATAGGGACCTCTTCTTGGGGCCTTGGTAGGGGTTTTTGCCCCGGCCAGGTGTAGCGCACCACCTCCCGGCCCTCGAGGGCCAAGGCGATGAGCCTTTCCGTATCCAAACGGCTTTCCGTTTCCAAGGCCACGGAAAGCTGGGCCCGGGTCACGGGGTGCTTGGGGGCGAAAAGGGTGCAGCACTCCTCGTCGGGGAGGATGGAGATGGCGTAGGTGCCGATGCGCTCCGCCTCCGCCTTGATCTCCCATTTGTCGAAGCCGATCAAGGGCCGGAAGACGGGAAGGGTGGCCGCCTGGTTGACCACATGGAGGTTCTCCAGGGTCTGCGAGGCCACCTGGCCCAGGCTATCCCCGGTGGCCAAGGCCAGGGCCCCTTCCTCCTTGGCGATGGCCTCGGCGATGCGGAGCATGTAGCGGCGGTAGAGGACCACCCGGTAGGCCTTGGGGGCCTCGAGGATGATCTGCCGCTGCACCTCGCTGAAGGGAACCAGGTGGAGGGTGATGCGGTGCTGGAAGCGGGCCAGGCGTTCGGCGATGGCCTTGGCCTTTTCCCGGCTCTGGCCCGAGAGAAGGGGGAAGGGGTGGAAGTGCACTAAGACCACCTCCGCTCCCCGGCGCATGAGGCGGTAGACGGCCACGGGGGAGTCAATCCCCCCGGAAAGGAGGGCCACCACCTTTCCGGAAACCCCGGGGGGAAGCCCTCCCGGTCCCGGGTGGCGCTCCACCTCCAGGAGGGCGGCGTTGGGCAGGATGCGCACCACGAACTCCCGTTCTGGCCCCTTGAGCTGCACCCTGGCTCCCGTCTTCTCCTTCACAAAGGCCCCAAGGAGGCGCTCTATCTCCGGGGAGGTGAGGGGAAAGGCCTTATCGGAGCGCTTGGCGGTGATGCGGAAGCTTCCGAAGCGTTCCCTCGCAAGGGTTTCCTCCAGGGCGGCCTCGAGGGCCTTTAGATCCGGGGGAGTGCGCAGGACCCGGGCAAAGCCCTCCACCCCCAGGGTGTCCTTCAGGCGTTCCTTGGCCTCGGGCCAGGCTTCCTGGGGCAGGCGGAAGAGGAGGGCCATGGGCCACTCCGCCTCCAACCGGGCCGCCGTGCCCTTAAGGGCCTCCCTTACATGGGCCTTGGCCTTCCTCAGGAAAAAGGGGCGGTTTTCCCCTTTCAGGGCCAGCTCGTGGAACAGGTTGACCAGAACCAGGGTTTCCATGGTCACGGGCAGAGACCTTTCACCGCCAGGTAAAGGCGGCTGCATAAGGAGCCTTGCCGGGCGGCTTCCCTAAGCTCCTCGGGCCGGCCAAAGCGGTAGGCCCGGTAGTAGGTCTTGCCGGGTTTGGGCTCGGGAAGCTCAGGCCTGGCGAGAAGCCTGGCCTCCACCACCCAAAGCTCCAGGGTGTACGCGGTCCGCTCCTCCACCCCGAAGGCCACGGGCCGGAGGACCTCCACCCCGGCTCCCAGCTTCTCCCGGCCTACCCTTAGGGCCCCATCCTCCGGGCCTTCTCCATCCCCAAGGCTCACCGCCGGCAGGCCCCAGGCCCCGGCGAACTCGGGGTCCTCCTCGGGCCGCTTCACCAAGAGAAGCCCTTCCTCGCTCCAGGCGGCCAGGGCCACCGCGCGCTTAAGGGGCTTGGCCGTCTGCACCCAACCAGCCTAGCAAAACCCTAGCCCAGGCGCAAATCAGGCCAGGCGGAGGGGTTCCACCTCCACCGGGGTGCTGTGGAAGGTGCTTCCGCCCCCTAAGTCGGTGAGGGTTTCCGCGGTGAGGTGGTTGATGCCCTTGCCATCGGGGGCCCACTTTTCCCACCAGGTGCCCTCGAGGACCACCGTCCCTGGCATGGGGGCCTCCGTCACCTTGGCCTTGCGCACCACCCTCCCTTGAGGGGAACGGATGTAGACCAGCATGCCCTCGGCGATCCCCCGCTCCTCGGCGTCCTTGGGGTGGATGAGAAGCCTGGGCTCGCCTCCTTCCGCCTCCACCAGGGCCTGGACGTTCCCGTAGGTGGTGTTCAGGAAGCGGTGGGCCGGGGGGGTGAGGAGGATTAGGGGGTAATCGGGAAGGGGTTCGGTGGGAATGACCTCAGGGGGTGGGCTGAAGCGCACGGGGCCGTTTCTGAAGGGCAGGAAGGGCTTGGGGAGGTTGAGCTTCACAAACCCCTCCTCCTTAAGCCTCTTCAGGTTGATGCCCGCAAGGTAGGGGTGGTCCACATCCAGGAGGCTTTCTGCCACCTCCTCCGCCGTCCAGTAGAGGGTGGGTTCCTTTAGGCCAAGCCTCCTGGCCAGTTCCCGGAAGACCCAGGTGTTGGGCCTGGCCTCCCCTTCGGGCTCGGCCAGGGGCTCGTTCCAGGAGAGGTAGTAGTGGCCGTAGCTGGTGTAAAGGTCGGGGTGCTCGTAAAAGAAGGTGGCGGGAAGGAGGTAGTCGGCGTAAAGGGCGGTTTCCGTGAAGACCTGCTCCAGCACCACGGTGAAGAGGTCCTCCCGCAAGAGCCCCTCCTTAACCCCAGCCGTGTTGGGGGCCACCACCAGGGGGTTGGAGTTGAAGACGAAAAGGGCCCGGATGGGGGGGTCGAGCCGGGTAAGGGCGCTGGCCAGCTGGTTCATGTTCACCCGTCGCACCTGGGGGTTGGGCCGGAAGTAGCCCTCATGGGGGTGTTTTCCTTCCAGGAGGTGCCTTCCCCCAAGGAAACGCTTGTTTAGGGCAAAGGCGCCGCTGGTGGAAAGAAGCGCCCCGCACCCCGGGTAGCGCCAGGCTCCCAGGAGGGCGGGGAGGAGGATCACCGCCCTTAAGGCATTCCCCCCACCGGGGTGCCGGGTCATCCCGTAGCCCACCCGGAGGAAGACCCGTTTGGCTTCCCCGAGTTCCCGGGCCAGCCGCTCCATGGCTTCCTTGGGCACCCCGGTGAGGGCCTCGGCCCTTTCTGGGGGCCACTTCCGGGCCTCCTCCTGGAAGGCTTCCAACCCCGTGGCGGCCTCCTTGAGGTATTCCCAGTCCACCAGGTTTTCCCGGAAGAGCACGTGGGCCAGGGCGTAGGCCAAGGCGGCGTCGGTGCCCGGGCGGAGCTTGATGTGCTGGTCGGCGAATCGGCTGGTGGGGTTCTCGTAGGGGTCGATGTGGACCACCTTGGCCCCCCGCCTTCTCGCCTCCTTGAGAAAGGGAGTGAGGTGGCTGTTGGTGGAGAGGCTGTTGATGCCCCAAAGGAGGATGTAGCGGGCCTCGGGCACCTCCTCCGGGTCGGGGCCGAGCCTGGGACCATAGGTCATCTCCCAGGCGGCGCTTCCCGCGGTGGCGCAGATGGTTTCCTCTAGCTCGCTGGCCCCGATGGCCCGGAAGAAGGCCAGGGGATGCTGGTTTTCCACAAGGCCCATGGTGCCCGCGTAGTGGTAGGGGAGGACGGCTTCCCCGCCATAGGCGTCCAGGATGGTCCTTAGCCTTTCCGCGATCCCCCCCAGGGCCTCCTCCCAGGAAACCCGTTCAAATCGGCCTTCGCCCTTCCTGCCCACCCGGCGCATGGGGTAAAGGAGGCGTTCCCTTACCCTTTCCGGGTAGCGGTAGGTTTTGGCGCAGGCATAGCCTCGGGTGACGGGGTGGCGGGGGTCGCCCTCCACCCGGGAGAGCCTTCCCTCTTCAAGGGTAAGCAGGAGGCTACAGGCATCCGGGCAGTCCAGGGGGCAGGTGGCGCGGGCCTTCATGCCCCTATAGTAGCCCCAGGGCCTCGAGGGCACCGCATCGTTCCCCGTAGGGATCGGGAAGGAGGCCCGGGGGCTCGTCCAGCCGGAGGAGGTAGCCTTCCTCGTAGGTGGGCCAGCGGGGCCAGCCCTTGGGTTCCCCCTCCCGGGCAAAGGAGGTCCAATAGCGGCGCATCCGCTTGCCCAAGGCTTCGGCCTTTTCCCGGGCTTCAGCGCTAAGGAAAAGGGGGAAGAAGGGCATCTCCTGGAGCTGGCCGAATAGGGGGGCGAGTTCCAGACCGTGGAAAGCGCCTAGACCTTCAAAGCCGGGGACACGGAAGGTGAAGAGGTAGGCGTAGGTGGGGGCGAAGGGAGCCTGGAGCCTGGCGGCCTTCAGGGAGGGGCAGAGGAGTTGTAGGTCCGTCTGGACCTCTCCCCAGGCCTTTCGGGGGTCGGGAAAACGCTTTTGGTAGACCTTCGTTAAAGCCTCCCGCTCCTTTGGGGGAATACCCTGGGCGGCAAGCCTTCCGCTGAACTCCTCCCAGGTCCTGGGCCCCAGGAGCCAGGCCAGGGTGGGAAAGGCAAGCTCCTCGAGGTTGGCCCCCACCAGGAGGGGGATACCTCGGGCCTTGCCTTGGCTCAGGGCTTCCGAGGGGATTTCTGGAAGGAGGACTCCCAGGTGAGGCTTGAAGGGGGCGTGGGGAAAACTTAGAGTTGCAGCGGTGATGTCGGGTAGACCTTTAGCCTCCCCAGGTGGGAAGAGGCGTTCTAGGGGAAGACGCCTAAGGCAGGCGAGGTCTTCAGGGGGGCAGCCTAGATCTTTGGCCCACCGTTCCCCGGAAGGGAAGTCTTTCTCCAAGGGGCGCACCTGGTGGCATCCACCCGACTGGAGGATGGCCCTGTGGAAAAGCCCCTGGGCTTCCGGTGTGGCGAGGAGGGTGCAGACCAGCATGCCCCCTGCCGATTCCCCAAAGAGGGTGACGTTTTGCGGGTCGCCGCCGAAGTAAGCGATATGGCGCTGGACAAAGCGAAGGGCCTCAATCACATCTAAAAGCCCGTAGTTGCCCACGGCCTTGGGGTCTTCCTGGGCCAAAGCGGGGAGGGCTAAAAATCCCAGGGGCCCTAGGCGGTAGTCCACCGAGACCACCACCACCCCTTCCTGGGCCAAGAGGTGCCCCCCGTAGATGGGCTCGGCGGCACTTCCTGAGGTGAAGCCTCCCCCGTGCAGAAAGACCATGACGGGAAACCCCCCTGGGGGCGGGGGCCTTAGGGGCAGGAAAAGGTTTAGGACCAGGCAGTCCTCCTTTTGCGGGGGGATGTACCCCCCTAGCCGGGCGGTGGTTCCTGGAGTCTGGGGACAGGCCACCCTTTCCCTGCCCACCCCTTTGGGCCAGGAGGCCACGGGCTTTGGAGCTTGGAAGCGGCCCGCCTCCGCATAGGGCAGGCCGTAGAAGGCAATGGCTCCCTTCTCCACCTGGCCCAAAGCTAGGCCCAAGGGGGTCTGGACCACAACCTCCTGGGCCAGGGCGAGGCCTAGGGCTAGTGTGGATACCTTAAGGAGGGCGAGGGGGCGCATAAACAAACTCTATCCAGAGTATATACGGGAGTGCCAACCCTGGGCTTGGGGCATAATGCCAGGGGATGGGGGAGGATAAGGGGCCCGAAGGGCCTAGGTTGGCTAGGGAGGATAAGGGGCCCGAAGGGCCTAGGTTGGCTAGGGAGGATGCAGGGATGGACCTCGAGGCCCCCTTCTGGTCCTTGGGGCTTAGGGTGGCCGGGGTGGATGAGGCGGGCCGGGGAGCCTGGGCCGGCCCCATCGTGGTGGGGGCGGTGATCCTGCGTCCTGGGCGCTACCCTTTCCGGGATTCCAAGCTCTTAAGGCCAAAGGAACGCGAGCGCCTGGCGGAGGAAGTGCGGCGGGTGGCCTTAGCCCATGCCCTGGGGGTGGCGGAGGTAGGGGAGGTGGACCGGCTTGGGGTTTTGAAGGCCACCCTTCTGGCGGCGCAAAGGGCTTTGGACCTTCTGGATCCACCCCCTGAGGCCCTGGTCACCGATTACCTGCAGGTGGCCACTTTCTTGCCCCTCCTGGCCCCTCCCAAGGCGGACCAAAAAAGCCCCAGCGTGGCTGCTGCCAGCATCCTGGCCAAGGTGCACCGGGACCGGCTCATGGAGGAGCTGGACCGCCTTTACCCGGGCTACGGTTTTGCTCGGCACAAGGGCTATGGCACCCCAGAGCACCAAAGGGCCCTCCAGGCCCTGGGGCCATCCCCCGTGCACCGTAGGCGCTTTTCCCCGGTGGCCCAGGCTCCCTTAAGGTTTCCTGAAGGGGAGTAGGTCCCCTTGGAGATAAGCTTGAGGAGAAGGAGGTGGGTATGCGGCTTTTGGGGATTCTTTTGGCGGGGCTACTTTCCGCCTGCACCGTGACCCTCGAGGGGGTGACGGTAAGCTACCGCCTGGACTTCACTCCGGCCATCCTGCGCTTCGAGCCGGATCGGGGAGCGGGGGCCACCTACTACGTGGGGGAGGAGGTGCGCTTCTTCCTCACCCTGGCGGATCCCGGTTGGATAAGCCTGGTGGCCATAGATCCCGACGGGCGTACCTACGAGTTTGACCGTTTTTACCTGGGCCGGGGCACCCATGTGCTTCCCCCGGGGGCCTACCGCTATACGGTCACGCCCCCTCGAGGGCTTCAGCGGGTGCGGGCCATCTACACGGATACCCATCCCGGGAGCCTGCGCTTGGAAGGAGTATACACCGACTGGGATGCCCGGCTAAGGGTCTATTTGGAAACCTCTGGAGCCCGCCGTTACCAGGTGGCAGAGACCTACTTCTACATACGCTGACCGCAAAAACTTGCAAGGGGGCTTGCGCTTTCCACTCCTAGGTGGGGTATAATCCCCCCGGACCGCTAAGGAGGTCAACAATGAAGCGGCGTGACTTCTTGAAGAAGGCAGGTATCGGCGTAGCGGCCAGCGCGGCGTTTGGCCCAGTCTTTGCCCAGGCCCAGCCCAGCGTGAGGTGGCGGCTAGCCAGTAGCTTCCCCAAGAGCCTGGACACCATCTATGGGGCAGCGGAGGTGCTGGCGGAGCGGGTTTCCACCCTCACCGGCGGCCGCTTCCAGATCCGCCCTTACCAGGCAGGGGAGATCGTGCCTGGGCTCCAGGTGATGGACGCCGTGCAGCAGGGCACGATCCAGGTGGGGCACACCGCCAGCTACTATTTCGTGGGCAAGGCAGCGGTTTTCGCCTTTGACACCGCAGTGCCCTTCGGCCTCACCGCCCGGCAGCAGAACGCCTGGATGTACTATGGCGGCGGTATTGAGCTTTTCCGCCCCATCTTTGCCGACTTTGGCATCATCCAGTTCCCCGGCGGCAACACCGGGGCCCAGATGGGGGGCTGGTTCCGCAGGGAGATCAAGGGCGTGGCCGATCTCAAGGGCCTCAAGATGCGTATCCCCGGCCCGGGCGGCCAGGTGATGAGCCGGCTTGGGGTGGTGCCCCAGGTGCTGGCGGGTGGGGACATCTACCCGGCCCTGGAGCGGGGTGTGGTGGACGCCGCCGAGTGGGTGGGCCCCTATGACGACGAGAAGCTGGGCTTTTACAAGGTGGCCAAGTACTACTACTACCCTGGCTGGCACGAGCCCGGTCCCCAGCTCTCCTTCTACGTGAACCTGAACGAGTGGAGGAAGCTACCCAAGGAGTACCAGCAGGCCCTCGAGGTGGCGGCCGCCGAGGCCAACCTGTCCATGCTGGCCAAGTACGACCAGGTGAACCCCCCTGCCCTCCAGCGGCTCATCAAGGCGGGGGTGCGGTTGCGCAAGTGGCCCGCTGACGTAATGAAGGCGGCCCAGAAGGCAGCCTTTGACTGGTACGAGGAGGAGGCGGCCAAGGACGCCACCTACCGGAAGGTCTACACCGCCTGGAAGAAATTCCGGGAGGAGCAGTACCGCTGGTTTGCGGTGGCGGAGCTGGGTTACGAAAGCTTCGCCTTCCCTGCCGTCTAAGGTTCCTCAAGGTAGCCGCCCCGGGGGATTCCCCCGGGGTTTCGTTTTGAGGGAAGGGCCTGCTCCAGGGCTTGACGGGCCGGGTGGACCAGGTTTAAAATCCTCCTGGAAAAGCTTCCACAGGAGGTTTGTATGAGGCGTAGGGAGTTTCTCAAGAAGGCAGGGGTCGGGTTGGCGGCCAGCGCTCTCTGGGGATCAGCTCTGGTGCGGGCCCAGGCGGGCCCGGTCATCCGGGTGGCCGGGGACTCCACCGCGGTGGGGGAGGGCGGCCGTTGGATGAAGGAGATGGTGGAGGCCTGGGGCAAGAAGACGGGCACCCGGGTGGAGTACATCGACTCCCCTGCGGACACCAACGACCGCCTGGCCCTCTACCAGCAGTACTGGGCGGCCAAGAGCCCGGATGTGGACGTGTACATGATCGACGTCATCTGGCCGGGCATCGTGACCCCCCATGCCGCTGACCTTAAGCAGTACTTCTCGGATAATGAGCTCAAGGAGTTCTTCCCCCGCATTGTCCAGAACAACACCATCCGGGGAAAGCTCACCTCCATCCCCTTCTTTACCGACGCGGGCATCCTCTACTACCGCAAAGACCTTCTGGCCAAATACGGCTTCAAGAACCCACCCCGCACCTGGGCCGAGCTGGAGCAGATGGCCCAGAAGGTGATGGAGGGCGAGCGCAAGGCAGGCAACCGTGACTTTTGGGGTTTCGTGTTCCAGGGCAAGGCTTATGAGGGCCTTACCTGCGACGCCTTGGAGTGGATCTACTCCCATAGGGGCGGGCGCATCATAGAGCCCGATGGCACCATCAGCATCAACAACGGTCGTGCGGCCCTGGCCCTGAACACCGTGCGCCGCTTTGTGGGCACCATTGCCCCCTCGGGGGTCACCAGCTATGCCGAGGAGGAGGCGAGGAACGTCTGGCAGCAGGGCAATAGCCTCTTCATGCGCAACTGGCCCTACGCCTACGCCCTTGGCCAGGCGGAGGGAAGCGCCATCCGCGGCAAGTTCGGGGTCACGGTGCTTCCCAAGGGCGGAGCCGATGCCCCAAACGCCGCCACCTTGGGAGGTTGGCAGCTCATGGTTTCCGCCTACAGCCGTTATCCCAAGGAGTCCGCCGACCTGGTGCGGTACCTGGCCTCCTACGAGGTGCAGAAGGACAACGCCATCCGGCTTTCCCGTTTGCCCACCCGTCCGGCCCTCTACACCGACCGGGGTGTCCTGGCCAGGAACCCCTGGTTCCGCGACCTCCTTCCCGTCTTCCAGAATGCGGTTTCCCGGCCCTCCGATGTGGCCGGGGCCAAGTACAACCAGGTGTCCGAGGCCATCTGGACCGAGGTCCATAGCGTCCTCACCGGGAAGAAGACCGGGGAGATGGCGGTTCGGGACCTCGAGGGGCGCCTCCGCCGCATCCTCCGCTAACCTTCCTCCCGTCCCCGGGGGCTTATCCGCAAACCATGTTGACGCAACGGCAGGTACGCCTGGCCTGGCTATTGGTCCTCCCCACCCTCTTGGTGGTGGTGCTGGTGGCGGGGTATCCTCTGGCCCAGGTTTTCTACTGGTCCTTCTTTCGGGCGGACATCGCCTTTGTGGAACCCCCGGAGTTTGTGGGCTTCAAAAACTACCTGTACCTTCTTCAGGACCCCGATTTTCGCCAGGCCCTTTGGAACACGGTGAAGTTTACGGTGGTCTCCGTTAGCCTAGAGACCCTTTTGGGTTTGGCCATCGCCTTGATTATTCACTCCAACTTCAAGGGTCGGGGCCTGGTACGCACCGCCATCCTCATTCCCTGGGCTATTCCCACAGTGGTTTCCGCCAAGATGTGGCAGTGGATGCTCCACGACGTCTATGGAATCATCAACATCCTGGGGGTAAAGCTGGGTATCCTCTCGCAAAAGGTGGCCTTCCTTGCCCGGCCCGAGCTGGTCCTGCCCGCCATCATCGCCGTGGATGTGTGGAAGACCACGCCTTTTATGGCCCTCCTGCTTCTGGCTGGTCTGCAGTTGATTCCCGAGGAGCTTTACGAGGCGGCCAGCATCGACGGGGCTAACCGTTGGCAGCAGTTTTGGGCCATCACCCTCCCCCTTCTTACCCCTGCCTTGGTGGTGGCCCTCATCTTCCGCACCCTGGATGCCTTGAGGGTGTTCGACGTCATCTTCGTCATGAGCGGGGTGAACCCCGCCACCCGTACCCTGGCCGTTTACAATCGCCAGACCCTGATCGACTTCCAGGACCTGGGGTATGGGTCGGCCATAAGCGTGGCCATTCTGCTCCTTATCTTCCTCTTCGTGGTGGTCTACATGCGCACCCTGGGGAGGGAGGCCTTGCGATGAGGGCTTTTCTGCGCATGGGGAATCGCTTGCTCTTTTACCTGCTGGTGGTCTTCGTGGTGGTGTATAGCGTGTTTCCGTTTTACTGGGCGGTGATCTCCAGCTTTAAGCCTTCCGATGCCCTTTTCGCCAGTAATCCCAGCCTCTTGCCTCTTCCCTTTACCCTGGACCACTACCGGAATGTTTTCATCCAGGCCAACTTTGGCCGAAACCTCCTGAACTCCCTGATGGTGGCCGGGGGGGCGACCCTGCTTTCCCTGACCCTGGGGGTTTTGGCGGCCTACGCCTTGGGCAGGCTCCCTTTCCCTCCCAAGAATGCCGTGCTCTACTTGGTCTTAGCCATGACCATGTTTCCCCAGATCGCGGTCTTGGGGGGGCTTTTCATGCTGCTACGCCAAGCGGGGTTATTCAACACCCACCTGGGTCTCATCCTCAGCTACCTTCTCTTCACCCTGCCCTTTACCGTCTGGGTGCTGGTGGGTTATTTCAAGGGTCTACCCAGGGAGTTGGAGGAGGCAGCCTATGTGGACGGGGCCACGCCCTTGCAGACCCTGGTGCGCATCATGCTTCCCCTTACGGGTCCTGGCCTGGTGACCACGGGGCTGCTGGCTTTCATCGCCGCCTGGAACGAGTACCTCTTCGCCCTCACCTTTACCGTGGGGGATAAGGTGAAGACGGTTCCCCCAGCCATCGCCAGCTTTGGGGGAGCCACGCCCTTTGAGATCCCGTGGGGTTCCATCATGGCGGCCAGCGTGGTGGTGACCGTGCCCCTGGTGGTGCTGGTGCTCATCTTCCAGCAGCGGATCGTGGCAGGGCTTACCGCCGGGGCGGTAAAGGGCTAGGTACTCAATCCCAAGGTCTTTGCCACCAGGGCCAGGGCGGCCTCGAGGACCTCCTTTAGGTGCTCCTCCCCCTTGAAGCTTTCCGCATACACCTTGGCCACGTCCTCGGTGCCGCTGGGGCGGGCAGCGAACCAGGCGTTTTCCGTCACCACCTTGAGGCCCCCCAGGGGCTCCCCGTTGCCGGGGGCCCGGGTGAGGATGGCCAGGATGGGCTCCCCGGCAAGCTCCTTCTCCTTAACATCCTCGGGGGAAAGGCGGGCCAGCCTGGCCTTGGCCTCGGGGGTGACGGGAAGGTCCTTGCGGGCGTAATGGGGCCGGCCCAGGCGCTCGGCCAGCTCCTCGTAGAGCTCGTCGGGCCCCTTTTCCCGCTTGGCCAGGATCTCCGCCGCCAAAAGCCCCAGGAGGATGCCATCCTTATCGGTGGAGAAGGGTCTTCCGTCAAAGCGCAAGAAGCTGGCCCCGGCGCTTTCCTCCCCGCCGAATCCCAACCAGCCCTGAAGAAGCCCGTCCACGAAGTACTTGAAGCCCACCGGGGTCTCGTAAACCTCCCGCCCCAAGGCCCTGGCCACCCGGTCCAGAAGGGCGCTGGTCACCGCGGTCTTGCCCACCTTGGCCCCCGGCCAGGTGCGGGTGGTGTAGAGGTGGAAGACGGCGGCCGCCAGGTAGTGGTTGGGGTTCATGAGGCCCCTTGGGGTGACGATCCCGTGGCGGTCGGCGTCGGGATCGTTGCCGATGGCCAGGTCAAAGCGGTCCTTCAGCGCCAGAAGGCCCGCCATGGCGTAGGGGCTTGAGCAGTCCATGCGGATCTTGCCGTCGTGGTCAGGGGGCATGAAGCGGAAGGTGGGGTCTACGGTGGGGTTCACCACCTCCAAATTGAGATGGTAGGCCTCGGCAAGCCGCTCCCACACCCTTAGGCTGGCGCCGCCCAAAGGATCCACCCCGAGGCGCAAGCCAGCTACCTTTATGGCCTCGAGGTCCACGGCCTCCTTGACCTTTGCCACGTAAAGGCCCACGTAGTCAAAGGGCTTTGCCTGCCGCAAAGCTTCCCGGAAAGGAAGGCGCTTTACCCCTTTTAGCCCTTCCGCAAGCAGGGTGTCGGCCCTTTCCTCTATGGCCTTGGTGATGCGGGTGTCGGCGGGTCCTCCGGTGGGGGGGTTGTACTTGAGCCCCCCGTCCTCGGGGGGGTTGTGGCTGGGGGTGAGGAGGATGCCATCCGCCTTGGCGGGGTGGTGGGCGTTGTGCTCCAGGATGGCCAGGGACACCAGGGGGGTGGGGGTGTAGCCCTCCTCGAGGCGCACCTCTATACCGTTGGCCACCAGGACGGAAAGGGCCGTGGCCCAGGCGGGCTCGGAAAGGGCGTGGGTGTCCTTGGCTAGGAAGAGAGGCCCCGTGGCTCCGAAGGAGGCCCGAAGCTCGGCGATGGCCTGGGTGATGGCCAGCACATGGGCCTCGGTGAAGGTGCCCTTGAGGCTGGTGCCCCGGTGGCCGCTGGTGCCGAAGGCTACCCGTTGGAGAGGGTTTTGGGGGTCAGGGCGTTCCTCGTAGTAAAGGGTGAGGAGCCTGAGGAGGTCCATGTCCCCATTTTAAAAAGCCCAGGAGGTCCCGGCTTCCGGGACCTCCTCCAGAGCCCTCCTCCTTTCACCCCTTATACCCTTCAGAGCCCCTTACCCCTATCTGCTTTCCCGTTAGGGCTTGGCTGGAGCTTCCTTGGGGGCTTCCTGGGTGGGGGGTTTTGCGGGCTCCTGGGTTTTAGGCGTAAGTTCCGCCAGCACCTGGCTTAGGCGGTTTTCTATCTTGGCGGCCTTACGCAGTTCCTGAACCAGGGCCTGCCCCTTTTGCTGGCGCTTGCTCAGAATGACCCGCTCCTTGGCTTCCTCCACCACCTCGTTGAAGGGCTTGAGCACCTCGGGCTTGCGGTTTTTTACGAGGAGCACGGCGAAGGTGCCGTCTTCCAGCTTCACCACCTCGCTCACCTCCCCCAAAGGACCCTTGGGGAAGGTTTCCTTCACCTTGAAGACCAGGCGGTCCAAGACGGCGGGGAGCTGGTTGGGGCTCACGGTGCCGTACTCGGTGACGGTGCCTTCTTGGGCTTTGGCCAGGGCCTGCAGGTCCCCACCCCTCAGGGCCGCCTCCCGGAAGGCCTTGGCCTTGGCCTCCGCCTTGAAGACCACCCCCGTGACCTCGGCGCTGGCGGGGATGGTGAAGAGGGCGGGGTTTTCCGCATAGAACCTGCGGGCTTCCTCCTCGGTGGCGGTGAGGCCCCGGGTTTCGTAGAGGAGGTAGGCCTGGGCGATCTGGTCCTTGGAGCCGATGAAGGGCTTGCCGCTCTTCTTGGCGGCCTCCACCAGGAGCTCGCGGTCGATCAGGCTTTCCAGGGTCTGGGGCAGGAAGAACTGGACCGCCAGCTCCCCCAGGCCCTGCTGGATGAGGGCTGCGGTCTGCTGGTTGGAGAAGACCGGCTGGAGGACCTGGGCCAGGAGGATCTCCTGCTCATTGACCTTGGCCACGGGAAGGTTTTTGTAGCTAAAGGGGCTGTCCTCGGCGAAACGGACCTGGGCTTTCTGGCGGAGGTTCTCCAGGTAGGCCTCGAGGGCCCCGTTCCCCTTGGCCTCCTGGGCATCCTTCTCCACCTGCTCCTTCACCTCCTCAAAGGTGGGCACCTTGGGGGGCAGGTACTCCTCCACCTTCACCAGGTAGTACCGGCCCCCAGCCTCTATGGGCCCCACCAGGCCAGGCCCCTTCTTGGCGAAGACTGCCTCCGCCACCTTCTCGGGGAAGACCACCTTGGTCACGGGTTTGGGCTCGCTTTCTCCGGGAGCTGCCCCCAAGGCCCCACCTTGCTCGGCACCCACCTTGGAGTGCTGCTTGGCCAAGGCGGCAAAGTCCTCCCCGGCCTTGGCCTTGGCCAGAAGCTCCGCCGCCAGTTTGGCATCGTCCACCACGATCTGGCGGGCCTTCACCCGGGGCTCACCCTTGTAGTTCTCCTGGTGCACCTCAAAGTAGAACCGCACTTCTTCCGGGGTGGGCTTGGCCGCGGAGCGGATCTGCTCGAGGCGCTTCTGGATCTGGAGCTGGGTTTTTATCTCACTCCTGAGCTGGGCATCCGTGTACCCCACCTGGTTCAGGAACTGCTCGTAGGCCTTCTTGTCCTTTAGGCCAAGCTGCTCCCGGATGCGGTCCACTTCCTTGCGCACCTCGGCGCTACCCACCCGTATCCGGGCGGCGTCCTGTTTGAGGGCCTCGGTGAGGATCACCTGCTCCAGGAAGTGGGTGTCCACCAGGGTCTTTAGTAACCCTTGGGGGTTTGCGGCGTAGAGGGGGTCATTCCCCTGAAGCCGGAGCAGATCCAACTCGTAAACCGCCTTCCCGTTCACCCACAGCACGGGTTTGCCCCGTGCCTGCTGCCCTGCCTGCGGGGTGAAGAGGAGGATGGCCCCCACGGCGAAGGCCAAGGCCAGAAGACCGAATAGGATGGTGATGGCTTTCTTGCTGATACCGAACACTTGACCGCCTCCTCCTTAGCGTGCTAGGATGCTTCTCGCTGAGTGCGCCCGTAGCTCAGCTGGATAGAGCGTCGGCCTCCGGAGCCGAAGGTCAGAGGTTCGAGTCCTCTCGGGCGCGCCATTTTTCTTTTCCCCCCGCCAACCGGAAAGCCCACAAGCACGAAGGGATTGTAACACACTCCCCATGAGAAACGGGTTTAGCATGGGAGGGTGCTGCCTCTCCTTCTGGCCTGGCTCCACACGGTCAACGACCTCTTCTCCAACTTCCTCACCCCCCTTTTGCCCAAGCTGATGGCCCACTTTGGGGTGGGGTTGGGTACGGTGGGGCTTCTGGTGTCCGTGTACTCCCTCACGGGGAGCCTTCTCCAGCCCTTTGCGGGCCTCATTGCCGACCGCCTGGACCGCAGGCTTCTTGCGGCTTTTGGGCCGGTCTTGGTGGCCTTGGGCATGGGTTCCTTGGGCCTATGGCCCCGTTTCGAAGTCTTGCTTTTGGTGTTGGGGCTTGCGGGCCTGGGTTCGGCCCTCTTCCACGCCTCCGGGGCCAGTCTGGTGGGGGAGTTTGCCCCCAGGGAGCGAAGGGGTTTTTGGCTTTCCTTTTTCGGGTCGGCGGGGTATCTGGGCCTTTCCCTGGGACCGGTGGTGGCCTTGTTCACCGTGAGCACCTTTGGGCTTAAAGGCCTCTTCTGGCTTACGCCTTTGGCCTGGCTGCCGGCCTTACTGCTTCTCCGCATGCCCCCGGTGCGGCGGCAAGGGAAGCCTGCGGGCTTTAGGGACTTCGTGCGGGTTTTTCGCGGGGATGTGGCCCGGCTTTGGGGGATGGCCACCTTAAGGAGCCTGGTGTTTATGAGCTTTTCCACCACCCTGCCCTACTGGTTCACCCAAAGGGGTCTCTCCGATGCCTATATTGCCCTGAGCCTTTCCATCTATAGTTTCTCCGCCACCTTGGGCGCCTTCCTTGGGGGCACCCTTTCCGACCGCCTGGGGCGAAAGAGGGTTCTGGTGGGGACGTTGACCTTCGGTCTTCCCTTGTATCTGGGCCTCCTTTTCCTGCCACCGGGGGGGGCGTCCTATCTGGTCCTTTTGGCCCTTACGGGGGCCCTGATGAACGCAGGGATTCCGGTGGCCGTGGCCTTGGCCCAGGAGCTGGAACCGGGCCAAACGGCCACGGTTTCTGGGCTTCTCATGGGCTTCACCTGGGGTTTCGCCGGGCTCTTCTACGCCCCCATAGGCCACTGGATCGAGGTCTTTGGCGTGATGCCGGTGCTTTTAGCCCTGGGTGCTTTGATCCTTCCCGCCTGGAGCTTGGCCCAAGGGGTAAGGGAGCCGGGCCTGGCGCACGGCCAGGGGCGTTAAGATGGTTCCATGAGGATCCTTCTGGCCACGGATGGCTCGCCCCAGGCCCGGGGGGCGGAGGTGCTGGCGGAGTGGCTTTGCTACAAGCTTTCCGCCAAGTTGGTGGCCCTCTACGTCCGGGATTCCCGCCTCATCCGGGTGCTGGAGCTCATGGACTTCGGGGCCCTTACCGTGCCCGTGCCCGCCTACCGGGAAGAGCTGGAAAAGGCCCTTTCCGCCCATGGCGAGGCCTTATTGGAGCGCATTCGCAAGAGCGCCGAGGAGGCGGGGCTTCAGGTGGAGGTCTTCATGGAAACCGGGTTACCCCACGAGGTGATCCTGCGCCATGCCCGCACCGCAGACCTCCTGGTCATGGGCCGAAGCGGGGAAGCCCATGGGGGTAGTTTCGTGGGGTTGGGAAGCACCGTGGATAGGGTTTTAAGAACCTCGCCTACCCCGGTTCTGGTGGCCCCCACCGACTACGTGGAGATACAAGGGGCCATCCTGGGCTACAACGCTTCGGAAAGCGCGGTGCGGGCCTTGCACACCTTAGCCAGTTTGGCCAAACCCCTGAGGCTTTTGGTGCGGGTGGTGAGCGTGCACGAGGATCCAGTGCAGGCAGGGACCTGGGCCCTCGAGGCGCAGACCTACCTGCAGGACCAGGGGATCCGGGTGGAGTCCCTGGCCTTCTCGGGCGATCCCGCAGAGCATCTTCTGTCCTTGCAAACCCCCTCGGATCTTCTGGCCCTGGGAGCGCCGGTGCGCCGCCTGGTCCTGGGGAGCACCGCCGAATACGTGGTGCGCCATGCGGTGGGGCCGGTCCTCACCGTGCGATAAGCGCTTGCCCGGTCTGGTATAATGAACCCCTAAAGGAAAGGGGGTTCTATGACCGTTCGGCAGGTCCTGTTGCGCAAGGGGGGAGGGGTCTATAGCCCACATTCCGCACCCCTCCTCCCTCCGCGTTAGGATTTTGGGATGGCAGCCACACCCGACCTACAGGTGTACGACCTCGGCCACCTGGGCCTGGTGGCCAGCATCGTGGACCGTATCGGGCTGGTCCCCCTGGTGGACGAACGGGTGGGCCCCCGCCCGGGGGAAAAGGTGAGCACGGGGGTGGCCCTGAAAGCGGCCATTCTGAACGCCCTGGGCTTCGTGACCTCCCCCCTCTACCTCTTCGGCCACTACTGGGAGGGCAAGCCCACGGAGTGGCTCCTGG
>NZ_KB905735.1 GCF_000381045.1 Thermus scotoductus DSM 8553 | reverse complement strand
TAGCGGCCAGGTAGCCCTTGGCCAGGTCCTGGCCCTGCAGCAGGAGAAAGATGGCCAGGGCCAGGAGTTCAGCCAAGGTGGCTTTCTGGTGCCTTTGCTTTCTGGGGAGCTTGAACCCTTGGGCCTGAAGGGCCTTGAGCTCGTCGTCCACCCAGATGTAGATGGCCACGAGGAGGGTTTCTGCGTCAAGATAGTAGAGGGGGTGCTCTCGGTTTGGAAGCATAGCACCCCCTCTTTTTTCACATCCCAGGGGTTGGGGTCAAGTAGCACACGAAGGCATGGGGGGTAGGTAGTACGGACTTAGGGGCACAAGCTACCAAGTTAGGTGTGGAGGACGGGACGTTAAGCTTTCCATGTAAGGGGGTAATTATGTTCGTAGATCTGAACGTCGACGCTGGGGAATCCTATGGGACCTTTACCTACGGTCACGATCGGGAAATCTTTCCCCTGGTGACCTCGGTGAACCTGGCCTGCGGCTTTCATGGGGGAAGTCCCACCCGCATAAGGGAGGCGGTGGCCCTAGCCAAGGCCCATGGAGTGGCGGTGGGAGCCCACCCGGGCTTCCCCGACCTGGTGGGCTTTGGTCGCAGGGATATGGCCCTGAGCCCCGAGGAAGTCTATGCGGACGTCCTCTACCAGATAGGAGCCCTCTACGCCTTCCTGAAAACGGAAGGGCTAAGCCTTCACCACGTGAAGCCCCACGGGGCCCTCTACCTCAGAGCCTGCCGCGACCGGGAAACCGCCCGGGCCATCGCCGAGGCGGTGAAGGCCTTTGACCCCGAAGTGCCCTTGGTGGTGCTTCCCGGCACGGTGTACGAGGAGGAGGCCCGGAGGACAGGGCTAAGGGTGGTCCTCGAGGCCTTTCCCGAACGGGCGTATCTGAGAAACGGCCAGCTGGCCCCCCGCTCCCTCCCGGGAAGCTGGATCAGCGATCCCAAGGAGGCAGCCAGGCGGGCCCTCAGGATGGTTCTAGAAAGAAAAGTCGAGGCCCTGGATGGCGGGGAGGTGGAGGTCAAGGCGGAAACCCTTTGCATCCACGGGGACAACCCCAACGCCCCCGAGGTGGCACTGGCGGTGCGCAGGGCGCTGGAGGAAGCAGGGATAGAGGTGAAACCCTTCTAAAAGGCAGTCGGCTCAGCGCCAGACCCCTTTTCACCAAAAGGGTGTAGACTTCCCTCACGGCCCTCTTCTTAAGTCCGCTAATCCTGAAGACCATTCCAGTTTAAAGCCTTAAACCTCAGGCCCTCGCGGCCACCTCCTTGTACTTCCTCCACACCCTGGGCACCACCGTGGCCTTGGCCTTCCACCTGGGGGCAGAGGGGTTCTCCCCCAGCGCCATCGGCACCCTTCTCCTCCTCAACCCCTTGCAACTGCTCCTCCTGGGAGCCTGGGCTGGCCGCACCGCGGACCGCCTGGGGTACAACCGCATGGCCCTCCTCGGGGCCTACCTCCTGGTGGCCGCGGGCGTGGGCTTCGCCCTCTTGCCCCTTTGGCATCCCCTCTGGGGCTCGGCCTTGGGGCTCCTCCTCCTGGGGATAGGGCGGGCCCTTTTTCAAGCGGCCAACAACGCCCTGGTGCTTTCCCTGGCGCCTGGGGGCCTCGAGGGGCTGGCCTCGGGTGCCCTGTCCGTGGCCCGGGCCCTGGGCCAAGCCCTGGGAAGCGCCCTGGCCGGGGGTTCCCTGGCCTTCTTCTACGCCGTCCTTCCCAACCACCGCCTGGCCTTCGCCGCCACCCTCTTGCTCCTCACAGGCCTCATGGGCCTCTCCGCCTGGCTGGTGCGGGCCAGGGGTTAGGGCCAGGCCACACTCCGGAGGAGCGAGAAGGGCATAGCATGTAGCCATGCTGGACGATGCGCTGAGGCCCATCCACGGCGGGCCCGATGGGGGTCCTGAGCCCCTCTACGACTTCTCCACCAACGCCAACGCCCTGGGGCCCAACCCCGTGATCCTGGAGTACCTCAGGCAGGCCGATCCAAGCCGCTACCCAGACCCCCTCTACCATAGAACCCACCGCCTCCTGGCCGAGGCCCACGGGGTTCCGGAAAGCCATGTGGCCGTGGGCACAGGCACCAGCGAACTTATCCACCGCCTGGCCCGCTGGAACCACCTCAGGGGCCCCATCCTCCTCCTTAAGCCCACCTTCAGCGAGTACGCCAGGGCTGCGCGGGCCCTGGATCTGCCCCTTTTTGAGGCGGGAAGCCCGGAGGAGTTCCTGAGGCTTCTACCCCGAAGCTCCTTGGCCTTCCTCTGCGTGCCCAACAACCCCACGGGGGAGGTGTACCCCTTCCTGGAGGAGGCCGCACAACGGGCCGGGGAGGCCTTGGTGTTGGATTTGGCCTATTACCCTCTTATGGAAAAGCCCTTTCCCCTGCCCCAAGGAGCTTGGCGCCTGTACAGCCCCAACAAGGCTCATGGCCTCACTGGGATACGGGCCGGGTACCTTTTGGCCCCCATGGACCTCACTTCCTTCCGCCATCTGGCTCCTTCCTGGCCGGTTTCCGTCTACGGGGAGGCCCTCCTCTTAGGCCACCTGGACCCAGAGGCCCAGGGGTGGTTGGAGGAGAGCAAAAGGGAACTCATCCGCCTGCGCCGTCTCCTGGCCCAGGGCCTACGGGAGCTAGGCCTACCGGTGCGGGAAAGCCCGGCCAACTTCCTCCTGGTGCGGGTGGGGCAGCAGGCCACGGAGGTGGCCAGGAGGCTAAGGGAAAGGGGCATACGGGTAAGGGACGCCACCAGCTTTGGCCTGCCCGGGTGGCTAAGGCTTTCTGCCCAAAGAGAGGAGGCTATAGAGGCGCTCCTGGCAGCCCTCGCCGAGGCCCTGGCCGCGAGGATCTGATGGAGGACAGAACCCTGATGAGCGTGGAAAAGGGGTGGCTTAAAACATGGCCCTGGTTCCCCTCGCCTAGGGCACCTCGGCCCACTGGGCCAAGCCTGAAGGCCCAGAACGGCTGGGAGGGAACAGCGAAGGCTTGCACGTTGGCCAAGACCTCCTTCGCACCGGTTCTGGAGGTTCAGGGTGAAGGCTAAGGCGCTCATCATCTGGGGGACGGGAAGCGGGGTGGGAAAAAGCCTTATCACCGCTGGGCTCCTCAGGCACTTCCGGCGCCTGGGCCTCCGGGCAGCTCCCTTTAAGGCCCAGAACATGTCCAACCACTCCCGGGTGGTGGCGGGCGGGGAGATGGCCAGCGCCCAGTGGCTCCAGGCGGTGGCGGCAGGGACCGAACCCGATCCTCGCATGAATCCCATCCTCATCAAGCCCATGGGCCTCGAGGGAAGCCAGGTGGTGGTCCTGGGCCGGGTGGACCCCCTTCTTTCCCGGCTTTCGTGGAAGGAGCGTAGACCCCATCTGGAGGCTCCCGTACGGGAAGCCCTGGAGGCCTTGGGGAAGGAGTTCGACGTCCTGGTCCTCGAGGGGGCAGGAAGCCCGGTGGAGCGGAACCTTTGGCCGGACCTCCCCAACCTTCAGGTGGCGGAGTGGGCGGGGGCCCAGGCCCTCCTGGTGGCCGACGTGGACCAGGGAGGGTCCCTGGCCGCCCTCTACGGCACCTGGGCCCTGCTGGGGGAGCACCGCGAGAGGCTCCTTGGCTTCGTCCTCAACAAGTTCCGGGGGGACATCCGCTTGCTGGAACCAGCCTACCGCCTCCTGGAGGACTGGACGGGAATCCCGGTCCTAGGCACGCTGCCCATGCTTCCCCTGGAGTTGCCCGAGGAGGATGGATTCCGCCACCACCCGAGAAAGAGCCTGGGCCCAAAGGTGGCCATCCTCCGCTACCCCCATGCCTCCAACCTGGACGAGTTCTGGCCTCTTTCGGAACTCGCCCAGCCTGTGCACGCCCGTACCCCCGAGGAGGCCCAGGGAGCCGAGCTCCTAATCCTCCCGGGAAGCCGCCTGCCCGCCAAGGACCTGGCCTGGCTCCAGGGCTTCCTACCCCTCCTGCGGGCCCACCTCGAGGCGGGAAAACCTGTGCTGGCCATCTGCGGGGGAGCGGAGATGCTGGCCCAGGCCATCCTTGACGAGGAGGGGGTGGAGGTCAAGGGGGTTTTCCCAGGCCTAGGCCTCCTTCCCTTCCAGGTGCGGATGCTCAGGGAGAAAACGGTACGCCCGGCCGGGGTGGTCTTCCGGGGGCTTTCCGGCTTCTGGGCCAGGTTGAACGGCCTGAGGGCCCAGGGTTACGAGATCCACCACGGCCAGGGGATCCCCTTGGTGCACCAGGAGGGGCCCCTTCTCGCCACCTGGCTTCACGGCCTTTTGGAAAATCCTGGGGTGCAGCGGGCCCTCTTCGGCCAAGAGGCCAAGGCCCTGGAGGCAGTCCTGGACCAGCTGGCCGACGCCTTAGAGGAGCACCTGGACCTCGCGCACCTCCACCGCCACCTAGGGCTTAGGCCAAACCCTTCCCCAGCGCCCAGGGGGAAAGAGGAATCCCTTGACCCCCCACCTCCCCCCGGCCTCATCCTCCTCCTGGGCGGGGCCAAAAGCGGGAAGAGCCGCCACGCCCAAAGGCTTGCCGGCCCCTGGGCCACCCTCATCGCCACCGCGGAGGCCCGGGATGGGGAGATGGCGGAGAGGATCGCCTGCCACCGGGCGGAACGTCCCCCCACCTGGGAAACCCTGGAAGAACCCTTAGACCTGGTGGAAGCCCTTAAGAGGGCCCGTTACCCCACGGTGGTGGTGGACTGCGTCACCCTTTGGGTTTCCAACCTTCTGGAGAGGGACCGCGATCCTCTCGCGGAAGCCCGGCAGTTCCTGGAAGCGGTCTCCTCCAGCGGCAAGCGGGTCATCGCCATCTCCAACGAGGTGGGGATGGGGATCGTTCCCGCAAACCCCCTGGCCCGGCGCTACCGGGACCTCTTGGGAGAGGTGAACGCCCTGCTGGCGAAGGCAGCCCAGGAGGTCTACCTGCTTATTGCGGGCAGACCCCTGAAGCTTTAGAGAAAAGAGGGGGTGTGGGGGAGCTATAATCCCCCGGTTTCCAAGATAGCCCTCAAGATACGCTAACGCGTGACACAGGCTGACCAAACCGGGGATACATGGGTCAGCGGTCACGCGGTCACGCGCAGCGTACCTTGCAGCGTACCTTGCAGCTACATGCGACCGAAGGGAGCTTAGCTCCCCCACGTCCACCACAGGTGGGCACGGATTGGGTACAATGTTCTTGGGGGCAAAGTTCCCCGTGGACCTTGAAACTTGGAGTAGGGGGTTCCATCGGGTAGTCCGATGGGTAAAACTCCAAACGGACACCCGTGGCAGAGCCGGAAGCATTGCGCTCGCCTGCCGATTTGGACCAGATCTAGGCAGCTAGACCCTTCCCCTAGCCTCCCACCTCTCCCGCAGCCGGGCGAAGAGGGCCTCCACCTTCTCCTTGGGGAGGATCACCTGTTCCGTGCGCCCCCGGCCAATCAGGTCCCCAAGCTCGTTGTAGGCCTCCATGCTGGCGTAGACCCGGTTTCCCTCGGTCCTTTCGTGCCGGGCCACGATCCTGACCCGCATCCCCGGGAGCGCCGAGGCCAGGTGGCGCACCTCTACGTAGCTGCCGATTCCCTCCTCCCCCTCCTCCAGGAAGGGGAGAATGATCTTGCGTCCGGCCAGCTCCATGTGCTTGGCCATCCAGTAGGTGGCGTAAACGGGATGGACTGGGCCGAGCTCCTCAAAGTCCACGGTCATCTCGGGGGTGACCACGGTCTCAAAAACCGCCTGGAAGCCAGGGGGAATGGGACGCATGGCTACTTCTTGCGCAGGTCCAGAACCCGCCTCAGCTTCCCCCCCTCGCTCCTCGGGGCCTCCCCCGGGGCCAGGAGGGTCACCTTCATGCTCACCCCGATGCTGTCCTTGATCTTGTGGGCCACCTTCTCCCTCAGGGCGTGGAGGCGGTGGTCCGCCTCGATGACCTCATCGGAAAGGGCTTTGCGCCCGATCTCCTGGAAGAAGGCTTCGGAAACCTCCACCTTGAGCTCGGCCTCGTCCAGGGTACCCTCCCGCCGCACCACGATCTGGTAGTAGGGCTCCACCTCGGGGATACCCGAAAGCACCGCCTCCACCTGCGTGGGGTACACGTTGACCCCGCGGATGATGAGCATGTCGTCGGTGCGGCCCAGGATGGGACCCATGCGCACATGGGTGCGGCCGCAGGAACAGGACTCGTAGGTGAGGAAGGTGAGGTCCCCCGTCCAGTAGCGCAAGAGGGGCATGGCCTCCTTGGTGAGGGTGGTGAAGACCAAAACCCCCACCTGGCCCTCAGGAAGGGGCTCGCCGCTATCCGGGTCCACCACCTCGGGCAGGAAGTGGTCCTCCCAGATGTGGCTCCCCTGGCGTTCTTCCACGCACTCGTTGGCAACCCCGGGACCGATGATCTCGGAAAGCCCGTAGATGTTGGTGCTCCTCACCCCAAGCCCCTCGTCCACCTGCTTCCGGATAGTCTCGGTCCAGGGCTCAGCGCCCAGCACGGCGTATTCCAGGGAGAGCTCCTCCGGGGAGACCCCCCGCTTCCGGAACTCCTCCGCCAGGGTCTGGGCGTAGGAGGGGGTGCAGGAGATCACCTCCGGGCGGAAGTCCTGAATGAGCATGAGTTGCCGCTCCGTCATCCCACCGGACACCGGCACCACCGTCATCCCCAGGGCCTCGGCTCCCCCATGGAGGCCCAGTCCTCCGGTAAAGAGGCCGTAGCCGTAGGCATTGTGGAGCATCATCCCGGGTTTGGCCCCGGCTGCCGCCAGGGAGCGGGCCACCACCTCCGCAAAGACCTGGAGGTCGTTTTTGGTGTATCCCACCACGGTGGGCTTGCCGGTGGTGCCGCTGCTGGCGTGGATGCGCGCCAGCCTTTCCCGGGGCACGGCAAAGAGGCCAAAGGGGTAGTTTTCCCTAAGGTGGTCCTTTTTGGTAAAGGGGAGCTTAGGGAGGTCCTCGAGGGTCCGCACTCCCTTCGGGTCCACCCCTGCCTCGTCCAGAAGCCGTCGGTAGAAGGGCACCCTCTCGTACACGTAGGCCACGATGTTGCTAAGCCTTTCCTCCTGCAAAGCCCTCAGCTTTTCCCTGGACAGGGTTTCCAATTCCGGTTGGTACATCATCCCTCCTCCTTGCGCCAAGCGTTCTGTCCGGAAGATAGCCCTTCCCCTGCACCGGGAAAGGCATCTCCTCCCAGGCGAAACACCGTTCCCGTGAATAAGGCCACCAGTTTCCCCTCGGACACCACCTCCACCCGGTAGGTGGCGGTACGCCGGGAGAGGTTGACCTCCTGGGCCCTCGCCTCCACCCGCGCCCCGGCGGAAAGGGGACGGAAGTAATCCATGCGGCAGGATAGGGCCACGGCGGGCCCCCGGGAGTTGGAGGCCAGGGCGAAGGCGCTATCGGCGAGGGCATAGAGAAATCCTCCATGGACGGTGCCGTGGAGGTTCAGGTGCTCCTCCCCCACCACGCCCGCCACCACCGCCTCCCCCGGGGCCAGGTGCTGAATCTGAAGGCCCAAGGTCCGCATGAAGGCATCCTCCAGGTGTTCGCCCTGGGAAGCAGCCTGCCCCATTCCCTACCCCTCCTCCAGGTGCTCGCTTGGCGCAACCGCCACGTCCGGCTCCCGGGAAAGCCCCAGGTACGCCTCCACCACCCGGGGATCCTGCCTCAGGGCCTCGGCGGGCCCCTCGAGGACCATCTCCCCCGCCTCCAGCACCAGCCCGCGATCGGCCAAGGCCAAGGCCACCTTGGCGTTTTGCTCCACCACCAGGAGGGTGGTCCCCTGGCCCTTAAGCTCCCTCAGGATGCGGTAGATCTCCTGCACCATCAGGGGAGCCAGGCCCAGGGAGGGCTCGTCCAGAAGGAGAAGTCGGGGCCCGGCCATAAGGGCGCGCCCGATGGCCAGCATCTGCTGCTCCCCACCGGAAAGGGTGCCGGCGGGCTGCTTCCTCCTTTCCAAAAGCCTGGGGAAAAGGGTGTAGACCCTTTCCAGGTCCGGCCTCAGGTTCTCCCTGCGGCGAAAACGGGTAAAGCCTCCCAGGAGGAGGTTGTCCTCCACGGAAAGCCCGGGGAAGAGGGCCCGGCCCTCCGGCACTAGCACCAGACCCCGGGAAAGAAGGGCCTCCGGGCTTCGCCCCCGCACCTCCGCCCCGTCCAGGAAGACCTTCCCCTCCGCCTGGGCCAAGCCCAAGAGCCCCCTCAGGACGCTGGTCTTCCCCGCTCCGTTGGGGCCGATGAGGGTAAGGGCCTCCCCCTCCTTTAGGGAGAAACTCACCTCCCGCACCGCCTCGAGGGGCCCGTAGCGCACGGTGAGACCCTGAACGGAAAGGAGACTCATGCCACCTCCTCCTCTCCCAGGTAGGCCGCCCGCACCAAGGGGTTCCTCTGGACCTCCTTGGGCGTGCCCTCGGCGATCTTCTCCCCGTAGTTCATCACCACCACCCGGTCTGCCAGGCCCATGATGAGGTCCATGTCATGGTCCACGATGAGCACCGTGTAGCCCTCCCTGGCCAGGGAGCGGAGGAGGGAGGCAAGCTCCCGCTTCTCCTGGGCCCTGAGCCCCGCGGCGGGCTCGTCCAGGAGGAGCACCTCGGCCCAGGAGCAAAGCCAAAAGAAGGGCGGAAAGGAGCCCGGCCCCAAGCCCAAGCCAAGGGGAAAGCCCAGCCTTGACCGTGAGGAGGGCGGTGGCGTAGGCCCCCATGCCCATGAAGGCCGCCTGGGCGAAGCTGGTCATCCCCGCTAGACCCGTGAGCACGTAGAGGGAGAGGGCCACCATGGCGGAGAGGGCGAAGAAGTTCAGGAGGGCGGTTGTAGCGCTCGCTGGCCACCACCTGCAGGCCCTTGGCCTTGGCCTCCGCCTCGAAGAAGCGGGCCCAGCCCTCCCCGTAGGCGTCGTTAAAGCCGATGTAGGCCACGGTCTTGACCCCCCTGGCCACCATGTCCGCCACGATGGCCCGGGCCATGAGCTCCTCCGTCAGCGCACCGGGGGCAGGTCGGGGTCCACGGTGAGGTAGTCGGAGGTGTAAAGCTCGATGCGGTGCCCGTCCGGGTCCTTGAGATAGAGGAACATGGCGTTGGAGATCCCGTGCCGCCCGGGCCCCCTTTCGATCTGGTTCGTCCTGCGGGCTCCCGCCAGGATGTCCGCCGCCTTCAGGATGGCCATGGGGTCGGGAAGCCAGTAGGCGAAGTGGTGGAGCCTCGGGCCCTCTCCATTGGTGAAGGCCACGTCGTGGACGTTCCCCTTGCGGTGGAGCCAGCTGGCCCAAAGCCTCCCCTCCTCGTCCTCCGTGTACTCGGTGAGGCGGAAGCCCAGCCTCTCCTGGTAATAGCGGGTGGCCCGCTCCACCTCGGGGGAGAAGAGGTTCAGGTGGTCGATGCGTAGAATCCCCGGCCCCCGGTAGAGGTGGTACTCCTGCAACATGCGGGGAAGCTTCTCGGCCCCCGCGTAGAACACCAGGGGATAGCCGAAGGGGTCCTGAACGCGGAGCATCCTGGGCCTACCCCAGTCCGTTTCCAACCGGTGGGGAAGCCCTTCCTGTTCCACCCAGGCCTGGGCCTCTTCCATCCCCCTCTCGTCCACCTTGAAGCCCAGGCTGCGCACGGCGGGGAAGTCCCCCTGGGTGAGCTTCAGGCTCCACTCCAGCTCCTCGTAGCCCCGGAGGTAGGCGCTCTTCCCCTCCTTGCGCTCCAGGCGGAAGCCCAAAAGCCCCTCGTAGAACTCCAGGCTTTTCTCCAGGTCCCTCACCCAAAGCTCTATGAACCCCACCCTCACGATGGCCATACCAACCTCCTGTATCCCCGGCCGAAGTACACCAAGGGAAGGCCCGGCTCCCCCAGCTCCACCGCCTCCACCCGGCCCACCACAAGCCGGTGGTCCCCACCGGGGTAAACCGCCTCCAAGCGGCAGCGCAAGACCGCCAAGGCCCCTTCCACCCTGCCGTCCACCAACCCCACCCCTTCCTGGGGTTTGCCGGCAAAGTGCTGGGAGACCGCCTCCTGCCCTTCCCTCAGAACGCTAACGGTGAAGGCCCGGGAGGCCTCCAGAAGGGGCAAAAGCCTCGCCTTCTCGTGGATGCCCAGGGCCACCAGGGGAGGCTCGAGGCTCAAGGACATGAAGGCGGTGGCGGTCATGCCCCGCTCCTCCTCCCCCAGCCGGGCGGACACCACGGTCACCCCGGCGGCAAACCGGCTTAGGGCCTCCTTAAAGGCCTCCCTCAAGGCCTCGTCCGGCTTGGGCAAACCCGCAGGCCCCTCGGGAAAGGCACCCGTCACGCCTCCACCTCCGCAAACACGGAAAGCGCCCTCTTCAGGTAGGCGCGGATCCGCTCCTTGTAGGGCTTTTTATCGTAGACGCTAAAGAGGGTCTGGTACATGCGCACCGGATCCCCGAAGAAGAAACGCTCGTAAAGCTCCTGCCGGGCTCCGAATCCCGAAAGGGTCATGTCCCAGGCCAGGCGGAAGAGGGCCACCCGCTCCTTGGCCTCGAGGGTAGCCCCCTGCAGATACTTCTCCAGCAAGGGGGCCAGGGGCCCCTTAAAGTCCCGCTCCGAGGGCAGGGTGATCAGGCCGCTGGCTCCGATCTGCTCCAGGATCTCCCTAAGCCGGGGATACAGCCTGGGGTACAGGTTCCTCGCCCCGTCCAAGGCCCCCCGGTCGGGTACCAGCAGGCCAAAGACATTCTCCTTGGCCTCCTCCTCGGCCCGGGTCCAGAAGGCCCGCATGGCCTCCAGGTAGACGATGATCTCGGCGATCTTCTCCTGTACGTGGCTGTAGGCGTCGGCCCCGATCCCCTCGGCCATCAAGGCCGCCACCCCCAGGAAGGCCTCGGTCTTGGCGGTCTTCAAGGCCACCACCTGGTGGGCCATGTGGTTCAAGGCCCCCGTGGCGGCATAGGCGTTGTTGCAGAGCTCCACGTTCCCCAAAATGAAGACCCGCTCCCAAGGGACCAATACATCGTCAAAGATCACCAGGCAGTCCATCTCCTCGAGGCGGCTGCTAAGGGGGTAGTCGAAGGGGCTATCCCCTCCCACCAAGGCCTCGCGGCAGACGAAGTGAAGGCCCGGGGTGGAGGTGGGCAGGGCGAAGGCGATGGCGTACTTCTCGTTGCCCGGCCCCTCCTTAAGCAGGGTGGAAGGGAAGATGAGGACCTCGTCCGCCAGGGGGAAGGTGGCGGTCATGCGGGCTCCCCGCACCACGATCCCCTTATCTGTTTGCCGCACCACCCCCACGGGGATGTAGGGGTCGGGCTGGGCCGAGGGAGGCTTGGCCCGGTTCACCTGGGGGTTGGTGAGGGCGTGGGTGGTGGCCAGGTCGTGGTCGCGGAGGTAGCGGTAGTAGGCCCGCACGTTGTCGGCAAACTCCCCGAAGTACTCGGCGCTTTTGGCATAGGCCATGACCACGGCGTTCAGGTAGTCCGGGCTACGGCCCATCATCCCCAGGTTCTGGTCCGCCCAAAGCTTGTAGGCCTGGCCCCGCCGCTTCAGGTCCTCCTTGGTCTTGGGGATGAGGAAGCTCATCCCGTGCCGCTTCCCCTCCTCCTCGTAGGTGAGAGCCTCCCGGTACCGGGGGTCGTGCTGCAGGTCATAGAGGGCTGCCATGGTGCGCACGATCCCCCGGAAGACGGGATGGGTGGTGGGGTCCTCCACCTTTTCCCCCTTGTACCAGAGGTTGGGGGGGCGCTCCTTCAAAGCTTCCAGATACTCCGCTCCTGTTCTCGCCATCCTCTCACCTCTTTCCGAACTTGGGCACGTGGGGGGGCCTTAGGGGAAGCCCCACGGCCTTGAGGTCGGTGTAAAACTCAAGGGCATAAAGGCCACCCTCCCGCCGCTCCCCGCTGGCCTTCACCCCGCCAAAGGGGGTGGGCAGGTGGCGCACGTTGTGGCTGTTCAGGTAGACGAGGCCCGCCTCTAGCTCCAGGGCCAGGCGATGGGCCCTTTCCAAGTCCCGGGTGAACACGTAGGCCGCAAGGCCATACCGGGTGTCGTTGGCCTTCCTAAGGGCTTCCTCCTCGTCCTTGAAAGGAATGGCCACCAAGACGGGCCCGAAGATCTCCTCCTGGGCGATTTTCATGTGGTTTTCCCCCACGAAGAGGGTGGGCTCCAGGTAGTTCCCCTGGGAAAGATCCTCCCCGCGGAAGGAGGTGGTGGCCCTCCTTCCGCCCACGAGAAGCCTTGCCCCCTCCTTAAGGCCCGCCTCCACATACCCCAAAACCCTCTCCAGGTGCTCGGGGTGGATGAGGGGGCCCACTTCGGTCTCGGGGTCCAGGGGATGGCCCACCCGGATGGCCCGCGCCCTTTCGGCTACCCTCTCCACAAAGGTTTCAAAGATGGACTCCTCCACCAGGAGGCGGGAGCTCGCTGTGCACCGCTCCCCGTTGAAGGAGTAGATCTGGAAGACCACCGCATCCAAAGCCCTTTCCAAATCGGCGTCAGCAAAGACCAAGGCCGGGCTTTTCCCGCCAAGCTCCAGGGAGAGCCGCTTAAGGTGGCGGGCGGCGTTTTGCATGACGATCCTCCCGGTTTCCGTCTCCCCGGTGAGGGTGATGAGGGGAACGAGGGGATGGGCCACCAGGGCAGCCCCTGCCTCCTCGCCGTAGCCCTGGATCAGGTTGAAGACCCCAGGGGGAAGGTCCGCCTCCTGCACGATCTCCGCCAGCTTGCTGGCGGTTAAGGGGCTCCACTCCGCGGGCTTCAGGACCACCGTGTCCCCAAAGGCGAGGGCCGGGGCGATGCGCCAGGTGGAAAGCATCAGGGGAGCGTTCCAGGGAGTGATGATGCCCACCGGCCCAGCCGGGACCCTCAGGCTGTAGTAAAGCCAGTCCCGGTCCACGGGGAAGGTGCGGTCCTCCATGGCGTGCTCGGCGTACTCGGCGTAGAAGGCGAAGTTCTCCGCAGAGCGGGCCACCTGGGCCTTGACAATCCGCAGCACCTGCCCAGCATCCAAGGCCTCCACCACCGCCAGCTCATCCGCATGCTTTTCCAAAAGCTCGGCGATCCTCAGGAGGTAGCGCTTCCTCTCCCGGGCCGGGGTGCGGCTCCACCGCTGGAAGGCCTCGTGGGCCGCCTTGGCCGCCCGGTCCACTTCCCTTTCCCCACCCCGGGCCGCATGGGAGAGCACCTCGTTGGTGGAAGGATCCAAGGTGGGGAAGACCTCCCCGCTTTCCGAGGGGCGGAACTCCCCGCCGATGAAGTGGAGGGCCGTCCACCCCTTTAGGGCGTTTCGAATGGCCTCGATCCTTTCCCAGGGAATCCCTGCCACCTGGTCCGGGTACCTCATGCCTCCTCCTCTATGGGGTTTTCCAAAGCGCCAAGCCCTTGGATCTCCAGCCGCATCACATCCCCGGGAAGCACCCGGCTTATGCCCTTGGGCGTCCCGGTGAGGATGACGTCGTAGGGCTCCAGGGTCATGAACTCGGATATGTACTCCAAAAGCTCCGCCACGCTGTAGAGCATCCTCGAGGTGTGCCCTTCCTGACGAAGCTCCCCGTTCACATAGGCCCTCAGGGTAAGGTTCTGGGGATCCTCCACCTCCCCCACCACCAGAAAGGGTCCAAGGGGGCCAAAGGTATCCCGTCCCTTGGCCCGGATGGGGGGACGGAAGGTGTTGGAAACGTAGTCCCGCACCACCAGGTCGTTGGCGATGGTGTATCCCAGGACGTAGTCCAAGGCCTCCTTGGCCTTCACCCTGCGCATGGGCCGGCCCACCACCACCGCCAGCTCCACCTCGTAATGCATGTACTCCGCCCCTTTTGGGTAACGCACCACGCCCTTATGGGGAAGGAGGCTATTGTTCGGCTTCCAAAAAAGCGCGGGCTCCGCAATACCTGTTTGCCCTTCGGGCAAAGCACCGGGACGGGAAAGGCCCAGCTCCTCGGCATGGTCCGCATAATTCAGGGCCACCCCGATCACCTTGCCGGGGGTGAAGGGAAGGAGCCAGGTGACCCCCTCGGGATCATGGGCCTCCCCAGCTTCGTCCAGGAGGACGCCTTCCCTATACACCCCGTGATGGAGCCTTCCCTTAGCCAGGAAACGGCAGAGCTTCATCCCTCACCCTCCAAAAGCCCGTAGCGCCGGGCCATGGCCCTAAGCCTTTCCTCCACCTCGGGGGTGGTGGGACCCAAGGGGAGGCGCCACTCCTTCTCCAAAAGGCCCATCCAGGAGAGCACCGTCTTCAGGGGAATGGGATTCGTGTCCCAGAAGATGGCCTCGTTGGCCTCGAGGAGGTGGTAATGAAGCTCCCTGGCCCCCCGGAAATCCCCCGCCAGGGCCAGCTCCGTGAGCCTCGCCACCTCTTTGGGGAGCCAGTTGGCGGTGGCGGCGATGGTCCCCACCGCTCCCAGGCTCATCATGGGCAGGGTGAGGCTTTCCAAGCCGCAGAACACCAGGAAGTCCTGGCCCACCTCCTGGAAGAGCTGGGAGAGGTACTCCAGGTCCTTGGAGGAATGCTTGAGCCCCACGATGTTGGGAAAGTCCCGCCTGAGGCGGGCCACGGTCTTCGGGGCGATCTCCACCCCTGCCCGGCCCGGGATGTTGTAGATGAGGATGGGAAAGTCGGGCACCGCCTGGGCCACCTCGGCGAAGTAGCGGTAAAGTCCCTCCTGGTTGGGTTTAACGTAGTAGGGGACGATGACCATGGCTCCCTGGGCCCCTGCTTCCCTGGCGAAGCGGGTGAGCTCGAGGGTTTCCTCAAGCCTGAGGGCCCCGGTGCCGGGGATGACGGGAACCCGGCCCGCCGCCTGCTCCAGGGCGATCTCGATCACCCGCTTTCGCTCCTCCAGGGTCTGGGTGCCGGGCTCGCCCGTGGTGCCCCCCACGCTAAGACCATGGGAGCCCCCTTGGATTACCCGCTCCACCAAACCCCGTAGGGCTTCCTCGTCGATCCGGCCTCGCCGAAAGGGTGTGGGTAAGGGAGGAATGGACCCGCGGAACATGCTGCTCCTTTCGCCCCTTAGGATGGCCCTCCCGGCCCGGGAGGGCAACTGTAAGGAGCACAAGATTGCGCCCATATTTGTTCCTTGACACAAAATGACCCCCCTTGCACCCTGGTCGAGGAGGGTATATTGTGCAAACCAACAATACCCATGCCAGAGTTTAGCCAAACCTCCATTACCTTCCTCCATCTGGTCCAAGACCTGGGCCTCGAGGTCCTGGTCCCCTCCTATAGGCCCGTCCTCTACCTCCTGGAGGGGGCCAAGCCCCTCCTGCCCCTGGAGGGAGCCCTTCTCCTCACCCGCCCCGAGGGAAACCTCTGGCGCTACCGCACCGCTTCCGGCTTCCTCCTTCCGGCCCCGGACCCGGAACTCCTGGAGTATGCCCGGAAGGAGGGCCTGGGGGTAGCGGTCTACCCTCCTTGGCTGAAGCGGGAGGAACTGGCCAAGGCGGTGGCCCTGCGCCTCTTCCACCTGGGCTCGGGCCTGGGGATGGCCGGGCTTTTGGACCTCCTGTTGAAGCTTCCGGAAAGGCCCTTCCTGGAAGTCCTCTACCAGGCCACGGGCCTGGCCCTGGCCCGGGTAGCCCCCTGGGAAGAGGTGCTGGGATTTGCCGGCCCCGTGCCTCCCCAGCACCCCAAGGAGCCCGGGGAAGGCCGGGGATGGCTTTCCCTTGAGGCAGGGGAGGGTGTTCTGGTGGCCTACGGGGAGGAGGAGGGTCTACGGCAGGCCCGGGGCCTTCTGGAGGTGGCCGCCCGGCTCCTCCGGGTGCGGGCCCTGGAACGCTCCCTGGAAAGGATGCGGGAGGAATCCCTGGGCGGGGCGCTCCTGGAGGGCCTCATCCTGGGGGAGGCGGAACCCGACCGGCTCTTCGCCTTCGGCTTTACCGAGGGGGTGGAGTGGGTCCTGGCCCTGGTGGAACCCAAGGCGGTACCGGGCCGCCACCGGCTGGCGGAGGAGCAGAGGCGGGAGGCCACCCTGGAACTAAGGCGCCGGGCCGGCACCTTCCTGGACCGGCTGGGCGTGCCCTACCTCCTCACCACCCGGGGAAACCGCCTGGCGGCCATGTGGCAGGTGCACAACCCCAAGAAGGAGGCGCAAGACCTCCTTTCTGCCCTGCCCCCGGGAAGCCGGCTGGGGTATTCCGCGGTCCACGCCGCTGGCGATGAGGTGCAAAACGCCTACCGCGAGGCCCTCATCGCCCTCAAGGCGGCCCGGGCGGGGGAGGCCCTTTCCTTCAGCGGCCTGGATCCCGTGGCCTTTGTGCTTCTCCAGCAGTCCCCCGAGGACCTGAAGGCCCTGGTGGAACGCTACCTACCCCTGCCCCCGAAGCTCCTGAAGACCCTCGAGGTGTACATGGCCACAGGCAGCGTGGAGGAGGCGGCCTCTTCCCTCCACATCCACCCCAACACCCTGCGCTACCGCCTCAAGCGGATCGAAGCCGCCCTGGGCTCCCTGTCCCGACCCGAGGTCCTGGCCCAGGTCCACCTGGCCCTCAAGGCCCAAGACCTCCTGATGGGGTAAGATCCCTATATGCCAAAGCTCAGGGTGCTTCTCCTGGTCCTCCTGCTTTTGGGCGGCGTGGGCTTTGCCCAGACCCTCCTGGAGGCCACCGCCGTGGTGGCCTTGGCCTCCAGCCTGGACCCAGCGGTGCGCCTGCCGGCGGGAAGCTACAAGGCCAAAAAACCTGAACCCCTCCTCCTTCGCTTTCCCGAGGCCAAGGGGTATGCCCTCGAGGCCTTCGTGGCCAAAGGCATCGCCAGCAGGCTCCACGCTGCTTTCGTCCAGCAGGTGCTCACCAGCTTCGCCGCCGCAGGCTACTTCGTGGAGAGGCAGGAGGAGAAAACCATAGATGGGGAGGTGCGAAGCCTTTACCTCCTCAAGGACAGCCTGGGCCGGTCCGCCATCCTCCTGGTGGTGCGCAAGGGGGAGGAACTGGTCTACGGGTTCGGGAAAAAGCGTTAGCACCCCAAGCGTTAGTGCTTTGCTTCACGATTCAAGCTGCTCGTGCCTGTTGTCTCACCCAAACCCACCCCTTTAGCCAGGCCACAAAGCCGAAGGAAAAGCGTGCCCGTCTCCTGGGCTAAACCTCCGCCAGGTCCACCCGTTCCAGCACGGGGAGGGCCCTAAGGGCCTCCAGCACCTCCGGGCTTGGCTTCTCGTCCACGGTGAGAACAAAAAGGGCCCTTCCCCCCGGCACATCCCGGCCCAATTGCATCCCGGCGATGTTGACCCCGGCCTCGCCCAGGAGGGTTCCCACCTGGCCCACCACCCCCGGCCGGTCGTAGTTGACGCAGACCAGCATGTACCCCTCCGGCACCACCTCGAGGGCATAGTCGTCGATGCCCACCAGGCGGGGCTTACCCGCCATCACCACCCCGCGGGCCCGGCGCTCCTCCTGGTCGGTGGCAAGGCGCACCTCCAGAAGCCTGGTGTACTCCCCCGCCTCCTCCTGCCTGCGGGTGACGAGCCGGATGCCCCGGTCCTTAAGGAGGGGCCTGGCGGAAACCAGGTTCACCATCTCCTCCCCCAGCACCCGGGAGAGGAAGCCCTTGGCCACGGCACTGGCCACGGGCTCGGGGTCCTTTTCAAACCGGCCCAGGAAGCTTACCTCCAGCACCTCGGGCCGGCCCCGGGTGATCTGGGCAAGAAGCTTCCCCAACGCCTCCCCCAGGGGCAGGAATCCCCTCAGGGCCTCGAGGGCCTCGGGATCAAACCCGGTGTTCAGGGCATAGGAAAGATCCCCCTCCAGGGTGCGCACCACCCGCTCCAAAACCGCCTCCCCCACCCGGTCCTGGGCCTCAAAGGTGTTGGCCCCCAGGTGGGCGGTGAGGACCACCTTCGGGTGGTTAAGAAGCGGGTGGTCCTTGGGAGGAGGCTCCTGGGCAAACACGTCCAGACCCGCGGCGAACAGGTGGCCTTCCTCCAACACCTCCAACAGGGCCTTCTCGTCCACGATGCCCCCTCTGGCGGCGTTCACCACCACCGCCCCCCGGGGGAGGAGGTAGAGTTCCCTCCTCCCGATCATCCCCCAGGTTTCCTCGGTGAGGGGGGTGTGGACGGTGAGGAAGTGGCTCTGACGGAGGAGGTCGGAAAGGTCCTCCAGGAGCTCCACTCCCAGGCTCTCCGCCCGGGTCCGGGGGATGTAGGGGTCGTAGGCCAAGACCCGCATCTCAAACCCCTTGGCGAAGCGGGCCACCTGGCTTCCGATCCTCCCCAGGCCGACGATGCCCAGGGTTTTCCCCTTAAGCTCCAGGCCCAGGAACTTCCGGTCCCACTCCCCGGCGCGGATCTTGCGGTCGGAAAGGGCGATGCCCCGGGCCGCCGCCAAGAGAAGACCAAAGGCCAGCTCCGCCGCCGAGCGGGTGTTGGCCTCGGGAACGTTGACCACCAGGATGCCCAGGCGGCTTGCCGCCTCGAGGTCCACGTTGTCCACGCCTACCCCGCCCCGTCCCACCACCTTGAGCCGCTTGCCCCGCTTCAGTAGCTCAGCATCCACCTGGGTTCGGCTCCGGGTGATGAGGGCATCGTAGGCGGGGATGATCTCCAAAAGCTCCTCCCGCCCGATCCCCGGCCGGTAGTCCAAAAGCACCCCTGGGTACTTCACATCCCCAAGCCGCATCTCGTCGGAAACCAGGACCCGCCACATATACCCTTGACCCTAGCAGAAAGCCCCTCTTCCAGCAACAAGCCCGGTACACTACACCACAAGCCTGTGGTATCTTGTCCGGGAGCACAAGGAGGAGATATGAAGGTAGCCTTGATCACCGACTCCACCTCTGACCTACCCAGGGCCTTAAGGGAACGCCTGGGGGTAAGGGTGGTGCCCCTTTACGTGAACCTGGGAGGACGCATCTACAGGGACTGGGAGGAGATCACCCCCGAGGAGATCTTCAAGAAGGTGCGGGAGGGGGAGGCCTTTCCCACCACCAGCCAGCCTTCCCCTGAGGATTTCCAGCGAGCCTACCAGGAGGCCCTGCAGGAGGCCGACCACGTGCTTTCCATCCACATCTCGGCCAAACTCTCGGGCACCGTGCAGTCCGCCCTTCTTGCGGCGCAAAACTTTCCGGAGCGGATCACCGTCTTTGACAGCCAGGCCGCTTCCTTGGGGATAGGCATGATGCTCCTGCGGGCCCACGAGCTCTTGCAAGCAGGCCAGGCCCTGCCCGAGGTCATCCGCGAGCTTGAGCGCATCCGCCAGGATCACTTCGTGCGCTTCAGCGTGGCCACCCTGGAGTTTTTAAAGCGGGGCGGGCGGATCGGCGGGGCCCAGGCCCTGTTGGGTACCCTCCTGGGCATCAAGCCCATCCTGACCGTAAAGGAGGGCCGGGCGGAGGCGGCGGGCCGGGCCCGGGGGGAAAGGAAGGCTAAGGAGGAAATCCTAAAGGACTTCCAAGCCTGGGCCAGGGGAAGGGAACATATCCGGGCCTTCTTCCTCTATAGCGCCGAGGAGGGTGCGGTCAGGGAACTGAAGGAAATGGTCCTCTCTTCGGGCCTGCCGGTGGAGGAAGCCCTGGCGAGCGAGCTGGGGGCGGTGATCGCCAGCCACATCGGCCCCGGAGCCTACGGGTTCTATGCCTACAGCCTCTAAAGTAGCCTTCGTGGCCGACTCCACCTTAGGCCTGTGCCCCGAAGAGGCCTTAAAACAGGGCATTCACGTGGTGCCCCAGCAGGTGATCTGGGGGAATAGAACCCTCCGCGACCAGCTGGACATCACCGACGAGGAGGTCCTAGACCTCCTGCGCCGAGGGGAGCGGCTTTCCACCAGCCAGGTGGCCCTCGAGGACCTGCGCTCCACCTATGAAACCCTACTGCAAACCCACGAGCGGGTTCTTTCCGTCCACGTGTCCGGCCACCTCTCGGGAACCGTGGCCACCGCCATGGCGGTGGCCCGGGAGTTCGGGGAAAGGGTCAAGGTGCTGGACTCCTGGTCCCTGAACGGGGGCCTCCTCTTGGTGCTGGAGGAAGCCCGCCGGCTTCTGATAAGAGGGGTGGCCTGGGAACACCTGGAGGAAGCCGTTGCCCCCTACCGGGAGAGGGTGCGGGGCTATGTCCTCCCCGAAACCCTTATCTACCTGCACCGCTCCGGGCGGATCTCCGGCCTGCAGAGGTTCATGGGCGGGCTTCTCAGCATCCTTCCGGTGCTGGAGGTCAAGGGGGGCCGGGTCCTGGCTGGCCCCCGGGTGCGGGGCTTCAAGGAGGGCCTGCGCAGGCTGGTGGAGCTCTTCCGCCGGGACTTCCCGGATGGGGGACTCGTTTACCTGGCCCATGCGGGCAACCCGGAGGGCGCCAGGACCTTGGGCGAGGCCCTGAGGGCGGAAGGCGTGGAGGTCTTGGGCACCTTGCGGGCAGGGGCTGCGGTGAGCGTCCACGCGGGCCCGGGCACCGTGGCCCTCTTCGCCGGGCCCAGGGGGTGAAGCATGCGGGCGGTGGTGCAACGGGTCACCGAGGCCTTCGTGGAGGTGGAGGGCGAGGAGGTGGGGAGGATCGGCCTCGGGCTTCTGGTCCTCCTGGGGGTGGGGCAAAAGGACACCGTGGAGGACGCCCACTACCTGGCCCGCAAGATCGTAAGCTTGCGCATCTTCCAGGACGAAGCCGGCAAGATGAACCGGTCCCTCAAGGAGGTGGGGGGGGAGGTGCTTTTAGTGAGCCAGTTCACCCTATACGCCGACACCCGCAAGGGCAACCGCCCCTCCTTTATCAAGGCCGCACCCCCCGATGTGGGGAAAAGGCTCTACGAGGCCGCCATAGAGGCATTCTTGGAACAGGGCGTGCACGTGGAAACCGGCATCTACGGGGCCCACATGCGGGTCCACCTGGTGAACGACGGCCCCGTCACCCTCCTTTTGGACTCGGAGGAGCGCCTTAGGCCGAGGTAGCCTCTCACCCCTCTCACCCTGGCCCCGGGGAGAATGGGGCGTGCTCCCGGGCACGGGGTAAAGATGAAAAAGATAGAACCCAGGGACTGGATCCCCCTTATTAAGCCCTATACCAAGCCCAACGTGGCCAGAAGCCTCCGCCAGGTGGCGAACACCCTCCTCCCCCTCCTCCTCCTCTTCTACCTGGCCCACCGGGCCCTTTCGGTCTCCCTCTTCCTTACCCTGGCCTTAGACGCCCTGGCCGCCCTCTTCCTGGTGCGCCTCTTCATCCTCCAGCACGACGCCGGTCACGGCTCCTTCTTCCCCAAGAAGTGGATGAACGACCTCCTGGGCTTCCTCGCCGGGGTCTTGACCCTCGTTCCCTACCACCACTGGCAGCTATCCCACGCCCGGCACCACGCCACCAGCGGCAACCTGGACAAACGGGGGGTGGGGGACATCTACACCATGACCCTGGAGGAGTACCTCAAGGCCAGCCCCTGGGACAGGCTCAAGTACCGCCTTTACCGGAACCCCTGGATCATGTTCTTCCTGGGGCCCATCTACGTCTTTATGCTCTCCTACCGGCTTCCTCTGGGCTACGGCTCGGACAAGCCTTCTGTGCGCAACTCCGTGGCCCTCACCAACCTTTTCCTAGCCCTTCTGCTGGCCGGAATCGTGGCCTTCTTCGGGGTTAAGACCCTCCTCTTCGTCTACCTGCCCATCCAGTACCTGGCGGGAATGATCGGCATCTTCCTCTTCTACGTGCAGCACCAGTTTGAGGATGTCTACTGGGAGCACAACCCTCGCTGGGAGCACTTGAAGGCGGCCATGGAGGGAAGCACCTACCTGAAGCTCCCCAAGGTGCTCCAGTGGCTCACCGGGAACATCGGCTTCCACCACATCCACCACCTGGCCCCCAAGATCCCCAACTACCTCCTGCCCAAGGTGCAGGAGGAGGTGGACCTGGTCAAGGTGGCCCCCACGGTTACCCTCAAGGATGCCTTCAAAATCGCCTTCGCCGACATGCACCTCTACGATGAGGAAAGCCGGAAGCTGGTGGGCTTTAAGGAGGCTCACCAGCGCCTGCGGGAAGCCCAAGGCAAGAAGGCCTACTAAGCGCTCCCTTGGGTTTAAAGGAGCCCTGCGGGGCTCCTTTTTGGTTACTCAAGACCCAAATGCTCCCGAATCCGAATGTCCAAAGCCTCTAGAAGATCCCCAGGAAGCGTCCCCAGGTGCGCCCTAACCCTTCTGCGGTGAACATGGCGGATGAGCTGGACCTGGGCTTTGCTGTCCCGGTCCAAACCGGTGCGGTCTGCAGGAAGGAATAGCTCAAAGGGATAAATCCGGGAAATGTTGGAAGTTAAGGGCACCACCACCAGAACCGGGGAGTAAGCGTTGGCCACATCGTTGGTCACCAGGATGGCGGGCCGCACCTTGGCGGCCTCCCCGGGACTTCCCGGGTCAAAGTCTACTAGGAGGATGTCGCCCCTTCTCAGCTCCACGAGGTCTCTGCCAGGGTTTCCTCCAAGCCGGAGTCCAGGAGGGGATCCTGGAGAAAATCAGCATCCTTGGCTAGGTCGCGGTACCCCTGGGCAAGCTCCACCTCTCTCAAACGCTTCAGGGCCAAGGCGAACACCTCGCTTCTGGTAAGGCCCAGGCGGGTGCGCATCTCCTCCACGTACTGCGCCAGGATAGGATCCAGGCTTATGGTGTAGCGCACATGGGCTTTCACACGTAACATCATACTCCATGTGCGCCTAGTGCTTAAAGTGCCGCACCCCGGTGAACACCATGGCCATGCCCAGCTCGTCCGCCGCCCGGATGGAATCCTCGTCCCGCACGCTTCCCCCGGGCTGGATGATGGCGCTGATGCCAAACTCCCCCGCCAGGCGCACCACGTCGTCGAAGGGGAAGAAGGCATCCGAGGCCAATACCGCCCCCCTGGCCTTCTCCTTGGCGGTCTTCAGGGCATGCTTGGCGGAGGCGTAGCGGTTGGTCTGCCCCACCCCAATGCCCAGGGTCTGGCCCCCTTTGGCCACCACGATGGCGTTGGACCGCACGTGCTTCACCACCTTCCAGGCAAAGAGGAGGTCCTGCCACTCCTCCTGGGTGGGGGCCTTTTGCGTGACCACCTTGGGCTCCATGGGATCCAGGGTATCCGCATCCTGGAGAAGCACCCCGCCCCTCAGGCGGCGGAGGTCCAGGTAGGGGCCTTCTGCAGGGAAGGGCACCTCGAGGAGCCGGAGGTTCTTCTTGCGGGAAAAGACCGCCAGGGCCTCCGGGGTGAAGCCCGGGGCCAGGACCACCTCCAAAAAGACCTCCCTCATGGCCTCCGCCGTGGGTCCGTCCACCTCCCGGTTAAAGGCCACGATGCCCCCGAAGATGGAAACCGGGTCCGCCTCGTAGGCCTTCCGGTACGCCTCCAAAGGACCTTCCCCCAAGGCCACCCCGCAGGGGTTCTGGTGCTTGATGGCCACGCAGGCAGGGCCCTCAAACTCCGAGACCAGGTTCCAGGCGGCCTCGGCGTCCAGGTAGTTGTTGAAGCTCATGGCCTTGCCCTGGAGGACCCGGGCCTCCAAAAGAGGCCCCTTTTCTCCATACACCCGGTAAAGGGCCGCTTCCTGGTGCGGGTTTTCCCCGTAGCGCAAGGGGCTTTCCCGCCTGAGGACCAAAAACTTCTCGGGGGGGAACTTCTCCCCGGCAAGCCACTCGGCAATGGCGGCGTCGTAGCTGGCGGTGTGGGCGAAGGCCTTGCGGGCAAGCTCCCTGCGGAACTCGAGGGAAGGGCCTTCCTCGAGGGCCTGAAGCACCCGAGGGTAGTCCTCAGGGTCGCACACGGGCAGGACCGCCATGTGGTTCTTGGCCGCCGCCCGGAGCATGGCGGGGCCCCCGATGTCGATCTGCTCCAGGGCCTCGGCGAAATCCGCTCCCCTGGCCACCGTCTCCCGGAAGGGATAGAGGTTGACCGCCAGGACCCTGATCCGCTCAAAGCCCAGGGCCTTGAGCTCCTCCTCCTGGTCGGGCCGGGCGAGAAGCCCGGCATGCACCTTGGGGTGGAGGGTCTTGACCCGGCCCTCGAGGACCTCGGGAAAACCCGTGAAGTCCGAGATGTAGGTGACGGGAAACCCCGCCTCCACCAAGGCCCTGTGGGTGCCCCCCGTGGCCAAGAGCCTATAACCAAGCCTTAAAAGCCCTTGGGCGAAGGGCACGAGCCCCCTCTTGTCGGAAACGGAAAGAAGCGCCCACATAAGGCGCATTCTACCGGCTACACTAAGGGGGATGAGCATCTACGAGGCCATCAAGGAAACCATCAAGGAGGCCATGAAGGCCCGGGACCAGAAGACCCTGGACTTCGCCCGGGTGGTGAAGGCGGAGCTGGACCGAAAAGGGGATGGTAAGCCCCTGCCCGATGTCGAGGCGGTGAAGGTGCTCAAGGCCCTGCGCGAGATCGCCCTGGAGCAGGGCAACACCTTTGAGGTGGAGTTTTTGGACCGCTTCCTCCCCAAGGAGATGAGCGAGGAGGAGATCGAGGCCTGGATCCGGGAAAACATAGACCTGTCCCAGTTCAAGACCCCCCTGGCGGCCATCGGGGTGGTGACCAAGGCCCTGGGCCCCAGGGCCCCCGGGGAGAAGGTACGGCGGGTCATCGAGCGCTTAGCGAAATGAGCCCTTGGGAACGGATAGAGCTGGAGGAGATCCTCACCGAGCCGGTGAGGCTGGTGAAGGAGAGGGTGCGCACCCACACCGGGAAGGAGCTCACCTACATCTACCGCCCGGGGCCGGTGGCGGCGAGTTTCGTCCTTCCCGTGACCGACAAGGCCACCGCCCTCCTCATCCGCCAGTACCGCCACCCCACGGGCAAGTTCCTCCTGGAGATCCCTGCGGGCAAGGTGGATCCCGGGGAAACCCCCCTGGAGGCCGCCCAACGGGAGCTTCTGGAGGAGGTGGGCGCCGAGGCCAGGCGGTTCTTCCCCCTTCCCCCCTTCCACCCCCAGCCCTCCTTCACCGCCGTAGTCTTCCATCCCTTTTTGGCCCTGGAGGCGGAGGTGGTGGGAAGGCCGGCCCTCGAGGACGGCGAACTTTTGGAAACGGTGGAGCTTTCCCTAAAGGAGGTCTACCGCCTCCTGGAAACGGGGGAAATCCAGGATGCCTCCACCGCCCTTACCCTCTTCTACGCCCGGCCTTACCTTAAGGCCGAGGGCCTTCTGGTGTAAAAAGCGCCACCTTCCCCGCATAAAATGCGCCTGGGAAAGGGATCCGTCCCCTGGTAGACTGGCCCCGTATGAAACCCAGGATCCACACCCCCCTGCCGGGACCCAAAGCCCAGGCCCTCCTGGAAAGGGGCCAGGCGGTCCTTTCCACCTCCTACATCCGGCCCTATCCCTTCGTGCCCGCTCGCGGGCAAGGGGTATTCCTGGAGGACGTGGACGGGAACATCTTCCTGGACTTCATGGCGGGGATAGCGGTGAACACCACCGGCTACGCCCACCCCCGGGTGCTGGAGGCGGTGCGGGCCCAGGCGGAACGCTTCGCCCACGTGTGCTTCTCCGACTTCACCCACGAGCCCACCCTTTCCCTGGCGGAAAGGCTGGTGGGAAGGCTTGGCGGAGGGTACCGGGTCTTCTTCGGCAACTCCGGCACCGAGGGGATCGAAGCCGCCATCAAGCTGGTGCGCCACCACACGGGAAGGCCTTACCTCCTGGCCTTTACCGGGGCCTTCCACGGAAGAAGCCTTGGGGCCCTCTCCCTCACCGCCAGCAAAAGCGCCTACCGCAAGGGCTTCTCCCCTCTCCTTCCCGGGGTGGTGCACGTCCCCTTCCCCAATCCCTTCCGCCCCCCCCTGGGGGCAAGGCCGGAAGAGGTGGGGAAAGCGGTGCTGGAATACCTGGAGCACCTTTTCCGCACCGTGGTTCCCCCGGAGGAGGTGGCCGCCTTCTTCTTGGAGCCCATCCAGGGCGAAGGGGGATATTTGGTGCCTCCGCCGGGATTCATCCCCGAGCTCAAGGCTCTTCTGGAACGCTACGGCATCCTCCTGGTGGCGGATGAGGTGCAGTCGGGCGCTGGCCGCACCGGGCACTTCTTCGCCCTCGAGCACGAGGGGGTCAAGGCGGACGTCTACGTCCTGGCCAAGGGCCTGGCCTCCGGCTACCCTCTGAGCGCCCTTCTTTTCCGGGAGGAGCTCGCAAGCTGGCGCCCCGGGGCCCACGGCACCACCTTCGGCGGCCAGGCGGTGGCCGCCGCCGCCGCCCACGCCACCTTGGACCTTTTGGAAGGGGGCCTCATGGAAAACGCCAGGCAGGTGGGGGCCTACCTCCTCAGGGAGCTCAAGGCCATGCAGGCCCGCTTCCCCTTCCTGGGGGACGTGCGGGGGAGGGGGCTCATGATCGGCCTGGACTTCGGCACCCAAGAGGAGGAGCGGCCCGACCTCAGGGACAAGGCCGTGGAGCTGGCCTTCAAGAAGGGGCTTCTCCTCCTCCCCGCCGGGCCTTCCGCCCTCCGCATCGCCCCGCCCCTCATCCTCAAGGAGGAGGAGGCGGCCATGGGGTTGGAGATCCTCGAGGCGGTCTTCCAAGCCCTCTAGTCCTAGCTTTCGCGGGCGGGATCAAGAAGGGAGGGCCAGGGAAATATCCCTGGCCCCCAGGCCTTCTCGGTTCTACCTGGGTTCCCCGGGCCAGTCCCCCACCACCCCAGGGGCCGCCCACTCCATGGTGAGGAGCTCCTCTAGGCTGGCCTTCCTCCCGGCGGGGATGCGCACCACTCCCTTGCGGTCTTGGATGGGGCCGGTGAAGGGATCAAAGGTGGGCTTGGGGCTTTGCATGTCCTTAAGCAGGGTCATGATGCGGTCGTAGACGCTCACCTTTTTCCCGCCCACCGTCAGGCTGGCCTTTTGCAACAGGGGAACGTGCTTGGGGTTGATGGGCACCCCGTAGTCCGCCCCCATCTCCACCGCCTTATGCTGGAGGAGCCAGAAGTAGTCCACGTTCTCCAGGTTCTTGGCGGTGTAAACCCCCTCCTTGACCTTCTTGAGGAAGTCAATGTAGATCACCTCCCAGCGCACGATCTGGCCGGAAACCACGTGGCCCGGGGCGAACTTCAGCATGGGGGTGTAGTGGCCGAAGGAATAGGCTCCTTTCTTGGCCGCCGTCTGGATCACCGTGGGGGTGTCCTCGGTGAAGGCAAAGACATCCGCTCCCTGGGCCAAAAGGGCCTCGGTGGCCTCCCGGGCCTTGGCCGGGTCGTACCAGGCGTTGATCCAGCGCACCAAAACCTGGGCCTTGGGGTTCACCGCCCGGACCCCCAGGGCGAAGGCGTTGATGTGCCGCTTCACCTCAGGGATGGGAAAGGCGGCCACATACCCCACCTTGCCCGTCTTGGAAAGGGCCCCTGCCGCCAGGCCGTTCAGGTAGTAGACCTGGTAGAAGTCCGCCATGTAGGTGGCCACGTTGGGGGCCCGCTTGATCCCGGTGGCGTGGGCGAAGATGACGTTCGGGTACTTCCTGGCCCCCTCGAGGACCGCCTCCATGTACCCAAAGCTGGTGGCAAAGATCACCTGGCACCCTTCCTTCACGAACCGGTCCATGACCGGAAGGGCCTGGGCCTCGGGCACGCTTTCCACATACCGGGTTTCCAGCCAGGGAAGGGCTGCCTCCGCCTTCTTACGCCCCTGGTCGTGGGCGTAGGTCCACCCGGCATCCCCGATGGGCCCCACGTAGATGAAACAGGCCTTGAGCTTATCCCCTTGGGCCCATGCCAACCCCAACGCCAGCAACAAAACGCCTAATGCCTTCCTCATCCTTCACCTCCCCCGGTCAAAGGGCTGGCCCAGGGCCTTAGGGGCCCGGGCACGGCCCGAAAGGGCCAGAACCAGGATAACCAAAAGGTAGGGCATGGCGGCGAAGGCCTCCGACGGTATAGGTACACTGCCCTGCAACCGGAACTGCAGGAAGAACAAAAGGCCAAAAAGATAGGCCCCGAAAACCGCCCTTAGGGGCTGCCAGGCGGCCAGGATCACCAAGGCGATGGCCACCCACCCCAGCCCCGAGGTCATGCCATCCGTCCAGGAAGGCCGGTAGGCCAGGGAAAGGTAGGCCCCCGCCATCCCGATAAGCCCGCCTCCCAGGGCCAAGGCCCCGTAGCGCACCCCATCCACGCTGACCCCGAAGAGATCCGCCGCCTTGGGGTTTTCCCCCACACTCCTCAGGTAAAGGCCAAACCGGGTGCGGAAGAAAAGGAGGTGAAGGCCGAAGGCCAAGGCCAAAGCCAGCGCCGCCAAAACCCCTTCCGGCAAGGGGTTGGGGAGGGGCACCCCCTCGTACCGCTTCCCCAAAAGCCCCGAGGCCCCAAGCCCCAAGGCGGCCAGGGCCAGCCCCGCCACGAACTGGTTGGCCCTCAGGGAAACGGCGAACACCCCCAGGAATAACCCCAGCAAAGACCCCACCCCCACCCCGGCCAGCACCCCCAGGACCGGGTGGGCTTCCAGACCCACGGCAAAGGCCGCCAGGGCGGCAAGGGCCATCATGCCCTCCACCCCCAGGTTCACCACCCCGCCCCGCTCGGAGAGAAGGGCCCCGAGCGAGGCCAGCAGGATGGGGGTACCGAAAAGGACCGCACGCAAAAGGGCCTCTTCCATCAGCGCCTCCAGACCAGGCGGTGGCGGCTTAAGGCCTCCGCCCCGATGAAGCTCAAAAGCAAAAGCCCCGCCACCACGTCCACCACCCGGAAGGGCATGGAAAGGGCAAGCTTCAACGCATCCCCTCCCGCCAGGACCAGCCCCAAGAGGGGAGCGGTGAGGAGAACCCCGAGAGGCCTCCCCCTGGCCAACCAGGCCACCAGGATGGCGGTGAAGCCGTAGCCCAGGGAGATCTGGGCCGGCTCCAAAAGCCTCAGGTGGATCCCCGCCACCTCCCCCACCCCCGAAAGCCCAGCTAGGAGGCCGGAAGAAAGCGCGGCCAGAAGGAGGAGCCTTCCCTGCTTCAAGCCCAGGTACCGCGCCGCCTTGGGATTTTCGCCCAGGATGCGCCACTCAAAGCCCAAAGGGGTGCGGAAAAGGAGAGTCTGAAGGAGCAAGGCTGCTGCGATCCCCAAAACCAGGGTGGGCCAGTGCACCAAGGTATCCCCCAGGCGGGGAAGCTGGGCTTCGGGGGGAAAGCGGTCCGTATAGAGGAAGCCGAAAACCTGCCTTCCCTTCCAGGGACCGGCCACCAGGTAAACCACCAGGTAGTAAGCCAGGTAGTTCTGCATGAGGGTGGTGAGGATCTCGTTGGCCCCGAAGCGCACCCGAAGCCAAGCGGCAATCCCCACCCATACTGCTCCCAGGCTACCCCCCAGGAGAAACATCAGGGGCAGGGTCCAAGGACCCGGGGGAAGGAAAAGGGCCACGTAAGCGGCCCCCACCGCCCCCAAAAGGAGCTGCCCCTCCGCTCCGATGTTGAAAAAGCCCACCCGGAAGGCCAGGGCTAGGCCCGAGCCGATGAGGAGAAGGGGGATGGTGCGCCGCGCCACCTCCGCCAAGCCCAGGGTATCCGTGAGGGGGGAGAAAAGGAGGGCGTACGCCTTAAGTGGGGGTACGCCGTAAGCCAGGAAAATGAGGCCCAAAAGAAAAAGGGCCAGGAGGAGAAAGAGGGCATAGGCTCCCAACACCTTTCCCCGGGTGGGGTTTGGCTCCAGCTCCCACCTCATACCCGCCCCTCCGTCATCATCCGCCCCAGGCGCTCCCGGTCCGCCTCTTCCCGGGGAATGGGTCCCACGAAGCGGCCATGGTACAAGGCCGCCACCCGGTGGGAAAGGCTTAGGATCTCATCCAGGTCCTCGCTCACCAGAAGCACGGCCGAGCCTGCCTGCACCAGGTCCAGGATGCGTCCGTGGACCTCCTCGCTGGCCCCCACGTCCACCCCATAGGTGGGGTGCATGGCGAGAAGCAAGCGGGGGCTTACCTGGAGCTCACGGGCCAAAATGACCTTTTGCACGTTCCCACCGGAAAGGAAACGCACAGGGGTCCGGGGGGAGGGGGTACGGATGCCGTAGCGCCCGATGAGGGCCTCCGCCTCTTTTTCCATGGCCCGGTGGTTCAGGATGCCCCCAGGAGCAAAGCGGCGGTAGGTCCTCAAGGCCAGGTTCTCCGCCACGCTCATGCCCTCCACCACGCCCATGCTCCGCTCCTCGGGAATGTGGGCCACCCCCAGGGCGAAAAGCCGGGCCGGGTCCCGGGGCCACGGGCCTTCCCTAAACCTTATCCTTCCCCGGAAGGGCCTAAGGCCCGCCAAGGCCTGCACCAGCTCGGCCTGTCCGCTTCCCGCCACCCCCGCTATCCCCAAGACCTCCCCTGCCCTTAGGCTGAAGGAAACCCCCTGGACGGGGAAACCGTGCCGGGGCACCAGAAGGTCCTCCACCTCGAGGATCACTTCCTCCCGGGGCGGGGGCACCTTGGGGGGCGGGGCCAGGCTCCGGCCCACCATGAGGCGCACCAGGAGGTCCTTGTCGGCCTCCTGGCGCAAGACCTCCCCCACCTTTTCCCCGGCCCGGAGGACGGCGATGCGGTCGGCAATGGCCAGAACCTCGTCCAGCTTGTGGCTGATGAAGATCACGGAAAGGCCCACGGCCTTCAGGCGTTGGATCTCCTGGAAAAGGGCCTCCGCCTCCTTGGGGGTCAAGACGCTGGTGGGCTCGTCCAGGATGAGGACCTTGGGGCGGTTCAGGAGGGCGCGCAAAAGCTCCACCCGCTGCTTCTCCCCCGCGGAAAGCCGGGCCACGGGCGCCTCGAGGTCCACGCCCAAAGGGTGGCCTTCCAATAGCGCCCTAAGCCGCCGCACCAAGGCCCGGCGGGAGAACACGGCCGGAAGGTCAAGCCCCAAGGCCAGGTTCTCGGCCACGGTGTGGGCCTCGATAAGCTCAGGATGCTGGGGCACGAGGGCGATGCCCAGGCGCTGGGCGGCCTTGGGGGACGGGATCCGCACCTCCTTGCCCTCCAGCAGAATCCTCCCCTCATCCGGGGCATAAAGGCCGTAGAGGATGCTCACCAGGGTGGTCTTCCCCGCCCCGTTCTCCCCCAGGAGGGCCAGAACCTCTCCCGGGGCCACCTCGAGGGTGATGCGGCGGTTGGCCACCACGGAACCGAAGCGCTTAGTGATGTTCTCCAGCTTCAGCATGGATCGGGCCTCGAGGGCCGGCCTTGAGGATACCACGCCTGAGCCCGCTTCCCAGCCCCCTCGGCAAGGGGAACCGCCGGCAAAAGCAGTACCTCAACCGTACCAAAGACCCCCGGCCATGCTACCGGGGGGTAAAGCATTGCGTCCTGGAAATGGCGGGCCCGGAGGGATTCGAACCCCCGACCTACCGCTTAGAAGGCGGCTGCTCTGTCCCCTGAGCTACGGGCCCATACGCGAAGCCGGGGTGAACCTTCACCCCGGCCATCTGGAGCGGGAGACGGGACTCGAACCCGCGACCCTCGGCTTGGAAGGCCGATGCTCTACCAACTGAGCTACTCCCGCGTGGTCGGGGCGGCCCGATTTGAACGGGCGACCCCCTGCTCCCAAAGCAGGTGCGCTACCGGCCTGCGCTACGCCCCGGGGCCTAAGGCCACCCCAGAGGCCACGATAACACTTGACCTCAAGAGGGTCAAGGCGTGCTACAATGGCCCCATGCAATTAGGTCCGGTGGAAATCCTCCTCATCCTTCTCGTCATCCTCCTCCTCTTCGGCGCCAAGAAGCTCCCCGAGCTGGCCCGGGGCATTGGCCAGTCGGCCAAGGAGTTCAAAAAGGGCCTCCAGGAAGGCGAGGAGAAGAAGGAAGAGCCTAAGGCCTGAGGACTCCCTCGGGCACCGGCATACCACCTGGGGCGTAGAGGCGGTAGCCTGTTGGGCGCACATAGGCGGCCAGGGCCAGGCCGTAGCGTTGGGCCAGGCTCACCGCAGGGGCTGTTGCGGTTACCGCCAAGAGCACGGGAGGCCGTACGCCCTCCAGGAGCATGTACCCTGCCAAGCGGTCCACGGCGTTGTGGCGGCCGATATCCTCGTTGAGGTAGAGAAGCTGTCCGGAAAGGTCAAAGAGGGCCGCTCCATGTATGCCCCGGGTCCAGGCGTAGCGCACCGCATGCTGGTGCAGTTGGGCCATGAGCTCCAGGGGAAGTTCGGGATCCAGGGGTATCTTCGGCAAGGGGGAAAGCCTGGCCTGGGTTCACCATAGCGTAGCCCCGCAGCGCAACCGCTATCCCGCACCCCCACCCCCCTCTCGGGAGCCCCGGGTAGGTGCAGCCTCCTTCAAACCTCCATATCCTCTTTCCCCCAATAAAGGTTACTCCTGGCACTGGAAGCCAGGAGTCCACCCGTTACATTTTCCACACCCAATACCCTACAGGCGCCTAAGCACCTCCTCCGCTTCCCTGTAGCCGGGCTTCAACTTTAAAGCCTCCTTGCACTGGTAGCGGGCACCCTCTTTGTCCCCCAGCTTCTCGTTGGCCAGGCAGAGCTGGTATCGGTACTCGGCCCGCTTGGGCTCGAGGCGCACCGCCACCGTAAGGCGGCTTTTGGCCTTCTGGGCATCCCCTAAAGCCAGGTAGACTTGGCCCAAGTAGTAGTAAGCGGCGGGGAAGCGCAAGGGAGCCAAAGCCACCGCATTCTCCAGGGCCACCCCTGCCTCCTTATGGCGGCCCAGGACGAAATAGGCCTGGCCCAGGGTGTACCAGCCCTCCGCGTCCAGGGGCTTGAGCCGGTGCCCCTCCTCCAGAACCCGCACCGCCTCCTCGGCCCGCCCCTTCACCATAAGGGCCGAGGCATAACGCACCCGCAAGCTTCCATCCTTGGGGGAAAGCCCCACCGCCTTGGCGTACTGCTCTAGGGCCTCGTCCAACCGGCCCGCGGCCAGATAGAGCTCGGCCAAGGCCGCCCTCACCTCTGCGGAATCCTGCAGGCTAAGGGCCCTCTTAAAGGCCTCCTCCGCCTTGTCCACCTGGCCCAAAAAAGCGTAGACCAAGCCCCGCTGGGCAAAGAGGGGGGCGTAGCGGGGATTCACCCGCTCGGCATCCCGCAGCACGGTCAGAGCCTGCTCCAGATAAGCCTTTCCCTTTTCCCGGTCCTCCGAGGCCCGATAGAGGGCCACATAGGCCTCGGAAAGAACCATGTATCCCCCAATGTACCGGGGGTTCCGGGCCACCAGGCCCTTGGCGTTTTCCAAAGCTGGGTTCAAAAGCCCCACTTTCAGCTGGGCCCGAGCCAACCAGTACAGGACATCGGGGTCTTGAGGCCTTTCCCGCAAGGCGCGCTCAAAGAGTTCCAGCGCCGCCTCGTACCGGCCCAGGGCGTAAAGCTGCACGCCCAGCTTCAAGGGATCCTGCTTTTCCACCTGGTTGGTTGGCGGAGGCGGGGTCTGGGCCAGGCCGGGTACCACTAACAAACCTAATGCCAAAAGGAACCAGCGCATCTTTCCCTCCTATAGCACGAACCGCGTCAGGTCGGGCGAGGCGAAAACCGCCTCGAGCCTTTGCTCCACATAGGCCCGGGTGATCTCCACCCGGCCCAGGTCCGTCTGGAAGCTGACCTCCTCCAGCACCCGCTCCAAGACCGTGGCCAGCCTCCTGGCTCCGATGTCCTCGAGCTCCTGATTGGCCCGGTAGGCCGCTTCAGCAATGGCCTTCAGGGCGTCCTCGTGAAAGACGAGTTCCGTGCCGTCTGCCCTCAAAAGCTCCGTGTACTGGCGGATCAGGGAGTTTTCCGGCTCCTTCAGGATGCGGTAAAACTCCTCCGGGCCCAAGGGAGAAAGCTCCACGCGGATGGGGAACCGGCCCTGGAGCTCGGGGATCAGGTCCGAGGGTTTAGCCACATGGAAGGCTCCCGCAGCGATGAAGAGCACGTGCTCGGTGGAGACCGGACCGATGCGGGTGGAAACCACCGTGCCCTCCACGATGGGCAGGAGGTCCCGCTGGACCCCCTCGCCGGACACATCCGGCCCCACCGTACCCTCCCGGCGGGCCACCTTGTCGATCTCGTCGATGAAGACGATTCCGTCCTCCTGGGCCCGCCTCCTGGCCTCCTCCTTCAACTCCTCCTTGTCGATGAGGCGCTCGGCGTGCTGGTTTTTGAGGACCTCCCGGGCTTCCTTCACCGTCATGCGCTTGCGCACCGGCCGCTTGGGAAGAAGGCCCTTAAGCATCTCCCCCATGCCGCCAAAGCCCTCACCCCCGAGGACGCCCATGAAGGGCAGGCTCATCTCCTCCTCCACCTGCACCTCCACCGAGAGGCTATCCAGCCGCCCCGCGCGCACCTCGGTCACGGAGGCGCGCAGAAGGGTGGCCAGCTCCTCCTCGGCCAAGGCCAGGGCTCTTTCCTCCACCTTCTTCTTCATTTCCTCCATCACCAGCTGGTAGCTGGCCTCGGCCAGGTCCCGCACGATGGCGTCCACATCCCGGCCCACATAGCCTACCTCGGTGAACTTGGTGGCCTCCACCTTGACAAAAGGAGCCCCCGCCAGGCGGGCCAGGCGGCGGGCGATCTCCGTCTTGCCCACCCCTGTGGGCCCGATCATGAGGATGTTCTTGGGGGTCACCTCCCGGGCCACCTCGGGCGGAAGTTTCTTCCGGCGGTACCGGTTTCTTAAGGCCACGGCCACCGCCCGCTTGGCCGCCTCCTGTCCCACGATGTGCTTGGAAAGCTCCCGGACGATCTCCGCAGGCGTGAGGTTCATGCTTCCCCCAGGGTGAGGACCGTAACCTGGCCCGAGGTGTAAAGGTCCACCTCAGCCGCAATCCTAAGGGCCTCCTCGGCGATCTCCCGAGCGGAAAGGCTGGAGTGCCGGTACAGGGCCTTGGCGGCCGCCAAGGCGTAGGGACCCCCAGACCCCACCGCCAAAAGAGGTTCTTCCGGGGTGATGACCTCGCCGCTCCCGGAGAGGAGCACCATCCCCTCCCGGTCGGCGGCGATGATCATGGCCTGGAGGTGACGCAACACCCGGTCGGTGCGCCAGAGCTTGGCGGTTTCCACCGCCCCCTTGAGCAGGTTGCCCCTGGCCTCCTTGAGCTTCTCCTCAAAGCGCTCGAGGAGACTTAAGGCATCCGCCACCCCACCGGCAAAACCCACCAGGATGCCCTCCCCCACCTCGAGGCGCCTCACCTTCACCGCCCCCCGCTTGAGAACGGTCTGGCCGAAGGTAACCTGGCCATCCCCGGCCAAGGCGGTGACCCCATCCTTGCGCACGGCCAAGATGGTAGTGCCATGGATCTCCACGAGAGGCACCTTACCCCTAGGGGATGAGAAGGGCGTTAGGCGAGGGTTATGAGGGGAAGGATGCCAGGCCCCTCAGGCGAGCCCAGGCCTCCTCCCGTTCGAAAGGGGGAATACCCTCCTTCAAAGCCGCACGGACTAAACTGGAGGGGTGAAGGCCAAGACCCTCGGCGAACTCCGGCGCACCTATCCCTTGGGTAAGCTTAAGCGCACCGTCAAGGACGAGGCCCGGGAAAACCTCAAGGAAAAGCTCCGCAAAGGGGAGCGGCTTTTCCCAGGCATCCACGGGTACGAGGACACCGTCATCCCCGCCTTGGTCCAGGCCATCCTGGCCAAGCAAAACTTCATCCTCCTGGGCACCCGGGGCCAGGCCAAAAGCCGCATCCTTCGCAGCTTGGTTAACCTTCTGGACGAGGAGATCCCCGCCCTGGCCACCGAGCTTAGGGACAACCCCCTATGGCCCATCTCGCCCGAAGGGAAGCGGCTTCTGGAGGAGGCCAAAGACGAGGCTCCCATCGTCTGGATAACCCGGGAGGAGCGCTATGTGGAAAAGCTCGCCACCCCCGACACCACGGTGGCCGACCTCCTGGGGGACATGGACCCCATCAAGGCAGCCCGCAAGGGAACGGGGATGGCGGACCTGGAAAGCATCCACTTTGGCCTTCTTCCCCGGGCCAACCGGGGCATCTTTGCGGTGAACGAGCTGGCGGACCTGGCCCCCAAGGTGCAGGTGGCCTTGTTCAACATCCTCGAGGAAGGAGACGTGCAGATCAGGGGCTACCCCATCCGCCTGCCCCTGGATGTCTGGCTGGTGTTCACCGCCAATCCCCAGGACTACACGGCCAGGGGACGGATCGTGACCCCCCTCAAAGACCGCATCGGCAGCGAGATCCGCACCCATTACCCCAAAACCCTCGAGGAGGGCCTTAGGATCAGTGCCCAGGAGGCCTACGTGCCGGAAGAGGTGGTGCTCCCCGAGTGGATCCGCCTTTCCGTGGAGGCCGTGGCCTTCGCCGCCCGGGAGGACCGCCGGGTGGACCAGACGGCCGGCGTCTCCCAGCGCCTTTCTATAAGCCTTCTGGAGGTGGTGGCCGCCAGCGCCGAAAGGCGGGCCCTTCTTCAGGGCACCCGGCCTGTGGCCCGCCCCCTGGATCTCTATGCGGGGCTTCCCGCCATCACCGGGAAGCTGGAGCTGGAGTACGAAGGGGAGCTCCAGGGGGCGGAAAAGGTGGCCCGGGACCTGGTGCAAAGGGCCTTCGGCATGGTCCTCCCCCGCTACCGCCCGAGGACCGATGCCATCGTGGCCTACTTTGAAGAGGGAAACCTCCTCACCCTGCCCGAGGGAAGCGTGGAGGAAGCCCTAAAGGCCATGGAGGAGGTGCCGGGCCTCCTGGAGGCGGCAAGGACCCTGGCGGAAAGCCAGGAGCCCGAGGTGCTCCTTTCGGCGGCGGAGTTCGTCCTGGAGGGGCTGGTGGGGAGGAGGAAGCTTGCCCGGGGCGAGGCGAGCTACCAGGCGGCAGAGCGCCCGAGGAGCTATGGCAACTAGCCTGGAGTCGGACAAAGAGGCTGTCCTTACCGCCCTAAGGCCCTACCTCCAGGGCACGGGAACCCGGCTTTACCTCTTCGGCTCCTTCGCCCGGGGGGAAGGGCGGCAGGCCTCCGACCTGGACCTCGCCCTCCTCTCGGAAAGGCCCCTTAGGGACCTCCTGCCCCTCCTTAAGGAGGCCCTGGAGGAGGCCCCCGTGGTGCGGCGGGTGGACCTGGTGGACCTCACCGAGGCCGAGCCCGCCTTCCGGGAGCGGGTGCTTAGGGAGGGAATCCTGTGGGCCGAGCTCTAGAGCGGATCCGGGTGGCGGAAAAGGCCCTGGCCACCCTAGCAGAGCTTGCCTTCCTCAAAGACCCAAGCCCCGTGGAGCGGGACGCGGCCATCCAGCGCTTTGAGTACACCTTCGAGGCCTTTTGGAAAGCTCTCCAAGCCTACCTTCGGGAAGTGGAGGGGCTGGAGGGAGCAAGCCCCAAAAGGGTCATCCGCCTAGCCCGCGAGGTGGGGCTTTTGGAAGAGGAAGAGGCCCGCTTGGCCTTAGGCATGGTGGACGACCGCAACCTCACGGTCCACACCTATAACGAAAGCCTGGCCCGGGCCCTCTTCCTGCGGCTTCCGGAATACGCTAGGCTTATGGAACAGGTCTTGGGAAGGTTGCAAAGATGAAGGCCATCCGCTATAGCCGCTACGAGGGAAGCCTCGAGGACCTCTCCCCCGAGGAGATCCTGAGCCTCCTCGAGGACTTCCTCCTGGACTCCGGGTTTTCCGATCCCTTCCAGCGCTACGACCCTGACCCCGAGCGCCAGCCCACCCTGGAGGATCTCTACGATGCGCTCCTCGAGGCCCTCCTCAAAAACGAGCTAGTGCCGGAGGACTGGCTTAGGGAAGCCCGCTTCGCCGACCGCAAGGAGGAAACCCGGCTCCATCAGGCCATTACCCGCCTGATGGAAAAGCTCCGTGAAGCCGGGTATATCCGCCTTCCCGGAGAGGATCCCACCAACCCCGCGCAAGGCGGGTACAAGGGCGAGGCAGGTGAGGCCCGCTTTGAGCTCACGGAAAAGGCCTCGGATTTCCTGGGCCTAAAAAGCCTGCGGGAGCTCCTCGGGGCTCTGGGCCGAAACGCTCCTGGGCTCCACCCCACTCCCCACCACGCCCCAGGGGTGGAGAAGACAGGGGAAACCAAGGAGTGGGAGTGGGGAGACCCCTTGGAGCTCAACGTGCCGGAAACCCTCAAAAAGGCCATGGCCAAGGGGCTTACGGAACTCTCCCACGGGGACTTGGTCATCGACCTCTCCGAGTACACCGCCAGCATGAGCACTGTGGTCCTCTTAGACTGCTCCCACTCCATGATCCTCTACGGGGAGGACCGCTTCACCCCTGCCAAGAAGGTGGCCTTGGCCTTGGCCCATCTGATCCGCACCCAGTACCCCGGGGACCGGGTGCGCTTCGCCCTCTTCCACGACACCGCCGAGGAGATCCCCCTTTCCCGGCTCCCCCTGGCCCAGGTGGGCCCTTACCACACCAACACCAAGGCGGGGCTGGAACTGGCCAGGACCCTCTTGAAAAAGATGGGCGGGGAGATGCGGCAGATCATCCTCATCACCGACGGTAAGCCCTCGGCCATCACCCTTCCCAGCGGGGAGATCTACAAAAACGCCTGGGGCCTCGATCCCCTGATCCTGGCGGAAACCCTAAAGGAAGCCACCCTAGCCCGTAAGGAAGGCATCCCCATCCACACCTTCATGCTGGCCCGGGAACCCGAGCTCCTGGCCTTCGTGAAAAGGCTTTCCCAGATCACCCGGGGTAAGGCCTACCTCACCCACCCCGGCAACATCGGCCGGTACCTGCTCCTGGACTTCCTGAACAAGAAGGTCCAAAGGAACTGAGCCATGAAGCCCCTCAAGCGCCAGGGAGCCTCCCACCGGAAGGGGAACGGGAAAACCCTCTGGGTTTTCCGCTTGAGCCTTCTTCTGGAAAGGCTCCGTCCTCGTGTTTACCTAAAACCCCCTCCCACCCTGGTGCAGGAGCTTAAGCAGGTGCACCAACCCCTCCGCCTGGACCTCTCCTACTACGCTGCCCGTTCAGGCCAGGAGTACGTGTTGATTCCCTGGGATGCCTACATGGAGGAGGGGGAGGAAATCCTGAGAAGTCTTTGAGGGGCTAGGGCATCCTCTTTATTCCAAGATTCAGGCCCATTCCTCACATGCCCTTTGCCCCTGTCATGGCACCATGAAGGCATGGGCGCGCGGATATCCAGGTGGCTGGCGATCCTGGCCCTCCTGGCCCTACCTGGGGCCCTGGCCCAAGACTGGCGGCTTACCCGCAGCCAAACCCTAACCCAGGCGGGGGCCCGGGAATGGCGGTACACCCTTGGCCCTTCGGGCAAGGAAGCCCAGGAGCTTTGGCGCAAGCTTTCCAGCCAGTACCAGGACCACCTGCGCGCGGGATACCGGGTGGACCTCGGGGCCTGGCGGGTTTACTTCCTGGGGGGGAAGCTAAGGCTTGAACCCCACTGCCCAGCGGTGAACCCTGCTTGCTTCACCTTTGGAGCCCTTCCTGTGCCCAAGGAGCGGCAAGACCGCTTCCTCCTGGAGCTTTCTCAACTCCTGCACCAGGCCCTTACCCAGGCTCAAACCACCGGGGGCGTGGTCCTTCTATCGCGGTTATTCCGCCTCGAGGTTCCCCGCGGGGCCAATCCCCCTTATCCCGCAAGCCCCTCAGGCTGGCGGCCCTGAGCGCTCCCCGTCCCCTACGGTAAACTGGGGGCATGACCTTCTTTGGCCAACCAATCGGGGAACATCCTAAAGGTGCGTCTCCCATGGGCAAGGGTCCGGGGGAATGGGTTCTCTCCTCTCCCCTTTTGCGGGTTTGGGCGTGAGGGTGCTGAGGCTGGGCCTGGTGGCCTACCCTGGCCTCGGGGGTAGCGGCATCGTGGCCACGGAGCTGGCCCACCGCCTGGCCCAGATGGGCCACCGGGTTTACCTCTTCGCCACGGAAAGGCCCTTCCGCCTGCCCAAGGATAGCCCTGTGGTCTACATCCCCGTGGACCTGCCCTTTTACCCTGTCTTCCCCGGCCCCCTTTACACCCTCTCCCTGGCCGGGGTGCTGGAGCGGGAGGCCAGGCGGCTCGGCCTGGAGCTGGTTCACACCCACTACGCCATCCCCCACGCCGCCGCCGCCTACCTGGGGCTTGGCGAGGAACTCCCCCTGGTGCATACTCTCCACGGCACCGATGTCTCGGTGCTAGGGATGGACCCGGCCTTCCACGGACCCACCCGAAAGGCCCTCCAAAGAGCCAAGGCCACCACCGCGGTGAGCCGGGCCCTAGCCCAGGAGGCGCAGAAGGCCTTCGGGGTCAGCCCCGTGGTCATCCATAACGCCGTGGACCCGGACCGCTTCTACCCCAGGCCGGAGCGCAAGAAGCTCTACGCGGAGGAAGGGGAGTGGCTTTTGGTGCACGCTTCCAACTTCCGCCCCATCAAAAGGGTGCCGGATATCGTGCGGGCCTTCGCCAAGGTGCGGAGGAAGGTGCAGGCCAGGCTCCTTCTTCTGGGGAAGGGACCGGAGGAAGGGGAGGCGAAGCGGGTTGCGGAAGAACTCGGGGTGGAACGCTGGGTCACCTTCCATCCCCCCACTCCCCATCCCGAGGAGATCCTGGGAGCCGCCGATCTTTTCCTGCTGGCCTCGGAGGAGGAATCCTTCGGGCAGGCGGCCCTCGAGGCCCTGGCCAGCGGGGTTCCCGTGGTGGCCACCGCCGTGGGAGGGGTTCCCGAGCTGGTACGGCCCGAGGTGGGTCGGCTGGTGGAGCTTGGGGACCTGGAAGGCTTCGCCCAGGCGGTGCTGGACCTCCTCGCCCATCCCAAGCTCCCCAGCATGCGCAAGGCCGCCCGGGAGTACGCCATCGCCCGCTTTCACCCTGAAAGGATCACCCAGGCCTACCTGGAGGTGTACCAAAAGGCCCTTGAATCATAGGAACAAAGCCCCGCCGGGCAAGCCACCCGGCGGGGAGAAAGGGCACCCCTTAACCCGCTAGAGATCACCCCTAGGCATGGGCCACCACTTCCTTTTTGGACCGCGCCCTGGATCCCTTGGCCTTGGCCTCCCGGGCCCTATGCTCCAAGGCCTTGAGCCCGCCCACCAGGGCCAGGTCCAGGACCTGGTCCAGATGCTCCACGAAGTGGAAGGTCATGTTCTGGCGCAGGGGCTTGGGGATGTCGCTGAGGTCGGCTTCGTTCTGCTTGGGAAGGATCACCTCCCTAATCCCCGCCCGCCTGGCCCCCAGCACCTTCTCCTTGACCCCGCCAATGGGAAGCACCCTGCCCGTGAGGGTGATCTCCCCGGTCATGGCGATGTCGTGGCGGACGGGCACCTCCGTGAGGGCGCTGACCAAGGCGCTCACGATGGCCACCCCGGCCGAAGGCCCTTCTTTGGGGATGGCCCCCGCGGGCACGTGGATGTGGATGTCCGACTCCTCAAAGCGCTTCAGGGGAATGCCAAAGCGCTCGGCGTTCCGCTTGGCGTAGGAAAGCGCCGCGCGGGCGGATTCCTTCATCACATCCCCAAGCTGCCCGGTGAGGATCAGGTTCCCCTTGCCGGGCATCACGGAAACCTCCACGAACATGATGTCCCCGCCCACCGGGGTGTAGTACATGCCCGTGGCCACCCCCACCTGGGGCTCGCGGGCCTCGGTTTCCGGCAAGTAGCGGGGCGGGCCCAGGTATTTTTCCAGGTCCCTCTCCGTGATGCGCACCCGTTTCTTGCCCTCTTCCAGGATCTGCCGGGCCGCCTTGCGCAGAAGGGATCCGATCTCCCGTTCCAGCTGGCGCACCCCGGCCTCCCGGGTGTAATGGGTGATGAGGCGCATGAGGGCTGCCTCCGTAATCACCACCTGGCCCTCGCTAAGGCCGGTTTCCCGCATCTGCCGGGGCAGGAGGTAGCGCTTGGCGATCTCCAGCTTCTCCTGCTCGATGTAGCTGGTGAACTCGATGGCCTCCATCCGGTCCCAGAGGGGGGCGGGGATGTTCTGAGGAAAGTTGGCGGTGCAGATGAACATCACCTCGGAGAGGTCAAAGGGCACCCCCAGGTAGTGGTCCACAAACTCCTTGTTCTGGGCGGGGTCCAGCACCTCCAAGAGGGCCGCCGCGGGGTCCCCCTGGTAGGAGATGCCCAGCTTATCCACCTCGTCCAGCAGGAAGACGGGGTTCTTGGTGCCCGCCTGGCGCAGGCCCTGGATGATGCGTCCGGGCATGGCCCCGATGTAGGTGCGCCGGTGCCCCCGGATGTCGGATTCATCCCGCACGCCGCCCAAGGAGATCCGCACGTACTTGCGGCCCAGGGCCTCGGCGATGCTCTTGGCGATGGAGGTCTTCCCCACCCCAGGAGGCCCCACGAAGAGGAGGATGGGCCCCTTGTTCACCTCGTCCGGTGGGATTTCCCCCCGCTTGGCCCGCTCCGCCTTTAGCTTCCGCACCGCCAGGTACTCCAGGACCCGGTCCTTCACCTTCTCCAGGCCGTAGTGGTCCCTTTCCAGGATCTCCTTGGCCCGGTTTAGATCCAGGTTGTCCTCGGTGCGGGTGTTCCAGGGCAGGTTCACGATCCAGTCCAGGTAGGTGCGAATGACGCTGGCCTCGGCGGAATCGGGGTGCATACGGGCGAAGCGGTTGAGCTCCCGCTCCACCTCCTGGCGCACCACGGGGGGCAGGTTGAGTTCCTCCACCTTCCTGCGGAACTCCTCCACCTCCTCGGCACCCTCCTCCCCGTGGAGCTCCCGCTGGATGGCCTTCATCTGCTCCCGCAGGAAGTACTCTCGCTGGTTACGGTCGATCTCCTCCTTGACCTGTTGCTGGATGCGCCTTTGCGTTTCGATGAGCTCCAGCTCCGCCTCGAGGAGAACCAAAACCCGCTTTAGCCTCTCCGCCACATTTTGGGTTTCCAAAACCCTCTGCTTGTCCTCCAGGCGGAAGTCCATGTGGAAGGCGATGTAATCGGCGAGCTGGCTCGGGTCTTCCAGGTTGAGGACGAACTGGGCCACCTCGGGAGCCAGGTACTTACCCTCCTTAAGGAGGGCCTGGAACTTGTCCTTCACCTCCCGCACCAGGGCCTTGACCAAGGTGGGGTCAGCGGGTTCATCGGAGAGAACCTCCCCCCTGGCCTCGAGGTGGTCCCCCAGGTCCAGCCATTCCTTCACCCGCACCCGGGCAAAGGCCTGGACCAGGACCTGGACCGAGCCATCGGGGTTTTTGCGCATCTTGAGGATGTTGCAGGCGGTCCCCACCGGGTAAAGGTCTGAGGGTCTGGGGTTTTCCACCTCCTTGTCCTTCTGGCTCACGATGAGAAGCACCCTCTCCCGGGCCAAGGCCTCGTCGATGGCCCGGATGGAGATGGGCCTACCGGCATCGATGGGCATCACCATGGTGGGGTAGATGACCGAGCCCCTCACCGGGCAAACGGGCAGGGTTTCTGGTAGCATGGTTTCCCTCCTTTCCTTGATCTCGTCCATATCCTAAGCCTACCTATGTCAAGTTTACTGCATCATGGGCTTTAGCACAAAGGCCCCACCCTTGGCGTAAGCTTAAAGCCATGCGCCGCTTCCTCTGGGCTTTGCTTCTGGTACTGGCCCTGGCCTTGGCCCAGAAGAGCGGGGGTGGGGTGGGCGGGCGCCCGTACAGTCCAAGCCCACCCCCCATGAGCCCCGGTCCCGCCCCCGTTTTCCCCACCCCGGCGCCCTCGTACCCCTCCTATCCAGGCCCGGTGGTGGTCTATCCCGGAGGGGGTGGGGGAAGCCTGGGCATTCTACCCGTTTTGGTCTTCCTCGGCCTGGTCCTGGTGACCGCTTACCTGGTGCGGGGCCTCAGGCAGGCGGGGAGCCACGGGCCGTACCCTGATGGCCCTACGGCCAGCGTGGCCCGGCTGCGCCTGGCCCTTCTCCACCGCCCCCTGGTACAAAGGACCTTAAGGCGCCTCGCCGAGGAGGCGGACACCACCACGGCCAAGGGGCTTGCGGACCTCGTGGACGAGGTGGCCCTGGTCCTCCTCCGGGAAGCCCCCGCCTGGCGCTTCGCAAGCTACGAGGCGCGGGAAGGGACGGAGGAAGAGGTCCTGGGCCAGTTTGACGCCTGGATGCTGGAGGACCGGAGCACCTACCGGGAGACCTTCCGGCACTTTGAGGGGAAGAAGGTGGAGGCGGCCTACACCCCCAAGGTGGAGCCGGGCGGGCGCTATCTGGTGGCCTCCCTCGTCCTCGCCGTCCGGGGAAGCCTGCCCCCCGAGGGGCCTTTGGACCGGGGAAAGGCGAAGGAAGTCCTCCTCGCCTTCGCGGGAAGCACCCCCTTCACCCTCCTCGCCTTCCACCTGGCCTGGACGCCGGAGAAGGAGGGCGAGGGCCTCACGGAAGAGGAGCTCCTCGCCCTCTACCCAAACCTGGAAAAACTTTAAAACCCTAGGGCGAAGGCCGCCTCCTTAAGGATCTCGGCACTCCGCCTAAGGGCCTCCCGTTCCTCCGCGTTTAGGCTCGGGTAGACGGTCCCCTCCACGCCCCCTGCGCCCAGGATGCGGGGCAGGGAGAGGCTCACCTCCAAGACCCCCTCCACCTCGGGGGTGAAGGCGCTCACGGTGTACACCCCCTTTTCGTCGGTGAGGATGGCCCGCACAAGCCGGGCGAGGCCCGCCCCGATGCCGTAGTAGGTGGCCCCCTTCCCCTCAATGATCCGGTAGGCGGCCCGGCGGACCCCCTCGTCAATGCGGGCCCGGTCCTCCGGAGAAAGGGCCCGCCCCCGGGCCTCGGCGAACTCCAAGAGGGGCACCCCGCCCACCTGGGCGCTGGACCAGACCAGCACCTCCGAGTCCCCGTGCTCCCCCAGCACGTAGGCGTGGACCGACTGGGGGGCCACCTCCAGGTGCTCCGCCAGGAGGGCCCGGAAGCGGGCCGTGTCCAGGATCGTCCCCGAGCCCACCACCCGCCCCGGGGGCAGGCCGGAGAGGCGGTAGGCCACCTGGGTCATCACGTCCACCGGGTTCGTGGCCACGAGGAGCACCGCCTCCGGGGCCGCCTCTAAAACCCGGGGCACCACCTGGGCGAAGACCTGGGCGTTGCGGTCCAGAAGCTGCAGGCGGGTCTCCCCGGGGCGCTGGGCCACCCCGGCGGCGAGCACCACCGCCCGCGCCCCCTCGAGGTCCCCGTACGACCCCGCCCGCACCCAGACCGGGTGGGCGAAGGGCGTGGCGTGGAGGATGTCCTCGGCGTGGGCCTGGGCCAGCTTCCGGTCCAGGTCCACCAGGACCACCTCCCGCGCCACCCCCATAAGGACCATGGCGTAGGCGGCGGCGCTCCCCACCATGCCGCTCCCCACGATGCCGACCTTCATGGGTAGAGCCTTCATGGGTAGAGTATAGCCGTGGTACGGGTAGGACGGAGAAGCGTCACCTTTTACCCGCCGGAAGGGGCCACCGCCCTCATCGGAGACTTCACCGACTGGGAGAGGAACCCCATCCCCCTCGAGGGCCCCCTCACCCTGGAGTTCCCCGAAGGGGCCTACGTGGAGTATGCCTTCCTGGACCGGGAGGGAAGGCCCTTTCCCGACCCCGACAACCCCGAGAAGGCGGAAAACCCGTGGTGGAGCTACCCCAGGGCCATAAAGCTTCCCGGCTTCCGCTACGAGGCCCCGCCAGAGCCCCAGGAGGAGCCCAAGGTGCACCGCCACCGCCTGGGGGAGAGGCGCTTTTACGTGGCGGAGACGGGGCCCTCCCCCAAGGCCACGGTGGTGGCCCAAGACGGGGTGGCCTTCTACCGCACCGCAGGCCTCCACAAGGTGGCCCAGGCCCTGGTGGAGGCAGGCGAAATCCCCCCGGTGCGCCTGGTTTTTGTGGAGCCCATAGACCGGAACCGGGAGTACCGGTTTTCGGAAGCCTACGAGGAGGAGTTCCACCGGGTGCTAGGGGAAGTGGAACGCAGCAAGGGCCCCTTGGGGGAGATCGTTCTGGTGGGGGCTTCCCTGGGAGGCCTTTTCTCCTTGTGGCAGGCCCTGCGCCACCCGAACCGCTTCCCAAAGGTCCTCGCCCTCTCCCCGGCCCTAAAGGCCCACCCAGGGGGCACCGACGCCTACCGGGACCGGGAGTGGCTTTTGGAACGATACGCCGAAGCCCAGGTTCTGCCCCGCATCTATCTGGAGGTGGGTCTTTTAGAATGGCTCCTGGCCCCAGTCCGCCGCTTTGCCGCCCTCCTCGCTGACCGCAAGGTTCCCCACGCCTACCGGGAAAGGCCATCGGGACACAACTGGGTCACCTGGAAGCAAGCCCTGGCCCCAGGGCTCAGGTACCTTCTGGGGGAGGTATGAACGAGGAAGCCCTTTTGGCGCTTCTTTCCGTGGCGGCCCTCGAGGCCCTCCTCTCCGGGGACAACGCCTTGGTCCTGGCAGGCTATGTGGTGGCGGTGATGGAACGCTATCCCAGCCTGGAGAAGGTAGCCTACGCTCTGGTGGGCTGGGCCGGGGTCAAGCTCCTCCTGGAAGGAAGCGCCACCCTGGCGGAGCTCCTGCATCGCCCGGAGCTGGCCTGGCGCCTGCCGAAACCTGTCTTCTGGGGTGTAACCTTCCTCATCCTCTTGGGGGGAAGTCTTCTGGCTTTGCGCAAGCATGCCTAGGGACTGGGATGCGTTTTACCGCCAAAACCCTGCGGAGCGCGCCCCCGCCTTTGTGGTGCGGGCCTATGGACCCCTTGTCCCAAGGGGCCCGGTCCTGGACCTGGCGGGGGGCCTGGGGCGGAATGCCCGCTACTTCCTACAAAGGGGCCACCCCGTGACCCTGGTGGAAAGGAGCCTCGAGGCCCTAAGAAAGCTTAAAGGCATCCGCGGCCTGACCCTGGTGGAGCTGGACCTCGAGGACCCCAACGCCCTTATGCACCTTCCCAAAGGCCCCTTCGCCGCCATCCTCATGAGCTATTACGTCAACCGCCCTCTCCTTAAGGCCCTTCCTCCCCTCTTGGCCCCAGGGGGACTTCTCCTGGTGGAAGGCTTCAGCCGCCGGGAAGCCGTGCGGCGCAACAGGCCGGAAAGCCCTTTCTACTGGGAGCCCTACGAACTCCTCACCCCTCCCCCAGGCCTCGTGCTGCGGGCCTTCGGGGATGGGTGGATGGAGGGCTACCGGGTCTTCGCCGTCTATCAAAATCCTAGGCCTTAAGGCCCCGGGCCACCAGCTCGGCGATGTCCAAAACCTCCGGGGGTGTCTCGTCCTGGGCCACCTCCACGTTCATCATGGCCATGCAGAAGGGGCAGCCGGTGGCGATGACCTCCGCCCCCGTGCCCTTAAGCTCCCGGTAGCGGTTTTCCGAAACCCGCATGGCCCCGGGTTCCTCCTCCTTCCAGAACTGGGCTCCGCCGGCCCCGCAACAGAAGCTCCGCTCCCGGTTCCTGGGGGGTTCGCTGAGGACGAAGCCCACCCCTTTGAGCACCTCCCGGGGTGCTTCGTACACCCCGTTGTGCCGGCCCAGATAGCAGGGGTCATGGAAGACCACCCGCTGGGTTTCCTCGGAAACCTTAAGCCGGCCCGCGCGCAATAGCTCGGCGATGAACTCCGAGTGGTGGACCACCCGGTACTCCCCGCCAAAGGCCTTGTACTCGTTGCCCAGGGTGTGGAAGCAGTGGGGGCAGGTGGTGACGATGGTCTTGGGAGCCACCTGGTTTAGGGTTTCCACGTTTTCCGTGGCCAGCTGGAAGAACAGGTACTCGTTGCCCGCCCGCCTGGCGGAATCCCCCGTGCACTTTTCCTTTCGGCCCAGGACCGCCCAGTCCACCCCGCTGGCGTTCAGGATCTCCACCATGCTTCTTGCGATCTTCTGGGCCCTGGGGTCGTAGCTGGCCGCACACCCCACCCAGTAGAGGACCTCAGGATGAGGCTTCTCCTCCACGGTGGGCACGTTGAGTCCCTCGGCCCAGTCCAGGCGCTTATCCTGGCCAATGCCCCAGGGGTTGCCCGAGCGCTCCATGCCCCGGAAGGCGTTGTTGAGCTCCTGGGGGAACTCCCCCTCCATGAGCACCTTGGCCCGGCGCACATCCAGGATGTGAAGCATGGGCTCGTTGCCCACCGGGCAGACCTCCACGCAGGCCATGCAGGTGGTGCAGGCCCAGAGGGCCTCCTCGTTCAGGGCGAAGTCCATGAGGGGCCTCGGGCTCTCCTGCCCGCTGGCAAAGGCGGGAAGGATCTCGTTTAGCTCGTAGCGCTCGGAGATGACGATGGCCGCAGGGGAAAGGGCCTTGCCCGTGGTATACGCTGGGCAGGCCTCCTGGCAGCGGTTGCACATGATGCAGGCATAGGCGTCCAGAAGCCGCTTCCAGGAAAGGTCTTCCAGCTTCTCCGCCCCGAACTTTTCCTCCTCCTTCTCAAAGTCCAGGGGCAAGAGGGCCCCGGGCTTCTCCTGGCGGAAGGCCAGGTTGATGGGCCCCATCATCAGGTGGATGTGCTTGGAGCGGGGGAAGTAGGGAAGGAAGAGGAGGATGGAACCCAACGCACCCCACCAGAAGAAATGTTCCAACACCACCAGGCTGGAGGGCGAAAGGCCCGCAAGCAGGGTGGCCAGAAAGCTGGCCACGGGCTGGAAGGGGTCGGGCTCCCCTTGGGCCAGGCCCGCTGCCTTGGAAAGCAGGCGGCTTCCCACGTGGAAGGTGATGAAGGCCCCCACGATGGCCGAGTCCCGGGGGATTCCCTGGCGTACCCGTTCGTGGAGAGGCACCTTGGGATTCCAGGTGAAATCCTGGGGTGCGAGAAGGTAGCGGCGGAGCATGAGCCCCAGGATGCCCACCAGGATGGCGGCGGTGAGGAGATCGGCCACGAGGTTATAGGGATTCCAAAGCCCCCCACGAGTGTGCAGGGGGAAGTACCCCTCCAGAAGGTCCACCAGGTTGACCAGGAGGTAGTAGACAAAGCCGTAGAAGACGAAAGCGTGGAGGAGGGAAACCAGAGGCCGCCTCTTGAACACGGTCTGCTGGGTAAGGGTAAGCCAAAGGGCCCGGCCAATGCGCTCGGGCAAGCGGTCAAAGCGATCCTCGGCCCGTCCCCGGCGGATGGCCAGGTACACCCGGCGAAACCCCGTGTAGGCATAGTAGAGGCTTCCGGCCAGGAGTAGGATAAAGAGGATTTTCTCCGGTAAGGTCAGCATGGGTACGACCTCCTTATACTCAGTAAAAGTTTACCCCATCCCACCAAGCTGGCAAGGGCGTACAATAAAACCCCGTGGAAACGGTTGCCTTCGGCGTCCTCCTCTTCTTCGGCCTTTTGAACCTCTGGGTCTTCCACCGCTTCAAGAAGCCCCTCCTGCCCCTGGTGCTGGCCTTGTTCGCAGGCTTCTTCACCTTCTTTCTCTCCCCCGTGCTTGGGCTCCTCGTCTTCCTCCTGGGACAGACCCTGGCCTTTTACGCTGCCGGGAAGAGGTGAAACGCCACATAGGCCACCAGAGCCCCCAAAAGCGCACCCACCAGGACCTCGAGGTAAGTGTGGCCCAAGAGTTCCTTAAGAGGTTCAGGGGCAGGACCTTTCTGCAGCACCTGTTGCAGCTCCTGAACCAACTGGTTTAGGAGCTGGGCGTGCAGGCCAGCCGCCCGGCGGATTCCCGTGGCATCGTACATGACGATGAGGGCAAAGACGGCGGCCACGGCGAACAGGGTGCTGCCAAAGCCTTCCTGGAAGCCCACGCCCATGGCTAAGGCGCTGACGGTAGCAGAGTGGGAGCTGGGCATCCCCCCGGTTTCCAGGAAGCGCTCCCATTGGAACCGGCCCTCCAGCAGGTAGTAAAAGAAAAGCTTTAGGGTCTGGGCCAGGAAGTTGGCCAGGATGGCTGTCCAAAAGACCTGGTTAGCGAGGAGCTCCATGCCGCCTAAGCAACGCCGCCTTCACGGTATTGGCCATCAACATGGCCACGGTCATGGGCCCCACGCCCCCGGGCACAGGGGTGAGGGCAGAGGCCACCTCGGCCACCTCGGGGTGAACATCGCCCAGAAGCTTGCCCTCCACCCGGTTCACCCCCACGTCCACCACGATGGCCCCGGGCCGCACCCACTCCTTTCGCACCAGATGGGGCCGCCCCACCGCCACCACCAGCACCTCCGCCCGCCGGGTCACCTCGGGAAGGTTCCGGGTACGGGAATGGACCACGGTCACCGTGGCGTCCTCCCGCAGGAGGAGGCCTGCCAGGGGCTTCCCTACGATGTTGGACCGGCCCAGGACCACCACCTCCTTGCCCCTTAGCTCCACCCCGTAATGCTTGAGCAGGTGGACGACACCCAGGGGCGTGCAGGGGAAAAGCCCCTCTCCCCCGCTCCAAAGCTTCCCCACGTTGAGGGGATGAAAACCATCCACATCCTTAAGGGGAGAGATGGCCTCCAAAACCCGCTCCGTGCGGATGTGAGCGGGCAAGGGGAGCTGGACCAGGATGCCGTCCACCTCCGGGTCCTGGTTAAGGGCCTCTATGCGCCCGAGTAGGGCTTCCTCCGGGGTATCCGCGGGGAACACCTCCACCTGGCTCAAAAGTCCAAGCTCCCTGGCCCTCTTGTCCTTAAGGCGCACGTAGGACACCGAGGCGGGATCCTCTCCTAGGCGGATCACCCTGAGGGAGGGTACAAAGGGCAGGGAGCTAAGGGTTTCCCTCAGCTCCCGATACACGGTCTCCGCCACCTCATGGCCGGAAAGGGTACGGGCAAGGGTCATCTCAGTCCTCCTTGGGCACCGCCTTCAGCTCACCCCCCTGGATCCGCCGGTACAAGCGGCCCAGCACCCCGTTGACAAACGCTCCCGAGTGCTCTCCCCCGTAGCGGTTGGCGATCTTCACCGCCACCTCGATCAAAGGGGCGAAGGGGGTGGGCTCGTAGAGCATCTCGTAGGCTGCCAGGCGCAACACCGTGAGATCGGTTTTGGACATCTGGGCGAAGTCCCAGCCCTCCACCGTATCCCGTAGCACCTGGTCCACCTCTTCCGCATGGGCCTTGTATCCCTCCAGCAAGCGCCGGGCGAAGGCCACGCCCTCCTGGTCCAGGGAATCCCCATAGGAGTCCTCCTCGCCCCCCATCTCCTCCAAGGCGTGGCGGAAGGCCTCCTCCAGATCCACCCCCCCCTGGGTATGGGCGAATAAGGCCCGCATGGCCAGTTCCCTGGCTCGCCTAAGCATGGGCCTCCTTCCGGTACTCCACCTGGGCCACGGTGAGGTTCACCGCCTGCACCTTCTCCCCCGTGGCCAGGTAAAGGGCTTCCGCCACGGCTTTTTGCACCGCCTGGGCTGCCTCGGGAATGGAAACCCCGTAGTCCACGGAGAGCACCAGGTCCACCGTGAACCCCTCGGGGGTGCGCTCCACCTTGATGGGCTTCATGCGGCGGAAAACCTCCCCCAGGGAGCGGGGAGCGGTTTCCAAGAGCCGCACCCCCTGAAGGTCGGAAAGGGCATGGGCCACCAGCCCCTCGAGGGCATGGTCGCTGATCTCGTACTCCACCATCACACGCCCAGTCTACATCTCCATCCGCCGGGCCACGAAGTTGGTGTAGACCGCCCCCCGGCGGAAGAAGGCGTTTTGCAACACCTTCTGGTGGAAGGGAATGGTGGTCTTGAGGCCGGGCCCCTCGATCACCGTTTCAGAAAGCGCCCTTTCCATGCGCTTGATGGCCTCCTCCCGGGTGGGAGCCCAGGCGATGATCTTGGCGATCAAGCTGTCGTAGTGGGGCGGGATCTGGTAGCCCGCATAGAGGTGGCTGTCCACCCGGATCCCTGGCCCCCCGGGGAAAAGCAAGGTTTCCACCTTGCCGATGGAGGGCCTGAAGCCCTTCTCCGGATCCTCGGCGTTGATGCGCACCTCTATGGCGTGCCCCCGCACCTCCACCTCCTCCTGCTTGAGCCAAAGCTTCTCCCCCATGGCGATCCGGAACTGGGCCTGAACCAGGTCAATGCCGGTGATCATCTCGGTCACGGGGTGCTCCACCTGGATGCGGGTGTTCATCTCTATGAAGTAGAAGTTCCCCTCCTTATCCACCAGGAACTCCAGAGTGCCCGCGGACACGTACCCCACGTGCCGGGCAAGCCGGGCGGCTGCCTCGGCAATGGCCTTCCGGGTTTCCCAAGGCAAGGTACTGGGGGCTTCCTCCAAGAGCTTCTGGTGCCGGCGTTGGATGGAGCAGTCCCGTTCCCAAAGGTGGATGACGTTCTCCCCGTCCCCCAGAACCTGGATTTCTATGTGCTTCGGCTCCTCGATGTACTTCTCCAGGTAGATGGCGGGGTTGCCAAAGGCAGCCCGGGCCTCCTCCTGGGCCTGCTGGACCGCCCTTTCCAGCTCCTCCTCGGTGTGCACCAGCCGCATGCCCCTGCCCCCGCCCCCGGCGGAGGCCTTAAGGATCACGGGATAGCCGATCTCCTGGGCGGCCCGTTTGGCCTCCTCCACGCTGGTAAGCTCATCCGTCCCCGGAACCGTGGGCACCCCGGCCTCCCGGGCCACCTTCCTGGCGGTGGCCTTGTCCCCAAGGGCCCGCATATTCTCCGGGGTGGGACCGATGAAGGTGATGCCGTGGTCCCGGCACATCTCGGCAAAGGTGGCGTTCTCCGCCAGGAAGCCGTAACCGGGATGAATGGCGTCGGCCCCGGTCACGATGGCCGCGGAAAGCAGGTTAGGGATGTTCAGGTAGCTCTGCCCGGAAGGAGGAGGTCCGATGCAGATGGCCTCGTCCGCCAGGAGCACGGGAAGGCTCTTCTCGTCGGCGGTGGAGTGGGCCACCACGGTCTTGAGGCCGAGCTCCTTGGCCGCCCGTATGATCCTGAGGGCGATCTCACCCCGGTTGGCGATGAGCACCTTCTTCATAGGGGCTGGATGAGGAAGAGGGGCTGCCCGTACTCCACGGGTTCCCCGTTTTTCACCAGGATCTTCTTGACGATCCCGGAAACCTCCGACTCAATCTCGTTCATGAGCTTCATCGCCTCGATGATGCAAAGCACCTGTCCCTTTTCCACCCGGTCCCCTTCCTCCACATAAGGGGGGGCATCCGGGGCCGGTGCCCGGTAGAAGGTACCCACGATGGGAGCCCTCACCTCCACGCAACCCGCGCACTCGTCCTTGGCCTCCTTGGCTCCCTTGGCCTCCTGGGCCTCGAGGCCCGGGGCTCCGGCTGCCGGAGCCAAATCCGCAGGGGCAGGGACGCTGGGAGCGGTGGGGGTGGGCAGGGAGGGAGGCGGGGCCGCAGGGGCAGTTACCGGTTGCGGCAAGGCCACCACCTGCACCTCGCCTCCTCGGCGCACGGTCAGCTTGTAATCAGGGGTTTCCAGGGTGAGCTCGCTCACCCCGTGCTCCACCAGGGCCTGCAGGATCTGTTTCAGCTCCTTAGGCGTCATGGGTACACCTCGCGGCATAAAGCTTACCCCATGTGCCCACGAAACGGCTTTTGTACTCGGTCAAAATATGCCGGAGGCAAGAGGGGCCTGGGATTCCCCCAGGCCCCTTATCCTGGCCTAGGCCCGGCCCACGTACTGGCCCGTGCGGGTATCCACCTTGATCACCTCGCCGGGCTCCACGAAAAGGGGCACCTGCACCACCGCTCCCGTTTCCAAGGTGGCGGGTTTGCTCCCGCCGGAGACCGTATCCCCCCGCACCCCCGGGGGCGTGTCCACCACCTTGAGTTCCACCACGGTGGGCGGGGTAATCTTCAGGGGTCGCCCCTCGTACATATCCCCCAGAACGGTCATGCCCTCCTTGAGAAACCGGGCAGCCTCCACCTGATCCTTGGGCAGGTGGAACTGCTCGTAGGTCTCCAGGTCCATGAAGACCAGGTCGTCCCCCTCCTGGTACAGGTACTGGAGCTCCCGGGTTTCCACGTAGATGTCTTCCAGCTTCTCCCCGGAGTTGAAGGTGCGCTCGATGGTGGCCCCCGTTTCCAGGTTCTTGAACTTGGCCACCACCTTGGCCCCCCCGCGGCCAATCTTCTGGTGCTGGTACTCCACGCACTCCCAAAGGCCGCCCTCCATCTTCACCTTGGTTCCGGGTCTAAGGTCGGTCACGCTGATCATGTTTCCTCCTGAAGGTCCAGGACCTGGGGCCTAAGCCCTAAGAGGTCAATATACCGGAGGTACTCCTCTTCCCCAAGCTCCCGCCCGGCCAGGGCCACCAGAAGGGCCTCCATGACGTTGGTGCCAAAGCTTCGCCCGTTCAAGCGGGGGGTGGTGGTGATGAGGCGTTTCACCCCCCTCTCCCGCAAGAAGGCCACGTCCTCCTCCGTGGTGGTGTTGGTGAGCACCATCTTCCCCCGCATCTCGTCGGGCATGTGCCGCTTGATGTAGTGCCAGTCCCCCGCCACCAGGTCCGCCCAGGCGTAGTAGCGGCTTCGCCAGTCCACCGCCCGCTTCCCCTGCTTTTCCCCTATAGGGTAAAGAAGCTGGAAGGGAAGCTGGGTAAGGACCGGGAGGAAGACGAAGGCCAGTTTCTGCAGGAAGGAGAGGGAGTAAAGAGGGATGGGTAAACCCAGGGCAAAGATGAAGTCCCCGTAAAGAACCTTGGCCCCGGCCTCGTGCAGGGCCTCGGCCAGGCCGAAGCGGTCCACGGCGGAGGGTAGAAGCACCTTGGTACTCTTCCAGTCTATCAGCCCCGCCAGCTGGGCCACCGCCCGGCGCTCCAAGGTGTGCTTGAGGCCCGAGCCATCCACCACCGGGGTTTTACGGGCCGCCTCCTTAAGCCTTTTGGCATCCCGGATGGTGTAGCGCCGCCCCCCTGCCCAAAGGTAAAGGTCAATGCCCCCGAGGCCGATGGCGTCCACCTTTCCATCCAGCTCAGCAATGAGGCGCAAGGCTTTCTGGAAGTCGCCATCCGTGCCCCGCCTGTCCAACACCACTTCCTCCCCAAGGAGCTCCACCTGGACCACGGAGTCCCGGCGGCTAGCCCCCAGGGACACGGAAACCACGCGCTTGGCCACGAAGGGCTATTCTAACCGAAGGAGGAAGCCAAGGACCAGCCAAAGGGCAGCGAGCAGGAAGAAGGGCCAGGTGCGCCGCACCCCCAGCAGGCGGGCTAGAAGGCCAAAGACCACACTCCCGAAGGCAAGGGCGAAGAAGAGGGCCTCGAGGTTCTCAAAGAAGGCCTGCATGGCCCAAGGTTACCGCGAGACCCGTCCGAAAAAGGCCAGAACCCTTTGGCGGAACGCCTGGTCCACCGGACCGCGGAAGAGGTGGCCCGCCGGGTAGCTGAAGCACTCCACTGGCTTCCCCAAGGACTTAAGCCTTCGGCAAAGCTCCCATGACCACTCCGGGGGCACCTGGGCGTCCCGGATGCCATGGTGGACGCTGAAGGGCACGGCAACCCTCTCCAGGTAGGTCCAGGCGGAAGCCTCCGCCAGGGTTTTGGGAGGAAGGGTGAGAAGCTCCTGGCCTCGAGTACCCCCCGACCAGTAGCGGATCCGCTCCAGATTCCGCCTCTCGTCCCCGCTCATGCTCCCGTAAAGCACCACACCCTTCAGGCGGGGATCCACCAGGGCCACCACCTGGGCAATCCCCCCACCCATGGAGTGGCCGAAGAGGCCGATGCGCCTCCCATCCGCCTGGGGCAGGACGCCCTTGCGCACCTCGGCCAATAGATTCAGCACATCCACCGCGTAGGCGTGGCGCAGGCCCGTGGCCGGCTTCCCCTCGGAAGGCGGGTGGCCCCGGTAGTTGGGATGCAGTACCAGATACCCTTCCTCCGCCAGGAAGTCGGCGTAGGGAGTAGTGTAGGCCAGCAGCCGATAGCGGCTCGGCTCCACGTACCCGTGGAGCACCACCACCACGGGGAACGAGCCCCTGCCCTTGGGCACGTTGGCAAAGCCGTGGACCCGGAGATGATCGGAAAGGTAAGAAAACTGGACCCGGCTGAAACGAGATTTCTCCTCCAGGACCTTCTCTATCCGGAACCCCCCTTCCCCGTAGGTCCTCTTCCAGAGGTCAGGAATGGTGAGGGGCTGGGCCTGCCCCATCCCCTGGAGGAGCAACCCCAGACCCAGGATCCAGCGAACCACCACCCCAGGATAAGGGCCAAGGCCAGGGGAGAAGGTGGTTTAGCCGTGAGCCTCGAGCCAGCCGGCCTGTAGACCCTTTAGACCTATGGCGTGATAGACCAACTGGGCCGCGGTCATCTCCGCGTGGAACTGGCCAGTGGGGGATAGTTCCACGAAGTCCATGCCCACCACCTCCTTTTCCCGGAAAACCGCCTCCAGAAGGTCCACCACCTGGCGGTAGGTAAGCCCTCCGGGCAAGGGGGTACCCACGCTGGGCATGACGCTGGGGTCCAGGGCATCAAAGTCCAGGCTGATATACACCCTTTCCCCCAAGGCCTCCAGGATCTCCCTTATAGGAAGCCCCTCCCGGTGCAGGCGGTGAGCGGGGAAAAGGGCAACTCCCTTCCCTCTGGCCCAGGCCAAGGAGTCTTGGTCTATGGCCCGGATCCCCACCTGGACCAAGGAGAACCCTTCCTCCACCAGGCGGTAAAAGGGAGAGGCGTGGGAGTAAATAGAACCCTGCCACACCGGGTAAAGGTCGGCGTGGGCATCCATCTGGAGAAGGGAAAACTCCCCCAGGACCTCCCGGTGGGCCTGGACCAGGGGATGGGTGATGGAATGGTCGCCCCCAAGAGAGACCACGAACTTGCCCGCCCGCAGGTGGCCAAGGGCCGCCTCCCGGATCAAGGCGTGGCTTTCCTCCGCGCTTCCCGCCACCCAGGGAACCGGCTCTGCGGCATGGATGCCCACCTCTTCCGGGGTTACTCCAAGCTCCAAGAGAAAGGGCTCCAGCTCCCGGCTGGCCAAGAGGATGGCCTCAGGGCCCCGCCTTGCCCCCGGCAAGAAGGAGAGGGAAAGGTCGTAGGGCACGGGCAGGACCACCACCCGGGCCTCCTCGTAAGGGGTATCGCGCTCGCCAAAGACCAGACGCATACCCCTAAGAGCCTAGCAGATGAGACCCCCTACTAGCGCCCAAGGAAGTAAAGCTCTAAAAGCCGAAGAAGGGCCAAGGTGCCCCGCTCAAAATCCTGGATGCGGATGTGCTCGTTGGGGCTATGGACCCGGCTTCCCGGATACCCCACCCCCAGTCCCACCGCCGGGGCTGCCAGGTGGTGCAGAAAAGGATGCATGGGACCGGACCCCGCCATGTTGGGGTAAAGCACCGCCTTCGCCCCAAAGGCTTCTTCCAAAGCCCTTTGGACCATGCCCACGAAGGGATGGGAAAGATCCGAGCGGGCCGGGTGCTCTCCCTTCTCCAGGACCACCACCTCCACGTCGTGGAAGCCCTGGGCCTCGAGGTGCCGCTTCAAAAGCCCAGGGATCTCCTCAGGGTCCTGGTCGGGCACCAGGCGGAAGTCCAGCTTGGCGAAGGCCTCAGCGGGCAAGACCGTCTTGGACCCCGGGCCGCCATACCCCGAGTGGAAACCGTTCACGTTGACGCAGGGCTCCGCATAAAGGCGCTGATGGAACTCCAGGTTCCTGGCCCCGCCCAGGAAGTCCCGCACGCCAAAGGCTTCCTTCAGGGCTTCCGATTCATCGGGAATCTCCGCCAGCACCTCCATCTCCTTGGGCGAAAGGGGGCGGACCCGGTCGTAAAAACCCGGGATGAGGACCCTTCCCTCCTCATCCCGCAGGCTGGCGATGGCCCGGCTCAAGCGGTAAATGGGGTTTTCCACCACCGCCCCGTAGGAGGAATGCAGGTCAAAGGCAGCGGTGCGCACCCGAAGCTCGAGGGTCACGATGCCCTTAAGGCCCGCATACAGGTAGGGGCGCCCCTTGGCGTCCACCCCCCCTGCCTCCCAGACGATGGCCCCGGACTTCAGGAGGTCCTTTTTATCCCGGACGTAGTCCGCCAGGTGGGGGCTTCCCACCTCCTCCTCCCCCTCCACCACGAACTTCACCCGGGGAAGAAAGCCGTGCTTTTCCCGGAATAAGCGCAGGGCCATGACCCTGGCCACCAGCTCCCCTTTATCGTCGTGGGTACCTCGGCCATACCAGAGGCCGTCCCGTTCCACCAGGCGAAAGGGCTCGGTTTCCCATAACTCCAAGGGATCAGGGGGCTGAACATCGTAGTGGTTGTAAAACAAAAGGACCCTTTCCCCCTCACCCCCCTCGGCGTAGACCACCGGGGGCCCATAACCCCGATGGAGCTCTGCCTTAAGGCCCAGGTCCTGAAGCACCTCGGCCACCTTGGCCGCACCCTCCTCGAGGGCCCTTCCCTCCGCGCTCACCGTGGGCAAGGCCACCAGCTCCTCCAAAAGCACCCTGGCCTCCTCCACAAAAGCCCTCATGGTACACTGAGCATACTATGGTGGAACCCACCCTGGTCCTTTACGGAGCCCTATACCAGCGGGCCATGGATATTTTGCAAGACACTCTTCAGGAAACCGGGGCCCGCTACGCCCTCCTCATAGACCGCAAGGGATTCGTCCTGGCCCATAAAGAGGCCCTATGGGCCCCCAAGCCTCCGCCCCTGGATTCCCTGGCCACCCTGGTGGCGGGAAACGCCGCCGCCACCCAAGCCCTGGCCAAGCTGCTGGGAGAGGCACGCTTCCAAGAGGTGGTGCACCAAGGGGAACACATGGGGCTCTATGTGGACGAAGCCGGCGAGGCGGCCCTCCTGGTCCTGGTCTTTGACGAGAACGCTCCCCTGGGCAAGATCAAGCTCCACGGGAAGCGGGCGGCGGAAACCCTGGCCCGCCTGGCCGAGGAAGCCCTGGCCAACCCACCCAAGCTGAACCTGGACACCCAGTACCGCGAGGAGGCCAAGGCCCTTTTGGACGAACTCTTCGGCAACTAGCATGAGCACCATCAACTTCGCTAACCGCGAGATCAACTTCAAAATCGTCTACTACGGCCCGGGGCTCTCCGGGAAAACCACCAATCTCAAGTGGATATACAGCCGCATCCCCGAAGGCCGCAAAGGGGAGATGGTTTCCCTGGCCACCGAGGACGAGCGCACCCTGTTCTTTGACTTTCTTCCTCTGGACCTGGGTGAGGTCAAGGGTTTCAAGACCCGCTTCCATCTTTACACCGTGCCGGGGCAGGTCTTCTACAACGCCAGCCGCAAGCTGATCCTGAGGGGTGTGGATGGCATCGTTTTCGTGGCGGACTCCGCCCCAAACCGCCTTAGGGCCAACGCCGAGAGCATGCGCAACATGCGGGAGAACCTGGCGGAATACGGGCTCAAAGTGGAGGACATCCCGGTGGTGCTCCAGGTGAACAAACGGGACCTCCCCGACGCCCTGCCCGTGGAGATGATCCAGGCGGTGGTGGACCCCGAAGGGCGCTTTCCTGTCTTTGAGGCCGTGGCTACAGAGGGTAAAGGAGTTTTTGAAACCCTAAAGGAAGTGAGCCGCCAGGTGCTGGCCCGAGTGGGAAGCACTTAGGGATCTCCCTTCCCAAGGGGCGAGGCCTGATGCCTCGCCCTTATTTTCTCGCATGGAGCTCTCATTCCCTCAGTACCTTCTCATGTAGGGACAAATGTACTTCACCCTTTTCTCAGCTTTGGGCTAACATGGGCCCCGTATACGGCAACCTGCCGTAAGGGAGGAAGGGTATGGAGGAAAAACCGGTCGGCGCAATTGGAGTGATAGTGGTTCTTACCCTCACCATCCTGGTCTTCTGGTTGGGAGTATACGCCATCTTTTTCGCTAGGGGGTAGGGTATGGTGGACGAGCACAAAGCCCACAAAGCGATCCTGGCCTACGAGAAGGGGTGGCTGGCCTTTTCTCTGGTGATGCTGGTGGTCTTCATCGCCCTCATCGCCTACACCCTGGCCACCCACAGCGCCGGGGTCATCCCCGCAGGACAACTGGAGCGGGTTGATCCCACCAAGGTGCGTACAGAAGGCCCGTGGGCCGATCCTACCCAGGCGGTGGTGCAGACCGGCCCCAACCAGTACACGGTCTACGCCCTGGCCTTTGCCTTCGGCTACCAGCCCAACCCCATTGAGGTGCCCAAGGGAGCGGAGATCATCTTCAAGATCACCAGCCCCGATGTTATTCACGGCTTCCACGTGGAAGGCACCAACATCAATGTAGAAGTGCTTCCTGGAGAGGTTTCCACGGTGCGGTACACCTTCAAGAAGGCGGGGGAATACCGCATCATCTGCAACCAGTACTGCGGCCTCGGCCATCAAAACATGTTCGGCAAGATCGTGGTGAAGGAGTGAGCCATGGCGGTGCGTACCTCTGATTTCAGCCGAGTTTACGAGGCCTACCCGGAAAAGAAGGCCACCCTCTACTTCCTGGTCCTGGGCTTCATCGCCCTTATCATCGGGAGCCTTTTCGGCCCCTTCCAGGCCCTGAACTACGGGAACGTGGACGCCTACCCTCTGCTTAAGCGCCTTCTCCCCTTTGTCCAGTCCTACTACCAGGGCCTGACCCTGCACGGGGTGCTGAACGCCATCGTCTTTACCCAGCTCTTCGCCCAGGCCATCATGGTTTATCTACCCGCCAGGGAGCTGAACATGCGCCCCAACATGGGGCTTATGTGGCTCTCCTGGTGGATGGCCTTTATCGGCCTGGTCATGGCCGCCTTGCCCTTGTTGGCCAACGAGGCCACTGTCCTTTACACCTTCTACCCTCCCCTCCAAGGCCACTGGGCCTTCTACCTTGGGGCCAGCATCTTCGTCCTGTCCACCTGGGTAAGCATCTACCTCGTCTTGGATCTTTGGCGGCGCTGGAAGGCCCAGAATCCCGGCAAGGTGACCCCCTTGGCCACCTACATGGCGGTGGTCTTCTGGCTCATGTGGTTCATCGCCTCCATCGGATTGGTGCTGGAGGCTGTCCTCATTCTCCTGCCCTGGTCCTTCGGCCTGGTGGAAGGTGCGGATCCCCTTCTTGCCCGCACCCTCTTCTGGTGGACGGGCCACCCCATCGTCTACTTCTGGCTCATGCCCGCCTACGCCCTCATTTACACCGTGCTGCCCAAGCAGGCGGGAGGCAAGCTGGTTTCCGATCCCATGGCCCGCCTGGCCTTCCTGCTCTTCCTGCTCCTTTCCACCCCCGTGGGGTTCCACCACCAGTTCGCCGACCCTGGGATCGATCCCACCTGGAAGATGATCCACTCCGTCCTCACCATATTCGTAGCCGTTCCCAGCTTGATGACTGCCTTCACCATTGCCGCCAGCCTGGAGTTCGCCGGCAGGATGCGGGGTGGCAGGGGGCTTTTGGGCTGGATCCGAACCCTCCCCTGGGACAACCCCGCCTTCGTGGCCCCGGTCCTGGGCCTCCTGGGCTTCATCCCGGGAGGGGCGGGGGGTATCGTGAACGCCAGCTTCACCCTGGACTACGTGGTCCACAACACCGCCTGGATTCCCGGCCACTTCCACCTCCAGGTGGCGGGCCTCGTCACCCTCACCGCCATGGGCTCCCTCTATTGGCTCATCCCCAACCTCACTGGCAAGCCCATCTCCGACGGGCAGAGGCGGCTGGGCCTGGCAGTGGTCTGGCTTTGGTTCATCGGCATGATGGTCATGGCCCTGGGGCTCCACTGGCAGGGGCTCCTCAACGTGCCCCGTCGGTCCTACATCGCCCAGGTGCCGGATGCCTACACCCATGCCGCCCTTCCCATGGTTTTCAACATCCTGGCGGGCATCATCCTGCTGGTGGCCCTCCTCCTTTTCATCTACGGCCTCTTCAGCGTCCTTCTGGGCCGGGAGCGCAAGGCAGAGCTGGCCGAGGCCCCGGTGCCCTTCGCCGAGGTCATCTCCGGCCCCGAGGACCGTCCCTTGGTCCAGGCCATGGACCGGATCGGCTTCTGGTTCCTGGTGGCGGTGATCCTGGTGGTGCTGGCCTATGGCCCCACCCTGGTGCAGCTCTTCAGCAACCTGAACCCGGTGCCGGGGATGCGCCTCTGGTAGATCATGGGTGGTGCAAGGGCCGGAGACTTCCGGCCCTTGACCTTTTTGCCACAAAGGAAAAGGCTATGGGCGTGGGGTTTATCCCTGGTAGGAGTCTCCCTTGGGCGGTGGTCCTCTCCCTCCTTCCCTTCTTCCTGCAATTTCTGGGACTGGGCTTGGGGGATAAGCTGGGCCAGGGGCTTTGCGGAAGCGCCCTGGGGGTTTCCGAAGCTGAGGCGGTCATGTACGGCTTGGTGAACGAGTACTACCTTTACGGCCAGCTCTTCCTGGTCCTCCTGGCCTTGAAGGTAACCTACGCCTTGGTGCTTTGGGTCCTTCGCCTCATGTATCCCGGTAAGGACCCCGCCTTCGCCCCCCTGGTCTGGGGAGTGGGGGTTGGGCTTTCGGCGGTTTTCCTTCTTCTTTTCCTGGTCACCCGCACCCTACCCCTCCCCTTCCTCACCCCCCTAGGCCCAGCCCTCCTTTCCCCCGCCCCCCTGGACCCTTTATCCGTGATGATGGTCCTCCCTGAGCCCTTCCTCCTTTGGCTTTACTTCCGCCACCGACCATGAGACTCCCTCCCCAGGTATACCTGCTGGGCCTGGTCAGCTTCCTCATGGATGTGGCCAGCGAGATGGTCTATCCCCTTTTGCCCCTCCTCCTAACCAGCCTGGGGGCAGGCGCAGGTGTTCTTGGGCTGGTAGAAGGCATCGCCGAGGCCACCGCCAGCCTTTTCAAGGTGGTGGGCGGAGGGATCTCCGACCGCCTGGCCCAGCGAAAACCTCTCCTTCTCTTGGGGTACGGCCTGCCCGCCCTTTTCCGCCCTATCCTGGCCCTCGCCCAAACCCCTGGGCACGTCTCTACCGCTTCCTAGACCGGACGGGCAAGGGCTTGCGCACCGCTCCCCGGGATGCCCTCCTGGCAGAGAGTGTGGACCGGGGTGCCTTAGGCCGGGCCTACGGCTTGCACAGGGGCCTGGACACCCTGGGGGCCACCGTGGGGCCCTTTTTGGCCTTTCTCCTTCTACCGCATCTGGGAATCCGGGGGGTATTCTGGATCTCCGCCATACCGGCCCTTCTAGCCTTCATGGCCCTCTTCTGGGTAAAGGAAGCCAAGCCCCAAGGGGTTAAGGCCCCGCCTTCCCCCTTCCGCATCACCTACCTGGGTACCCTTCCCTCCCCTTACCGACGCTTCCTTCTGGTTTCCGGCGTCTTTGCCCTGGCCCTATCCTCCAATGCCTTCCTGCTCCTCCGCCTGAAGGAGCTCGGGCTTTCCCAGGAGGCTGTAACCTTGGCCTACACGGGTTACAACCTGATATATGCCCTCCTCTCCTATCCCCTCGGGAGCTTAGCCGATGCCATTGGGCTGAGGCGGGTGGTGGCCTTGGGTTTTGCCCTCTATGCCCTGGTGTACCTGGGCTTTGCCTTTGCCCAGTCGGCTTTGGGGGGTGTGGCGTTTCTGCTTCTTTACGCCCTGTACTCCGCCGCCTTCGAGGGGGCAAGCCGCGCCTACTTGGCCACCTTGGTCCCCCCTGAGACCAAGGCCACCGCCATCGGGCTTTACCACACGGTGGTGGGGGTTTTGCTCCTGCCGGCCAGCTTGATCTTCGGCTTTCTCTGGCAAAGTTATGGGCCTGAGCTGGCCTTCGGCGTGGGGGCGGGTCTGGCCCTTTTGGCTCTCCTGTTTTTCCTGCTTGACGGAAGGAGGGCCAGGCCCTAACCTGATAGAGGTCCTTCGGGGCCTCGAGGAGGAAGGGGCCAAAAGCGCCTTCCCCCCTGACGGAGGTAGAGATGCCCATCAGCAAAGAGGAAAAGCAAAAGGTCATAGAGGAGTTCGCCCGCTTCCCCGGGGATACGGGGAGCACCGAGGTGCAGGTGGCCTTACTCACCTTGCGCATCAACCGGCTTTCCGAGCACCTCAAGGTCCACAAGCACGACCACCATTCCCACCGCGGCCTTCTCATGCTGGTGGGGCAAAGGCGCAGGCTTCTCCGCTACCTGGAGCGGGAAGACCCCGAGCGCCACCAGGCCCTGGTTGAGAAACTGGGCCTTAGGAAGTAAACTGGTAACCAGGTCGGGGGCGGGGCCTTAGGGCTCCGCCTTTCGCTTGAGGGAACTATGCCGGAAGCCACACCCAACACCCCACAGGCCCATAGGTACGAAACCCAGGTGGCTGGCCGCCCCCTGGTGTTGGAGGCAGGGAAATACGCCAAACAGGCCTCGGGCTCGGTCCTGGTGCGCTACGGCGACACCGTGGTCCTGGCCACCGCCCAGGCCTCCGAGGAGCCCATAGAGGCGGACTTCCTTCCCCTCACCGTGGAGTTTGAGGAGCGGCACTATGCCGTGGGCAAGATCCCGGGAAGCTTCATGCGCCGGGAAGGGCGGCCTGGGGAAAAGGCCATTCTCTCCGCCCGCATGACGGACCGGCCCATCCGCCCCCTCTTCCCCAAGGGGTTCCGGCACGAGGTACAGGTGATCGTCACCGTGCTCTCCGCCGACCAGAAGAACCCCCCGGACATCCTGGGGCCCACGGCGGCCAGCGCCGCCCTCATGCTTTCGGACATTCCCTGGGAAGGCCCCGTGGCCGCGGTGCGGGTGGGCCTCATTGGGGGGCAGTTCGTCCTGAACCCCACCCTGCAGGAGCTTTCGGAAAGCGCCCTGGACCTGGTGGTGGCGGGAAGCCGGGACGCCATCCTCATGGTGGAGGCCGGGGCCCAGGAGGTGGACGAGGAAATGCTGGTCCAGGCCCTGGAGTTCGCCCACCGGGAGATGCAGCCCATCCTGGACCTGCAGGAGGAGATAGCCCGGGCCCTGGGCAAACCCAAGATGGCCTGGACCCCACCCGAGGCCCTCAGCGAGGAGGAGAAGGAAGCCTTCTACCGCTTGGCCGTGGAGCGGGGGCTTTCCGCCGTGCTCCAAACCGCCAGCAAGGGGGAGAGGAGCCGGGCCCTCGAGGCCTTTGCCGAGGCCCTGGTGGCCGAGGCCCTGCCGAAGGGGGAAGACGGTACCCCGGACGAAAGCAAAAAGCCCCTTTACGAGAGCGCCTTTGCCGAGGTGGTGCGCAAGGAACTCAGGCGGCTGGTCCTGGAGGAGGGCAAGCGGGCGGACGGGCGCACACCCAAGGACCTCCGGCCCATCTGGATCGAGGTGGACGTCCTGCCCTGCACCCACGGCTCCGCCGTCTTCACCCGGGGGGAGACCCAGGTGCTGGGCACCGTCACCCTGGGCACGGGACGGGACGAGCAGATCATCGATGACCTGGGGATTGACGAAACGGAAAAGTTCCTGGTCCACTACAACTTCCCCCCCTTCTCCACCGGGGAGGTCAAGCGCCTGAGGGGGGTTTCCCGCCGGGAGATAGGCCACGGAAACCTGGCCAAGCGGGCCCTCAAGGCGGTCCTGCCTCCCGAAGAGGCCTTCCCCTACACCATCCGGGTGGTGGGGGATGTGCTGGAGTCCAATGGCAGTAGCTCCATGGCCACGGTCTGTGCCGGGTGCCTGGCCTTGATGGATGCCGGCGTACCCATCCGGGCCCCGGTGGCCGGGGTGGCCATGGGTCTGGTGTGGGAGGGGGAGCGGGCGGTGATCCTCACCGACATCCTGGGACTGGAGGATGCCCTGGGGGACATGGATTTCAAGGTGGCGGGAACCCGAAAAGGGGTCACCGCCTTGCAAATGGACAACAAGGTGGGTGGGCTTCCCCGGGAGGTGCTGAAGGAAGCCCTTATGCAGGCCCGTGAGGCCCGCATGAAGATCCTGGACCTCATGGAAAGCGTCCTTCCTGCCCCACGCCCCGAGCTCAAACCCTTCGCTCCCCGCATCCTCTCCCTAAAGGTCCCGGTGGAGAAGATCGGCCTCGTCATCGGGCCCGGGGGGAAGAACGTGCGGGCCCTCGAGGAGCTTGGGGTGGAGGTGGACATCCAGGAGGACGGGACGGTGCGCATCTACTCCAGCGACCTCGAGGCGGCCCAGAAGGCCAAGAAGCGCATAGAGGAGCTCACCTTGGAGGCCAAGGTGGGCGAGATCTACGAGGGTACCGTCACCAAGATCACCCCCTTTGGGGCCTTCGTGAGCCTGTTCCCCGGCACCGAAGGGCTCCTTCACATCAGCCAGATCGCCCCCGGCCGGGTGGAGCGGGTGGAGGACCACTTGAAGGTGGGGGACGTGATCAAGGTCAAGGTGCACCGCATCGACGAGCGGGGCAAGATCGACCTGATCCGGCCCGAGCTGGAGGGCAAGATCCCTCCCAGGCGGCGCAGCTAGCCCTGGGGGGTTTTCCTTAGGGCAAGATCCCGGCCAGGCCGGGGAGATGGGAGGTTTATGGAAAACAAAGAACGCAAGCCAAGGAAAAGACGGCGCAGAAGGCCATCGGACGCCGCTTCCCTGGGCCTTGGAGAGGGCAAGGACTATGTGGAGATCATTCCCCTAGGGGGGATGGGGGAGATCGGCAAGAACATCACCGTTTTCCGCTTCCGGGACGAGATTTTCGTGCTGGACGGGGGGCTTGCCTTCCCCGACGAAGCCATGCCCGGGGTGGACCTCCTCATCCCCCGGGTGGACTACCTCATAGAAAACCGGCACCTCATCAAGGCCTGGATCCTGACCCACGGACACGAGGACCACATCGGGGGGCTTCCCTTCATCCTCCCCATGGTCTTCGGAAAGGAAAGCCAGGTGCCCATCTACGGGGCCAAGCTCACCCTGGGCCTCCTAAAGGGGAAGCTGGAAGAGTTCGGTTTGAGGTCAGGAAGCTTCAACCTCAAGGAGATCTCCCCCGATGACCGCATCAGCGTGGGGCGCTACTTCACCCTGGACCTCTTCCGCATGACCCACTCCATCCCCGATAACTCCGGTCTGGTCATCCGCACCCCCGTCGGCACCATCGTGCACACCGGGGACTTCAAGCTGGACGCCACCCCCATAGACGGTAAACTCTCCCACCTGGCCAAGGTGGCCCAGGCGGGGGCGGAAGGGGTCTTGCTCCTCATCGCCGACTCCACCAACGCCGAGCGCCCCGGTTACACCCCGAGCGAGATGGAGATCGCCAAGGAGCTGGACCGGGTCATCGGCCGGGCCCCGGGCAGGGTCTTCGTCACCACCTTCGCCAGCCACATCCATCGCATCCAGGCGGTGATCTGGGCGGCGGAGAAGTACGGGCGCAAGGTGGCCATGGAGGGGCGGAGCATGGTGCGGTTCAGCCGCATCGCCATGGAGCTGGGCTACCTCAAGGTGAAGGACCGCCTCTACACCCTGGAGGAGGTCAAGGACCTCCCCGACCACCAGGTGCTGATCCTGGCCACGGGAAGCCAGGGGCAGCCCATGTCCGTCCTCCACCGCCTGGCCTTTGAAGGCCACGCCAAGATGGCCATCAAGCCCGGGGACACGGTGATCCTCTCCAGTAGCCCCATCCCCGGCAACGAGGAGGCGGTGAACCGGGTCATCAACCGGCTCTACGCCCTGGGGGCTTACGTCCTCTACCCCCCTACCTACAAGGTTCACGCCTCGGGGCACGCCTCCCAAGAGGAGCTCAAGCTCATCCTGAACCTCACCACCCCCCGTTTCTTCCTCCCTTGGCACGGGGAGGTGCGCCACCAGACCAACTTCAAGTGGCTGGCGGAGTCCATGAGCCGCCCCCCGGAGAAAACCCTCATCGGGGAGAACGGGGCCATTTACCGCTTAACCCGGGACACCTTTGAGAAGGTGGGCCAGGTGCCCTCCGGGGTCCTCTATGTGGACGGCCTGGGGGTTGGGGACATCACCGAGGAGATCCTGGTCGACCGCCAGCACATGGCCGAGGAGGGAATCGTGGTCATCACCGCCTTAGCGAGCCAGGACCCGGTGGTGGAGGTGGTGTCCCGGGGGTTTGTCAAGGCCGGGGAGCGGCTTTTGGGCGAGGTGAAGCGCATGGCCCTCGAGGCCCTGCAAAACGGGGTGCGGGAGAAAAAACCCTTGGAGCGCATCCGCGACGACATCTACTTCCCGGTAAAGAAGTTTTTAAAGAAGGCCACGGGTCGGGACCCCGTAATCCTGCCCGTGGTCATAGAGGGGTAGACCATGTACCAAAGCATCCTCTTACCCACGGACGGTAGCCCGGCTGCCGAGGCCGGGGTGCAAGAAGGCCTCCGCCTGGCCAAGGCCTTGGGCGCAAAGGTGGCCTTCCTTTACGCACTGGAGCCCCTGGGACCCAGGCTGCTTCTAGGCCCAGAAACCCTGCCCTATTACCAGGCCCTGGTGGACGATATGCGGAAGGAGGGCCTAGCCGCCCTGGACCGCGCAACCCGCATGGCGGAGGAAATGGGGGTGGGGTTTGAAGCCCATCTCCCGGAGGGGCGGGCGGCAGAGGTGATCCTGAAGGAGGCGGAAAAGCACGACCTTTTGGTCATGGCCACCCATGGGCGCACGGGGCTGGACGCAATGCTTTTGGGTAGCGTGACCCAGGAGGTGGTCCGCCGTAGCCCCAAGCCGGTCCTGGTGGTCCCTTACCGCACCAGGGGCAGCGAGGCCGCCAGTAGATAAAGGACCAGGATGGCCCAGGAGTCGTAGGCCAAAACCCAAAGCTTCCTCAGGCTCTAGTACATGAGCCCCGTAAGCACCGTCCCCGCCATACCCAAGAGGACCAAGACGCTGAAAAGGTGGCTTCCCTCCACCTGGGCCAAAAGGGGGCCAGGAAACAGGGGATCGGCATAGGAGAGAAGAAACGTGTTGAACATGACGCTCCCCAGCACGTTGCCCAAAGCCAGGTCCACCGCCCCCAGGCGGGCGGCGGCCAGGGTCACGGTGGCCTCGGGCAAGGTGGTGACCAACCCTTTTCCAACATAAGCCGGGCCACCTCTGCCAGGGTGGTTTCGGGATGTACTCACCACGGGGCCGGTCATGGCATCCCTTGCCTTCATCGCCTAGCCTCCTTCCGCCATATTAACCGGTCCACCCCTTCGGCCATGAGCCAAGCCAAGAGGGCAAGCGCCAAAACCAATCCCCAGACCCATACCGGAACCGGCACCGCCTCCAACACCCCAGGGGCCAGGGTGCCGAGAAGGATCTGGATCAGGATGCCCAGAGCCACCGCCCCGTGCAGGTAAGGGTTTGGAAGGGGTATCAGGTGCGTGTGCCGGGCAGCGTAAGCAAAAAAGAGCTGGCCCAGGGTCATGAAGTGGAAGGTGGCGGTACGCGCCACCTCGGTGGCACTTAAAGGGGCTTGGATCCGTCCCCATCCCGGCAGAAGGGCCAAAAGCAACAAGGCAAAGGCGGCCTTGATGGTTCCCGTGAGGAGGATGAACCGCAAGGAGGGGGCGTCCAAAAGGGGGCTGTCCTTGGGCCTGGGCGGCCGCTCCAATACCCGGGGATTACGGTCCAAGGCCAAGGCCAGGGCAGGAAGGCCGTCGGTCACCAGGTTGATCCAGAGAATCTGCACCGCGGTAAGGGGAAGGAGCAAATGGCCCGCTCCGTCCCTCAGGTTTAAAAGGGCGGCGAACACCATCCCCAAGGCCACCACCAAGACCTCAGAGAGGTTGGTGGAGAAGAGAAAGCGGATGAACTTCTGGATGTTCTCGTAGATGCTCCGCCCCTCCTCAATGGCCGCCACGATGGTGGCGAAGTTATCATCCATGAGAACCAGGTCCGCCACCTCCCGGGAAACGTCCGATCCCCTTTGCCCCATGGCCACCCCCACGTCCGCCCGCTTGAGGGCCGGGGCATCGTTCACCCCATCCCCGGTCATGGCCACTACCTCTCCAGCCTTCTGGAAAGCCTCCACGATTCTCAGCTTGTCTTCCGGCTTGACCCGGGCAAAGACGTCTACCTCAAGAAGCTCCTCATCGGAGAGCTCCCCTATCTCCTCCCCGGTGGCCACCACTTCGGCAGGAATGCCCACCTTACGGGCGATGGCCAAGGCAGTAGCCGGATGGTCCCCCGTCACCATCACCACCCTGACCCCCGCCTTCAAAACCTGGGCCACCGCCTCCGGCACCTCCGGGCGGGGAGGATCCAGGAGGAGGACAAAGCCAAGAAAACTTAACTCCTCTTCCTTCTCACCCTCACCATGGGCTAGGGCCAGCACCCGAAAGCCCTCCTTTGCATAGGCTTCCGCCTGTTCCAAAAGGGAAGCCTTGTCCTCTTGGCTTAGAGCAAGGCGAGGGATAAGGGCCTCGGGAGCCCCTTTGAGGAAGCTACCCTGGGGCGTGGTAACCCGCATGTACTTCCAAGCGCTGTCAAAGGGTCTTTCGGAAAGCCTGGGGTTTTCTTGGCGGACCCGCCTCACGTCCAGGTGCTCCGCTGCATAACGCAAAAGGCCTATCTCCAAGGGGTCCCCCGCCCCGGTTTCCAGGTCGGCGTCGTTGCAAAGGACCATGGCGAGAAGGGCCCTTTGGGGGTCCGGCCCCACCACCTTTTGCACCTCCATGCGGTTCTCCGTGAGGGTACCCGTCTTGTCGGTGGCGATAACGGTGACGCTCCCCAAGGCCTCCACCGCAGCAAGGCGCCGCACCACCGCCTTGCGGCGGGCCATCCGCTCTACCCCCAGGGCCAAGGCCAGGGTGAGGACCGCAGGAAGCCCCTCAGGCACCGCCGCCACCGCCAGGGCCACGGCGAAGAGGAGGACCTTGCCGGAAAGGCCCTCCACCAGAAAGCCCAGAACCACCAGGGCCGCGGCGAGGACCAGCACCCAGCGGGCCACCCGATGGCCAAAGGCCTCGAGGCGCCGCTCCAGCGGAGTTTTTTCCTCCTCCATCTCCGAAAGAAGCCCCGCGATGCGGCCCATGGCGCTCCTTAGGCCGGTACGGCTTACCTCCATTAGGGCCCTTCCCCGCACCAACAGGGTGCCGGAAAAGACCTCGTCCCCTACCCTCTTCTCCACCGGAACGCTTTCCCCGGTAAGGAGGCTTTCATCCACCAAGACCCCGCTGGCCTCCAGGAGCACCCCATCTGCCGGTATGCGGTCCCCTGCCTCCAGGCGCACCACATCCCCGGGCACGATCTCCCGGCTGGGGAGGTGCTGGAAGCGACCATCTCGGAGGACCCAGGCCATGGGCTCCGCCAGGGCTTTAAGACGCCTAAGGGCCTCCTCGGAGCGCTTCTCCTGCAGGGTACCCAGGGTAGCGTTGAGGATCAGGATGGCCAGAATGGCCAAGGCCTCCAGGGGAAGCCCCTGGGCTCCCTCATAGAGCCAAAGGCCCAGGTCCACCGCCAAAGCAAAGAGGAGGATGTAGATGAGAGGGCTTTGAAACTGGTGCAGGAACCGTTGCCAAAGGGGTTCAGAGGGATTTTCCGGAAGGGCGTTGGGGCCGTATTCTACGAAGCGTTTTTGCGCCTCCTGTGAGGTAAGCCCCCGCATAGGGGCATGATACCTGGAGAGCCGGGGACTTATTGTCCCCCGCCTGGGCCCTGCGGTAAGATGGCGCCATGCTGCAGTACCCGGAGCTACCCCTAGGAAGCCCCTTGATCGACGCCGAGCTTCCCGACCCGCGGGGAGGACGGTACCGGCTTTCCCAGTTCCAGGAACCCCTCTTGGCCGTGATCTTCATGTGCAACCACTGCCCTTACGTGAAGGGCTCCATCCAGGAGATCGTGAGCCTGGCGGAGAAGTACCGGGGCCGGGTAGCCTTCGTGGGCATCAACCCCAACGACTACGAGCGCTACCCCGACGACGCCCCGGAAAAGATGGTGGAGTTCGCCAAGGAGTACGGCATCTTCTTCCCCTACCTTCTGGACGAAACCCAGGAGGTGGCCAAGGCCTACAAGGCCCTGCGCACCCCCGAGGTCTTCCTCTTTGACGAAAGGCGCCTGCTCCGCTACCACGGCCGCGTCAACGACAGCCCCAAGTTCCCGGAGCAGGTGCAAAGCCATGACCTCGAGGCCGCCATCGAAGCCCTGCTCAGGGGGGAGGAGCCACCCCTTAAGGAGGCTCCCGCCATCGGCTGCACCATCAAGTGGCGGCCTGGGAATGAGCCCGAGGTCAAAATCGGCTAATCCCCAGACGAGGGCCTTATAGGATGGAGGCGGTTTACCCCGCCCTGCTACGGGCGGTTGGGGAGGATATGCATGCGCGTATTGGTAACGGGCGGAGCAGGTTTCATCGGTAGCCACATCGCGGAAAGCCTGGTGCGCGAGGGTGTGGAGGTGGCGGTCTTGGACAACCTCTCCACGGGCAGACGGGAAAACGTCCCCAAAGGCATCTACTTCTACAAGGTGGACCTCAGGGACAAGGAAAGCCTGGAAAGGGTCTTTAGGGAGTTCCGCCCCACCCACGTTTCCCACCAGGCGGCCCAGGCCTCGGTGAAGGTAAGCGTGGATAACCCCACCCTGGACTTCGAGGTGAACCTCCTGGGCGGTTTGAACCTCCTCGAGGCCATGCGAAAGTGGGGGACGGAGAAAATGGTCTTCGCCTCCACCGGGGGAGCCATCTACGGGGAGGTTCCCGAAGGGGAACGGGCCGAGGAAACCTGGCCCCCCAAACCCAAAAGCCCCTATGCCGCCAGCAAGGCCTCCTTTGAGCACTACCTCTCCGCCTACGGGCAAAACTACGGGCTCAAGTGGGTGTCCCTGCGCTACGGCAACGTCTATGGCCCCCGGCAGGACCCCCACGGGGAGGCCGGGGTGGTGGCCATTTTCTCGGAAAGGATCCTCAAGGGAGAACCGGTCACCCTCTACGCCAGAAGGACCCCCGGGGACGAGGGGTGCGTGCGGGACTACATCTACGTGGCCGACGTGGTGCGGGCCCACAACCTGGCCCTGAAGGGTCTGGAGGGAATCTACAACGTGGGAACGGGGGAGGGACACACCACCCAGGAGGTCCTCCTGGCGGTGGCCGAGGCCGCCGGTAAGCATCCAGAGGTCAACCCAGCCCCTCCGCGTCCCGGTGATCTGGAAAGAAGCGTGCTCTCTCCCTTGAAGCTCATGGCCCACGGCTGGCGGCCCGAGGTGGGTTTCCAGGAGGGCATCCGGCTCACCGTGGAATACTTCCGCACCCGTTGACATACCCCCCACCCCTATCAGATGATGGGGGGTATGAGTGCTCGTTTCTTTCACCCCGCCTGGTTCGCCTTGGTCATGGGGGGAAGCGGGCTCCTGTACCTCCTAGCCCCGGGGCTCTTCCTGGTGCTCCTGGCCTTCTACCTGCCCCTGCTGATCCGTAGCCTTCTCGCCTTCCTCCGCCTGGAAACCCTCAGGCCCTTTGGCCAACAGGCGCCTGGCCAGGCGCACCCGAGCCCTCAGGGCCACTAAGGCCTTCCGGTCTTCCTTAAGCCGCTTCCTGGCCCGGGCCATCGCCTCCGCCCGGGCCTTGGGCCCCACACCCCCCAGGACTTCCCGGCGGGCGAAAAAGCCCTCGAGGCTCATCCAGGCGATGAGTTCCTCCCGCTCCACCCCTAAGAGCTCGGGCCGGACCCCGGGTAGGGCGCCCTGTACCCGCCGGTACGCCTCGGCAAGGGGCACCCCCTTGCGCACCAACAGGTCCACCGCCTCCGAGGCCAGGACCTCCGGGGAGAGCTCCTCCAGGAGGAGGGCTGGCTCAAACTGGCTTTCCTCGAGGGCCACCCGGGTAAGCTCCAACGCCGCCTCGGCGCTTCCCAAAAGGGCCGTCAAAGGCTCCAGTACCCCCGTGGAGTGGTCGTTCAAGTCGGTGAAGGGGGTATTGTGGTTTAGGAAAGCTAAGGTACCCATTCCACCCACCAGCTGGCCCGCATAGATGCGGGCGTGCTCCAGCACCACGGGATTCCGCTTTTGCGGCATAAAGCTGGAACCCTGGGCCAACCCCTCCCCTACCACGAAGGCCCCCCGCTCCGCCAGGGCCAGCAGGTCGGTGAGGAAACGGGAGAGGCTGGTGCCCAGTCCCGCCAGGGCCGAGGCCAGCTCCAGGGCATAATCCCCAGAGGCCACGGCATCCAAGGTGTTCTCCACCGGTCCCGCAAAACCCAAAAGGGCGGCGAGCCGCCGCCGGTCCACAGGATAGGGGTTCCCCGCCAGGGCACTGGCCCCCAAAGGGCAGCGGTCCAAGGTATCCAAAGCCTGCCTCAGGCGGCGGAAATCCCTCTCCAAAAGGGCCGCTACCCCCAGAAGGTAATGGTCCAGGGTGGAGGGCTGGGCCGGCCGGTGATGGGTGCGCAGGACCAGAGGAACCCCAGCATGGGTTTCCGCCACCCGCAAAAGCACCTCCCGCAGGCGGAGGAAATCCCCCAGCAAGGCCAACACCCGGTCCCTCAGGTAAGCGCGAAAGGCCGTGAGGTCCAGGTCGTTCCGGGATAGCCCCCGGCGTATGGCCCCCGCCACCTCCTCCCCCCAGTGCTCGGAAAGCTGGGCGTAGATGGAGAAGAAGACATCCTCCACCTCACCGGTGAAGCTGGGAAGCGGAAGGGTACGGAGTTCCCTTAGGGCCGCCACCGCCTCCTCCGCCCTGGGAATGCCCAACCGGGAAAGCTCCATGGCGTAGGCGGTCAGGGCATCAAAGAAATGGGGCACCAGGGCCTCGCGGGCAAAGCGGTAGTGGCGGCCCAGGACAAAGCGGCGGTAAACGGTGTGCCAACGCATGCTTTCATCCTAGACCTTCCCGAAGGACTTGACGGGTGGCTTCGGGCATGGTATCTTTTCGCCGACTACAACCCGAAAGGAGGCGTACGATGAAGCGCAGGGAGTTTTTGAAGAAGCTGGGTGTAGGTGCATTGGCCGCGGTGGGCATGCCCTATATCGCCACCGCCCAGGCTCGACCGGTGAAGCTGGCCACACTCCTTCCCCTCACAGGACCCTTCGCCTTTGCAGGTAACGCCTCTCGCGAAGGCTTCGTGGATGGGGTGGACTACGTGAACGAGGTCCTGGGGGGCGTGGGTGGCCGCAAGCTGGAGCTCATTGTGGAGGATACCGGCTACGACGTGGCCAAGGGCACGGCCGCCTTCAACCGGGTGGTATCCCGGGAACGCCCCGATGAGCTCCTCTTCGTATACGGGGACTCCACGGGGCTCTCCAAAGCCTTGGCCCCGGAGATCGCCCGCATGGGCCTTCCCTACTCCGCCACCAGCTTCGCCAACGAGCTGGCCGATCCCAAGACCTACCCCACCATCTTCGTTTTCGGGCCCACGTACAACGACATGATGGAGGCCCTCCTACGCCAGATACGCCTGCAAAAGGGCCGGGCCCGCATCGCCTTGGTCTACTCCAACACGGAGTTCGGCCGCGATCCCATCCCCTACGCCAAGGAGCGGGCCAAGGCCTTAGGGATGGAGATAGTCCACGAGGAAGTCACGCCCCCGGCCTTCACGGACGCCACCCCCGTGGTCCTCAACCTGCGCCGGGCCAATCCCGACTTCGTGATCCTCCAGGGCTACGTCCTTTCCGCGGAACCCTTGATCCTCCGCACCGCCAGGGAGCAAGGCTTAAGGGCCCAGTTCATGGGCACCTACTACTCGGCAGAGCTGGCCCTCATCCAGCGGGCAGGCCCCGCCGCCGAGGGCTTCACCGTGACCTACCACAACGCCTACTGGTACGACACCCTGGTGCCGGCGGTGAACGAGCTAAGGAAGTTCCGCCAGAAAAAGGGACGGGACACCTCCTACCGGCCCACCTACTACATGGGGAGCGTGGCCGTGGCCTTGGCCATCGCCGAGGCCATGCGCCGGGCAGCCCAGGCGGGAAAGCTCACCCGGGCCGGGCTGGTGGAGCAACTGGAGAAGATCGGGGACTATAACGCCATGGGCCTAACGCGGGGCTTCCAGTTCGTGAACCACCGCCTCCCCTATACCAAGCTCTACCGGGCCAGCGTGAAGGACGGGCGCTTCAACGCCATCACCGACTGGATCAAGCTGGCCTGACCCCTGTTCCGCCCCCAGGCTTCCCGTGCCTGGGGGCAGCCCAACACGCCTATGCCCGACCTTCTACCGTATCTCATCGGCGGCCTAGCCAACGGAGCCCTCTACGGCCTTCTGGCCTTGGGTTTCGTCTTGGTCTACCGGGCCACCAGCGTGGTGAACTTCGCCATCGGCGAGTTCCTCCTGGTGGGGGCTTACCTGACCTATACCTTCGCCCTCTTCCTCCCCTTACCCCTGGCGATACTGGCTGCCTTGCCCCTCGCCTTCCTCTTTGGACTCCTGGTGGAACGGGGTTTCGTGCGACCGCTTTTGGGCAGGAGCGTGGTGGCGGTGATCATGGCCACCATCGGCCTGGCGGCCGCTTTGGACGGGGTGGTGCAGCTCCTTTGGGGTCCGGACCTCAAGTACCTCTCCGGAAGCCTCCCCAACCTGGGGTTTCAGGCTGGGGGAATTTTCGTCTCCTCCCGGGCCGTCTGGAATCTGCTCCTGGCCCTGCCCCTGGGCTTGGGCCTCCTTTTCGCCTTAAGGCGGAGCCGCTACGGCATCCTGGTCCGGGCCATCTCCGAGCGGGAGGTGGCCGCGCTGGCCCTGGGCATCCCCACCGCCCGCATCCTGGCGGGAGTTTGGGGGATCTCCGCCCTCCTGGCCACCCTCGCCGGGGCCCTTCTGGCTGCGGCCAGCGGGGTAGGGCCCAACCTGGTCTTCTTGGGACTAAAGGTCTTCCCCGTGGCCATCCTGGGGGGATTGGACTCGGTGGGGGGAGCGCTTTTGGCGGGGTTGATCCTTGGGGTCCTCGAGGCCCTCTCCCAGCGCTATCTGGAACCCCTCCTTCCCGGTTTCACCGAGGCCCTGCCCTTCGTGGTGGTGCTCCTGGTCCTTCTGGTGAGGCCCTATGGGCTATTGGGCGAGCGGCAGATTGAGAGGGCGTGACACCACCCCGCCCTGGCTGACGCCAGGGTGGGAACCCAGGGAGAACCCTTCTCCAAACTCCGTGGGCATGGAGGTTGCCAAAGCATGATCCTAGCTGTAGAGAACCTCAAGGTAGTCTACCGGGGGGTGATCCTGGCCCTGGATGGGGTCTCCCTGGAGGTCAGGGAGGGAGAAGCGGTGGCCCTGTTGGGCCCCAACGGGGCCGGCAAGAGCTCCTTGGTGCGGGCCGTAGCCGGCCTGCTATCCCAGTTTGAAGGGCGGGTGCTGGACGGGCACGTCCGCCTCTTCAGGGAGGACACCACCCACCTGGACCCGGTGCGCATCACGGGCCTTGGGCTTACCGCGGTCCTCGAGGGGCGCCCCATCTTCCGCTACCTGACCCCGGTGGAGAACCTGGTGGCGGCGGGACACCGCCTTTCCCCACGGGAGCTCAAAGAGGGCATGGAGGAGGTCTTCGCCCGCTTTCCCCGGCTTTACGAAAGGCGCCACGAGCAGGCGGGCTACCTTTCGGGGGGCGAGCAGCAGATGCTCCTTCTGGGGATGGCCCTTCTCACCCGGCCCAAGGTGCTGGTGGTGGATGAGCCTTCCCTGGGCCTCGCCCCCAAGCTGGTGGAAGAGGTGATGCGCACCCTGGAGGCCCTAAGGCGGGAGAAAAACCTGAGCCTCCTCTTGGTGGAGCAAAACGCCCGGGCGGCCCTCTCCATCGTGGACCGGGTTTACGTGCTGGAGCGGGGCCGGGTGGTGTTTGAGGGGGATGCCAAAGCTGCCCAGGAGGACCAGGATGTGTTGGAGTTCTACCTGGGCAAGGAAGAGGTGGGCTTCCGCCAGTCCAAGCGCTACCGCAGGAGGAAGCGATGGGTGTGATCCTCGAGGCCAAGAACCTCCACCTCGCCTTCAAGGGGGTCAAGGCCCTGGTGGGGGTGGAGTTCCGCGTAGCTGAGGGGGAGTTCTTCGCGGTGATCGGGCCCAACGGGGCAGGGAAAACCACCCTCTTGAACGTCCTTTCCGGGGTGTACGAGCCCGACGAGGGAGAGGTAACCTTCCTGGGCCAAAACCTCCGGGGGAAAAGCCCCCAGGAAAGGGCCCGGATGGGCCTGGCCCGCACCTTCCAAGGCTTGGAGATCTTCCGGGGCATGAGCGTTTTGGATAACGTGAAGCTAGGGGCCGAGCTAGCCCTGTCCACCTACCCCCTGGCCCTCCCCCGGGCCCAGCGGGAATGGCAGATTAGGGCTTGGGCCGAGGAGGTTCTGGACTACCTCCACCTCTCCCCCTTCCGCCACGCCCCTGCGGGCATGCTTCCCTACGGGCTGCAAAAGCGGGTGGAGGTGGCCCGGGCCCTGGCCAGTCGGCCCAAACTCCTCCTCCTGGACGAGCCCATGGCCGGTCTGTCCCTCGAGGAAAAGCAGGACCTGGCCCGCTTCCTCCTGGATGCCCAGGAGGAATGGGGAGTAACCCTTCTTTGGGTAGAACACGACCTAAGGGCCGTTTTGGAGCTTTCCGACAGGGTCTTGGTTCTCTCCTACGGAGAGGTGCTCTACCATGGCCCGCCACAAGGGGTACGCCAGGACCCCAAGGTGGCGGAGGCCTATCTGGGGCAGGCGTAGTAAGCCCATGCAGGCTGACCTTGAGGAAACATGGAAGGAACGTTGCTCGCTTACCTGTACCAGCATGCTAGCCGGGAGCCAGAGGCCCCAGCCCTTAGGGTGAAGCGGCTTGGGGTCTGGCAGAAGACCTCCTGGAAGGACCTTTTGGACCGCACCCTAAGCCTGGCCGGGGGGTTATGGGCCTTGGGCCTGGGGGAAGGTGAGGTCCTGGCCATTCTTGGGCACAACGCCCCCGAGTGGGTGGAGGCCGAGCTGGCTGCCCAAGCCTTGGGAGCCTTGCCCATGGGCATCTACGCGGACGCTATGCCCGAGGAAGTGGGCTACTTCCTGGAGTTCACCGGGGCCAAGGGCATCGTGGTCTCCGACGAGGAGCAGCTGGACAAGGTCTACCCGCACCTGCACCTGGTGCAGTTCGTCCTGGTCTGGGAGGAGGCGGGGATGTCCCGTCACTTCCAGGGCAAGGTGCGGCGCTTCAGCCAGGCCTTCGGGGATCCCAGGGTGGGCGAGGAAGCCCTGAAAAAGCGCCGCCCCGAGGAGGTGGCCCTCCTCGCCCCCACCTCGGGCACCACGGGGAGGAGCAAGCTGGCCATGCTCTCCCACCAGAATCTTCTCGCCGGCCATTATGCCCTGCGGGAAGCCCTGGGCTTCCAGAAAGGGGCCTGGGTCTTCAGCTACCTGCCCCTCCCCTGGATCGGGGAACAGATGCTCACCGTGGTGCAAGGCCTGGTGGAAGGATCCACCGTGCACTTCCCCGAGGACCCCACCACTCTCCGGGAAGATCTGAAAGAGGTCCAGCCCGATTTCTTCCTGGCCCCCCCGAGGCTTTGGGAGGACATGGCCAGCCTCATCCAAAGCCGCATGGTGGATGCCGATCTCCTGAAGGCCTTCTTCTACCGCGTGGGGATGGGAGCCCTTCTGGAAGGGGCGAGCCGCGAGTTCCGGGGGGAGAAGGTGAGCCTTTGGCTCAACCTAAAGCGGGCCCTCTTCTACCCCCTCATCGCCAGGCCCCTAAGGGCCAGGCTAGGCCTTGCCGCCTGCCGCATCGCCGTCACCGGGGGTGCCCCTTTAGGCCCCGAGGTCTTCACCTTCTTCCGGGCCCTAGGCCTGGACATCCGCCAAGTCTACGGCCAGTCGGAAACCGCAGCCGCCACCACCGCCCACACCACCGGGGATGCCCCGCCGGAGACCGTGGGACCACCCCTGCCCCACACGGAGGTGCGCATCAGCGAGGAAGGGGAGATCCAGGTCAAGGGGCCCCAGGTCTTCCAGGGCTATTTCCGCCAGGAGAAGGCCACCGAGGAAAGCTTCACCGAGGATGGCTTCTTCCGCACCGGGGATGCGGGCTTCTTTGACGAAAGGGGGCATCTGGTGATCCTGGGCCGGGTGAAGGAGGTGGGTGCCCTTGCGGATGGGACCCGCTTTGCCCCACAGTTTATGGAAAACCGCCTGAAATACTCCCCCTATATCCGCGAGGCCGTGGTGCTGGGGCACGGAAGACCCTTTGTCACGGCCCTCATCGAGCTGGATCCGGAAAACGTGCAGAACTGGGCCAGGAAACGGGGCATTCCCTTTACCACCTATCTATCCCTCACGGAACGGCCCGAGGTCAAGGCCTTGATCGCCGAGGAGATCCGCATGGTGAACCAGACCCTTCCCGAAAAGCTCAAGATCCAGCGCTTCGCCATCCTTCCCAAGGAGCTCCACCCCGACGACGAGGAGATCACCCGTACCCGCAAGGTGCGCCGCCAGGTGGTGGAGGCCCGCTACGGCCCGGTGATCCAGGCCCTCTACGGCGAGGGCGGAAGGGTGGAGGTGGTGCTTCCCATCCGCTACCTGGAAGGAGAAGGGAGGCTCGAGGCCACCTTAGAGGTGCAGGAGGTCTAGGATGTACCCTCTTAGCAAACAGCTTACCGATGCCTTTAGCCGCCGCTTCGCCCGGGCGGTGCGGGAAACCTACCGGGAGGACGAAGCCTACGCCAGCACGCCCTTGGGGCGTCTGGCCTTGGGGGTTTTCCTGCTTTTTCTCGTGCTCCTACCCTTCCTTCTCTCCCCCTACCCCATGTACGTGGCCACCCTGGTGGCCATTGGCGCCTTAAGCGCCTTGGGCCTCCACCTTCTCGTGGGCGGTGCGGGACAGATCTCCTTGGGGCATGCCGCCTTCATGGGGGTAGGCGCCTACACCGCAAGCCACCTTTACGGCCCTTTGGCCTTCCTGGGCATCCTCCTGGGAGGGGGAATCGCCGCCCTTTTGGGTCTGGTTCTGGGCCTTCCCTCCTTGCGCATCAAGGGGGTCTACCTGGCCATCGCCACCCTGGCCTTCCAGTTCCTGGCCGATTACGTCTTCAAGAACTGGGAAGGGGTCACCGGGGGTATCCGGGGAAGGACCCTACCCCCGGCAGAGCTTTTCGGCCTCGCATTGGACACGCCGGAGAAGCTTTGGTACCTGGTCCTCTTCTTTACCCTTCCCCTTTTCTTTTACGGAAAACGCCTCCTCATGACCCGGGCAGGACGGGCCTTCATGGCGGTGCGGGACAACGACCTCTCCGCCAGGGTGGCGGGGGTGGACCTGGTGCGGGTGAAGCTCATGGCCTTTGCCCTTTCCGCCTTTTACGCTGGGGTGGCGGGGGGGCTTTTGACCCAGCTTTACAAGGCGGTAACCCCCGAGTACTTCCCCCTCACGGTGAGCATCCAGTACCTGGCCATGGTCATCGTAGGGGGGGCGGGCACGGTGCTGGGGGCGGTTTTGGGCGCCTTCTTCGTCCTCCTCATCCCTGAGGTTCTGAACAGCCTGGTGGGGGCCCTTGGCCCCCAGTACGCCGCCACCCTGGCCGCCTGGCGCAACGTGGCCTTCGGCCTCCTCATCCTGGCCTTTCTGATCCTGGAACCCCTGGGATTGGTGGGGCTTTGGGGAAGGATGCGCAACTACTTCCGCACCTGGCCCCTACCCTACTAGCTAAGTGCCAACCCCTTATCATGTCAACATGGCAGCCCCTCTTCAGATCCAGCTGACCCCTGAGGAGGACCGGCTCCTGCTGGAACTCTCCCTGGACCCGAAGACCCACAAGAAAACCCGCCTCTGGGCCGCCATGGTCCGCCTGGCCGCCG